>CAIXZH010000094.1 GCA_903923905.1 uncultured Bacteroidia bacterium
CATTTCATGAATTTGAAAAATATAAACCAATCATATTTGAATAAAATCATATCCATGGGATTATCGAAATTGACCATACACAGCATCCCCAAAAAATAAAACCATTATCCGAATTGATGGGCGCCTATAAAACCACTGTTTTGAAACAAATTCATTTATTGGAATATAATCGTGTTAGGGACAAGTCGCGACCTGTCCCTAACACGATTATATTTGCCTGTCAACGATCATATTATGAACATATCATCCAGGATGAACAACCGTTTCAACGAATTTCCAATTATATCATTAATAATCCCAAAAAATGGAAGGAAGATAAATTCTTCAAGTAATAGCTATTCAGTGGAAATTCCCTTTAATCTTAAAAGGAGACAGACCCATGTTAACCGCCTGAAAAAAAGGATAATTGTCTTTCAAATCAAAAATTCTGTAATTATCAAAAGATTTTTGTCAATTGAAAAATAGATTGCAGATTCCTCTTTCCATCTAAATTTATTTGATAATTTTGTTAAGCAAGAGTTCAGTTCAATCTTTAACCAATAATCTAATAATAAATAGTGGAGTTCAGTAACCACTTTAAAAAACGGGGCGTCACCGAAAAGCCAAACGAGTAGGTCAACAAAAACAAGTGAAAAAAGATGGAAGCACAAAAGGTCGACATGTTTATTATGACGAATGCAAAGTATTTTGAAAGTTATCAGATTCAGGGTGTCAGAGAGCGGCTGTTGGCCCTTGATGATTCAAAATGGGCAATGATCTCAACTATACAACTAAAAGATCCTACCATTAGTCTGGTGATTTCAATTTTGGTGGGACATTTTGGAGTCGACCGTTTCATCATTGGAGATACCGGTTTAGGAATTGGAAAATTACTCACTTGTGGTGGATTGGGTATTTGGACCCTGGTTGATTGGTTTTTGATCATGGGTGCAACCCGCCAGAAAAATATGGAAAAGATCCAACCTTACCTTTACTAAGTTCGAATGACCAGAAACAGGTTGTATGTACTTTTGTCAACGGCTTGTCTCCTGGGATATGTATGGCTTTTTATCACCTATACCCGCAGTGTTACTCATGAGGATGACCCGGGGATTTGCCTGTTCAAGCAGATAACCGGCATTCCCTGTCCATCCTGTGGATCAACGAGATCAGTTTTAACACTTCTCCACGGGGACCTTATTGGAGCATTAATCTGGAATCCTTTTGGATTAATCCTGATGGGGATCATGGTGATTTCACCGGTTTGGATTTTGTATGACCTCCTTGCAAGCAGGCAATCACTTTACCGTCTTTATATAAAGTCCGAACAGTTTTTAAGACGTAAATGGATTATGCTGCTATTCATTGGATTGGTTTTGTTGAATTGGATTTGGAATATCATGAAAGGGTTATGATTTCAGTGAAAGAATTTCAGTATTTACCGGATGAGCATGAATGTGAGAAAGCATCCAACAGCTATTTGATGTCTCTGATTGCCATCATGGGAGGATTTCCCCTGCCAATTATCAACCTGATAGCAACATCCGTTTTTTTTGTCGCCAATCGCAAGGGTACAGGCTTCGTTAAATGGCATTGTACCCAGGCGCTGCTTTCCCAACTCTTTATCCTGCCTTTGAATAGCTTTGGATTCTGGTGGACCGTCTCAATTATTTTTGGTGATAAGCAAATCAGTTCCAATTATATCGCCTATTTTCTTACTGTATTCATCCTAAACCTGACTGAATTTGTCGGAACCATTTATACAGCGATTGCCACCAGGAAAGGAAAACATGTGGAATGGTGGTTTTTTGGAGAGCTTACAAATCTAATATTCAGGTCAATATGAGAAAATTGTTAGTTGAACTGCTAGTCCTGGTATTTTGTATTGGTGCGCTTTGGCTGCTGATGTCAAAAATAAATTGGATGTCCGTCTTTAGAGTTGAAAAAGCAACCCAAAATACGGAAGTCAAGATTGGTGAGATGTTCTGGAACATGATGAAAAGTTCCGAAAAGGAGATTAATACCCCTGCGATTTTGCTCCCCTTAGATTCAATTCTTGACCAAATCTGTTCTAAAAATAAGATCGATCGGGCAACCATAAAATTTCACCTGCTACATAAAGAGGATATAAATGCTTTTTCGCTTCCCGATAATCATCTTGTTGTCTTTTCGGGTTTGGTGAATGAATGTGAGAATGAGTCTGAGCTCGCGGGTGTTTTATGCCACGAGCTGGCGCATTTGCAGAAAAAGCATATCATGAATAAGCTGGTCAAGGAATTCGGACTTTCAATACTGATTTCAGCTTCGGCCGGAAATGGCAGTTCAGGGACAATCCGGGAAGCGCTTAAACAACTTTCATCTTCTGCCTATGACCGCAAACTGGAAAGCGAAGCGGATATGACGGCTGTTGAATATTTAATGAATGCAGAAATTGATCCGGAGCCTTTTGCCAATTTTCTTTACCGGCTATCAGATAAGGATAAAAACCTTCCAACTCAACTCCAATGGATCAGTAACCATCCCGATTCAAAGGATCGGGCCGGTAAAATTATAAAAAGCTTTAGGAACCGGAAGATCATAAAAACGCCCATCCTGGGTGAATCAAACTGGAAACTACTGAAGAAACACTTATCCGATATGGAATAAAGATATATTTCTATCTATTTCTACCTGTTTCAATTTATTTCTACTTCTTCTCCAGCATATGATTTAAGAACTTTACCGATGACTCCACATCCAGCCGTTTGGCAATAATGTGCTTTGTCGGGTCAAGGATGTATATGATCGGTGTACTGTAAACATCGTAAAGTGACCTGAAGTTGGAGGTAACCGAGGGATCCCAGACATTGGTCCAGTCGAGTATCTTGTAGTCAATGATCGCTTTGAGCCAGTCGTCCTTTTTATTCTGGGTACACACCGCAAAAATATCAACCCCTCTATCCTTTAAAGGAAGGTATAGATCTTTGTAAATTTGGGGCACAGCCTTCTTGCAATGGCTGCAATTGGGTTCCCAAAACAGAAGAACGGTATATTTTGAGTTCATCTGGCGCAGGCTGTAATAATTTCCTTCTGAATCGGGAAGTTTTAATTCAGGTGCCAGATTTCCGATCAGATTAGGTTTAGTCACCCTCACTTTATCTTTAAGTTTGTTCAATGCAGTGGTATCAAGCCAGGCCCCGTTCCCGTTGAGGAAATAGTGCTCGGCTATGGCAATAAAAAGTTTGTCCATTCCCATCACTTCAGAGGTTAAGGCTGCATTAAGCCTTTGCAAAGAGATGTAATGGAACATCTCCTCATTGACTTTGGCTTTGTCAATCAGGGCAAAGGTCGGTTTGATCAATGAATCAGGTATCTGAAGCAGGGTATTTTTGAAATAGTTATCTAACCGCCCTTCAATCAATGGTGTTCTGATCAGTCCAGGCTGTGCAAAATTGAAATTATCCCAGTAATGATCTTTGATAAAATTATAATTGCTGACCCATTTCAGAGAATCGGGGTTTTTGGCATCCGATGGAGCCACAAACTCCGGAGGCCGGGCATAGATCATGGAACGGAGAAAATCGGCAAAAAAGGTTCCGGGATACTTTGCTGATGTACTTTCCCAGTAATTCTCCATTTCATTATTCAGCTTGTCTATTTCAATATTGATGATTTTGACAGAATCTTTATTGTTTTTATGGACTTCGACCTCTTTTTGCAGTTTTTGTTGCTTGCTGCGCTGAACAGAAAGGAACTCCTGATATTGTTGAAAAACTTCCGTTTCAAAAGCTCCCTTAAATACCCTTTTGGCCTGAGGAGTAAATGAGGTGCGGATCGAAAATTGCTGATCAGAGCCTACCAGAAAATCAAAGTAATTGTCTTTATTCAGATAGATTACATAGAGTCCGGAGATGCGTTTCTCCTTGTTTTGAAAGATTGCACTTCCGGATTTATCCAACCGGGCAGAATCGACCCGAAGTATTTTATTCCCGTAGTAATTGGCCAGGTAGATATTGGTGTCTTTTAACCCATCCAGGGTCACCTTAATCAGAAAAGGCTTTTCCTGCGACATTGCAAAAAGGGATGAAAACCCAACTATCAACAAAGCAATAAATTTCGTCCAAATCTTCATCTGAATCATTTTTTTCCAAATTTAAGAACTACTCATTAATTGACAATATTTTCTTAAATTTTTTCAATACCGGGTAAATTTAAGTCAGGTTTTAATGATGGTGTGAATTTGTAATTCAAAAAGACCGGTACTTTTCCGGCCTTTTTTTCTATATTCGTTAGAAATTCATTGCGATAACTGATCACGGAATTAAATTGACATTTCCGTAGCTACTTTCGATCCTCACCGAAGATTTGGAATTTTCAGAATTACCAATAGTTCCATTCACTTCATAGCTGTTATTCTCGCGCGATTTGTTGAGTTTACCTTCTGGATGCTCAATGTTGCTGTATCGGACTTTTCCATCCAGGCGATAGCTGGCATCGGAAGCAATTCCCAGCTTTATCCCTGCATACTTGTTTTCAATGGTAATATTTTCAAAGCCGGAAGGAATTCTTTTCACCGTAACGCCGCCGTAACCATTGACCAGGTTGAGTTTTGTAATCAGCTTATCGACAGAGATTCCGGTATACATAGAATTTATAATCAGTGTATTGATGTTCTCTATTGCGTAATTGTCATATTTAGAGTCGGCATCAAGCTGATTGCATTGTTCAATACTCATTCCCGAATAGCGGGTTTCAAATTTCAGGTTATTCCCCTTGTCTAGTTTGATTTTTGAATAACGCAAAACCAGTGAAAGGTCTTTGACGGCCTCAATATTGACTTTACTGTAAGCCACATCTAACGAAAGATTCGGCGAAAGCAGCTTTTGTCCGTTAAGCTCACCGTATTTGATTTCAAAATTTCCTTTTCCGGTCAGATCTTTCATATTAACTGTACCATATTTCTGGATAACAGCTAATTCCCGATCTGCAGGAATTGAGATGTGGTAATCGATACTGAACTCGTTATTTCCATTGTTCATGTTTTCAATGCTGGTAACCGCCACAACGGTGGATCCGCTGAGGTTCACGTTGACATTGATGTTGTCCAGTAAATGATGTGCCTTTTCAGAGCTTCCCTCCACCCAGATGTCGGCCGAAACGATTACTGAATCGGTACGGTTGTTCTCAATGTAGATGTTCCCGTATTTATTGTTAATATCGAGCTTTTGAACCTTGTCTGCAGGATAATTTTTGTACACCCGCTTGGAGATTCTCGCTCCAATCACATTCAATGACAACAGGATTGTCAGTATGAATAAGAAACTAAATTTCATGGTTTTCATGTTTTTTACTTTTTAAGTTTTTTACGTTTTCCAAATCTGTTTTTATAGTATTCACGATATCGAGCTTGGTTTGATAATATTCGATCATCGCATTGATGATCCGTTCATCATTGGGATTGGCCCTGTACTCCTGCTGGAGATTGACAAACAGGCTATCCATTTCAGAAAGTTCATGTTTGATCTGGACGATCTCCTTGGGGGATCCAATTCCCTCTCCGGCCATTTTTTCCAGGTCACGAATTCCAGTATTGATCTTACTGGTATAATAAAATGAGGCCTCTTTTAAATCACTTTTTATGACCAGTCCCCCTTTCGGATCGCTCTTTGGATTCGTGAAATAGGCCACAAGATTGGCAGACAGCAGGACAATGATCAAAACTGCGGCAACCTTTAAAAAAGCAGAGATCATCGGAGCTTTTGATTTTGCTTTCTGCATCCGGAGTTTCTCCCCGAAACGGTCAAAATGGCCCTCATTCGGTTCCTCTTCAAACTCGTGGCGTCTTTCAATTATTTTTTTATCCAATATATCCATAGATACCCTCCTTCATTTGCTTTTTTCTGTTCTCTTCCAGGATCTCCCTGAGTTTTTGACGTGCCCGGGAGTATTGAGTTCTCGAAGTGACATTTTTGATCCCCAGGATTTCACTCACCTCCTCATGATCATAGCCTTCGAGAAGAATCAGTGATAAAATAGTTCTGTAACCGTCAGATAATAAGTTAATGGCCGATTTTATCTCTTCGACGGTAACTGCATCAGCATCTGAATACAGTTCATCTTCAACGGGAAGCTCCGCATGAAGTTCCTCAAACAGAACCTTCCTTTTTCTTAGTTCATCCAATGAACGATTAATCACGATCTTCTTCAGCCAGGCCCCGAAGCTCACCTCTACGCTGTAGTACTTTAGTTTGAGAAACGCAGCCAAAAACGACTCCTGCATGATATCTTCAGCCTCTTCGGGTATACCCACAATCCTCAGGCTTGAGTTGTACATCGACTTGTAATAGAGCCGGTAGATCTCAAACTGTGCACTTTGGTCACCAAGAAGGCAACGATCAAGCAAATCCTGATGAATATTGATAAACTTCTTTCCCAATTGATCTGATTTCTGTGTAAAGGACGAAGTTAACCTATTTTTGTTGCATCAGGTTCCGGTTTTGTTTGTTTGATTGTGCAGTTAATTTTCTACTTTTAACAAAAATCTCAGTTAGCTATGAAGAGTTACGATCCGCAAATGCATACAGCAGAACATATTCTGAATCAGACCATGGTAAGAATGTTTGGTTGCGAACGATCCTTCTCGAGCCATATCGAGAAGAAAAAGTCGAAATGTGATTACCATTTCAGCCGTCCGCTCGACAGTGATGAAGAAATTTCTCTGGTTAAACAGGTGAATAAGGTGATCGGCCAGAATCTTGAGGTTAAAGAACATTTCCTGGCCCTGGAAGTTGCTTCTGAGAAATTCAACCTTAGCAGATTGCCCGAAGATTCCGGGGATGAAGTCCGTATTGTCACTGTGGGTGATTACGATGCATGTCCCTGCATCGGGCCGCATGTTGGCAATACCTCAGAAATCGGTTTGTTCCAATTAATTTCCACCTCCAACGAAAACGGGATTTTACGGATTAGGTTTAAATTGATAAAATAATGAATTGATTTTCAATTCATTATTTCATTATTTCATTATTTCATTATTTCATTATTTCATTATTTCATTATTTTTAAGTGCCCTCCCTCGAAATCTATAAAGCCTCTGCGGGTTCCGGAAAAACATTCCGGATTGTACGTGAGTACCTTAAAATGGTTTTCCAACGTCCTGCTGCTTATAAAAATATTCTTGCTGTTACCTTTACAAACAAGGCAACTGCAGAGATGAAAGACCGTATTCTGAAAGATCTGTCATCGCTTGCTTCAGGAAAACCCTCGGGGCACCTGGAGTACCTTAAAGGGGAGTTTTTGCAGTCTGAGGAGCAGATACGCAAAACTGCCGGAAAAATATTGAAATTAATCCTTCACGATTACTCGCGGTTCTCAGTTAGCACCATTGACAGCTTTTTCCAGCGGATAATCAGGGCTTTTTCGCGTGAGATGCGACTTAATGCATCATATCGGACTGAACTTGATGCACAGTTAGTCCTTGAAGAGGCTGTCGATCGACTTTTCCTGGAGATTGATACCAATGCCGCTCTGCGCAGCTGGATGCTCGAATATGCGGATGAAAATCTCAGGGAGGGGAGAAACTGGAATTTCAGGGAAGATCTGACAGGACGAGGCAAAGAGTTGTTCAAAGAGGAATTTAAGCTGTTTAGTAAGCCGTTATTAGAAAAACTTGCGGATAAAGGTTACCTTACCCGATATGGTCATCAATTGAGAGAAATACTTGGTAATTATGAGCAAAGGTTGATAGCAATCGGTAAACAGGGACTTGTCCTGATTGCGGAAGAGGGGTTGACCACTGAGCAGTTTAAATATGGGAAATCCTCATTCGCCAACCACTTTAACAAACTCGCCGATGGGGTTCTCGCGCTTCCCGGTTCACGTACAACCGAAGCCTTTGATAATCCGGATTCCTGGTATAAAGTTTCAGATTCCCATGAATTGAAGCAACGTATTAACGCCATATACGACAATGGACTTAACAGGCTATTGGGCAATTCCATTGAGTTGATGAAAACAGAAGGGATTGTTGCAAATACAGCCAAAGCAATTCTTGCAAATCTTTTCTCCTTTGGACTTCTAACCGATATTGCGATGAAAGTTCAGGAAGTATCGCGGGAGAAAAATCTTGTTTTATTAAATGATACCACCCAACTCCTGCGTAAAGTAATCTCCGGAAGTGACTCCCCGTTTGTTTATGAAAAGATGGGATCTGTCTACCGGAATTTTATGCTTGATGAATTCCAGGATACTTCGCGGTTGCAATGGTATAATTTCAAGCCATTGATTGATAATTCGCTGGCTGAAGGTAATCGGAATATCATCGTGGGCGATGTTAAGCAGTCGATTTACCGGTGGCGCAATGGGGATTGGAATCTGCTGGCCACCCAAGTTGAAAAGGATCTTGCTCCATTCGGCAGTTTGGTTATTCCATTGGACACCAATTGGCGAAGTGCCAAGAAAGTAATCGACTTCAATAACATCCTGTTCAGGGAGTCGTCAAGGTTATTGAATGCCGATTTTGAGTCCAGTCTCACCGGATCTGGCCATTCTTTTGATGAACTTCCCGGGATGAAGGGGATCATTGAACGTGCTTACAGCGATCATTATCAGAAAACTTCGGGAAAAGTTCAGGCTGAAGGATATGTTAAGGTGCAATTTTTGGAGTCTGATGATTCCCGCAAAAAGGGTGATTACCGTGATCAGGCTATTGAGGCGCTGATCGTCCATTTGGAATTAGCTCAGGATAATGGAGTCCGTCCGGAGGATATCGCTATTCTGGTACGGAGCAAAACCGAAGGTTCATTGGTCGCCAGGTCGCTGCTTGAGCGGAAAACCTCCAATCCGAATAGCATCTATTGTTACGATGTGATATCCAGCGATTCACTAATCATCGGTCAGTCACCAGTGGTCAGATTTATCCTTAATTTCTTCACCCTCTTTAGCTCTGGGAATAACAATATTGTAAAGGCTGATCTGATTTATGGCTATTTTACTTACTTGCATCCGTTAATTTCTAAGGTTGAGGTTCCTCCTGCACAAAGCGATCAGTTTCATACGTGGTTTGAGGCAAATCTAGAAGTTCCTGAAATATTCAAGCCTTGGATCAGAACTTCAGATAATGAAGCTTTTGAAACATCCTTTCTAAGCCTGCCATTGTTTGAACTTGCAAGCCGTATTGCCAGCGATTTTGGATTGAATATGATAAAAGGGGAGTTGGTTTACCTCGAAGCTTTTCTGGATTTGGTCCTTCAATATGGCAAAGATGAGGCAGGGGGTATTGCGGGGTTTCTTGATTGGTGGAAAACCACCGGAAACGGAAAGTCCATAACGCTGTCAGAAGGCCAGAATGCTATTTCAATTCTTACCATCCACAAAGCAAAGGGGTTGGAATTTCATACCGTAATGGTACCCTTTTGTGATTGGGAGGTAATTCCTCAAGGGACAAAAGCCCCTTATTTGTGGTGCCATCCTCAAGTGGCGCCTTTTAATGAGATGGACCTGGTGTTGGTGAGATATGGTTCCGGCTTACAGCAAACGTTATTTTCAGATGCCTATTTCAACGAAATGCTTTACAGTGCGGTGGACAACCTAAACCTTTTATACGTTGCGTTTACCAGAGCGGTTAATTCATTGATTGTGTTTTGTCCTTACTCTCCAAAACTGAATAATCCTTACCGTAGCATTTCATCATTGATACAGGGGGTTATCGAGAATTTTCCCATGCTTGATTCTCTTGATCGTGAAAAATATATCGATCTTAAGGAATTCTGGAATCCGGATACAAAAACTTTTGAAACAGGAACGCCCAGAAAAGTGTTTTATTCGGCACAGTCACAGGTTTCTGTCAATAATGAACTTAATCAACTAATACTTGCCGGGAGGAGTGACCGGCTGAAACTCAGGATTCATAGCGATGCATATTTCGATCTGTATGATTACCAAATGTCGGAGCGGATCGGACACGGAAAACTTATGCATGAATTATTTGAAAAAATCGCAACGCTTTCTGATGTTTCAAATGCACTCAAACAGGTATTATCTGAAGGTAAAATTGATACCATAACTGCCCATGATTACGAGAAGCTAATCTATGAGGTATTGGGCAAAGAGCCTTTCCGGTCATGGTTCAGCGGTGAATGGAAGGTCTTAAACGAACGGGATATCCTTCGTGGCAAAGAGAGTCGGCACCGTCCTGACCGTGTGATGATCAAAGGGAAAGAATTAATCGTGGTTGACTATAAAACCGGAGAAAAATCAGAAAGCCATCATGCGCAGGTTCGCGGGTATCTCAGGGACTTTGTAGCAATGGGTTATCCTGATCCGATAGGCTATCTTTGGTATTTATCTGAAAATGAATTAGTCGAAATCTTATAAAGCTTTATAATTGAGAAAGATAATAAATCCATATGCCCAATCGGGCAGAGATTCTTACCAGTGTTTTGGATGTTCCCCAAAAAATCCCATTGGACTTCAGCTCGAATTCTGGAAGGATGGAGATGGGGTTATTGCCAAATGGATACCGCGTAAATCGCTCGAAGGGTTTGTGAATATATTGCATGGCGGAATCCAGGCTACACTGCTTGACGAGATAGCCAGCTGGGCTGTTCAGACTCAATGCAAAACGGTGGGTGTCACCTCCTCAATGGAGATCTCATACCGTCGTCCGGTATATATAAGTGACGGAGAGATTTCACTTAGGGCAACGATCAGGGAAGCAGGATCCAGAATGGCCATCGTCGATACCGAACTTTTGGGTAATGATGGCAAATTGTGCGCCTCAGCAGTAATTAAATATTTTCTCTTCAATCAGGAGAAAGCCTCGGATGAATATTTCTATCCTGGAGCTGACGCTTTTTGATCCAATTTTATTTCCCTATGGTCAGAATTAAAGTGACCAGTAATGGAACCAGCATAGTCAGCACAATTCCGCTAAAGAGGGAAATTATCGCATAATCCTTTCCTGAATATTTACTGATAACCGGGAAGGTTGTATCCATCGATGTTGCTCCGCCCGAAGCAATTCCGGCGAGTTTGCCAAAATACTTTACCAATAGAGGGACCAGGATCAGGGTAAGTATTTCCCGAAGTATATTTGACAAAAGTGCAATAACTCCAAGTGAATCATTATGCAACCGGGAGATGAATATACTTGAAAGGCTGTAATATCCAAATCCGGCACCCACTGCAAGTACTTCCCGTAGTTGAAGTGCGGGGAGAAGCACTGATACGACAGTCACACCTCCCAAAGTACCAATAATGATCCCGGCAGGAACCAGGAATATTTTAAGATTCATCGCCCGAAGAACATGCCACGATTTACGGTCAGCACCAATTCCCACCCCTGCGAGAAACATTAATAAATACAAAGCATAGGAACTCCAGTCTGAGGAAATCATGTTGGCAGGCAATTCCCCTGATACACCAAGCATGACGCCAACTGCAAAAAATGCAAGAATGATTAGTGTCCCCTTCATTTCAAATGGAAAAAAGCCTTATAAATCATCCAGCAAACCAGCACACTTCCGGTTATGGCTCCGAGTGTTATAATTATTGCCTGAAATCCAAGATTGTAAATATTGGAAATGATTTTCTCACTCGATCCGACCGCTATTCCCAACAGAAGAAGTAGGGCGTAAATGGCCAGGCTGAGCAGTTTTTCGTTAATCTTCACGATTGCCGGATAATTATTCAGGAAAAGACCGGTTAGTATTCCGGCAAGCATTAAACCCAATATTATGGTCATGATTTAAAGTTCTTGGTGATTCAGATACGAATGCAGGTGCAAAAATAGGATATCCTTTCATTTTTATGGAATCAGTTTGAAAAGAGAGTCTGAGGATTTAAATTTACTTAAAACTTAATATTGATTTAAAGTGTTAAGAGGTAAATTTGCTATTTCAATTTTTCAGCGATGAATTCAATTTTCAAACCTAAGCTATATGTTGTTTTGAAACAGGGATACAACCGAAAGCTGTTTCAAAAAGACCTTTTTGCCGGATTAATGGTTGGAATAGTAATGCTTCCACTGGCCATAGCTTTTGCCGTTGCTTCGGGGGTTTCACCTGAGAAAGGAGTTGTCACGGCAGTAATTGCAGGAATAGTCATTTCAATTTTTGGAGGAAGTCGCTTTCAGATAGGTGGCCCAACGGGCACATTTATTCTAATCGTATATGGAATTCTTCAAAAATACGGTTTTGATGGTTTAATGATCTCCACCATTCTGGCTGGTTTTATGCTGGTTGGATTTGGACTCTTGAGATTAGGGGTAATTATTAAATTTATACCCCATCCATTGGTTGTTGGATTTACCAGCGGAATAGCATTAGTCATCTTTTCAGCAGAAATTAAGGAAGTCTTCGGTCTTCAGATCTCAAGGATTCCGGATGAATTTGTCGGGAAATGGGTGACTTACTTCACGAATTTTGGCCAAATAAATTATAATGCACTTGCTATAACTGTGGCCACTATCCTTATTTCAGTTTATAGTGGCAAGGTGATCCGAAAAATGCCGGGATCTCTTTTGGCAATAATTCTGGTGACAGCGGCGGTATTGCTATTCAAACTACCGGTTCAAACAATCCAGTCGGCATTTAAAGAGATTCCCAATACCATAAGTTTCAGACTGCCTCATCTTGAATGGGGCTCCCTCCGTGATTTTATCCAGCCTGCTTTTACAATTGCCATGCTCGGAGCAATTGAATCACTGCGTTCAGCATTGGTTGCAGATGGTATGACCAGCGGTAATCACAGATCCAATACTGAATTGGTCGCACAGGGAATTGCCAATATTCTGACTCCGTTTTTTGGAGGGATTCCGGCAACAGGTTCCGTAGCCAGAACCGCAACGAATATTAAAAACGGAGCACGGACCCCTGTCTCCGGAATTGTCCATGCGTTTACATTATTATTGATTTTGCTCGTATTTGGGAAATGGTTTACGCTTATTCCAATGGCTTGTCTGGCAGGTATATTGATCACTGTAGCTTATAACATGAGCGAATGGCGCTCATTTGTTGCAATTCTTAAAGGTTCGAAATACGATGTTCTGGTTTTACTCACTGCCTTTTTCCTGACTGTTTTTGTTGATCTCACAATGGCCATCGAGTTGGGGATGGTTTTCTCTGCGATGCTGTTTATGCAACGGATGTCCAAACTAAGTAATATTGAATCGGTGAATATAGATACGGATATTCTTGAGAATTATTCATCTCTACCCAAAGGAGTTGATGTATACGAAATCACAGGTCCTTTCTTTTTTGGGGCAGCTCAGTCGTATAAAGAGACACTGAATGAAATTGCCGGTGATTCTAAGGTATTGATTTTGAGGATGAGGTATGTCCCTTTTATTGACTCGACAGGAATATTTACTTTCCGGGAAGTGATTCATGATTTCAGAATACGCAAGGTGACAATTGTTCTTTCCGGAGTGCGTCCTGAGGTGAGGGAAACATTGGTCGAATGTGGTTTGGCAGATATTATCGGATACGATTTGATCTGTGACAATTTCGGCGAAGCCGTAAAAAAAGCATCTGAGGAATTGGAGAAAAAAAGGTTATTCCGTTTTAAATAATTGGCTTCAATCAAATGAAAAATTCGGATATGCTGATCTATTGCGAATCCTGAATTTGTTTATTGGTTGATGAACTATTCAACACAAACTTTAAACACAATTTTCCGAACAGTAGAGTTGCACTTCTCATCAATGACAGCAGTATGCAGATCAGTTGGAAAATAAATTGCAAACATTCCCGGTTCAAGCCTCGTGAAAGAGGCATCTGCTGAGCAATTACCACAGTCTTTCTCTTCGTTAAAAGGTTCAAGAAGGTTATGAGATAATAGTGGAGCATATCCCATTAATTCAGATCCGCTTATCCAGTATTGAATATCAATGTTTTTCCTGTGCCCCTCCATGGTAATCCGGTCAGTATTGGTCTGTTTTGAATCAAATACGATCATCCTGACTTTATCCCTGATTATCGGGTAGCTGCCTGGGGCAATTTCTGTCAGATCGTTATTTTTAATGTGTTCGAAAGCCTGAGCAAGTCCATTCCCAAGGGCATAATAACGTGATGCATTTTCAATCCGGTCAATTATCATTTGAATCATAATTAAGCTTAAAGTCTGAAATTGATTTTTAACAATCAAAAAAATCCCCCCCGAGTCAACGAGGAGGATTGTTTAAAAAAATTTCATGACTAGTTCGCTGTCAGTCGTGCAATATATTTATCGATAGTTCTTCCCTGTTCGCTGTCTGCATATTTCTCTTTAATAACTTTATAAGCTTCCAGTGCTTTATCTTTGGTACCTAATGATTCATAGAGATTACCCGCTTTAAGGTAGTAAACAGGTGATGTGAACGCATTCGGATTAAGTTCTGCCGCTTTCATATATAATTTCACGGCTTTCTCTTTGTTTCCAAGTTCACTGTATGCATCACCGGTGGCTCCAATAGAAACCGGACCAAGCAATAAATCATCAGTCTTAAAATCTTCAAGATAGCTGATTGCTTCCTTATATTTCCCAAGATGTAAGTTTGAAATACCAGCATAATACCTTGCTAATTTCCCGGCTGTTGTCCTTCCGTAATCGTTAATGATATCAACAAACCCCGGAAAGTTTCCATCTCCGTTTAATGCAATGTTAAAAGAGTCTTTCTCAAAATATTGTTCTGCTGCGAATATTTGCTCTTTGGCTTTTGCCTCCCGCGGAAGTGAATAGAACCTGTGGGTGGCAAGGAAGAGGAGAGCAATAACCACAATAACTCCAAAGATCATGGTGATCATTTTTGAATTTGCTTCAAAAAATCGTTCCGCAGTGGTCAACGCGTTTTCAACTTCCTCTAAATTCTCAATTGGTTTAGGTGTCTTTTCCTTAGTCATAATATCTTATCTCTGTTATTTTGCTTTTTTTCAATTCGAATGCAAAAATAAGCGTTTTTCCTAAACCACAGCCATTTTTAATTATAAAAATTCTTTTACCTGATCAGATCACCGATTCAATGATTTATTCAGTTTTCCGGGTGGTTGCGGAACGGTATTATTCGTCCTTTTTCGTGGCAACAAATAAAAAGGTTAAATTTGTCTCAGATAAATTTATAATGTGCCGATGTTTATCAGAAATCTCAATGTTGTTAATTATAAGAACCTCATTCAGGCTGACTTACAATTCTCTTCCAAGCTGAATTGTTTTATTGGGAATAATGGCGTCGGGAAGACAAATCTGCTCGATTGTTTATATTACCTCTCGTTTTGTAAGAGTTGTTTTAATCTTCCTGATAGTCAGAATGTCCGTCATACTGAAGATTTTTTTGTAATTCAAGGAAAATATGATTATTCCGGGGAGCTTGAAGATATTTATTGCGGGTTCAAATCTAGCCATAAAAAGATATTCCGTCGTAATAAGAAAGAATATGAACGATTATCCGATCATATCGGACTTGTTCCCCTGGTAATGATTTCACCCGCTGATTCGATACTTATTCAGGGCGGCAGCGAGGAGCGGCGCCGGTTTATGGACAGCGTGATCTCACAGTATGACCGGCAATATCTCGACTGGCTGCTTAAATATAACCGGGCTTTACTTCAACGTAATAACCTGCTGAAATTCTTTGCAGCCAATCATCAGTTTGATGCCGATAGTCTGGAGGTCTGGAATGAACAATTGATTTTTACAGGGGGGAAAATTTTTAATAAAAGGGTTGGGTTTCTGGAAGCATTGCTCCCGGTTTTTCAGAAATATTACGATTTTATCTGCCAGGGAAATGAGAAAGTGCGATTGGAATACCAGTCACAGCTTAAAGATGGGGAGTTCAGAAAATTGCTGGAGGAGTCTGTTTCAAAAGATACGCTGTTACAATATACTTCAGTTGGAATTCACAAAGATGATCTTGAGTTGAAAATCGATGATAATCCGATTAAGAAATTGGGATCTCAGGGACAGAACAAAACATATCTGATCTCCCTTAAATTTGCACAGTTCGACTTTATCAGTTCGGTAAATAAAGTGAAACCAATCCTGTTGCTTGACGATATCTTCGACAAGCTTGATAGTTCGCGCGTCGGACAGATTGTCAAACTGGTATCGGACAGTAATTTTGGACAGATCTTTATTACTGACACCAACCGGGAACATTTGGATGGAATTATCAGGGAGGTTGGAGGTTCAGATTATAAGATTTTCCTGGTTTCTGCCGGGCAAATCTCATTGATGTAATCATTTAATTGACTAAAATGAGAAGAAGTGAGTTTCAATCCCTGGGAAATGCGATAAAGGATTATTTAAAGGTAGAGAAAATTGATGGGAAATTAGCTGAAATAGAAGCGGTTAATCTATGGGAATCATTAATCGGAAGGCAGATTGCCAGAGCAACCTCTACTATTTACATTAAGGACGGAGTTCTTTATATCCACCTCAAATCGTCAATAGTCCGGAATGAGCTATTTATGATGCGCGATGAAATCATTCAAGCTATGAATCAGCGTATGGGTCAACGGGTTGTGAAAGCAATTGTTTTAAAGTAGCTCAATATAGGTGGTTAGGCTGTAGGTGTTTAGGCTGTTGGCTTTTAGGATGAAGGTGAACTTCCGGATCTATTTAAATGTCAGCGAGTTAATAATAAATTGTTTTCCGGGATGCCGATGCATATTGATGATTGGAAGAAATGCTTCCGGAATTCTAAAAGTCTAAAGTCTTTAATCCTAACAGCCTGAGCCGGAGAAATAATTTGCAAATTCAATAATATTTTTAAACTGTTCATAATGTCCATCGATTTTTCGAAAATACCCACTCCATGTTATCTTCTTGAAGAGGATTTGCTGCGCAGAAATCTAAAACTGATTCAATCGGTGAAAGAGGCAGCCGGCGTTCAGATTATCCTGGCTTTTAAAGGTTTTTCGATGTGGAAAGCATTTCCAATTGTCCGGGAATATATTGAAGGAGCTGCTGCAAGTGGAGCCTGTGAAGCCAGACTTGCAAGCGATGAGATGAAGACACTGGCCCATACCTATTCGGCAGCTTATCAACGCTCAGATTTTAATGAGGTTATGGAGAACTCCTCCCATATCACCTTCAATTCTCTGACACAATTGGAACAATTTTTGCCGGTTGTTAGAAATTTCTCCCGCAAAATATCGGTGGGTCTGAGGGTAAACCCCGAGTTTTCGGAGGTTGAAACAGCCCTTTACAATCCTTGTGCCCCGGGTACGAGGCTTGGTATCCTCATTAATCAATTGGGTGATGAATTGCCTGAAGGTGTTGAAGGGCTCCATTTTCATACGCTTTGTGAATCGGGTGCAGATGATCTGGTAAAGACATTGGTCGCTTTTGAGTCGAGATTTGGCAAATTCCTAAATAAGGTTAAATGGGTAAATATGGGTGGAGGCCACCTTATGACCAGAGCAGAGTATGATACAAAATTGTTAATTGAGACGTTAAAAGCATTTCGCCGGCGATGGAATAATATCGAGGTTATTCTGGAACCGGGGAGCGCTTTTGCCTGGGAAACAGGAGTGTTGGTCTCTGAAGTTGTCGATATTGTTGAAAATAAAGGAATTAAAACCGCAATTTTAAATATCTCATTCACTGCCCATATGCCCGATTGTCTTGAGATGCCCTATAAACCTAGAATCCGAGGTGCTTACCATGAACCTGTTGAGGGAAAACCTACCTACAGAATGGGTGGGAATTCATGCCTTGCCGGTGATTTCATGGGTTTCTGGTCATTCGATAAGGAACTTAAAACGGGCGATCCGATTATTTTTGAGGATATGATTCACTACACCCTGGTTAAAAGTTCGATGTTCAATGGGGTTCCTCATCCCTCAATCGGCATGTGGACCGAAAATGGCGAATTTTTAATGCTTCGATCATATAATTACCTCGAATATAAAAACCGGATGGCGTAGTATTAAGTTTATTATTAACTAATTAACCTTCAATTGAATTATCTGTCGCATATCTATCTTTCAGGCCAGTCAGAAGAGATTATTCTGGGGAATTTTATCGGGGACCATGTTAAGGGACAACAATTTTTAAACTACCCGCCTGAAGTGGCCAAGGGAATTTATCTTCACCGCCAGATTGACTCATTTACTGATTCTCATCCTGTTATCATTGAATGTATTGTGAAATTAAGACCTGCATTTGGAAAATATGCCGGAATAGTCGTAGACATCTTTCTGGATCATTTCCTGGCTGTTAACTGGTCCTATTATTCGCTTGAAAAGCTGTCCACATTCACCAAACGGTTTCATGCCGTGCTATTAGCCAATTTCTTTCAACTGCCTTCGCAGGTAAAACTTTTTGTCCCGTTTCTGATTCAAAACAAGCGGCTTCAGTCGTATGCTTCCTTTGAAGGAATTGAAAAAACACTCCGGATAATGGTTAAACACACCTCATTACCTGCCGAAACTGAATTCGCCCTAAAAATCCTGGAAGACGAATATCAATTCTTCAACCATGCATTTAACCGTTTTTTCCCTGAAATCATCCATTATATTGAAACAAAGGGGGAGTTTAAGATTGAACGGCCGGTTTTTGAGAGAGGGCGAAGAGTAGAAGAGGAGAAGGAGCGAAAAGTAGGAGAGTGGGTGCAAGAGAGACTGAAATAGGAAGAAAAATTGGGATGGACTTTGTCTGTTCTTTTAGATAATTTGGTTGAATAGGGTTTGATTCAGATTTCAAATAAAATATAGAATGACTAAAAACAAATTATATGGAATTGAAAGAAGATAAAGCGATTCATTCATTCAAATCAGGACTGAATTGCGCACAAGCGGTCTTGACAGCCTATAGCGGTGAATTTAATTTGAATAATGATTTAGCCTTAAGTATATCGTGTGGTTTTGGTGGAGGAATGGGGAGGCTTCAGGAAACATGTGGGGCGGTAACCGGATCATTTATGGTTTTGGGACTTTATAATAGTAAAAAGTATTCAGAATGCAGAACCAGAAAAGGTGAAACATATTCAATGATACAAGGATTTAGCAATAAATTTAAATTAATTCATCATACGATGGATTGTAGGTCCCTGTTAAAATGTGATTTAAATACGGAAGAAGGTAAGCGATATTTTACGATCAATAATCTCAGCGCGATTGTATGCGAAAGATGCATATCTGATTCGATAAGAATTCTTGAAGAATTAATTGAAAGGTAAATATCCGGGATTATCTGAGATTTTCAGTCCGGGTGGCGTCAAAGCGCAGAAAGATAAACAGCAGAACCGTAAAGGCCCAAAGTGATGATCCACCGTAACTGAAGAAGGGGAGCGGGATTCCTATTACCGGGGCAAGCCCAATGGTCATCGAAATATTTATGGCGATATGAAAAAACAGGATACAGGCAACTCCATAGCCGTAGATTCTGCTAAATTGAGATCGCTGTCGCTCGGCTAGTGTGATAAGCCGGATTAACAGCCAAAGAAATAATCCCACAACAACTGTTGAGCCTAAAAAGCCCCACTCTTCTCCAACTGTACAAAATATAAAGTCTGTACTTTGTTCCGGAACGAAATTGTACTTGGTTTGTGTCCCCTCTAAAAACCCTTTCCCAAGAAAGCCTCCTGAGCCAACAGCTATCTTGGATTGATTCACATTATATCCTCTCCCTAATTTGTCAATTTTGATTCCTAAAACCTGATCAATCCGGTCGCGTTGGTGGGGTGCCAAAATTTGTTTATAGAAGTAGTTTACCGACATTGAAATCCCAATGGCAAAGATAAAAAAGAGCAAGATTCGCCAGACTTGTGGGATACGGCGTAAAATGGCATAAACAATGACCAGGATTGCCGAAATGGTCAGGGTGATCAATAAAAGTTGCAATGGAGTACCTCCGAGATGAAAAATGCTGTCAACTAACCATAATACCCCAAGTGTTCCCATGATTGAAGTAAATCCAATCAGCGCTTCTTTAAGACTTTGTCGCAAAACGCCATAAGCTGCAATGGAAATAATAAGCAGAAATAATAGCAGTTGAAACTCATTGAGCAATAAGGCAAGAATAAACAATGCCGCTGCGGCAAAACCCCAGAATAGTACCATTCCATTTAATCCTTCCCTGTAAAATACAAATACAAATACGGCGAATACCAGGGCTGATCCGGTATCGTTTTGCATGATAATCAAAATGGCAGGTAAAGCGATTAATGAGAACAATATCAGATATGATCGCATCTTCTGTATCTTAAAATCAAATTGGCTGATGCATTTTGCAAGGGCAAGATTAGTTGCAAATTTTCCCAACTCCTCGGGTTGAAGGGCAACGTTTCCGAACTCAAACCATCCTCTGGCACCATTTACCTCCTTCCCCAGAAAAAGTACGGCTATGTTAAGTATAATAGTGACTGCATAAATAGGGTAAGCAAAAGCAGCATAGAATTTACTGTCGACGGTGAATACCATTATGGCAATAATAATACCTGCAATAATCCAGATTAATTGTTTTCCATACTTTTGACCCATATCGAGCATGCTTTGGTGCTCTTCGTTATAGACTGCAGCATATATGTTTAACCATCCCAGAAATACAAGTGTCAGGTAGAGAAAGACAGTTAACCAGTCGAGATTTAGCCATATGTTATTATTTGATTTCAATCGCCGGATTCATTTTTCATGGTGGATATTAAATCTGAATTAAACATGGCATCTTCAAACTGCTTCCGTCGGGAAGATATTCTCCCTTTCAGGTATTTTTCTATAATTAAACTGGCAATAGGTGCGGCATAGCGTGCTCCCCAAACCCCATTTTCAATATATACTGCAATTGCAATTTTAGGTTTTATTTTTGGAGCAAATGCCACAAAGGCAGAATGTGCCTCTCCATGAGGATTTTGAATCGTTCCGGTTTTCCCGCAAATAATAAGACTGTCGACTTTTGCTGAAGCGCGTGCGGTACCTTGTTCAACAACCTGTTCCATCCCTTCAACAATCATTTCGTAATTTTCCACTCCTGCTGCAATGGTATGCTTTTCGAATTGCAACGTATCCTGGGTCAAATCATAATTCTGAATGCTCCTTACCAAATGTGGTGCAATATAGTACCCCCTGTTGGCGATCAGTGCGACCATGTTGGAAAGTTGCAGCGGAGTTAAGAGTAATTCTCCCTGGCCAATAGATAGTGATCTGATTGTCATAGAATTCCATCCACCAGCTCCATAAATTTTATCATAATATGCAAGACTAGGGACGTTTCCTGAGGTTTCCGCATAAAGATCGCCTCCGATCCTCTTTCCGATTCCCATTTCAAGGAGGGAATTGCGGAATGCATTAAGACCTTCAGAGGGTGTCGGAAAATGGTTCATTTCTGCCCGGAACGCCTGCCAGAAGAAGGAATTGCACGATTCGCGGATGGCGGATATTAAACCCAGCGGTGTTTCGTGGTTATGAGTACATACTATAGGAGTAGAGGCAGGACCGGAACATGAAAAACGGACGGTTTGCAATACGCCGTCTTCCAGACCAATTAATGCATTGGCTATTTTAAAGGTTGAACCTGGTGGGTAGGATGAGGTAATTGCCCTGTTAAGCATTGGCTTGAACGGATCATTCAGAAGTTTCATATAATTCTTAGAGCGTTCACGACCAACAAACAAACCCGGATCAAAGGAGGGGGAACTGGCTAAAACAAGAATTTCGCCGGTTTCGGGTTCAATAGCTACAATACTGCCAACCTTTCCACTGAGCAATTGTTCTCCATAGCTTTGCAAATCGGCATTTAAGGTAGAAATCAGGTTTTTGCCAATCATAGCGGCCGTATCCATCCGTCCCTGTTCAAATGATCCTTTGACCATCTGGTGAACATCGACCATCTTGTAAGAGATCCCTTTGACTCCGCGAAGTTCGTCTTCATAGGCTTTTTCTATACCGCTTCTGCCAATATAATCTCCATTCTCATAATACTTGTTTCCATCAATTATTTTTTGATCCACCTCCCCGACATAGCCCAATACATGAGCCGCAATTTTGGCAGGATATTGTCTTAAGGTACGAGCCTGAATATAAAATCCGGGGTATTTAAACAACTGCTCCTGCAGAACGGCATAAGTTTGTGAAGAAAGCTGCTTAATAACCGGTGATGGCTTGTACCTTGAATAACTCTTTGCCTTAATAATTTCGTTGACGAGCTCCTTTTTATCTACTCCCACAATACTGCAAAACCCAAGAGTGTCGAAAGGTTTCACCTCTCTGGGGATGATCAGTACGTCATAAGCTGCCTGATTGAACACAAGCAGTTTCCCGTTTCTGTCATAGATCACACCCCTTGCGGGATAATTGACTTCACGGCGAAGTACGTTATTGTCTGCGGAGATTTTATAGGAAGAGTCCACAACTTGTATATAAAACAAACGTAGCACGATGATCATGGCGGAGAGCGAGAATAAGCCTATAACCAGATATTTGCGTTTACTGTAGACGTCCACCTTTATTGTATTTATCGGTTATTTCCGGAAAATTAAGTACTGGCTCAGCAATATTAGGGCGATTGATAGTACTGAACTAAGAACGATACGTAACAATGTTAACAAAAAGCCTTCGAATGTAAAAGCTTCAATAAAAAACAGAAAAAAGTGATGAATGACCACCATAAAAATAGTATAGGTAACGAACCAATGGAATCCCATAGTTTTAACTCTTGGTGCAGCTACCGATTCAAGTGTTTCCCGGGATGTTATTAAATTGAGAATCACTGGTCTTAAAAATCCAATGATTAGGCAAGCAGAGGCATGAACCCCTGGTGTATTGGTGAAGACGTCGATTGTTAAGCCCAATGCCAGAGAGAGAAACAGGAGGAGTGAGCGAGGCGTATCGAAAGGCAGTAATACGATAAATAGGATATAGATAAAAGGGGCAATTACCCTGGCAATCAAAATATTGTTGCAAAAGAGTACCTGTAGTAAAACGGACACTACAAAAACGAGCAAATATTTTACTGCACTAATTCCCATACTTATTCAACGATTCCAGATGTTTGATTTCATTCAACTGCTTATTTTCTATCAAACCAACAATAACCAGGTTCTTGAAATCAGCAGCAAGCATTACTTCGATTTTGTAAAAGTTGCTTCCGGATCCGATTGAAAAGTCAGAGATAGTCCCTATAATTATTCCCTCCGGAAAGCTTGATGAATATCCTGTTGTAACCACTGTATCCCCATTTTGGACGGGCACATGGTAAGGCATTTCGTTCAATTGAACTCTTCTGTAATCTTTGCCGTCCCATGAAAGTGATCCAAAGTAGTCGTTTCTTTTTATTTTAGCACTGATTTTCCATTTGCTGTTCAGTAATGAAATCACCGTACTGAAATTTTCTGAAACATTGGTAACCAAGCCAACAACCTGACCGTTGGAAATAACACCCATATCGGGTTTGATTCCGTCATGCCGACCTTTATTAATGGTAATAAAATTATGCTGCTGATTAACTGAATTATTGATCACACGGGCAGTTGTAAAACGATAGACTGCTTTTTGTGATGAATCCCGTGCTATTCTGGGCAGGTAAATGGAATCGGAGGAGTGATAGGTTCCGTGATTTGATTTTAACAGCATTTCCTGCAAAGCAGATCGCAAAACTGCGTTCTCCTCTGCCATTTTAATGTTTACCTGCTTAAACTCAAAAATCTGAGCAAATGAAGAAAATTTTTCAAACAAAGTACCACTCAGAAAATTGCCGGAATCAAAAAACGCAGCTCGCTGATAGTTATTAAAGGTCACTACCATTGATAATGAGAGTGTTTCCAAAAGAACAAACAGAAATACAACGTGATACCGGTAGATGAGCTTGAATAAGTTCTTCATAGGCAAATTTGGAAATGATTTTGTCCTTCCTGTTTGCTATTTTAACGCAGTAAAAATGCGAATTTATCTACGTTTTTAAGTGCTACACCAGTACCTCTTGCTACTGCCCGTAATGGATCATCAGCTATATGGAACGGAATATTAATTTTATCAAACAGCCGCTTATCCAAGCCTCGCAGCAATGCACCACCACCGGCAAGCCAGATTCCTCTGGTTACAATATCGGCATAAAGCTCCGGAGGGGTTTGTTCAAGCGCGCTTATAATTGCAGTTTCTATCTTTGAAATTGATTTGTCCAGACTATGTGCAATCTCCTGATAAGATACCGGAACCTCAATAGGAAGCGCAGTCATTTGATTTGGACCGCGAACGATATAATCTGCTGGTGGATCATCAAGCTCTGAGAGTGCAGCACCGACGTTGATTTTAATGTCTTCCGCAGTGCGTTCGCCGATTTTTATATTGTGTTGGTGACGCATGTACTCCAGAATATCAGCAGTAAGGTCATCACCGGCAATCCGGATTGATTTATTGGTAACAATACCTCCAAGTGAAATAACCGCAATTTCAGTTGTCCCACCACCGATATCCACAACCATATTCCCTTCTGGTGCTTCCACATCAAGCCCAATGCCAATCGCCGCTGCCATTGGTTCATAAATCATATAAACATCGCGTCCTCCTGCATGTTCTGAAGAGTCACGGACAGCCCTTATTTCCACTTCCGTTGAGCCGGAAGGGATACAAATCACCATTTTAAGAGCGGGAGAGAAAAATCTCTTTTTGGGATTGATCATTTTGATCATCCCGCGTATCATCTGTTCAGCAGCATTGAAGTCGGCAATTACTCCATCCTGGAGTGGCCGGATGGTCTTTAGGTTGGCATGCGTCTTGCCCTGCATTTGCCTGGCTTTTTCACCAATCGCAACTAGCTTGTCAGTTTTCATATCGATGGTAACTACCGATGGTTCATCAACAACAACTTTACCGTTGTGGATGATAATCGTGTTGGCAGTTCCCAGGTCGATGGCTATTTCCTGAGTCAGAAATGTAAATAAACCCATATCTACTTTTTTGTATCTAAATTTATAATTACGATCAATGTTTAAAATGTCTGAAGCCTGTAATTACCATAGACATTTCATGGTTATCACAGTATTCGACAGAAAGTTTGTCCCTGATTGAACCGCCCGGCTGAATGACCGACTTGATCCCTTCGTTGTTGGCAATCTCGACACAATCCGGAAATGGGAAGAATGCATCCGAAGCCATGACAGCTCCATTCAGGTCAAACCCAAAAGATTTTGCTTTTTCTATGGCTTGTCTTAAGGCATCAACACGCGAAGTTTGTCCAACTCCACTGGCCAATAGTTGTTTCCCTTTTGCGAGTACAATAGTATTCGATTTTGACTGTTTAACCAAACGATTGGCAAACAATAAATCATTAATTATTTGAGAGTCGGGTGCAATTTTAGTGACTGGCTGAAGATCACCTGCTGTTTCCTGTTTCAGATCGCGATTTTGAACGATTACTCCATTCAGAACACTCCGGTATTGAAAGGGTGACAAGCTAGCCTCTTTCCTGACCAGAATAATCAGATTCTTCTTTGATTTGAGCAACTCCAACGCATCGGTATTATAATCGGGAGCGATGATCACTTCAAAAAAGATTTTACCAACTTCGTCTGCGGTAATCTTGTCTATAGTCCTGTTTGTTACGAAAATACCTCCATATGCAGAGACCGGGTCTCCGGCTAAGGCTGCAAGGTAAGATTCAAAGACCGTTTCGCGGGAGGCACATCCGCATGCATTATTGTGTTTAAGAATTGCAAAGGTAGTATCGGTAAATTCATCTATTAAATTGACAGCAGCATCAATATCCAGAAGATTGTTATATGAAATTTCTTTTCCGGCCAGCTGGTCAAACATACTATCAAAATCTCCAAAGAAAGCACCTTGCTGATGAGGGTTTTCTCCGTAACGCAGGTGTTTTGAGGTATTGAAACTTTGACGGAACCGATTGGGCCATTCACCGGCAAAATAGTTGTAAATAGCTGAATCATAATGTGAAGAGGTGGCAAACGCTTCTGCGGCATATCTTCTGCGATCGAAAATAGTCGTAGAGCCGTTCCCTGATTCCAGTAATTCATAGAAAGAGGCATATTGTCCCTGATTGGAGATTATAACGACATCGTTGAAGTTTTTAGCAGCACCTCGGATTAAAGAGATCCCGCCAATATCGATTTTTTCGATAATTTCAGCGTCGGCTGCTCCTGATGCAACAGTTGCCTCAAATGGATATAAGTCAACAATAACCAGGTCAATTTCGGGAATTTCATATTGTTCAAGTTGAGCAATATCACCCTTGTTTTCGCGACGGGCTAAAATTCCGCCAAAAATCTTAGGATGTAAGGTTTTTACCCGCCCCCCTAGGATTGAAGGGTAGGAGGTAAGCTCTTCTACTGCGGTTACTGCTATGTTCAGACCTTCAATAAAATCCTTTGTTCCTCCTGTTGAATAAAATTTTACGCCCAGATTATCAAGTTTTGTAATAATTTCGTCCAATCCATCTTTATGGTATACAGATATTAAGGCCGATTTTATTTTTTTCAATTCACTCATTATAAATTTCTTAATAATTTTGTGCAAAGCTAATAAAAACCTTTAATTTTTAGCGGCTTTTTTCATTATGCTTTTGTCATTTTTTATCAGTTGATTTGAAAAGTGCCTGTTACATTGCAATTAATTCCTAAATTTAAAGTGTGAAAAAACAAACATATGATTATAGTTCGTCTGATTATTGAAAGTTTTATATTTGCATATAATTCATTGGTAGTTAATAGATTGCGAACATTCCTCTCATTGCTTGGAATTACTATTGGAATTTTCTGCATCATTTCGGTTTTTACAATTATTGATTCCCTCGAAAGAACAATCCGTGATAGCATGTCAAAACTTGGGAGTAATGTGATTTATGTTCAGAAATGGCCATGGGCACCTCCTCCGGGAGAAACGGAGTATCCCTGGTGGAAATACCTTAACCGCCCTGATCCAAAACTCTCTGAAACCCAGGAGATCCTGCGCCGGTCGGGTTTATCCCAATATGCTGTCTTTAATTATGGTTTTAACCGGACTGTTAAAGTCGGAAGCAGTAAAGCTGAAAACACTGAGATAATTGGAGCATCAAGCGGATTGATCGAGACCTGGAGCCTGAAGATTGCAAACGGAAGACCTTTGACAGAGGACGAATTTAATTCAGGCACCAATTTTGCCATGCTGGGTTCAGATATTGGAGAACAATTATTCCCAGGCATCTCACCTGTAGGAAAATCTGTTAAAATTGAGGGTTTTACCATTTATATAGTCGGCGTTTTTGAAAAAATGGGGAATGATGTTTTTGGAACAAGTATGGATAAACGGGTCTTAATGCCTGTAAAATTTGCCGCACGAATGGTTGATCCACGGTTGGAATCGGGGCAAAGTATCATTGTTAAAGGTAAAGCGGATATTCCTGCATTGCGTCTTTCCGAAGAACTTGAAGGGATAATGCGTTCTATCAGGAGGATAAAACCATCTGCCGAGAATGATTTTGCATTAAATGAGGTGAGTCTGATTTCGGGCAGACTGGACAGTCTTTTTAAAGTTTTCGATATTGCAGGCTGGATTATAGGCGGATTTGCAATCCTGGTAGGTGGATTTGGGATTGCGAATATCATGTTTGTATCGGTAAAGGAACGTACAAAAATAATTGGTTTACAAAAAGCACTCGGAGCAAAAAGCAAGTTTATTTTACTCGAATTTCTCTTTGAGGCTAGTGTCCTCTCCCTGATTGGTGGAATCATAGGCCTGTTGATTATCTATATTCTCACCTTTGTAGTAAGTAAGTCTTATGATTTTAATCTGGTTCTAACCCTTGGAAATATAGTTACCGGGCTCCTGATTAGTGTCGTGATTGGGTTAATTGCAGGGGTAGTACCGGCCAGAAGTGCCGCCCATCTTGATCCTGTCACAGCGATGAATGCGGTGTAGTAGAAATTCAAAATGCAGAATTCAAATTGCAAAGTTTAAAATTTCAGTAACAGATGTGTAAACCTGCTTAGATTCTTTTCGGATAGAATTTTGCACTTATGTTTTACACTCATACACTTGCCTCCTGATCATTCGGATCCGGCTTGCCCGGAGCAAGCATTAATCGTTCAATATTATTGGTCAAATCGATAAATTCTTCAACTGAAAGCTGTTCCGGGCGCCGGGTTAATAATACCGGATCTAATTCCTCGATGCGCGGTGAAAAACCCCGGATGCTGTTTCTGAGCATTTTACGCCTTTGGTTAAAGGCCTGTTTTACAACTTTAAAGAATAGCTTTTCATTGCAACCCAGATCAGTTCTTCCGTTTGCTTCAAGGCGGATTACAGCCGACTGAACCTTTGGCGGAGGATCAAAAACATGCGGGGGAACATCAATCAGGTATTCAATATTATACCATGCCTGAAGAAAAACGCTTAAAATTCCGTAAACTTTCGAACCAGGCCCTGATGCGATACGTTTTGCTACCTCTTTTTGAAGCATGCAAACAATTTCAGGGATCAGCTCCGTGTTCTCCAAAACCTTAAAAAAAATCTGTGAGGATATATTATAGGGTAGATTGCCGATTAATGCGAATGGCGTTGAAGAAACATTAGCAGCAAGATCAATCTGAAGGAAATCACCCGCTATAATCCGATCCTTCAGTTGAGGAAAGTGCTGATGCAGGTAATTGACCGATTCGGGATCAATTTCGATGACAGAGGTTTCGTATTCTGAATTCTCAAGCAGATAATTCGTCAACACTCCCATTCCCGGACCAATTTCAAGTACTTTGCTTAAATTGGTTGCTTTTAGCAGTGTTACAATGTCCTTCGCAATATTCTTATCAGTGAGAAAATGCTGCCCTAAATTTTTCTTTGGCCTTACTATCATTCCTGGTTATTATTTGAAAAATAAGAGGCCCGAACTAGTCAAAATTCGCCAATTTCCGGGATTCTGCGTCAAAAGTACAAAATTGTTGCGGGTTTCTGGCAGGTCAGGTGAATAGGGCCGGGGTGATTAGGTGATTATCTAAATTTCAAAAGTCTGCACAAATTCAAAAAATCGCTACTTTTACGCAAAAGTAGATCAGGTGTCACTATTCAATACAGAACTGTTTATTGCCCGCCGTATTTTTTTTGCCAGGGGAACTTCCAGAAAGTTCTCTGAATCGATTGTTGCATTTGCGGTATTCGGAATTGCATTCGGCCTATTTGTCATGATCCTTTCGGTAGCCATAGTTACCGGTTTTAAAAATCAAGTCAGGAATAAAGTCATTGGATTTGGATCTCATATTCAGCTAGTTAATTTTGACTCAAACTCATCCTACGAAACAGTTCCAGTTTCAAAAAATCAACCATGGTTAAATGAACTCAGTAAAATTCAAGGGGTGAGAACTGTTCAAAGTTTTGCCACAAAACCCGGTATAATCAAAACGGATGATGAGATTCATGGAATTGTTTTAAAAGGGATTGGGCCCGATTTTGACTGGTCGTTTTTTAAGGAGAATCTGGTTGAGGGATCTGTTTTTTCAGTTTCTGATTCCCTAAAATGTGATGAAGTTTTGATTTCCAAACAGGTGGCCTCATTGCTTAAACTAAAGGTTGGAGACCCGCTTTTTACCTATTTTCTGAACGAAGGTACTCAGGCTCAAAAGATGAGAAAATTTAGAATTTCGGGAATATTCAGTACAAGCCTTGAAGAATTTGATCAGTTATTTGTATTGGCCGATATTGCCCAGGTCAGAAAATTAAACGACTGGAATTCAGATCAGATCAGTGGATTTGAGATTTCGATCAGAGATTTTAGCGAGCTTGGACCCGTCACGCAGCAGATACGCAGGCTGACATTAAAATATTCAAAAGACGATGAGACAGTGCTTCGCCCGGTTACCATCACCTCAAAATATCCCCAGATTTTTGATTGGCTGAATCTGCTTGATATGAATGTTTGGATCATCCTTGGATTAATTATCCTTGTAGCCGGATTCAATATGGTCAGCGGCTTACTTATCCTAATGCTTGAGCGCACTACAATGATCGGAGTTCTGAAGGCGGTTGGTACAGGGAACTGGAGTATCCGCAAAATATTCATCTATATCTCAATATTTTTAATTCTTAGAGGGATGTTTTGGGGAAATTTAGCCGGGATAGCCTTCTGTTTGATTCAGGCACGGTTTGGGATATTTAAGCTGGATCCTACTTCCTACTACCTCAATACGGTACCGGTCAATTTAAGAATTACCCATCTGCTTCTACTTAATGTTGGGACAATTGTCGTTACCTTGCTGATGCTACTTGTCCCATCCTGGTATGTCACTAAAATAGAGCCTGATAAGGCAATCCGGTTTGATTAGGTTAGTTTTTGGTTAATAATCCACAATTTATTCAGAGATATTTCAATAATTTGTATCATTGCAGCGAAAACTGATAAATTTAAAATTAATGAAACTTTATTTCCCCGAGAGTTATAAACCAAAGCTCGATCTCAAACAAACTGAGAAAGCTATTAAATTTGTGAAGGACTTTTTTCAGGAGAGCCTCTCTGCGGAGTTACGGCTTCGTCGCGTAACCGCACCACTTTTTGTTTTAAAAGGGACCGGTATTAATGACGATCTGAATGGGATTGAACGTCCGGTTACTTTTGCAGTCAAGGAAATGGGCGATGCTAAGGCTGAGGTAGTTCAATCACTGGCAAAATGGAAACGGCTGATGTTGGCTCAATATGGAATACCGGCAGGTTATGGAATATACACCGACATGAATGCTATCCGTCCCGATGAGGAACTTTCCAATATTCATTCCTTATATGTCGATCAGTGGGATTGGGAAAAGGTGCTTACCGGTAAACAACGAAATCTTGAATATTTGAAAAAGGTGGTTGTTCAGATCTATTCTGTTCTGCTTCGAACTGAATTTATGGTTTATGAAAATTATCCTGCGATCAAACCATTGCTTCCTGAAGAGATTCATTTTGTTCATTCCGAAGAGTTAGTCAGGCGATTCCCTAAACTTACGACCAAAGAGCGCGAAACCGAAATTGTTAAGGAATATGGTGCAGTATTTATTATTGGCATTGGAGGCGAGCTTTCAGATGGTAAAAAACACGATGGCCGCGCACCCGACTATGACGACTGGACCAGTGAAAATTCAGATGGTTTTAAGGGATTAAACGGGGATATCGTAATCTGGAACCCCACCTTGCAACAAACCCTTGAGATTTCATCTATGGGTATCCGGGTTGATAAAGAGGCTCTTTTACGTCAGCTTGAGATTACAGGGTTATCAGAAAGGAAGGAATTATTCTTCCATAAAAAGCTTTTAAAGGATGAACTGCCGTTATCTGTAGGGGGCGGAATCGGTCAATCCAGACTTTGCATGTATCTTTTACGCAAGGCACATATTGGTGAAGTCCAGGCAAGTTTATGGCCTGAGGCGATGATTCAGCAATGCGCGGAACACAATATTTTTATGGTCTAGGCAAATTACTCATGTCGGCCATTTACCGATACTGGCAATTTTATAATGATTGGATACTGTTAACTTAAAGCCCTTGAAATTAAAAATCCCCATGATGTCACGGCATATGGGGATTTTTTGTACTTTTGCACCACTATTTTGATGGCCCAATAGCTCAATTGGATAGAGCAACAGCCTTCTAAGCTGTAGGTTTCTGGTTCGATCCCAGATTGGGTCACCTTAAAGATTTCTTTATATATCATGAGATCAGCTAGTTGCATTAGAAGTGCGGTTAGTTGATTTTTCTTTTTTATAGGGTTTTTCTTACAGTTTTTGGCATACATGTAAACCAGGATGTAAACCAGGATTTACTTATGAATGTCTCTGTATCAGTTGTTTGTTACAAATCGAAGATTCTTTCCAACGGTGAATGTCCGCTGATACTTCAGGTAAGCAAAGATGGAAAACGAAAATATAAGAGCCTGGTCATATCCATTAATCCAGATTTCTAGGACTTCATCAAGAGTAAACCTAAGCCTAATTGTCCAAACGGTGAGTACATGCAGTAGATTATCCAGGATAGGATGACAGACCTTCAAAGGCGGATATTGAAACTTAATGCAAATCAGAAAGAATTCTCTCCTACCAACCATTTAGAGGATAAGAGATTAATAGTGAAGGAGAAAACGGTGGGGGATTTCTCTTCCATATTACTCTTAAGTTTAAAGCAATCAAATAAGCAGGTAATAGGCTGATTTTTAAGATGCCCTAAAATTCAATTATAACCTTCTCCAAAGGGAAAGTTAACTTTCTATTCTCTGATATAGATATAGACTGGTTGAACAGATATGAAAGGTGGCTCAAAGCAAAAGGTAAAAAAGAAACAACGATGAGCTTATTGCTCAGAATTCTCAGGTGTGCTTATTAATGAGGCTATTGATGCTAAGTGTGACCCTAAGATTAGTTATCCTTTTGATGAATACAAGATCAGTAAATTCGATGTTAAGACTAAAAAGAGCGCCATCACCAAGGAGGATATGTTAAAAGTAATGTATATAGATCTCTCTCAGGAAGTTGAGTCAGTCAGGTTTGCCAGGGATATCTTCGTTTTTAGTTACTTGAGTGGGGGGATTAGCTTTACCGATATTGCCAATCTTAAGTCAGAGAATATAGTTGAGGGGAGGGTTAAGTACATCAGGAAGAAGACCGGAAAGGAGATCAGTTTATAATTGTCACAAAAAACACTACGAATAATTTCAAGGTATGGGCAGATTACATTACTCAAGGGATTCCTTCTCCCGATCCTTGATAAAAGAGTTCATCGTACAGCGTTAATGAAGCAGAACCGCATCCGAAAAATTTTAGGAAAGGTTGATAAGGATTGATTAATAACAATTAAATTTGACGTTATCCAAGATTTTGATGGGAGACAATTTATAGTAAATTGATAAAACAATTTTTAAAACTAAAAGATGTAGTAGCCTTTTTTATTACTCTTAGTGAATAATATGTTTAAATTAGAATAAGAAATGAAAAAAATGATTTTTACATTTGGCTGTATTTTCGTAATGAATATAAGCAGTTGTTTTTCACAGTTATTAGAAAATAGCAAAAAGGAATATAAATCAGTAACGAGATTTGTTTTAGGTTATTCAAATGATTTTAATGAATTAGATTTAGGGATTACTTTTGGGAAAGTTATAAATTCATTTGATACAATCTATTATGTTAAATTTCAATTAAGTGCACCCTCTTCAGAGTTTCGGAAGGATATGCAAATAAAGAAAGCGAGTGCCATAACTTTTTTGTCAAAGAGTGGTAAAAAGATTGACTTAAAATTGACTGACGTTAATTTTTATACAGATGAAGTAAATGTGAAACAAATGGATGCTCCAGTATCTACAGTTAAAACGTATCATAATACGATTTTGGTTTTAAAAGTAACAAAAGATAAGCTTGTCGAAATTGGTTCTGAACCCTTTTATCACTTAATATTACCATACTACAAAAGCTCATCTGAAGTTGAGAATAGAGCAATATTTGTAAAGCCAACATTATTAATTCCAAGAAGTTTTACTCAAAAAAATTTAAAGTATATACTTGATATTAAATGATAAGGATATCAAAGGGGTCATTTTAAACTAGTGTTTGTATGATCAAAAAGCAAAAAATTATCTTATATATCATTAAACAATTACATTATTAACTCTGTCATGGTTACCTGTATGTAAACCATATCGCAAACCAATAAAAAACACTATCACTTTAAAAACAATATAACTATCTGATATATAAGGAATAGCTTAATTGGATAGAGCAACAGCCTTCTAAGCTGTTGGTTTCTGTTTCGATCATAGATTGGGTCACCCTTTAAAAGTCAACTATCTGTTAATCAGTAGTATTCTTTTGTGTTTTGGTGTATTGACACAACATTTGTGCCACTCGCGTTTAATCACAAATAATTATTGGACGAAAGTCTTAGGACAGAATTTCGGGTGAAAGGCAAATCAAACGATTAGATCATGAGATTAAAAAATGGTTGATTGAACTTCATTTTCCGGTTATTACCTTTAAATATAAAAGGATTTACGATCTCAGTAGTTCTCCCCGCCGTTGCAATTATATACTTGCGGTTGATTATTCCGGTACACACTTCCGTATCCTGCTTTATTTTTTGCAATTGTCTATTAATTAAAATACTGTTTAAACCTAAAACAATACCGGTAGCTCAAATTACCATAAAAAAAGTTTTTCTGTAAATAGTTAATGAGGCATAAATGTCTTAAATTTACATTACGTTGGAACAGAAAAAAGGACTATCTGAATCATATCGTAATGAACAGCGAGTTCCTAAAACGGTTGACCGATATCGTAAATGCCAATCTGGCTGACGAAAACTTTGGAGTCGAAGATCTTGTACGCGAGATGGGGTTAAGTCATATCAACCTCCACCGAAAATTAAAAACCATTTCAAATCAAACGATTAGCCAGTTCATCAGGGAGATCAGGCTGAAAATGGCCAGGGAGTTATTGCTCAAGGAAGATTTAACCGTTTCAGAAATTGCCTACCGCGTCGGTTTTGGCAGCCCCACCTATTTCAATAAATGCTTTCACGAATATTTTGGTTATCCCCCAGGTGAGCTTAATAAACGTAGTTTAAACAAAATAGAAGGGAAAAATGAAAATACTATTGCTGAACCAATTAATAAAAAACAAGAAGCAATACCTGTAGTAACCAAACGACTATTAAAACGGCCTTTTCTTCTTATCGCTTCCGGTATCCTGATATTAATATCAATATCATATATAATAATTAAACTTTTCACTGGAATTCCTGCACTCACTTCAGTCAAACATTTGAGAGATCAGGAAAAATCCATTGTTATGCTTCCCTTTAAGAATCTGAGCAATAACGCAGATAATCAATATTTTGCAGATGGAGTTACAGAAAACATTCTTAACCATCTATTCCGAATCAAAGGAATCCGGGTAGTTTCAAGAACTACTGCTGAACATTTTCAAGGAAAATCGTTGACTATTCCGGAGATTGCAAAAAAGCTGAACGTCAATTATGCGCTCGAAGGAAGTGTTTCCAGGTTTGAGAGTAAAGTAGAAATTTTCGTGCAACTGATTGAAGCCCGAACTGATAAGTATCTCTTTTCTGAAAAATTTGAGCGCGAAATGACCGATATCTTTGGGGTTCAAAGCGATATAGCCAAAAAAGTCGCAATTGAATTGGAGACGGCACTTTCTCCTAATGAAACTGCAATAATTGAAAAAATACCTACAACAAATGCGCAAGCGTATGATGCCTATTTATTGGGGCGGTTTTTCCTTAAAAAAAGAACAAAAGAAGATTTGAAAAGGAGCATGGAATATTTTGAAAAATCCATTCTTGAAGATCCGAATTTTGCATTGGCGTTTTCAGGACTTGCAGACGCATATTGGCTTCGATTCTGGTGGGGGTGGGGACCAGGTCAACCTAAAGAAGACTACGAAAAGTCAAAAAAGATAGCGCAACAAGCGCTGCAACTTGATAAAAATCTTTGTGAAGCGCATACTGTGCTGGGCAATATTTTATCCTGGGGCGAATGGAAATGGGAGGAAGCCAGGAAGGAGTTCAAACTTGCCATAGCATTCAATCCCAACTATGGAGATGCTCATTTTTCTTATGCATGGTTCCTCGATCTTATAGCGGAGAATGAAGAAGCACGGGAAGAGATGAACCTGGCACTTGGACTTGATCCTTATTATGCATATTATAATGGAATAAGTGGCGTATTGTATTACAAGCAATCTAATCTTAAAGAGGCAGTAAGTGAGTACATTAAAGCTTTGGAACTTGATCCAGGTCCTTCTTATATCCATAATGACCTGTTTAAAATTTATTTCAAACGGGGTGAGGATTTAAAAGCAGTTGAAGCCCTTGAGATGTTTATGCTCATTGATACAAAAACTGCTAAAAATGCCCATTTAATTCAGAAAGTGTATGCTGAATCCGGACTACACGGTCTTATGAATTTTGCGATTAAATCAGAACTGACAAAATCACCCTGTGATATGTATTTCTTAGCAACCTTGTATTCTCTGCTAAATAAAAAAAATGAAGCACTGGATTGTTTGGAAAAAATTATGAGAGAACGTACCTTAGGCTATACCGGGCTTGTTAATTACAGCACCAATCAGATTCCCGTGATCGCAAATGATGATGATTTCATTAACCTCCAGGAAGAACCTCGTTTTTTGGCTTTAATAAAAAAAATGGGGCTTTATGACTACTACTTTCTTGCCAGAAAAGAAAAACCCTTAAAGCAATAAGATCCGCTATATTCATCAAAACCTCCCTTTTGCAAAATATTTTCATCGATTGAATTTATTTTTTCATCGATTTGAAAAATATCCTTACCATTTGAAAAATAGCTTCTTAGTAAACCAAATGATAAATGCCTTTTGGCATCCAGGGGATTATGCAAATATTGACTTGGAGATAAAAAAGGAGCTTGTCAGGATTGGAACAGGATTAAAGATTTAGGTGGTGGGTTGAAGAACGATTATTATCTTAATAATTTATGTGAACATCCTGGATTTGCTGAAATGATCAATATTTTTGAGGAAAAGAAATAAATATAAAGTAACTCCAGATTTACCCCGACATATACTGATTCGAACGTTTTACCGGCCTTCATCTCTGATGCAACTTCTGCAAAAAGACGATCCTTAATATTCGTTTTCAGGTACTTTTTTCTGCCTAACATGAAAGATGACTTTTCGTAGAAGGGCTCCAGTATTTTTTCCCAGTAGCCATAGCGGCGCCACGGCAGACTGTAAAAAAAGTATCTTTAGTCATTTACAACGTATTGCCATACACAAGACTTCCCCCTCCGTCGCTGGTACCACTTAAAATACTTGCTGCTGAAAAAAAGAGAGCTTCTGAAATCCAAACCACCTTAATTGGGGGACCCATAAGTTTTTTGCAAGATTCCAGTTGGTCTTTGGAAAGTCCTTCGGTTCATAACACTTTCCCTGCTCAAGGGTCAGTAATGAATAGACTTTTTCTGCCAGTCAGAGACTGGCAACACTGCCATCGGACCCCGATCCAATCACAATATAGTCGTAAGTCATTCTAAATTTAGGAGTTAGATATAGTTGGAGTAAATATAGCAAATCATTCGTTATTCCTGCGTCTCGTTAAAAGAAGCTGAATAACAGCTGTTTATATCCTAGACAGAATAAGTTAAGTTTTTATCCGATTTTTTTATTCTTCTTCCAAATAAAGTTTAAAGGCAATATGTGGATTAGCCACAGTCTTATTTAGGAGACAAGCTGAGTTTTTACAGGATAATAATATTTAATGAAGATTAAACCAAAGGTTTTTATGGCATCAGAAAATTATGAAGGCCAGCACAAAAACCACTGCAATCGCAACAAGAATCCAAATAACCTTGATTTCAAAAGCCAACAACCGGTCACATTCTGCAATTCTCTGTTTTACTTTCTCGGTCTCGATGTTTAGTTGAAGCGCTTTTTGGTAATAGCTCTTAGCAGGCCTTAACAGTTCAATTTTGAAAAAATTATCACCATGTCTCATCAAATCCAGGTACTCACGTTCTGAATGACCTAAAGTGCTTTCTAAAATAGAATGTTCCATAATCTTATTGTTCTTGATTTAACCAAATTTACTAAATTTGTAAATCAATTGCAATTTTACAGCGCAAAATTTGTGGTCCCAGAATGACCCTTGACTTCAGCAAATTCAAAGATTATTTCGTCTATAACCCATACTTTAAAACTTGATAACCATGGAAATGACTTCACAGAATGAGCAAGGATTGCCGAATACTCAATTGGGATTGACTTCAGAATCGGTTATTTACTTACAAAAGATTGCAAATTGGACCACTTTTTTTTCGGTGGCAGGTTTTATATTTATAGGATTGATGATTATAGCGGGTCTGGTTATGACCACCTTTTTGTCAACCGTTTTTGCTGTAGCGGGTAAGCCGTATATGGCATACCTGGGATTGATTTATGTAGCAATCTCCTTAATTTACATCATGCCTGTTATTTACCTTTACAGGTTTTCAACCCTCGCAAAGAGAGCAATTAGAAATTTCGATTCAGATGAAATCATGAATGCTTTGAGGAATCTGAAATCGCATTTCAAATTTGTGGGAATCTTTACAATTGTAATCTTCGTCCTGTACTTTCTAATAGGAATTGGATTTGTAATTGCCAAGCTGATCATGTGATCTGGTTCATTTAGCTCTTCTTTTCAGATTTGGAAGTGACGAATGTTTGAATTGGCCCAATCCTGATTCAAAGCGGATTACTTCTGCAGATTTCGCTCCAATTCGCGTAGATTATCCATCTTTTTCTTTATCAGAAAACTGTGAATATCTCCTAAATGTTCTTTAACCTGCTGGTTTCCAAATTCAAATACTTTAGTCACTAAACCTGACAGAAAATCGCGGTCATGCGAAACCAGAATCAGGGTCCCGTCGAAGTCCAGTAACGCACTTTTCAGGATATCCTTGGTTTTCATATCCAAATGGTTGGTCGGCTCATCAAGAATCAGCAAATTGACTGGTTCCAGCAGGAGTTTGATCATGGCGAGCCTGGTCCGTTCTCCACCGGAGAGCACTTTTACCTTCTTGGTCTGATTGTCACCACCAAACATAAAAGCACCCAGAATATCCCTGATCTTAGTCCGGATATCCCCCTTTGCAACTTCATCAATCGTTTGAAATACAGTTACTTCCTCGTCAAGAAGCGATGCCTGATTCTGAGCGAAATACCCAATCATGGTGTTGTGTCCGAGTGTGAGCTTACCTTCATATTCTATTTCGCCCATCAGCCCTTTGACCAACGTTGACTTTCCTTCTCCATTCTTACCAACAAAGGCAACTCTTTCACCCCGTTGAATGGTGAGTGAAGCATTCGCAAAAACCAAATGTTCATCATATTTTTTGGTCATGCTCTCCAGAACAACCGGGTAATTTCCGGAACGGGGAGAAGGGGGAAATTTCAGACGCAATGCAGAGTTATCCTCTTCATCAATCTCTACTAAAGTTAACTTCTCCAGCATTTTGACACGTGACTGAACCTGGTTTGTTTTGGAATAAGTCCCTTTAAAACGTTCAATAAAATCCTGATTGTCAGCAATCATTCTCCGCTGCTCCTCAAACTGTTTCAGCTGCTGTTCCCGACGCTCCTGCCGCAGAGTAAGGTATGAGGAATAATTGACCTTATAATCGTAAATGCGCCCCATGGTCACCTCGATGGTTCTGGTAGTAATGCTATCCACAAAGGCCCGGTCATGAGAGATCAGAATAACGGCTTTGGCACTGCTGATCAGAAATTCTTCAAGCCACTGAATTGACTCAATATCCATATGGTTTGTCGGTTCATCGAGCAGGATCAGGTCAGGTTTCTGAAGCAGAATTTTAGCAAGTTCAATCCTCATTCGCCAGCCACCGCTGAATTCACTGGTAGGCCGGTTAAAGTCCTCCCTTTTAAATCCAAGTCCGAGAAGGATTTTTTCCACCTCTGCGTCATAGTTAATCTCTTCGATAGCATAAAAATGTTCACTTAAAGTCGAAACCTGTTCAATTAATGAATAATAACTGTCCGATTCATAATCAGTTCGTATTGACATTTCAAGATTTAGTGCCTCTATTTGATGCTGCATCTCAAAAATTTTGGCAAAGGCCTGGGCTGCTTCCTCAAAAACAGTCCGGTTATCCTCTGTCATCAGATGTTGAGGAAGATAGGCAATCACGGCATCCTTTGGGGCAGATATCTTACCAGAGGAGGTGGATCGTACTCCAGCAATAATTTTCAATAAGGTTGATTTACCAGCACCATTCTTACCCATCAGGGCAATGCGGTCTTTGTCGTTGATTACGAATGAGATATCTTTAAATAGGGTAGTTCCGCCAAACTCTACGGTAAGCCCGTCAACTGAAATCATAGTTAATTTTTAATGAGCCGCAAAGATAACACTTTAGCTTAAAGCCTAAACCCCCAAGGATTATTAAATTCTCACTGTGGGTACTTCATATCAAATATCTATATTTGGGTAAGTTAGACTCAATTTTCAGGAATGATTTGAGGCCAGCAGATGAGTTAAAAAAATTGATCTTTCAGATGTTCGCAATCTTTACTACCTTGGACAAATCATGGTTAACCAAACAATCTAATTCTAATATTATATATATGAATGTATTAGCAAACTTTAGAACAATCAGACGATTAGCATTGTCACTCCTGATAATCGTTATTCTTATATCATGCAGCGTTACCCATAAATATGTCAATGAGTCTGAGGCAAAATGGGGAAAGGATATTCTTGATTTTGAACAGCAGGATAAATTAGAGAAGGATCCAGGAAATGCCATCCTGTTTGCCGGAAGTTCGAGCATCAGGTTGTGGTCGACCCTGAAGGAGGATGTGGCGCCATATCCGGTAATTCAGCGGGGTTTCGGAGGTTCAAAATTTTCTGATCTTGCTGTTTTTGCAGAACGGATCATTTATCCTCATCAGTTTCGGGCACTGGTTATTTTCGAAGCCAATGACATCACCGGCAGTACTGCTGATAAAACGCCTGCAGAGGTTGCAAAATTGTTTGTGGATATAGTCCGGACTGTCAGGCGGATATATGCAGAACAGCCTGTTTTTGTTTTGGAAATCACACCTACGCCCAGCCGGTGGTCAGTATGGCCCACAATTAAGCAGGCGAATCAACTGCTTAAGGAAGCATGTAACAGGCTTCATAATACCTATTTTATTGAGACTTCGGCCGCTTACATGAATAAGGCCGGGGAACCCAGAAGTGAGCTGTTTATCAAGGATAAGCTTCATCAAAACCACGAAGGTTATCTGATCTGGGGTAATTTAGTGCGAAAAAAGCTGGATGAAGTTCTCCATCAAATACCTTGATTATATTTTCCAGACTATTATTTTTCAACCCTTTTATTTCGGAGAATGGCCCAAAAACTGCCCCGAAATAGTTACATTTGTAATGGATATTTCAATTATTAACTCAATTATTTTCTGATGAACACCTGGTTTGAATGCACTGCAAAATACATCAAGATGGATGAAACCGGCCATGAAAAGAAGGCCAGTGAAACCTATTTGCTTGATGCGATATCATTTACGGAAGCTGAGAGTCGGATTTACAAGGAACTTCAGACCATGGTAAGCGGCGAGTTTGTCGTCAGCAGAATAGCTAAAACCCGTATTTCTGAAATCATTCCGTCAGATAATGGGGATCGCTGGTATAAAGCCAAGGTTGCCTTTATCACTATTGATGAAGAGAGTGGCAAGGAAAAACGAATTATACAGTCTGTTTTGGTTTTTTCAAACAGCATTAAAGAGGCTTATGATCAGATTATTGAGGCGATGCAGGGAATGATGGCAGATTTTGAAATCAGTGGTATTAATGAAAGTACGATCCTGGATGTTTTTCCTTATTTAGTGGATAAAGGGGACGTACCCCCTTATCTGACACCTGTCTCATCTTTCTTAACAGCACCTGAAATTCAGGATGAGTCTTATTTTAGTGAAGATTCAGATATTCAGGAAACTGATGATGATATAGATCTTGATCCGATCTCGGAGGATTGATCCCAAGAGTTCAGATCAGGCACATTTTCCTGGTTGGAGTAAACAATATAGTCTCAGATTTGTTATCTAAGAATAATACATTAAACATTTTTAAAATTAATATTATGAGCACATTAGTCGGAAAGAAAGCTCCGGAATTTAAGGCAGATGCCGTCATAAACGGTAAAGAAATTGTTGAAAATTTTTCACTTGATCAGTTTATCGGTCAGAAATATGTAGTGTTTTTCTTTTATCCACTCGATTTTACGTTTGTTTGTCCTACTGAACTTTTAGCTTTTCAGGAAAAATTGACTGAGTTTGAGAAACGTGAGACTGCAGTGATTGGGTGTTCTATTGATTCCCAGTTTTCACATTGGGCATGGTTAAATACCGAGAAAAAGAATGGTGGAATTAAAGGTGTTACGTATCCAATCGTAGCAGATCTTTCCAAGACCATAGCTGAGAACTATGGCGTCCTGGCTGGTGAATATGATATCGATGAAGACGGGAAATCAGTATTCAATGGTGCACCTGTAGCTTATCGTGGACTTTTCCTGATTGATAAGAAGGGAGTTGTACGTCATCAGTTAGTTAATGATTTACCCTTGGGGCGTAGTGTTGACGAAGCATTAAGGACGCTCGATGCCTTAAGACATTTTGAAGAGTATGGCGAGGTTTGTCCTGCAAACTGGCAGGAAGGCAAAGAGGCGATGAAAGCTACTGCTGAAGGTGTTGCAGGCTACCTTTCTAAACATTAAAAATTAACTTTAATTAACCTTGATTAATTGAAGTTAAAGGTTCTCGGAACTATATTTGTATAGTTGCTTAAGAGCAGGTTTTTTCATAGGATTTAGGTTAGTTAGGTTAGGTTAGAAGAGGGTGTCGCTAGATACCCTCTTCTTATTTTAAGCAAGTCCTGGCGCGACTTTAAGTCGCACCAGGACTTGCCACAAAAATAGGGGGTAATCTTAGGCTTTGTCTCTAACCACTTGGGTGGTTAGACAAACATACCTTCGTCCCGTACAATCATAACGATTGCAGAATGAGAGAGGATTATGAATTTTTCTCCTTTAAACTCGACTTCAAATCCGGCTTTACTAAGGTAAACTGCGAGATCGCCAACTTTTGCCTGTAATGGAACATATTTAACCTCTTCCTGTTTCTTCCAGACCTCCTCATCCTCTGTTACAGCCGGAAGTGGGAATCCAGGTCCTACTTTAATGATATAACCTGCCTGAATACTCTCTTTCTCAACGGCTGTTGTAGGAAGGTATAAACCGGATGATGTCTGTAGATTTGGATTTTTAGGTTTAACAAGGACCTTGTCACCTATCATTATGATCTTTTCAAGATCCTTTTCATCCAGGTTTAAGCTCATATTTAATTTTTTACTGGGGAATCAGAAATAAATGGGTTTATCTAATGTAAATCTAATCTCTTTTGTTGTTTTTTAATTCTACCTGGATAAGGACAGGAAGGTGATCTGACGGATACCTTCCTTCCCGGGAATCGGTCAAGACACTGTAATTGATCACATCAACCAGCTTATTGACAAATATATAGTCAATCCGATTTTCAAGTGTGCTATGAAAGTCAAATCCGTTAAAGGTTCCCACAGGACCTTTGGGAGCATTGTTGCTGACTTGTCGTGAATCTTTCAGTTTTTGTCTGATTATTACCAATGGTTTTTCATCCTGAGTCAGGTTAAAATCGCCACAGAGAAGAACAGGGTCTTTTCTATCGACGATTTCAGTGATTTTTTGCAGAATTAATTCAACTGATTTTTTTCTTGCAAATGATCCCTCATGGTCAAAGTGGGTATTGAAAACATAAAAAGTATGAAACGTCTCATTTTCTCTGAACCTGGCCCAGGTGCATACCCGATTTAAGGCTGCATCCCAGCTTTTGGAAGGAATTTTAGGCGTTTTGGAAAGCCAGAATGTCCCATCTTCGAGAAGAGTATAACGACCAGAATTATAGTATATTGCGGAGAATTCACCATTTACGTTGCCGTCGTCCCGCCCAACACCCACATATTCAAAACCCTTCATCCCATCTTTAAGATCCATAATCTGATCATAAAGCGCTTCCTGAACTGAGAAGATATCGGCTTTGTGTGTCTTCAAAACCCGGATAACATCACTACGACGCCTGGGCCATGCATTTTCATTGTCGGATGCGGTGTTATACCTTATATTGTAAGTGATTACATTCATAGGTTTTTGTGCGTATCCGGCCGGGAAGAATCCAAAAAACAGGAGAAAAGTTAACAAAGCAACTTTCATGAGAATAGAATTACGTTTAAAAAACTAAGGCTTTATTTTTGTGAAAATTACCGATTATTTAATCCGGAAACAACATATTTTTAGTTACCGGATTGAATTATCTCCATTTTATCCTGTTGATCTTCGATTCGAGCGAAGTCTGTTATCTTCCCGGCTGGTGATTTGAAATCATTACTATTTCATGATTTCAACACTCCTTTTCACGAAATTATTCAAAGCTTCACCACGTAACATATTATTGGCAAGTAATGCCAGATCAACAAGTTGTTTTGCTAGATCATTTGATGCGCCAAAAGCCTCCAGTTTTCTCCGCTTTTGATCTTCAAGTTCAGCAATCTTATTTTCGGTCTCTTTTAAAAGATCCTTTTCTTCTTGGGGAACCTCCTCCTCTTTCTTTCCCTCCTTCAACTTTTTGAGGGCTTCTTTTTCGGCTTTGAATTTTGAGATTTCTTTTGCAGAAATAGACAATTCTGATTCAAGCTTCCCGTGTTTGTCAGCAATTACTCTTTTAATCAGGGGATGGCCCATGTTAACGACGAGATTATAACTGTCGGGAAGATCTCCGTAGAAGCTCATCCCGCTCTGCATTTTGGACATATCCTTCATGCGTCGCATAAACTCGTTCTGAGTTACAATCATTGGCAGTCCATCTTCACCAAGATCCTGGAAATCAATGATAAACTGACCGCGATCCTTTGGAGTAATTGCCTGAAATACAGGGCTTAAATCGTTTTTCTCTTCCAGAGACAGCAGATCCTCCTTAGTGCCTTCCTTCTGAATAAGTTTATCGACTACATCAGCATCAACACGTACAAAATGTTTTTCAGGGAATTTTTGCTCAAAATGATTCAATAATGGTGTTGCTAGAACATCATTCATTAAAAGTACATCATAGCCTTTCCCCTTGGCTGCTTCAATAAAGCTAAACTGCTCATCCTTATTGGTTGAATAAAGATAAACCAACTTTTTGTCTTTGTCCGTCTGGTTGACGGCGATGATATTTTCGTACTCTTCCCATGTAAATGATTTTCCATCCGTATTTTGAAAAAGGTAGAATTTCAAGGCCTTTTCATGGAATTTCTCATCAGTCAGCATACCATACTCGATGAACAACTTGAGATCATTCCACTTTTCCTCAAATTCAGTCCGGTTCTCTTTGAAAATTTCGGTTAACCGATCAGCCACCTTTTTGGTAATATGACCGCTGATCTTCTTTACATTGGAGTCGCTTTGAAGGTAAGAACGCGAAACATTTAAAGGAATATCCGGCGAATCAAGGACACCGTGAAGCAGGGTTAGGAATTCAGGAACAATCCCTTCAACGGAATCTGTCACAAAAACCTGGCTGCAATAAAGCTGAATTTTATTTTTCTGAACCTCGAAGTTGTTTTTCAGTTTTGGAAAATAGAGAATTCCGGTCAGATTAAATGGATAATCAACATTGAGATGAATATGGAACAGTGGTTCGTCACCATATGGATATAGCTTGTGATAGAAATCTTTATAGTCTTCTTCCTTAAGGTCAACCGGTTTCTTGACCCATGCAGGGATAACTTCGTTGATTTGGTTATCTTCACCAGTGTCCTCATATTTTCCGTCTTTCCATTCTTTCTTCTTGCCAAAAACGATAGGCACGGGGAGGAATTTGCAATATTTATTCAGCAGTTCGGTTATCCTGTTCTCTTCCAGAAATTCTATGGAATCTGAATTGATGTGCATGATAATGTCAGTCCCAACTTCGGTTTTTTCCGCCTCTTCAAGGACATATTCAGGTGATCCGTCGCATATCCACCGAACAGGCTTGGCATCCTCCTGGCAGGAGCGGGTGACAATTTCAACTTCCTCGGAAACCATAAATGAGGAATAGAACCCGAGTCCGAAGTGCCCAATGATCGCATTGGCATCGTCCTTGTATTTTTCAAGGAACTCATTGGCCCCCGAAAAGGCAATCTGATTAATGAATTTTTCAACTTCGTCAGAGGTCATCCCGATACCATTATCAGACACGGTGATGGTTTTGGCCTCTTTGTTTAAACTGACAGAAACTTTTAAATCAGACACACTTCCCTTGTATTTTCCGGCAGATGCTATTGTTTTCAGCTTTTGTGTGGCGTCAACAGCATTTGAGATGATTTCCCGCAAAAAGATATCGTGATCGGAATAGAGAAATTTTTTGATAATCGGAAACAGGTTATCACTTGTAACCCCAATTTTACCTTTCATATACTATGATTTAATATTTATATCCTTTAAATTATTTCATATTGTTTCTCAAAGCTTATGCCAAAAGTTGTTTACTGACTTAGTGGCAGGAATGCAATTTAAAATTCCGGGTGAATAAGACAAAATTACACGATTCGGATGATTTTCTAGGTTCTATAACGTTATGCATGGGGAAAGAAAATATATGCGAATGGGTTCATTATTGGCTGCTGGCTTTTGGCTACTGGTTTCTTGTCATAATGTTTTTACCCGCTTGTATTTTTTGTTTATTGCAATTTTAAATACAAAAGCCTCAATAACTGAATATTGAGGCTTTTGCACGGGAGGAGCGACTCGAACGCCCGACACCTGGTTTTGGAGACCAGTGCTCTACCAACTGAGCTACACCCGTAATTGCGGAGAGAGAGGGATTCGAACCCCCGGTACCTCTCGGTACAACGGTTTTCAAGACCGCCGC
>CAIXZH010000095.1 GCA_903923905.1 uncultured Bacteroidia bacterium
ACATTCGCTCAAACTTTGGGTCTTACTCTGTTCGAAAAGACCCCTGTCAAAGAACTTTTTGAAAACAATAATAATTTTAATAACCAGCCCGATGGATCCCAGTTGTCACTCTGGAATTCTTAACCGGACAGTAGTGAATTGCAAAAAAGAAACGATTAAAATAGCCCCTTCCGTAACAGTTTCAGCTGTTACCGATATTACAGCAACCTCTGCTTCGTCGGGAGGACAGGTCACTGCTGACGGAGGTGCCACCGTCACAGCTCGCGGAGTTTGCTGGAGCACAACCCAGAATCCAATAACCTCCAATAGTAAAACAACCGATGGGTCTGGTACAGGGAACTTTTCAAGTGCTCTTACCGGATTAAGCCAGGGTACTACTTATTATTTCAAGGCTTATGCCATAAATTCAGTAGGAACCGGATACAGTGACCAATCAACATTCACAACTTTAGCTCTGGCACCTGTTTTGACTACTTCTGATTTAACTGCTGTCACGTCAACCTCAGCAGCTGGCGGTGGCAATATTACCAATGATGGAGGCGCCTCAATCACAGCTCGTGGTTTATGCTGGAGTACAAGCCAGAATCCAACTGTTTCAGACAACAAAACAACAGATGGAACCGGTACAGGCAGTTTTACAAGTGCAATTACGGGGCTGACAGCAGGAACAACTTACTATGTCAGGGCGTATGCCATCAATAGTGTCGGAACATCATACGGAAATCAAGTATCAGCGACAACTACCACGGGTTTATCCACACTTAACACCACTGCAATTTCAAATTTAACTGCTAATGGAGCAACAAGTGGTGGCAATATTACTTCTAATGGAGGTGCAGCAGTAACTGCTCGCGGCGTCTGCTGGAATACTTCATCCGGACCGATTATTTCAAACAACATAACAACCGATGGTTCGGGCTCCGGTATTTTTACAAGTTCAATCTCCGGTTTATTACCTGGAACTACATACTATGTAAGAGCCTATGCCACCAATAGTATTGGGACAGCCTATGGTAATGAGCTGACATTAACCACATCTGCTATTTTGCCGGTTATCACTACAGCAGTTATTTCAGGCGTTACATCAACAACAGTTACAAGTGGTGGCAATATAACAACTGATGGTGGTGCAGCAGTAACAGCGAGGGGAGTCTGTTGGAATACCTCATCTGGTCCAACTATTTCCAACAGCAAAACAACCGACGGTACAGGTTCGGGAAGTTTTACAAGTTCTGGGACCGGATTATTACCCGGCACCATTTATTATGTGAGGGCTTATGCCACCAACAGCATAGGCACGGCCTATGGCAATGAGTTGACCGTAACAACACCTGCTATTTTGCCAGTTATCTCCACAACAGTTATTTCAGCTGTTAACTCTGCATCTGCTACTAGTGGTGGTAATATTACATCTGATGGAGGCGCTGCGGTAACGGCGAGGGGAGTTTGCTGGAATACTTTATCCGGTCCAACTGCTTCAAACACCAATACATCAGATGGTACAGGTACAGGTAGTTTTTCAAGTTCAATTACAGGATTATTACCAGGAACCACCTATTATGTAAGAGCATATGCCACCAATAGTGTTGGAACAGCATATGGAAATGAGTTGACAATGATCACACCTGCAATTTTGCCAGTTATTACTACCACGGCCATTTCGGCAGTTACATCCACAACATCCTCAAGTGGCGGAAATATCACAAGCGATGGTGGTGCTGCTGTAATAGCAAAGGGAGTCTGTTGGGATACCTCATCCAGCCCGACTATTTCAAATAATGTTACAACCGATGGTACAGGTGTTGGAAGTTTTATAAGCGCTATTACAGGACTAACTGCCTCTACCAATTATTTTGTAAGGTCCTATGCTACAAATAGTGTTGGAACAGCTTATGGGAATGAACTGACATTTATTACATTACCTAATCTGTCAATTGAATGGACAGCACTAAATCAAGGTGATTGGATTTCCATAGCTCATTATTCAGGAGGAGTAATTGTAGGTGAATATTTGGCCCAAAATTTTACTGTTTTAAATGGATCCGGAAATATTCCAATAACAGTAGAGGATGTCACTGATAATATAACAAAAACGTCTTTTTTTAGTGTTGAACAAGGTAAACAATACAAAATTACAGTGACAGCAAATTTCAGTAATTCAGGAACTGGTACTTGCCCCTTTACGCTTGTTTGCAGTTCACTTAACTGCAGTACAACCACTTCAATATATGTTACTAGTATACCTACGAGCTATGGTGGTCACTATTGTCCAGGATCATTGGTGATTTCAGATATTAGTATTGCTGCAATAAATTAAGTGTTAAAAAGATTTTGTTTTGTTCAGATAATTACAAAACGGTTTCTTAATAAATTGCAATTTATCAACTTTATTTTACGAAAGATTTTAATAGATCACAGCGGCAGATCAATATGAATTAAGACTAATGATCAGAGAATGATATTTCTGCATGGGTTAATTTGGAATAAATTGGAGTTTTTCTAAAATGGTTTATATCTGCCTTTTAAGTTTATTCCCTTTGAGGTTATAGTTGCAAACAGCCAATAAATAAACGGGATTATTAGTTTGGCAATTTAACCAAAGTCACTTCTCAGTAACGTTTAGCCCAAGCTCCTTCCCTTTAGTAAGCATAAATTGATAGGCCTCCTCGAAGTTATTGTGTATCTCACCCTCAAGGATAGCCTCTTTGATCGCAGATTTTATGATCCCGATTTCTCGACATGGAGGAATTGAGAAAGTCTCCATAATCAGTTCGCCGGAAACTGGTGGCTGAAAATTACGGAGTGCGTCACGTTCTTCGATATCTTTTAATTTTTCACGTACCAATTGAAAGTTAGCCAGGTACTTAATAACTTTGTCAGGATTTTTTGAGGTGATATCAGCCTCACATAATGTCATCAGATCATCGATATCATCCCCTGCGTCGAACAACAACCGACGTACGGCAGAATCGGTAACCTCCTCTTCCGATAAGACAATCGGCCGCATATGGAGTGAAACCATCTTTTGCACATATTTGCACTTCTCATTCAATGGGAGTTTTAACCGGTCAAACATGCGTGGGACCATTTTTTCACCCACAAAGTTATGGGCATGAAAGGTCCATCCCAACCGTTCATCGAACCGCTTGGTTACCGGCTTCGCAATATCATGAAGCAATGCCGACCATCGGAGCCAGAGGTTATCCGTATTTTTGCAAATTCGGTCAAGAACCTCCAGCGTGTGGTAGAAATTGTCTTTATGTCCGATCCCATTCCTGGTTTCACGCCCCTTAAGTTTTTGCACTTCGGGCAGGATGATTGCCAGTAAGCCTGTCTTTTCAAGCAGTTTAAAACCAATGGACGGTTTTGGGGAGAGCATAATTTTATTGATCTCTTCCGAGATCCGCTCTTTCGAAATAATATCAATCCTTGTCCGCTGACTTTCAATCGCAGCTAAAGTATTTTCTTCAATGACAAAATCGAGTTGGGTCGCAAACCGGATGGCTCTCATCATGCGCAGTGGATCGTCGGAGAAGGTTATTTCGGGGGCAAGCGGAGTCTTTAAAATCTTGTTTTCAAGGTCGCCAATTCCGTTAAACGGATCGAGCATTTCGCCAAATCTATTGATATTTAGGCAGATAGCTAATGCATTAATCGTGAAATCACGACGTTTCTGATCGTCTTCCAAAGTGCCGTCCTCGACGATTGGTTTGCGGGTTTCCTGGCGATATGATTCCCGGCGTGCACCAACAAACTCAAAATCGATATCGTTGAAGCGAAACATGGCGGTGCCAAAATTATGGAAAACACTCACCTTCAGTCCGGGCCGCAAGGAAGCTGCAACCTTGGTTGCCAGGTCAATACCGCTGCCTACAGTCACAACATCCACATCGAAGACCTCCCGTTTCCGGTTTAACAGCACATCCCGGACAAATCCACCAACCACATACGTTTCAATACCTTCCTGATCTGATATTTCACCAATCTTTTTAAAAACGGGGTGGGTTATATATTCTTTTAAATTCTGCACAATAATGAATTAGTATTTGCTAATGGCTGCAAAGTTAAGGATTTAAACTCTTCCGCAAGGTGCGAGAAGCCAGAAAGGTTAGCGGACGCTTCATAACTTATCTGCCACATTCTCAAGCTTCATCCCCCGTGAACCTTTAATAAGGAACAGGTAGCCCCTTGGTTGGGAATTTTCCAAAAATTGAATGAGTGATTCATTGTTTCTGAATACCTTAAAGTCGGGAAAAACCTTGCATCGCGAGAATTCCTCTCCTGTAAGCAAAACCATTGAAAGGTCCATTGATGCCAGTTTATCCGTAATTTTCTGATGTTCTTCATGGGACGCTTCGCCTAATTCGAACATATCACCCAAAATAATCCCTTTCGTAGGTGCATCGAATGTTTTAAAATTCTCAAGTGCCGCATCCATACTGGATGGATTGGCATTATAAGCATCCATCAGGATGGTATTGAATGCCGTTTTTATAAACTGTGAGCGGTTATTGGTAGGTTTGTAGGCCTCTATTGCCTCAGCTATTTCCAGGGGATCCACTCCAAAATAATTTCCAACACAAACGGCGGCCATAGCATTTTCAAGATTATAACCCCCTGCAATATTTGTTTTCAGGTAAAGCCAACCCTTTGGAAATTTTGCCTTGAAAACCAGTGTTGGAGAGTATTGAACGATCTCCCCTTCGATTCCTTCGCCTTTGGGAGTCGTTCTATAGCCAATTGTATCAAGCTCCCGGGCCATCTCCTTCAGCCAGGGGTTGGAGTTATTCCTGAAGATCTTTCCCCCGTTGTGCTCGATGAACCTGTAAAGTTCAGCTTTGGTATTTCGTACTCCTTCGAAAGAACCAAAACCCTCGAGGTGTGCTTTCCCGACGTTGGTGATCAATCCGAAATCAGGCAGGGCAATTTCACATAAAGCGGCTATTTCACCAGGATGGTTTGCCCCCATCTCAACAATCCCGATTTGGGTCTCCTCAGTCATGGATAATAAGGTAAGTGGAACACCTATATGATTGTTGAGGTTGCCTTTTGTAGCGGTGACCTTAAATTTTTTGGATAAAACAGCAGTAATCAGCTCTTTTGTGGTTGTTTTTCCATTGGTTCCTGTAATTGCAATAATTGGTATTTTGAGCCTCAGCCGGTGGATGCGGGACAATTCCTGCAAAGTTTCAAGGACATTATCTACCAGAATAAAGCGTTCACTTAAATTATAGGATGCTTGGTCGATCACAGCATATTTGGCGCCATTTTCCAATGCCGTTGAGGCATAGCTGTTCCCATTAAAGTTTTCCCCTTTTAAAGCAAAAAAAAGGGCATTCAGTTCAAAGTTGCGGCTATCGGTTGAAATAACCGGATGTTTTACAAAAAGCAGATATAATTCTTCAATTGACATGGCACTGGGATGAATTAAAAAACCCCATTTTTAGATGAGGTTTTTTAGGATTCCGGTATTAACTCCTATTTGGATTTGGTATTCGAATCTCCAAGATGGGTCATAGCGCATCGGAAACCAATATCATTGGTTGATTTTCGCTCGTCCATATATCTGCGTGCACCGGGACTTAGCCAGTAGGTACGGTCTTTCCAGCTCCCACCTTTATAAACCCGGCTATGGTCAGAGATTCTCGATATAGAATTGGCGGCTCCAGCTGCGTACATCTGGCTAGTAGTTAAAGGATCGTTGTTATTTTTCCAATCATCAGATTCTGAGATTACCGATTGATTGTCACCATCCTTGAAATTGGTATAATTTGCAACAGTATCTTTTACCAGTTCTCCATACTTGTTTTTCATCATTTTGCCATCTGATCCACGACGGAAATTGGTATAAACATTTCCCCTTAGTGGCTGGAATTCGCTTACAACTGCAAATGAATTTGGCCGGTATACATCCTGTACCCATTCATTCACATTGCCCGCCATACAGTACAATCCATAATCATTTGGTTGAAAGGAATGAACAGGAGCTGTAATCTCATATCCATCATTAAGATATCCGGCAACACCCATATAGTCACCACGGCCTCTTACGTTATTGGCCAGCATTTCGCCCTGGTGTTTTTTGCTTGAATTACGGATCTGGTTGCCATTCCAAGGGTAAATGCGCCGTTCAAGAACTACTTCATCTTCAGTATTTCCTGAAAGTCCCAAAGCTGCATATTCCCACTCAGCTTCAGTTGGAAGTCTGTAACGTGGTTTGATAAGGCCGTCTGACATATTCACCCGGCGGGTACCTCCATCTTTACTTAGGTTTTTAAGTGGCCTTTTGCCATCAACGCCATCATAAACTGCATTGAGATAACCATCTGTCGTAAAAACCTTATCTCCTGTCTGAGCAAGGTCAGGCTGCAGTTTTTGATTGTCAATGAGAATCTCTTCATTTGCCCTATCGGTTCTCCATCTGCAATATTTATCAACCTGAACCCAGCTCACTCCTACCACAGGATATTCAGAATAGGCTGCATGACGCAGGTAATTTTCAAGATATGGTTCATTATATGACAGTTCACTCCGCCAAACAAGTGTATCCGGGAGAGCTGCTTTGTATACATCCCGGTCATTCGGGTAAACCCTTTGTAACCAGTATAGGTATTCACGCCAGTCAACATTGCGGACTTCAGTCTCATCCATATAAAAAGAAGCAACCGTAACCCTGCGCGGAGTATTATTGTTTTCAAACATAACATCCTGCTCGACACGTCCCATGGTAAAAGTGCCCCCCTGTATATATACTAACCCGGGACCTGAGGTCTGGGTGTATCCGGAACGATATTCAAATCCACCGTTTTTGGGACTATTGTACGTCCAACCTGTTGTTGATGACGTACTTTTTTTCTTACCTTTGACTAAACTACAGGAAGATGCAATCAGCAAACATAAAACCAGATAAACAAAAACGTTGAGCTTCATATTTCGATGTCGTTTAAATTCACTTTATTTTAAAATACAAATATAAGTAAAAATCATATATTTTACCGGTTAAATGTCCGGTTTTACCTTATTCCCTGTAAACGAAACAAAGTGGTACAAATATATTGGAAAATATTGAAATCAGGATGATTAATTTTCTGAAAAAGAGTAAGGAAATTTACTTGCTGAATATAAATAATCATTGGTCTGCTACTGTCCGGAATGATTGCCATTTTTAACAGGATTACTATCCGTTTCTTCAGCAGTATCGAAATCCTGAGATTAGAGTTAAGTTAGTATATAAATAGGTATGGTTTTGGCTATTGTTTTTCTTTTTAGGGTTTTTTGTTCAATTCCGGGTTGTATTACAAGAGTGATGTTAAATATTAGATTATTTATGAATTAATGTATTAACAAAAAGATTGGTATGAGTTATCGAATAGGATTGGGGTATGATGTTCATCAGTTGGCAGAAGGAGAAACGCTTTGGATTGGAGGGATCCTGATCCCTCATGATAAGGGACTGGTTGCCCATTCTGATGGGGATGTCTTGCTTCATGCAATTTGTGATGCACTGCTGGGGGCGGCAAAATTGCGGGATATCGGATACCATTTTCCTGACTCCTCTGCTGAGTTCAGAAGTATTGACAGCAAATTGTTACTGGCTGAAACCTACCGGATGGTCTCAGACAAGGGATTCAGACTGGTGAATCTCGATGCTACAATTTCTGCACAACGACCCCGGCTTAAGGAATATATTCCCGGTATGGAAGCTGCAATATCCAAAGTGTTAAATACAGATATAGAGGCTATTAATATTAAGGCTACTACTACCGAAAAATTGGGTTTTGAGGGACGTGAAGAGGGAATCTCGGTACAGGCCGTCGTATTGATTGAGAAGGTCGATAAGGTCAAACTCGGTTAAGGTTCGGAACAATTGTGGATACCTTTAATGTTGAATATCGTGGTATTGAAGTAATTCATATCTTTTGCATGACACAAACAATAAGCTAAAGATGACTCAACTTTACTCAACCCTGGCCAAAATCTATCATATGATGTACCAGAATATTTTCGATTATGACAAGGAATTCAATTTTTATGATTCAATTTTAGCAGTTAATCAATGCCATAAGATTCTTGAGATTGGATGTGGTTCCGGAATGCTTGCGCGCAGGTTTCTGGACAAAGGATATGATTATCTCGGATTGGATTTATCCCATGAAATGCTGGAGATAGCCCGTCTGGAGGTGAAATCTGACCGGTTTAACCAGGGGGATATGCGAAATTTAATATTTGACAATCAATTTGATGCTATCCTGATAACGGGCAGGTCAATCGCTTATATTACAGATAATCAAGGAATAATCAATACCCTTAATGGGGTTCATAAGTCTTTGAAAGATAAGGGATTGTTTGTGTTTGGTGTTTTTGAGGCCAACCGTATCTTTGAAGAGTTCGATGATTTTGAACAGATTATGGACTGTAATAATAAGAATATCAAAAGGATAAGTCATTTGGAGAAAAATCTTGCTACCGGATGGACCTGGGATTGGTTTGCCAGGTATATCATTGAGGATGAAGAGGGGATTCGCGAGGTTGAAGATCAAACAACGTTGAGAGCCTTTACACGGGATGAGATCACCCTGTTTCTGAAACTGACTGACTTCCGAATCGAAGAGATAATTTGTGAAGGAAAGGCATTATTAATTGTCGCCCGTAAATGAAAATTTATTTCATCCTGATAAGTTAAGAAAATCATTCAAGCGTTTATATAAAGCAAAGCCGTTACTTCAGTTGCAACGGCTTTGGGTTTTAGTATCTGACAATGAAGTTTAGGAGATTGTCAAAGGGTTCCTGATCTGTTCTTTCAGAAGCGCTATCTCAAAAACCTCATCCACATTAACAACATAATAGAAAGTAAGTCCTTTGAGGTATATCTCCTTGATCTCTTCAATATCTTTTTTATTTTCTATCGAGAGAACAATCTCTTTAATCCCTGCCCGTTTTGCAGCCAGAATTTTCTCTTTGATCCCACCAACTGGCATCACCCTACCACGTAATGTGATCTCACCGGTCATAGCTAATCCTTTTTTTACTTTTCGCTGAGTGAAAGCCGACGCAAGTGCTGTAGCCATTGTGATGCCTGCCGAGGGTCCATCTTTGGGGATTGCACCTTCGGGGACATGCATGTGGACATCCCATTTTTCGAAGACTTCGGGTTTCAATCCAAGCTGTAAACTATGAGATTTTAAATATTCAAAAGCAATAGCAGCAGATTCTTTCATCACCTCTCCCAGGTTGCCGGTAATGGTGAATTTGCTCTTTCCCTGGCTTAAGCTGGTTTCCACATAGAGAATTTCGCCTCCCACAGAAGTCCAGGCAAGTCCTGTCACTACTCCTGCATATTCATTCCCTTCATAACTCTCTTTACTGTACCTGGGTGATCCAAGATATTCCCTGATCTCTTTAACTCCGATTTTTTTATTGTACTCCTCATTGAATGCAATTTTCCGCGCAACACGCCTAGTGACTTTGGCAATTTGCTTATCCATTTCACGGACACCCGATTCCCTGGTATAATCTTCAATTAAACGGACGAGCGCCTCCTTCGTGAATTTTACATCATTCTTTGCAAGACCATGATTTAAGAGCTGACGCGTAATGAGATGGCGCTGAGCTATCTCAATTTTTTCTTCAATTAAATAGCCGCTGACGTCAATTAATTCAAGTCTATCACGCAAAGCGGGATGAATAGTATTCAACGTATTTGCAGTAGCAATAAACATGACCCGTGAAAGATCGTAATCCTGGTCGATATAGTTGTCATGAAATTCACTGTTTTGCTCAGGATCAAGAACTTCTAGCAGGGCAGATGCCGGGTCTCCATGAAAGTCACTCGACACTTTATCGATCTCATCCAGAATAAAAACGGGATTTGAGGTTCCTGCTTTCTTCAGATTTAAAATTATTCTGCCAGGCATTGCTCCGATATAGGTTTTTCGGTGTCCACGAATTTCGGATTCATCATGAAGACCACCCAGACTCATTCTGACAAATTTACGCCCCAATGCTCTGGCCACCGATTTCCCAAGTGAGGTTTTTCCAACTCCGGGAGGTCCATAAAGGCAGAGAATGGGTGATTTCATATCTCCTTTTAATTTTAGCACAGCGAGATGTTCAAGAATGCGGTCCTTAACCTTTTCGAGACCATAATGGTCTTCGTCGAGAATCCGCTCTGCATTTCGGAGGTCAAAATTATCTTCCGAATAGACATTCCATGGAATATCGAGGAAGGTATCCAGATAACCTGATTGAACGGAATATTCTCCAGCGGCCGGATTCATACGGGTAAGTTTAGAAAGCTCCTTCTCAAAAACAGCCTGAATATTGGAACTCCATTTTTTATCCAAACTCCGTTTCCGGAGGTCCGCGATATCCTGTTCAGAAGGGTTGCCACCCAATTCGTCCTGAATTGTTTTAATTTGTTGGTGAAGAAGATATTCACGTTGTTGCTGATCCATATCTATCTTCACTTTTTTCTGAATATCCTTTTTGAGGTCGATCATCTGAACTTCCCGAACAAGAAATGTCAGTAAGATAGTACTTCGTTCACGCAGGTCATCTAATTCAAGTAATGCTTGCTTTTCTGTCGAACCGAGTTCTGTGTTGTTACAAATGAAATTAATCAGAAAAGTATCATTTTCAATATTTTTAACTGCAAATTGTGCTTCAGGAGGGATGTTCCCTGATGACTTTACAATCTTGATGGCCAGGTCTTTCAATGACTCAACGAGAGCTGCAAACTCATTCATTTTGGTTTTCGGCAGAATATCATCAAGTACTTTAACTGTTGCTGAAAAGTAAGGGATGGATTCACTGATTTGATTTATCCTGAAACGTCGCTTCCCCTGGATGATCACAGAAGTTGAGCCGTCCGGCATTTCCAGAATTTTCAGGATCTCGGCCATTGTTCCAACCTGAAAGAGGTCAGCAATTTCAGGATCTTCTATTTGTCCATCTTTCTGGGCGATAGTTCCTATCAGTTTGTTCCCCGAATATGCCTCCCTGATTAGCAATAACGATTTTTGTCTTCCAACGGTTATTGGCATCACGACACCCGGGAAAAGAACCGTATTGCGAAGTGGTAAGATTGGCAGAACTGCCGGGACTTCAATTGCATTGAGTTCTGCATCATCTCCGTCAACCATAATAGGTATAAAATCATTCTGATTTTCTATCTCTCTGGAAAATAAGAAGTTATTTTTGGGTCCTTTATTTTTTTTGTTTTCCATTTTCAATTTAAAGAAATGACAACTTGTCTAAACCTTCTCTGAAACAGAGCTTAATATAGATTGTCAATTTGTATGCCAGAATTCTCCTAATGGTCAAACTCCTCTAATTTTAAGGCAATTTTCATGTAAAAATAGCACAAAAAAACCCGTACTGTTTAAATACGGGTTTTTTTCACAATATTTTAAACTTAGGACTTACGTTTGTCCATATGTTTTGAATAACGGGTCATGAACTTATCTACACGTCCTGCAGTATCCACAAGTTTCATCTTGCCGGTATAGAATGGATGCGAAGTATTGGAAATTTCCACCTTAATAAGCGGATAATCAACACCATCAATTTCTATGACCTCTTTTGATGCAGCTGATGACCTGGTGATAAAAGTATGCTCATTTGACATATCTTTAAATGCTACCAGCCGATAATTTTCCGGATGTATTCCCTTTTTCATGTGTATTATAATTTATTAAATATCTTGTTCTAAAATCTTTTTACCTTGATATGGGGTGCAAAGATAAGCATACTTCAATAATTTGCAATAGTATTTTTAAAAGTATTTTAAAATTTCTATTCGATCACGACAAATGCAAAAATGTTCTTCTGTTGGTGAACCTCTCACATTTACTTTTGCACGTATAAATATAAATTAACTTACAGGTATTTAGATTCCTGATCGGTAAGGAACCCTCCTTGATTTATCCATTGCCTTTGTGAATGTAAGTTCATGAGGGTTTCATTGGGAAATACCGGTTGCAATCAAATATCTGATATCACTTCAGGAAATGAACACCGTTGGGAATTTATCAGTTATCTTTATTTTGAATCGATAAATTGGGACTCATAAGCATTGGCGCTCTTTCATAAGGGGCTTCACGGTCAAATAGATAACGCATTGTGTAATGGGTCTTTGCCGGAATACTACCAACGGAGGTGTAAATTGCCATCATCTTGGGATTATAATCACCTACCCATGAAAGTTCTACTTCATCATACCATAATTTTCGCTGCATTACCTTGTCCATATGCCAGAAAACTGCAGACTCCAGACCGGTTCCCTGGAATTTGGGAACTACACCCATTAATAAAATCCTTGCCCGGGTAATTGTTCTGATTTTTTTGTACCATATAAACTTGATCAGACTCCAGAAGTTGATTTCACCATTTAATTTTTTCAGAATCTGATTCCAGTCTGGGATCATTCCAAAAAGAAGTACAGGTTCATCTTTATAATAAGCAAACCAGATAAATTCTTCATCAGCGATAAGTTTGGCGATCTTCATCATACCACGGATATCATCGAGATTAACTGCCTGATGATTATCGTGCCGGGCCCAGGCCAGTTCGTAAATCTTCACAAAATCCTGAATATATTTCTCGATATTGTCAAATCTGACATGCTCGAATCTGAAATCAGGCTTTTTTGCGACCCATTCAGCAATTTTCCAGAACCGTTCAGGAAAAGGCTCTTTATGATTCAGGTGATAGCTATATTGCTTGAAATATATTTTAAAGCCGTAATTTTCAAATAATTTAAGGTAATATGGTTTATTGTAGGGCATCCCAAATCCCTGTTGCATAAATCCTTCTGCAAGAAGACCCCAGTTCAGCAGGTTTTCACCGAAATTAACCGGGCCGTCCATGGCCTCCATGCCTCTTTCTGCAAGCCAGTTCTTTGCCGTATCAAAAAGCAAATTGGCGGCTTCCTGGTCCTCGATGCACTCAAAAAAACCGCATCCTCCTGTTGGTTGCTGAAAAGTATAAGCCTTATTCCTGTTAAGAAACGCGCCAATTCTTCCAATCGTTTTACCCGAATCATTGATCAGTATCCAACGGATCCCATCACCATGTTCAAAGAATGCATTTTTTGTCGGATCAAAAGTGGCATCCTCTAGTGCTTTTATCGGGGGTACCCAATTTTGATCGTCTTTGTAAATATCACGGGCAATGGCATGAAATGCCTTTATTGTGCTAATGTCTTTTACTTCAAATACTTGCATAATTAAGAAACTGGGCTTATTTTGGATGGTGAAAATAGTGATTTAAAAATTGAGTGCAATATTCAAGGCAAAAGAAGATTTTAAAGTTTAATTAGATTCCATTTGAACGTCTCTTAATAATTGCTCTGACCTCTTCGCAATCCAACTCATTCAGGATTAATTCCGCATTGTCCAGAGAAACCTCCGAATCAATGGTTTTTAAAATTGCAGCGTGCCGGATTACTAATCCATGAAGATTCGGGTTACGCATACCAATCTGAATGAAAATCCGTGAAAAAACAGTAGCCAATTGCGAATCCTTTGAAAGTGGCGACATTAATTCAAGGAAAGGATCGAAATTCTCATCCGGTGCATCACGATCTGTTAATGCTAATCGCCCGATTATTAGAAGTCCTACGATTTTCACTAACAGTTTTTTGCTGATGCAGTATTCGAAGGCTTTCTGATAGGCAAACCCGGTTTTTGAAAATAAGTTCATCGCAGCCTGTTCTGCGATTTCAATCGATGGAAAATTTCTTACCCAGAAGTCAATTTGATTTTCAGTGACTTTTTCAGGTTCTTCCAAAAGTGTGGCCAGGATCATGCTCTCGCGCCATTGTTTATTCCATAATTTCAATGCCACCAGGTGATTATTGGGGTATTCTGAAGCTATACCCTGTAATAAAGGGATTGAAACCCCATAGTTTACTTTATAATCAATACCTCTTTTCCCCATGGAATTGACCACATCCCGGTTTTGTAAACGTTTAATCTTTAATAAGATTTCCTGATAAATCCGCTCTGCATCGGGATTGTCGAGTAAATAATTCATTTCGCTTTTTTATAAATATTGAATTGTACAGGTTTTTTATATTTTAGATTGAAGGCACTCAGTTCTGTTTGTTTCCATGATCGGATTCAAATCGAATCTCTCAATTCACGGATAGAATCGTAATGTTTTTATCTTGTAGGCGAATAATCAATAGCCATTTTATCCGGATAATTACCGGCAAACAAAGTTAACAAATCATTTGGGTGAATCAGAAAACATTCTCTATATTTGCATCCGCAAAATGGTGGATGTAGCTCAGCTGGTTAGAGCGCTGGATTGTGGTTCCAGAGGTCGTGGGTTCAAGCCCCATCTTCCACCCATTTTAAAGCCCAACTGTTGATTTATAACTGGTTGGGCTTTATTTTTTGTGGGATACAAGTGTCTGAACGGCTTAGTTTGCCTTGGGTTTAAATATGGTAGCCCATTTCTCCAATTCTGCTTCAGCCTGTTTTTGTTCCGTGATATCCATAACTGTTACCAGGCATTGTTCCTTGTTCCTGTCAATAATTCCCGTGAGGCGTACATACATTTCCGTTTTATTGTTACATTCCAGGATTACTTCACACTTTTCTTTGTTACAGTCTGTGAATATTTTCCAAAGAAAGTGATTGAAGACAGCTTTGGAATCATTGGTGATAAAAAATCCCAATTGACTTTTTATTAATTGCGACCGATCTCTTTCCAACATCATTGATGCACAAAGGTTTATTTCAATAATTGCACCCTCTTTTGAAAGTGTGAGATATCCTATCGGTGCGAAATCATACAGCTCAAGATATCTTTCAGCGTAGCGGGTAGCCGTAGTTTGGGCCTGTCTGAGTTCTTCATTCTGTAATTCCAGCTCCACCTGATGGACCTCAAGTTCATAGATAAGTTTAACCATTTCTTCCTCCGAAAGTTTCAAATTGGTTTTTGACGCCTTTTTGTTTAACAACTTTTCCGCCCTTTGACGCAATCTAACGGCGTCACTTTTTGAATTCTTAGATTTCATAATTATATTATCCTGATTGTTTACTGAACCTAATAATCGGACCCTTCTTTAATTTTAAACCATCTGGAATTCTTTTTTTACTAATATACAAATTCCCAATTGAATTTATTCGAATATAACCGATTATTTTCGGATATAAACGGAAATAACCGTTTAATATCCGACTATCACCTTATTCAAGGATAACTTTGTTAGTCAGCATATCAATTTTAGCATGGAAATAAGGTCAAAAGATCTGCGAACGCTGCAACCTTATGCAAATTGACAGTGACAAACTGCGTTTACAATTGGTAAAACTCAACATCATCGAAAAATCTTTAGGTTATGAATGCTTCAGACATACTAAGCTCGAAATTTAGACGATTTGCTTTAGTTTTTGCACTTCTGTTGAAGATGCTGACTTCCTTTAGTCAAAACCCAAACCAGGCCTTCAATGCGGGAGCATATATTGTTGATATGGGTCAGAATTCCTCTTTAAATGTTGGCTTGAAACCCTATGGCTTTGTTTATGCCATGATTCAGGCACATGTACCTGTTTATTGGTCAATTAATTCATCCAAATCAAAAGATGGGGTTGATTTTACTTTACCTGTAGGTGCCGGTGGCAAGATTTACAGTGGAGGTCCTTTTATTGTATCGGCAGAAGATGTTGCAAATAATACAGGGGTGCGCACTTTGATAACGAATTGGAAATCAAATGGGGCAGTAATAGATGGTCCTATTTCTACTGCTTTTTATGCTCCTGTTTTCAGCAAAATATCCAGTTGGCCAACTGCCATTCTGGATGCCGCAAATGATGGATTGGTCACCCCTTATTATGCAAACGCTGGAGTTCCTGCCGCATCCTATGTTACAGAAGGAAACCCTACGGAACTGACCAGTTGCCAGGATATTTATGTTTTGCCTCATGCAGATCCTCAGAGTTGGCCGATATCTTATGTTATTGCATTAAAAAATTATATCAGCAACGGTGGTTTTCTTTGGGATGGATGCCACTCGGTGAGCGCTTTGGATATGGGATGGGCAGCTACAACAGTGACGATTTCAAATCATTCACCCGCAGTGGTGACCCTTAGCGGGCACGGATTTGTTGCCGGGATGCCTGTCTCATTTTCTTCAACAGGCACCTTGCCATCTCCATTAGTGGCCGGAACTACCTATTATGTAATTCCCAATGGTCTGGCTGCAAATTCATTTGAAATTTCTACAACAGTGGGTGGTGCGGCCATCAATACTTCTACTTCTGGAACCGGAACAATTACAATTCCGGCGATGCCTGGATTTGATTTCCTGACTACAAACGGACTTGTAGCATGGGGCAATCATACTAATCCGTCCAATACTGATGTTTATACCTATAATTCAACCACTGCGGCCGATCCCGTAATGCAGTTTATGAGTACTATGGATGCCTCTTTACGAAATGGATCAGAAGAGATTTATCTTCCTCAATCTGGATCATCCTGGAGAGGGACCACTACGGTCGCTGTTTATGACAATAATTACTACGATTCAAAAACCAAGGTTACCTATGTTTATCCAACCAATCCGGCTATCCTTGTAGCTTATGGTCCTGCATACGGGGATAATACCAAAGGGATGGTCATGTATGAAACCGCACACAGTTATGACGGCGCGGGTACTGTAGCCTCCCAAATTGCTGCAGAGAGGGCATATTTTAATTTCTTACTTTGGGCGGGAGCCAAACAGCAAATCAGCATAACCAATGTAACCTTTCCTGCATTCTTAGCCCCTAATACAACTTATCCTTTGAGTGCAACGGTAACAGGCACAATCGGTTCCTTTACTTATACTTGGAGTAGCACAGGAGGTGGAACTTTTTCAAGTACATCAACCAATCCCACAAATTATACATCCCCCAATCCGATTAATGGGACTATTGTTCTGAACTTATCAGTTACGGATAATTGTGGAAGATCTAATTTTGTTTCCAAAACCTATTCTCCTGCAATTTGCAGCGGAGCAACATTTAACTATACAGCATCAGGTGGTTCGGGAGCTACCTATTCGTGGTCCAGACCAACAATTGCTGGTATCACACCGCCGGGATCATCAGGAACTACCGCTACAATAAATGAGGCACTTACAAATACAACAAGTTCCTCAATTAATGTCACTTATACTATTATTATTACCGTTGGTGGGGTCCCCAGTACACAATATGTGACTGTGACAGTTAATCCGTTGCCAACTATTACTGTTTCTCCGAATACAGCGATATGTGCAGGAAGTAGTACATCACTTACTGCAAGCGGTGGTATAAGTTATGTCTGGAGCCCTTCTGCTGGCCTCAGTTCAACCACCGAAGCCAATGTTATCGCCAATCCGACAACTACCACTACTTATACAGTAACCGGAACAGATGCCAATGGGTGCAGCAATACTTCCAATGTAACAATTACTGTTAATCCATTGCCGGCGGCCTTATCGGTCAGCGGGAGTACGATCTGCACCACCCCTGGCGGGAACGGGACCGTAACGGCCACCACCTCGGTGAGTGGGGTCAATTATCTGCTGTATACCGGGAGCGATGTTGCCGTCCCCCCAGCCC
>CAIXZH010000096.1 GCA_903923905.1 uncultured Bacteroidia bacterium
CTGGTCATAGAATAATCCGGAAATGTCCCAGCTGGGATTTGTGGCCCAACCCATGGTAGCTTGCTCGCCTGGCGTACTCAGATTATTCCACACGATGTATCCCAGTTGGGCAACGACTTGTTGTTCAGTTGGTACAGTCCAGTACTCCCCTGTTATTAAGAAGTTGGGGTCAAGACTCTTCATGTAATTGATATATTTGGTCCAGATGGCAACCCTGCCTGCATCATATGCTGCATAGGTTGCTCCGTTTGTCCCGGAGTTGGTTTGGGTAAATCCATCACCCATATCAAACCGAAACCCGTCAATATGATATTCCTGCATCCAGTATTTCATCACATTTTCTGCAAAATACACCGTTGCTGCATTCTGATGGTTCATCTGGTAGCCAACCGCATAGGGATGCATATTGGTTTGGTCGAACCAGGGGTTATCGGCGGCAGGTTGTCCGGCTGTTGCATTCCAATACATTTGTACCATTGGTGAAGAGCCAAACTGATCCTCCAGCACAATATCCTGTAAAACGGCAATCCCCTTTGAATGGCAGGCATCAATCAGGGCTTTATAAGCATTGGGCGTACCGTAATATTTATCCAGGGCAAACATATAATTTGGATTATAACCCCATGAATCATTACCCTCAAATTCGTTTACCGGCATCAGTTCAATAGCGGTTACCCCCAGTTTTACCAGATAATTTAAGGTGTCGGTTATGGTCTGGTAGCTGTGGGTTGCAACAAAATCTCTGACAAGCATTTCATAAATAACAAGATTTTTAGGATCAGGACGGGTGAAAGAAGAAGTTGTCCAGGTATATGGAGTTGGAGTTCCCTGCATGACACTTACTATGCCAGTGGTAAGATTAGTAGGATAGGCTTTTAAATTTGGATAAACACTTGCCGGTATATACTTGTCATTATCAGGATCGAGTATTTTATGACAATAAGGATCACCAACCTTTAAGGTTCCGTCTATGAAATATTGATACGCATATTCGGTTGTAGCTACAAGGTTATCCACCTGAACCCACCAACGGGTGCCATCTGTTGAATTTGTCATGGTATACTTTGAACTGGCAGTCCAGTTATTAAAGTCGCCGATTAGTGAAACCGATGTTTTACCTGGGGCGTAGAGGTTAAATATTGCGGATGTTCCTCCATTGATGAACGTAACTCCATCACCTGCTCTGGCGGGTACATCTATTTTTGTAGGGCCAACGGGAGTCGGTGAGATGGAGGAGCTTTTCTTACATGAGGTAAAACTGATCAGGAAAACAGAGATCAGTAAAAAATAAATATTCCTGATATTCATATTGTTAGTCCTTTAACTTGTTTCATTGGTTATTAGTCTTTATTTAGATTGAGAAGATTTGGAACAAAGTTAAGATATTTTCTTTTGTCTGAACAACCAAGGTCAAAAGCAATTGGTTTTGGTCCTCTTATGCCTGGAATTTTATCGGTAAATAATTAGAGGAAGAGTGCTACCGATATGAAAAGAACCTTTATTGGTAATTGAAGAAATTTAAATATCACGAATGATCATATCCATAATAAAAATTCCTAAAATTGCATAAAATAATTTTTTGAACTTATTTGAATACCTAAAATCGGAACAATGGAAGAACAGAAAAAAGGATGGTCAAGACGAAAGTTTCTTGGTGCGTCAGCTTTGGGAATGACAGGATTGGCTGTACTACCTGGCATGATTGGATGTACAAAACCTGAGTCGGATCTTAAAATCGGATTTATTGGATTAGGACGGCAGGGGATGTTTTTGCTCGATGGGTTCCTGACGATTCCTGGTGTTACAGCTGTGGCAGCTTGTGATGTCTATGGCATTAAACGGAAGAGATTTGAACGAAGAGTTAATGCATTTTATACCAAAGCGGGAAAATCAGTCAAAGTTGATACCTATGAGAAATATGGTGACTTGCTGAAAAGAGACGATATTCAGGCTGTTGTCATCGCTGTACCCGACCATTCGCATGCCTATATTGCTATC
>CAIXZH010000097.1 GCA_903923905.1 uncultured Bacteroidia bacterium
CGACTTTGGCAAAGATTGCCGATGCTGAAAAGCTGCTGGCACAGTTAATGGATAAAGCGAAGAAAGATGAAGAGTTCAACCGACTGATCGCTGAAGGTGATGCCAGTGTGAAACAGGCCAAATATGCAGAAGGGATTACCAGTTACAAGGGTGCCTTGGGGATCCGTCCGGGAGACGTGCCGACTTTGGCAAAGATTGCCGATGCTGAAAAGCTGCTGGCACAGTTAATGGATAAAGCGAAGAAAGATGAAGAGTTCGCCCGTCTGATTGCCGAAGGTGATGCCAGTGTGAATCAGGCCAAATATGCTGAAGGGATTACCAGTTACAAGGGAGCCTTGGGGATCCGTCCGGGAGACGTGCCGACTTTGGCAAAGATTGCCGATGCTGAAAAGCTGCTGGCACAGTTAATGGATAAAGCGAAGAAAGATGAAGAGTTCAACCGACTGATCGCTGAAGGTGATGCCAGCGTGAAACAGGCCAAATATACTGAAGGGATTACCAGTTACAAGGGAGCTTTGGGGATCCGTCCGGGAGACGAACCTACGTTGGCAAAAATTTCAGATGCAGAGAAACAAATCGCTCTGTTGCGCGAAAGAGCTATTTCTAAACTTTATCTGGAAGCTATCAATCGGGGAGCATCCTTGTTTGCGGCTCAACAATATTCTGATGCTATAATAGCATACCGTGAAGCTCAAAAAATTAAACCACAGGAAACCTTACCACCTCAAAAGATCAAGGAGATTCAGGCAATTATGGCTGCTTTGGCTGCAAAAGCAGCTGCTAAACCGGTGGAAGATAATACGAGATTAAATGCTTCTGATCAATTATACTTTGAGAAAACAAAGAGTGGTGACGAAAACTTTAAAACTGCCCAGTGGACAATAGCAAGGTTCTATTATATGGAAGCATTGAAAGTAAGACCAGGAGATAAATATTTACTTTCCAAAATAGAGTCTTGTGATAAGATGATTGATTCTGAGATTACTACTGAAAAAATTAAAGAATTCAATGGAAAGGTAACCAGTGCTGATGATCACATGAAAACTAAAAACTACAGTTCTGCCAGATTTTATTATCGGAGTGCTTTGGATATCATGAAATGGGAATCCTATCCGGCCCAACAACTCAAGTTGATTGACAAAATCATTACGGAACAATTATCACAGTCCGATCAGCGTTTATTTGCTGAACATGTAAAGAAAGCAGATGATGCCTTTAATCGGAAAGAGTATCCGGGTGCCCGCTTTTATTATGACAAGGCGAAGGAGATCAGCGAGACTGATCATATCATTTCCCGATTAAAGGAGATCGAAGCAATTGTTAATGGATTAGATTCCCAAAATATTAAGGCAACTTACGATGGTTATATTAAAAAGGGGAATGATGCTTTGAATGAGAAAAATGGTTCTGCTGCCCGTTTTTATTTCGAGAAAGCTAGTGTTCTAAAGCCAGATGAGAAGTATCCTAAAGATAAAATCAAAAGCATTGATGCCGCGGGGAATTAATCACTGAATGTTGTGGAAAAATCTTCTTATTTTATATAGCTAAATGATTTAATTTAAATGGATCAAATAACAGTACATCTGGCGGAAGGATTTGAGGAAATTGAGGCAGTTACGATTATTGACGTCTTGCGTAGAGCGGGATTAAATACTTGTACTGTGTCTGTTACTGGAAAACATATGGTTAAAGGGTCTCATCAGATTGAGATCCGGGCTGATTTTTTGTTTGAAGATGTTGATTATTCAAAGGGTATGTTGATTATCCTCCCAGGAGGTATGCCAGGAGCGAAGCATCTCAATGAACATTCAGGATTGAAATCTAAGATTGTTGAATTTCAGAAGAATGGAAAATACTTAGCCGCTATTTGCGCTGCACCTATGGTATTAGGTAATCTTGGCATTTTAAAAGGTAAAAAAGCTGTCTGCTATCCGGGATTTGAATCTTATCTGATTGGGTCAGATCTCAGCACAAAACCCTTTGTAACAGATGAAAAAATTATTACCGGAAGAGGAGTTGGAGCGGCCTTGAAGTTTTCGCTTGAAATAGTGCGGATTCTGAAAGGGGAGGAGTCTGCCGAACATCTTCGGAGGATAATGCTGGTCGATGAGTTTTTGAGCGCATGACGTTCTTTAATGTTGATATTTTCCTGTCATTTGTCCGACTTTTGAAAAGGGGACAAGTTTAACTATTTATGAATCCTCGTCGTTCAAAAATCCTTTCGCACACCTTACACGAAATGAATGACGGGGATTCATTTTTGAAAATCAATTAATGTTAGTTATTTAACGAAGAAGATTTATCTACTTTTTACTTTTACCTGATTTGAAAAGTAATACCTCTATTTTTTCAATGGTGACCAGACAACCGTAACGCATTGATTCAAGCTGCGGACGTATGATTTCATAAAACTTTCGGATCTTCACCTCTTCATCAATAATCTCAATTACAACAGGAACCTTATCGGCAACCTCCCAGAACTTGTAAGAATGTATGACAGAACTCGCGCCATATCCCAAAATACCTTTAAGTATTGTTGCTCCTGATATTCCTTCCTTTTTTGCCTCAAAAACAATTGATTCAGAAAGCAGATCCTGTTTGAGACGATCTGTTGAACTGACAAAAATGCGTAGTAAAGCATTGGTTGTCTTGATTTCCATATTAAATTGATTTAATAATTATCCGTCCAAGATAAACTGCAACTAATCCCAGAAAAAAACTCAGCGTGGTATAAAGACTAAGTTTAAGCCACTCTTTTTCCTGCAAAAGCATAAAACTGTCGTTGGCAAGAGTTGAAAACGTAGTATATCCGCCACAAAGACCAACTGTCAGAAAAATCCGGACATCCGGACTCAGGAAATTCCCACGTTCTGACAACCCGTAAAAAATTCCAATCAAAAGACTCCCGGAAATATTCACAGATAAAGTTCCCCAGGGGAAGAGAGAGAAGGTATTTTCCTGAAAATATCGGGAAACCAAAAACCTGAGAATTGTTCCGATAAATCCACCGGTCCCGGCAATCATCAATGTTTTAAACATATTTTCAACTTAAATTTTGTTATCCTGTTCGTATAACTAAAAAATTTTTAGGTGCAGAATTCAATTTCATATGCAAAGTTAATAAAACCCATATTAAATCCCCACTTCTCAGCAAATCCTGTAAATCTGAACATATCCATTACACACATAATATATTTTGAAAATTTGAACGATCTCTCCAATTTTCCACTATTTTTAAACCTTATGAACAGAATGAATTTTTATAAATTTAGTTCTTTATGAATGAAATAATTAAGCTGTTCCTGAAAGAGTCAATTTCCCTGGAACTCAATATTGGCGATCTTTATCAGCTATTTAGTGTCAAGTATAAACAAGATTATAATTTTTGGTGGAAACTTTCGATTGAAGAGATGAACCATGCTGCCCTGATCGAATCAATAAATGATAATTTTTTATCTGAAAGCATAATGCCTTCTAATTCCATCGAAAAAAAGGTTCAGGAACTTAGTGAAATGAATCGTATTATTATGGAGCAGATTGGGCAGTTCAGATCCGGACCAATGTCAAGAGCAGATGCATTTCTTTTGGCTTCTGAGATTGAACATTCAATTGGGGAGTCTCATTTCGAACTTTTCATGACTTCTCAGCCAAATTCAACAGTTATGAAAATCATGCAAAAATTAAACGGGGATGATATCAATCACGGTAAGCGATTGGCTAAATATATGACAGACAATAATATTGAATTAAAATCTCTGGAATAGCCTGAATAATTACCTGAATTATTTTTTTTATTAAGACCTTTCTTCGGGTATATCTGATTGATTAATCTCTTGCGGAAAATGGAAATACAATTTCTCTATTGCTATACGAATCGCCGCATTGATGGGTAATTGTTGTATAGCAAGATCCGGCGCTATACTGTATAGCTGCATCGAATAGTTTCGAAAAAGTGGAATGATGTCAGGTGTATCATAACCTAATTTGCGTGCTTTGCCAACAGCATCCGGAGTGCTGTCCTTCAGTACCTTACAAGTTACCAACTCAGCTATTCCTTCCCGATCAAGCCGATATCCAAATCCGAAAAGCCGACACACCAACCCCCTTTTTTTATAATCCCAACAACCTCCCTTACCCTCTTTCCAGGCGTCCGGCAAAAAGAGAGGGCAATGTCCGGTTTCATCACTCAGATCCAACAAGCTGAGGAATTCATCAATTCTCCTTGTTTCATAAAGTGCAGCAGCGAGTGGAATAAACTCAACCGGACTCGCTTCTATATTTTTCGTCCTGCAACAGGCGTTGCAAAGATGTGCGCATTTCATCCCTGTTTTCAGAGTGGTTTGGTTGAGATGTTCATCCAGTTCCCTAAAAACTTCTTCAATCGCTGAGGCCATTTCGTTTAAAACCATAACTGAAAACTCAAATCACTCTTTATTCATAAATAATTATTCAGTGCAATGATAAACAATCCATCATTAGGATGGTCTATAAAAAGATGTTTTAGTCTTATTAATCTTCATCAAATTATCCGGCTATTTAGAATGCATGATTGTAATATTCAGAATATCAACTTTATATAAAATATTTGCCAGTTTCTGGAATAACGGAATAAATTTACCAAATTTGAAACTCGATTCTAAAGGAAAAGTTTTCCTTTTTGGCTTTTGAATTTATAAATCAACGGCCAATCGGTAAGTACGTTTTATTATTCACAATTAAATTATAAAAGATGAAAAAGTTGTTTTATTTGTTCGTAATGATGGTCGGGATGACCCTGGTAACTGCTAACGTAAATGCACAGGATGCAACCAGCAAACCAAAAGCTGCAACCTGTTGCAAGAGTGGTGATAAAAAGTCGTGCTGTAAGAGTGGAGACAAGGCTGCAGCCGGCAAGTGCACCAAAAAAACATCTGCAGATGCAACCACCAAAAAAGATGCAAGCACAACCAGCAAAAAAAATTAATTATAATAACTAAGGTCCCGGGTGTTAGTTTACCCAATTTGATCATTAGTTAGATAGGTTGTTTTTAGCAGGTATTTAAAATAAATTCCCGAAAAATATTTTTTTCGGGAATTTATTTTGTAGCTATTTTTTTTAAATATATGATATGTAGTATTTTACATGGATTTTAAGTTAGTGAAAAAACAAATATCCGATCAGGATAGCGGCTATCAGGCCAGCAAGGTCGGCCAATAGTGCACAAGTAAGAGCATGCCTTGTTTTTTTGATTCCAACTGAGCCAAAGTATACTGCCAGGATAAAAAAGGTAGTATCACCGGCTCCCTGAACTACGCATGAGAGTCTTCCAACAAATGAATCAGCTCCGGATGTTTTCATCACATCGATCATCATTCCCCGTGATCCGCTACCGCTCAGTGGTTTCATAAGCGCTGTTGGCAAAGCCCCTATAAAATCGCTGTTTATTCCTGCTGCCTCAATGCTCCACTTTATTCCGGCAATAAAAAAACTCATTGCACCAGAGGCTCTGAATACCCCAATAGCAACCAGGATGGCAACCAGATAGGGAATGATTTTTACGGCAGTTGTAAAACCCTCCTTTGCTCCATCTATAAAAGTTTCGTAAACATTGATCTTCTTCAGGAATCCAAGTGACAGGAAAAGGATTATAATGGAAAACAGCATAAGGTTGCTAAACACTTTGGAGTATAAGGCCAGACTTTCGGGCGACAAGGTATGGGTCCAGTATATCAATGAAAAGACAATACAAAGCATCCCTGACAAATATGCGATAATCGTGCGATCCCATAAGTTAATTCGCTGATATATAGATACTCCAATAAGTCCGGTAAGTGTTGAAAAAAAGGTTGCCAGTAAAATCGGAATAAACACATCAGACGGATCATGGGCGCCCAACTGTGCACGGTAGACCATGACTGAAATTGGGATAATTGTCAGACCAGAGGCATTTAGGACGAGAAACATGATTTGAGCATTCGAAGCGATCTCTTTGTTCGGATTCGATTTTTGCATTTCTCCCATGGCCTGAAGTCCCATCGGTGTGGCTGCGTTGTCTAGTCCGAGCATATTTGCCGCAAAATTCATCATCATGGGGCCGTAAGCGGGATGGTTTCTTCCAAGTTCCGGAAAAAGTTTATTGAAAAATGGACCAATCAACTTTGAGACTATATTTACAATGCCCCCTTTTTCACCAATTTTCATGATTCCGGACCATAACGTGAGCACCCCAGCCAGTCCTAATGAAATCTCAAATCCGCTTTTAGCCATTTCAAAGGCAGAATTGACCATGTCGGTAAAAACCTGTGTATCACCCAGTAATACCATCTTCACCAGCCCGATTACAAAGGCAATCAAAAAGAATAATATCCAAATGTAATTCAGAGCCATGAACAGGAGGTTATTGCTTTAATATTTTCGGGCGAAATCGTCAGCATAGCTGCTGATTTCACTGTCGTTAAGGTCCCCTCCAGAATGGATGATAATCCGGTATCTGAAGATTGATGACTTTCCGGCAGGTATCCTATAATTCAATTTCTTTTTTCCCTTGGTGAACACACTCCAGCCAAGCGGATTGGCAGCAAAGAGTCCATAACCTCTTGCATGCCAGTAGGTAGGATAACTTTGGTTTTTGGGATGATCACACATGACAACTGCAATCTTTTCACTGCCGATATTGCCGTGAAGGTCCATCCATTTAGCCCTTGTACTCCAGACTTCATCATCTTTTATCCCTTCACTGCTTCGATAACTTCCAGAGACTCCTTCGTTGGTCATTTTTTTGACAGTTGTTGGATTCCCCTTTGCATCGGTCATGATCACTTCATCCTTTGAAGGAAGCTCCAGTTGTCGGGCTACGCGGATTGCCATCACCCCTTCTTTATTATCATTCAGCGAAACATCATCTCCGGTCGCGGTGAGCCTAGTCACCCGGTCAATAATCCGGGTGGATCCTTTGGCAATAAAATGATATTCAGTCTTCTCTGAAAGCAATTCTTTTCCTGTCGGATCGGTCCAGCTTTCAGTGGACACCATCAACGCCTCACCGAAACCCTCTTTTAATTGGTTAATATTTAAATGTTTGATGGTTCCAAATCCATTTTTTTTGCTTGCCGGAATAGCGGTTGAATTATTCCAGAAATCATATCCGTTCACATCACCGTAATTAAACCAAATGCCAATATGATGCGGATGATCAACGCGTTCACCTGCTCTTGGATTCATTGGATATCCCCGGGTAATTTCTGTTCCTTGGGAGGTCAGCACCGGATAGAGAACTGGCTTCATAACGTTGTCGGGCCAGCAATAAGCGGTGAATAATTTTCCGTCAACGAGTACTTCAACTTTTTTATCAGCCTCTTTGACAATAAACTGGATTTTTGGAGCCCTGGTTTTCTTAGCTTCTGCACTCAGGTTGCATGTGACAAAAACTCCGATTAGAAAGATAATAATAGCTTGCAATTTCATCTGTTGATAAGTTGTTTTTAATTGTCAGATAGAACACCCCATTAGATAATCATGCTTCTGTGTGAGCATTTCTCTATTGGCTTGTTTCATTTTATTGAATCGTTAAAGATGTTAGAAGTTGTAAAAATAGTTATTTATTGCTATTTTCACGGACCATTAAACGGATGATAATTTATGAAAAGTCTTCTTTGGGTCTTTGCTTTGGTATTTACTTTTGGTGCTGCAGTGTACCAACGTGTGACTGGTCCGACTTATCCGTTAAAGGCTGTAGTGAATACTGGAATACAGAGTTATCCGATCAGTTTTTTACGTTCACAACAGGGTAAGGCAGATGGTCCGGTAATTCTGCAGATTCCCGATATTGGAGTAAAGGGAGTGCTTCGTTATCGGAAATACCCTTCTCATGAAGAAATGACAAAAGTTGATTTAAAGAGAGAAGGGGATAAGTTGATCGGTTATCTTCCGAATCAACCTCCTGCCGGCAAACTGGAGTACAGGGTTGATCTGGAAAAAAAGGGCAATCCTATTAAGGTTGGGACTGGCACCAATATCATAATTCGTTTCACTGGGGATGTTCCAAAATTGGTGCTCTATACCCATATTTTTCTGATGTTTTTGGCCATGTTTTTGAGTAATATTGCCGGATTATTATCCTTATTTAATTTGCGGTTTTATAAATTAATGGCGGTTTTTACTTTTGTCATCCTGGTCATAGGAGGTTTCATTCTGGGGCCTGTTGTCCAAAAATATGCCTTTAATGAGTGGTGGACCGGTGTCCCCTTTGGGTGGGATCTTACAGATAATAAAACCTTGATTGCAGTTATGGCATGGCTTCTGGCATTGGTGATGATCAGGAAGAATAGTGCCCGGGTTTGGATCATTATTGCTTCACTAGTCACCATTGTTATATTTTCAATTCCTCACAGCCTTTGGGGTAGTCAATTAAATCAGGAAACCGGAAAAATTATTCAGGGACATATCCTTCCTTTTCTTGTAACTTTTTTCAGTTAAAACACATCTTTTAAAAGCAGTTCACCGACACTTTATCAATTTCAGAGTCTGGTAACAAATAAAAATTCATACAGATGAAAAAAACAACGTTTCTATTGGTATTGATTGCCTTGACAATCAATTGTTATTCTCAGACAGATAATTGGTATTTTTCGTTTTCAATGGCCGGTTCTGTGCCATTGGGAAGCTTTAGTCAGACCAATGTCAATAATGCCTCATCCGGTTTTGCCCAAAAGGGGTTCTCTCTTTTGCTGGATGCTACGTACCCATTAACTTCAAAATGGGGATTAAAAGGATTGGTCCTGATCAATACCAATACTCTGGATAATACTAAATTGGAGAATATGCTGATAAACAGGACTCCTGTTCTTCCCGAAAATCCTGCGATTCCCAAATATTATTCATCTACAACAAATCCATGGATGTCGAATGCATTACTAGTTGGTCCCGTATATACAATAATTCTGGGTCGTGCCTATCTTGATATTCAGTTGCAGGGAGGTGTTAATGTGACCTATCTGCCACAGCAAAAGCTGCAATATAATAACCCATCAAATCTATGGTTTTACCTGGACCAAAACTCGAATTCAACGGATGTCTCCTGGGGAGTTCTTGCCGGTTCTGCCTTTCGGTTTCCGGTATCAACACGTTTAAATTTAAAGGTTGGCCTTAATTATTTCAGGTCTGCTGCCAATCTTAAGTATGAGCAGGTCCAGGTAGCTGAACAGGCGAGTCCTGTCATGTCCCAAACACTTGGATCAGGGAGCAATTCTATCTCTATTCAAATGGTTACCGGTTCAATTGGATTTGTCTATTATTTAAATTAATCCAGTGCTTTATCCAGTTTATTCAAAATAGGTTTTACCGATATTTTAGTTCCGACTGCCCCTTCCATCCAAAGCTGCGGGATTAGTTTACCCTGCTGATAGATCCTGTCGATTTCATTTGCAAAGTTTTTCCCTGAGAGGTATTCTTCCAGTTGAAATTCTATGATTTGTCCGTAGGAATAGGCCGGAAGGTACAACGGATTGGAAATCATATGAGAATAAATACCCAAAATCGGCTGATCCTTGATTCCAAATATTGGGGTAAAATAGGTGTTCCATACCTCTTTGGTAATAAACAGAACCGCAACCTTTAGTTCAGCGGCAGTTGCTTCCGGATGGGCGTAAAGCCACTTCCAGATTTTCATATCAACCATTCCGATACCCATAATCTCCATCAGAGACCACCCAGTATCCAGTGTATTTAGCTTATCAAGGTCCGGTTGATTGCTTTTGATGCCGAGTAGCAACAGATCCCTGCTTTGAAAGATAAATGCCAGGGCCTCGGTAAAGGCTGTATTGGGAACACCATTTAACAGATAGTAATCGACATTGTATAAGGAGTTTGTCTGCTCAACATTGTGTCCAAATTCATGAACAGCAATGTTATATCCTTTGTAATCCATCCCGGATTCATGAATTCGGGTTCGTAAATGAGCTTTCTCCCCTTTCATCGATGCCCCCCACGCATGCCCGGATCCGCGGGCTGGATCAACCGTAATTTTGCTTGCAAGAAACTCAGCCCGCTCTTTTGACCATCCTAATTTCATAAGCATACCGGGCATATCTGCTTCAAAAGCTTTCGGATTCGGATACTTCACAGTTGTTTTCGTATCCAGATCCTGCGGTGGAATGGTACTTCTCGATTTAAATCCATCATACCAGATATCATAGGGACGCAGGCTTCTTCCCAGACGTTTCTCTATAACTGCACCTATTTTGGCAAGTTGTGGTGACCGAAGATACCCATCAAACATAGCTTCGGTTTCCTCCTGAGGAATCTCCATTTCTGAATAAAATTTCCTCGCGATAAACGTGTTCATTTCAGGGCTGAAAGCATCAATTGCCTTTGCCGCCTGAAAATTGTTGATTATCTGCTGGTATCTCTGGTCAGGTTCTGCCGGGCAGACGATTTCTTTGCCATCTTTCAAAACCTTATTGGAAAATGGGGCCCACTGAACCTGTGGATTATTGATGACCTTTCCCGGAATATCCTGATTGATAATTCGTTCCATGACCTTATAGATCATCTCCTGCTTCTCTTTTCCACTTTCAGCATTTCCATAATTTGCTTTGATCTCATCCCTGAGATTCCAGTGGGAGAGGAGTGACATCTTGTCCGGGAAAATCTGCTTGCCAGATTCGGTTCGCAGCATTCCCATCTCAATATTGTATTCCGAAATGTAAATATCGGCATCAGTCTCTGCCTTTGTGGCGGCTTGTTGGAGTTCTGCAGGAACACGCGAGTCAAAAACATCTCCCAGCCGGACCATCGCCCAGGATTTGCGTGAGTACGAACGGTCAAATTTACCCTTCTCTTCCAATGTATAATAAGGAAAATTCAAGGCAATCGAAAAAGCTATCTTATTGACATAGAGATCGTCAAGAAGATGAGCTCCCACTGAATATGCGTTAAAATCCTTGTCAATATCCAAAGTAGCCCCGTTGTTAAGATCGATATTTTCTTTCAGATCGAGTGTTATCTTATTAAAATGGCCGTAAATGGATTCCAGATTTCTGCTAACCTTCTCAAAAAACAATTCTCTTTCAGCTTCAGAGGTGATATAGTTCTTCTTACAGAAAACCGCAAAATCTGTGGCGCTTCCATCCTCATCACGCCACAACGAAGCTGCATGCCTCACCCCTTTTGCGAGTCGGTCAAAATCTTTGATTTCCTTTTTTAGTTTTAAGGTATCAATTGTTTGATTAATTGTCATTTCTGAAATTATTGGATTGGAATTTGGGGCTTTTTTTTCAGGAGTTGGTGTGGTACAGGCCGAAAGTCCAGCAAATAGAAGTATCAGAATTCTTTTCATGTTCTAATGTTTTGGTTTTTGATTAAGTGTCGGTACAGGATATAGATAATATTCCGCTTTTCAAATAATAATAGGATGATTGGTGTTGTTTGCTAAATCAGGATAAAGATAAAAATTCCGGATTACTGAATAACTATCAAAAGTCATTAATCGAATTTAAATAAATGCCAGTACCTTTGAACTCCGATTACTTCTTATTCAGAAGATTGGGTACAGGCAGATTATTGATTTTAAATGCTTAAATATCAAGTAATTCATGAAAACTAAAAAGATTATATTCATTTTTATTGGCTTAATGCTGTATTATAATAGCCTGTTTGCCGTTTCAGGTAATACGAAAGAGCCTCAGTATTTCTTTGTCGGAACATACACTGATGGTCGTAGTGAAGGCATTTATTCCTTTAGTTTGGATCCTTTCACCGGGAAAATGAATAATTGGGGACTTGCAGCCAAATCGGATAATGCCTCTTTCTTAGCCTTTTCCTCAAATAGGAAGTTCCTCCTGGCAGTTAATGAAACCAATGAGGAGCATAACCACAATATGGGCTATATTGAATCTTTTTTAGTAAATGAAAAGGAGCATCAACTTAAACTCGTGAACAAGGTTCCAAGTGGCGGTGCTAATCCTTGTTATGTTTCAGCCAATCAATCCGGTTATGTACTTGCTGCAAATTACACCGGAGGGAATGTGGCTCTTTTCCGGTTGGATGATGCGGGCAAGCTTGGCGGATTTGTCGACCTTCAGCAGCATTTTGGTCATGGACCAAATAAGGAAAGGCAGATGGAACCTCATGTGCATAGTGCTTTCTTTGAACCGTTTACAAACAGGGTTTTTGTTTCTGACCTGGGGACTGATCAGGTTTCGGTATATTTGCTTAACGATGCAAGCTCAAAGCTTGTAAATGCTCCTTTTCCTGTGATCAATATTGCTCCCGGAAGTGGTCCGCGTCATCTTGCATTTCACCCTAAAATAAAAATAGTTTATGTGATTAATGAGCTTTCAAATGACATTTCGGTAGTGTCTTTGGAAAAAGATGGGAGTTTCGGGAATTTACAGACAATTTCAACCCTTCCTGCCGGAAATGATAAGCCAAGTTATTGTGCAGATATTCATATAACTAAAGATGGAAGATTTTTATATGCTTCGAATCGCGGATTTAATTCCATTGCTATTTTTTCAGTTGATCCGGTAAGCGGAAGGATCAAACTGATCGGACAAGAGTCAACGAGAGGCAACTTTCCCCGGAATTTCACCCTATCTCCCAACGAAGATTTTTTGCTCGTGGCTAACCAGAATTCCCAGGATATTGTCTCCTTCAGGCGTGACGAGAAAACCGGTAAACTTCAGTTTGCCGATAAGATTAACGCCTTTAAGCCGGTTTGTCTGTTGTTCTGCGGAGATGGGGCGAAATAAAGCGATGAAGGAATATTCTTTTAAAAGAAATCGTTTCTGGCAATTGGCTTCTGGCAACTGGCATAACTTTTTTTAGAAGATACCTTGACTTTTCAAATTTATTTTTCGATAAAAAAACAATTTTGTTAAGGTATTCAAAGCAAGCTACAAGCAGCCAATTGCCAGCTGCATTTAATCAGACAAACGGAATCAACGTCAAACCATTAAAATTGTTCCATTTCCGAAAAGAAGAATGAACCTTCCCTGAGTGCATTTTCATCACTGTCGGCGCCGTGAATGGCATTTGCGGTGAAAGACTCTGCAAATAATTTCCGGATTGTCCCTTCAGCCGCTTTTTCAGGATTCGTATTCCCTATTAACTCCCGAAAATCGTCAATTGCATTCTCTTTTTCGAGAATTATTGCTACGATTGGTCCCGAAGACATAAATTCAACCAATCCTTCAAAAAATGGCTTGCCTGTATGTATCCCATAAAAGGCCTCTGCACGTTCACGCCTAAAATGGGTCATTTTCATTGCCTTAATACGGAACCCTTTTTCATTGATCATTTTAAGGATGGGACCAATAAAATTGTTTTTTACGGCACAAGGCTTAATCATTGTAAATGTGATATTTCCACTCATAATCGGAAGATTTTTAAGAATTAATTTTCTAAAATTTTGACGGATAAATTTAGTAAAATAGTCATTACTATCAATTTTGATATCTTTGCATTTTGATTAAAATTTAAGCCAGTTGGAAAGATTTGATTTGAATACCTGTATTCGGGTAAAAGAGTGGCTAAGCACAGCTGTAAAGAGAATAATAATTATTCCGCATGTTAATCCGGATGGTGATGCCATAGGCGCTTCACTCGGCTTAAACGATGTCATGCTGCATGCCGGTTTCGATTCACAGGTTATCGTTCCCAACGACTATCCGGTATATCTGAATTGGTTAGGTTCCGAAGGAATTCCCCTGATCTTTGAGCAAAATGCGGAGAAGTGTCGAAAACTTATTGATCAGGCAGATGCACTTTTCTTCCTCGACTTCAATGATTCCAAAAGATTGGGAAAACTGGAGGACTATTTAAGTACTAAATTAACACCTATTGTTCTAATAGATCACCACCCAGATCCTCAAATCAAAGCCGAATATCTCTTTTCGGATACAGATGTCAGCTCCACTGCTGAATTGGTTTACGATTTTATCGAAGCTATTGATCTATTGGATCATCTTGGTCCTTTAGGAGCAAATGCATTACTGACCGGCATAATTGCCGACACGGGTTCCTTCAGTCATAATGCCTCAAGGCATTCTACCTATCAAATCGTTGGTGAACTGATCAATCGGGGCGCTGAAAAAGAGCGGATTAATGAGTCGTTGTTCAATAATTTTTCTGAAAAAAGGATGCGGCTGCTGGGTCATTGTCTGTCTGAAAAGATGGAGATTTTCCCCCAATACCGGTCTGCATTAATATGGCTTAGTTCCAAAGAACTAAAGAAATTTGATTTTCATCCCGGTGACACGGAAGGTTTTGTGAATTACCCACTTTCGATTAAAGGAGTTGTTTTCTCAGCCTTTTTTATGGAAAAGAATGATCTTGTAAAAATCTCATTCAGGTCTAAAGGTAGCTTCCCAACCAACGAATTTTGCGCAGCTCACTTTAATGGCGGAGGGCACCGGAATGCCTCAGGAGGCGAAACAAAGCTTCCAATAGAAGAGGCGCTGGCACTGTTCAGATCGTTATTACCCCAATATTCTGAAGAGCTCGAGAAAGATTTTAAATTATTTATCCATGAAGCAGGCCGAGCTTCTTAAAAAACTATTACCCGGATTTATCCCCCTCTTCGTCTTTATCATTGCAGACGAGTACTGGGGAATGAAGGTAGGTATCGCTGTTGCCCTGCTTATTGGTCTCGGAGAAATGAGCTATACCTTGATCCGTGAAAAACGACTCGACCGGTTTGTTTTGCTTGATACGGCTTTACTTGTCGCCTTATCAGGTATCTCAATTCTATTGGAGAATGAGATCTTTTTCAAATTGAAACCGGCCCTTATCGAATTAATTCTTTGTTCCATTTTAGGGGTTTCCGTTTTCTCGTCGGTAAATATTATCGGTTCTATGACCCGGAAATATATGAAAGGGATAGAAATGAACCAGGCACAGGAGAAACTTTTTAAAAGAAATCTTCGGAATCTCTTTTATATTGTTCTGGTTCATACCGCATTAGTGTTCTATTCCGCATTTTACATGAGTAAGGAAGCCTGGGCATTTATCAGTGGAGGCCTGTTTTACATTCTTTTTATCCTCTATTTCGGATTTGAATATTTTAAAAACCGCAATTCTATTCCTAAACACCAGATTGAATGTTCTGGTCCAAACTATGAGCTTGAAGAATGGCTTCCTGTCGTGGAAGAAAATGGTCGAATCATTGGTAAGGCTCCGCGGTCATTATGCCATAAGGGAGAAAAGATTCTGCATCCGGTGGTTCATCTTCATGTATTGAATTCCAACGGGCATATCTTACTTCAGAAACGGCCTGACGACAAATTAGTTCAGCCGGGTAAGTGGGATACCTCCGTAGGCGGGCATATCTCCTTTGGAGAAGACCTCGAGACAGCACTCCGCCGCGAAGCGTTTGAAGAGATTGGTCTGGAAAATTTCTCCGCCAAACCTCTGGGCAATTACAGGTGGGATACTGATATCGAATCTGAGCTCGTATACTATTTTGTGTCTTACGATTTTCACAAGATCCGATTGCATAGCGAGGAGGTCAAAGAGGGAAAGTTCTGGAGTCCGAACCAGATTGAAAAACAGCTGGGGAATGGTGTTTTTACCCCAAATTTCGAACATGAATACCAGTTGTTGAAAAATAGGAAAATAGGATAATTCGACAATTTGACTATTTGTTGATTTGACAATCGTTTTTTTGGAGTACTTCATTTCCCTCTATACTAAATCTAATTCTTCTCTAATTCTTAGTATTCCCGAATTCGCTAATTGCTGAATTGTCTAATTCCCGAATTTTTTACTTCATATTGCCCAACACCAAAAAAATAGCCGGTCGTTTATTGAGATCGGGGATCTCTCTTTTCCACTGCGCAACTGTTTGTGATTTAATATATTCTGTTTCCAGCGTGAGATCGCAGGCGACGCAGAGACGCGTCTGATCGTTCAGGGTTTTAATCAAATCATTCAGCAACGGATTATTCCGGTAAGGAGCTTCTATAAAGATTTGTGTCTGGTTCTCAATTCCTGATTTCCGTTCTATTTCCTTGATTGCCTTTATTCTTTCAGCCGGTTTGACCGGGATATACCCGATAAAAGCAAAGTTTTGGCCGTTCATGCCAGATGCCATCAGCGAGAGTAAAATAGAGGATGGGCCAACCAACGGTACAACGTGAATATGGCGAATATGGGCATATTTTACTACATCTGCTCCGGGGTCAGCAATCCCCGGACATCCCGCTTCTGAAATAATTCCAACATCATAACCTTCTGAAACCGGATTCAGATAACTTTCAACAATTTGATGATCAGTGTGCTGATTCAATTCAAAAAACTGCAACTGGTCGATATCAAGCTGTGGATCCAATTTGCGCAAATAGCGACGCGCTGTACGTATATTTTCGACGATGAAATATTTGATATTTCGGATAATAGCTGAAACATCAGATGGTATTACATGAGTTGTTTCCGATTCACCAAGGGTGGTTGGTATAAGGTATAGACTTGCCATAATTCAATTTTTGCCAAAGGTAAGGTTATAAAATTAAAGTATAAAGGAATTAAAGTATGAAGGAATTCATTATCGAAGTCTTGGCAATAACTATTTTTTGAGTATGTTTGAATAACAAAAAGAAGCGAATGAGAGTAACCCTGTTGGGAACCGGTACGTCACAAGGTGTTCCTGTTATTGCCTGTAAATGTGATGTTTGTCGGTCAATTGATTCCAAAGATAAACGGCTAAGAAGTGCCATCATGATCGAAGATGGATCGACCCGGATCGTGGTTGATGTTGGCCCTGATTTCAGACAACAGATGTTGCGCCATGAGGTGGATGATCTTGATGCTATTTTATTGACTCATGAACATGCTGATCACATTTTTGGACTCGATGATATTCGCAGTTTTAACTGGCTAAGAAAATCGCCGATGGATGTCTATTGTGAGCCACGGGTACAAAAGAATCTCCGTTCAATTTTTAACTACGTTTTTGACACTAATAAATATCCAGGCACTCCTCAAATGGACCTGATTGACCTCACCGGAAGGGCATTTAAAATCGGACCTATTCCTGTAATTCCTATCCGGGTTTATCATTACAAACTGCCCGTTTATGGCTTTCGGTTTGGTAAATTTGCGTATCTCACTGATTTTAATTTAATTGAGGATGGGGAAGTTGAAAAACTGGTCGGAATAGACACTCTCGTTATTTGTGCATTGCGGAAATCACCCCACATCTCACACCTGAACCTTGCGGGTGCCAAAGAACTGATCGGGAGAATAGCTCCCAGAAGATCTTTTCTGACTCACATGAGTCACGAAATGGGAAAACATGCTGAGCTTACCGAAGAATTGCCGTCTGACATCCAGCCGGGGTATGACGGATTGGTTTTAGAGATCTGAAAGGCAAGGTTATCTGCATATCTCTGGATCGAGATTCCTATCTGACTATTGGTTACTCGCTGCCAGGAATATTACCGTTAATTTATGGCCTTTAATTCCTAAACCTGTTTTGAAAAGCAAATTTTTTCCCGGGAGAAGTTTAGCAAGCTGCCAGAAACAATCAGCCAACATCGATATAACTATTCAAAAAGGCTGATGAATTAACATTATAAATACTTGTATACCATAAATATAGCTACGCCTAACAGAAATACCGCATAAACTCTTTTAAATATTTTGGCAGGCAACTTGATAGCCAGATTGGAACCAAAAAATACGCCAAAAACGATACCAACCGCCATAATTACGGCAAACAACCAGTTAAAATATCCTTCATGCGCATACACAATAATGCTTGGTAAACCAACAGGCAACTGAAGAGCAGCTAACGAGGTTGCCGTAGCAGCCTTCTGCTCATAATTAAAGAATTTGATCAGAATCGGAACGATGACAATACCTCCCCCCTTACCAAACATTCCTGCGATTAATCCGGCAAACAATCCAAGAGCAATAAAAAGCCACACGGAATTTATTTCGTGGTTAACTGGTTTAATGATCTCAATTGTCTCATTTTTAGGGGAGAAAAACTCAGGAAGATTCAGGTAGCTTATAGCGATGTACAATAAAAAACAGGCATAGAGCTTTGACAATAAACTGACATTCACAGCAATAGCGAGCTCTGCTCCGAAATAGGAACCAATCAGTAAGCCCCCTGCAATCCATAAAGAATCTTTAATTTTGATGTATCCTGCCTTATAATAATTGATCACTCCCAGTAAACCAACTGGCAGAAGCATTGCTGCCAGCGAGGTGGCATTTGCATTAAGCATCCCCATGCCGAAGAAGGCAATTAATGTGGGAACCATCACAATTCCGCCACCAATCCCAAACAAGCCCGATAAAACTCCGGCCAGAATACCTACGATCAGAATCCCAGATTCTATAAACATAGTATTTGCTAAATTTCAAATTTTAAAACCGAAACAAATGTAGTTTATTAAAGGTTTGCGGGGATAAGAAGGCTAAATTCAGCGCAATAATTAACAACAAAATAAGATTCCCAAAAGATCTGGATCGGTTCATTATTGCTTCTCAGGCGGTTCAGGCCGAAGCCATGAAATTTTTCATTGAATTCTGGCGGATAGATAAATTCCGCAAACCCGGAATAATCTGGTGGAACCTGCGGGATGGATAGCCGATCATCTCTGAGGCAATCGTGGATTTTTACAACATTAAAAAACTTGCTTACTTTTACATTCGACATGTTCAGTCTGATGCCTGCTTGGTGATTGGTGATGCTCACGAGGGTAAACATCCGGTTTTGCTGTGAATGACACCAGGGAAGAAAAGTCAGGAAATGTTGTGGTTAAGGATGCTGACACCGGTGAAACGATATTTTCGTTTCCTTTTGTCATTCCTGCAAAAGATAAAATCTTGATTGGTACTTTTCCTGAAGAATCAAAGCAGGCTATGTGGCTGATTGATTTCACAATCGGAAACGGTAATTTTGCCAATCATTACCTGTCAGGAAAAGCTCCGTTTAAACTTGAAGATTATCAGCAGTGGTTTAAAAAACTGAATATAAAAAGAGATGAGTTGCAATGAATTAATTAAGTTTTGATGGATCGCCCTGAGATTCAGATTTCTTAATAAAATAGTGACCGGATGAATTTTCAAGATCTGAACATTCACCCGGTCATTTTAAGATGATAACATTGCAGCCTGACAATTTCCACCAGAGCTGATTATCTCGGTCAGCCTATTCCTTTTTTCCATACACAATATTCTGTGTATCAATGGCTATCATTAATTCTTCATTTGTGGGTACAACGATTACCTTTACTTTTGAACCCTCTTTGCTGATAACCTGTTCTTTACCTTGCAATCCTTTATTAATATCCGGATCCAGTTCAATTCCCATAAATTCAAGCTCTTCGCAGATTCCTGCCCGTGTGACATCGGAGTTTTCGCCAATCCCCCCTGTAAATACAACCACATCCAGGCCACCCATGGCGGCAGCATAACTTCCAATATATTTTTTAATCCTGTAGTCAAACATCTTTATTGCCAGTAAACAACGCTCATCCCCTTTTTCGGCAGCAGCACGAATCTCTCTCGAATCGGAGGAAATTCCGGAAATCCCCAGTAAACCACTGTGTTTATTGAAGAGGGTAGAGGCCGATTTAGTGCCGATTTTTTCTTTATCCATAATATAAGCCACAGCCCCCATATCAATATCACCAGAGCGGGTTCCCATGATCAAACCTTCGACCGGAGTAAATCCCATCGATGTGTCGATCGATTTTCCATTTTTTATGGCGCAGGCCGATGCTCCGTTACCAAGATGACAGGTGATAACTTTAGCCGTTTCAGGATCAATTCCTAAAATCTCACATGCCCTGTTCGAAACATACTTGTGGCTTGTTCCATGGAAACCATACCTGCGGATCCCATATTTTTTGTAGAGTGCGTAGGGAATTGCATACATGAAAGCATGTTGTGGCATCGTATGGTGGAAGGCAGTATCAAAAACAGCAACTTGCGGAACATTGGGAACCAGAGCCTTAAGCGCATAGATCCCCTTTAGATTAGGTGGATTATGCAATGGCGCAAGTTCGATGAATTTCTCCAGCGTCTCAATCACTTCATCGGTAATTAACACACTTTCACTGAATTCCTCTCCACCATGAACTACCCGGTGACCAACTGCGTTAATTTCATCAAGCGACTCGATACAACCATGCTTTTGGCTCGATATAACGCCAAGAATGTATTCGATCCCGATTTTGTGATCAAGGATTTCACCTTCGAAAAGCACTTTCTGTCCGGATTCCTTCTCGTGTTTCAGAAATGACCCTTTCATTCCGATTTTTTCAACAATTCCCTTGGCCAGAATGCGGTGGCTGTCCAATGAGTAAAACTGATATTTAATGGACGAGCTTCCGCAGTTGAGTACTAATATTTTCATTTGTATATAATTTGTTTTTTATTTCCCTTTTTTGGGGATAATCAACCATGATAAATTCAATGTCATGGGTTGTATTATATTGATAATGAATACTATGTGATTTGGTTATATTTTTCCTGTGGAAATTGGTCCCGGGGAAATGATTTTCCCATACTGATCATAGGTATAAAATCCGCAGCAGGTTTGAACACCATACCGTTTTGCACGTACCAATTTTTTGATTACCGGTGAAGCCATATATCGGGGGTCGCCAAATTCGGAATATAGATTTTCCATCCATCGGTTTATTTTATCAATGCCCAAAATATCAGCTAATTCAAAAGGACCAAAACGCATTCCAAACCCTACTTTCCAGACTGTGTCTATATCTGCCATTATGCCAACCCCTTCGAGAAGTACTTCACATGCTTCATTTAAAAGGGCTGTATAAAGCCTGATAGAAATTAGACCTGCAGACTCTTCAACCGGAATAGCCTGACGGTTTACCATCTTGACAAATTTCAGTACTTTGTGGTAGACCTCATCAGAAGTATACAAACCTTTTACTACCTCGCAGACTCTGGCTTCAGGCGACTGAACAAAGAAATGGAGACTTACGCACCGGTCACGATATTTCAGCTCGGATGAGAGTTCTGTAATAATTATGGTTGTAGAATTTGTTGCAATGATGCATTCAGGAGAAACTACTGCTTCCACTTTCTTAAATACATCTTTACGTTCTGTAATTTTCCGTTCACTCGATTCAGCCCTGATTGCCTCAATGACGAAATCGCAGTCTTTCAGGTCTTTATAATCAAGACTTCCTTTTATTCTGGAGAGGATTAATTTTTTCTCGCCCTGGGTCATCCCCCAGTTATCGATCCTCCGGTCCAAAACAACTCCTAATCTTTTATATGCATTATCGATCCGATCTTTGGAGAGTTCAATGAAAACTACCTCTATGCCATTAGCACTGGCTATCCGGGCAATATTTTGTCCATCCTTTCCGCATCCGACAATTCCAATTTTGGAGAAAAGTGTCCGTTGCTGCTGTTTCTTACTTAACCCAAATTCTTCAATGGGTTCTACAATTAACTCTTCCATTTCTGAAAATTCTTATTGTTTATTTTGTTTATGGCGTATGAAGCCTAATTATTACAACCAACTTTCAACGATGCGCCTTTTATGTCGTATATTTTCTAACCCGGGTTAATGATCAGGGTTATTCAAATTTTAATCTTTTGAGGGTACATCAGTCTCTTAGTCTTCTTTTTCTTTCTGTCTCCCCTTCAGTCTTTACTCAGCCTGAGTTGCGGTAATAGCCACCATGTTTACAATATCACTCACGGAACAACCTCTCGACAGATCGTTAATTGGGGCAGCCATCCCCTGAAGCACCGGGCCAATTGCTTCCGCACCTGCAAGTCTCTGGACTAACTTATATCCGATATTTGCCGCTTCAAGTCCAGGAAATACAAGCACATTGGCTTTGCCGGCCACTAAGCTGCCTGGAGATTTTAGCTGACCCACCTCTTCGCTGAGTGCAGCATCGAGCTGTAATTCACCATCAATCATAAGGTCGGGGGCCATCTCGTGTGCAATCCTGGTTGCATTGACAACTTTATCAACCCTGGCATGTTGTGCACTTCCTTTGGTTGAAAAGGAGAGCATTGCAACCCGGGGTTCGATATTGGCAATTGACCGGGCTGTTTTAGCTGTTGTTACTGCAATTTCGGCCAATTGTTGCTCATCCGGATCGGGTATAACTGCGCAATCGGCAAAAACCATAATCCCGTTATCCCCTAAAGCTTTGTTTTTGAAAAGCATAAAAAACACTCCTGAAACAACACTTACACCCGGAAGTGTTTTGACATATTGAAGTGCGGGCCTCAAAACATCACCAGTTGAGTTTATTGCTCCGGCAATTTCACCGTCAGCATCGCCCGCCTTGATCATCATCGGTCCAAAGACGAGCGGATTATTTAGAGATTCCAGGGCTTCTTCTTTGGTCAGCCCTTTGCTTTTTCTGATCTCGACCATCATTGCAGCATAATGCTCCCTGCGGGAATCGGTGCGCGGATCTTTAATCTCAGCTCCTGAAATATTAATTCCTTCCCGCAGTGTGATTTCTTTAATCATTTGAATATCACCCAGTAATGTTATTCTAGCCAAACTTTCCTGCAGCAGAATTTCTGCAGCTTTGAGGGTCCGTAATTCAGAACCTTCAGCTAAAACAATCCTTTTATGAAGCTTTCGTGCTTTCTCCTTAATTTGCTCTATTAATTCCATTATCTCTCTTTTCAAAACTTTTGAACCCATGTTTCAAAAGATATGCAAAATTAAAGAATATTGCTGGATAAGGGTTTAAAAACTGAATTATTTCGATTATTCTCATGCAGGAATAAAAAAATCAAAATTTAACCGTTTAAAACTGGATAAAACAGTACATTTTTATGATATTTGCAGTTGGATTCAATTGTACTCTTAATCAGTTTTATATGTATAAAATTCAAACACTTAACAAGATCGATCCTGAAGGTCTTCAGGTATTTCCTGCAACTAACTATGAGATTTCCGGTGACATTACGGAACCTGATGCAATTGTTTTGCGTAGTTTTAGCATGCATGAAATGGAGATACCCCAATCTGTCAAGGCAATTGCACGGGCAGGTGCTGGCGTGAACAATATTCCGATTCCCAAATGTACTGAAAAAGGAATTGTCGTTTTTAACACCCCGGGGGCCAATGCAAATGGAGTAAAGGAATTAGTTATTGCAGCTCTTTTATTAGCTTCCCGTGATTTGATTGGCGGTGTACAATGGGCTAAAACGCTTGTTGATGAAGGGGATAAAGTTCCGGCTTTGATTGAGAAAGGGAAAGCCAATTTCGGTGGGAGCGAAATTAAAGGGAAAACTCTTGCTGTTGTTGGTCTGGGAGCAATTGGCGTGCTGGTCGCTAATGCCGCTCAATCCCTTGGGATGAATGTAGTTGGATACGATCCCTATATTTCGGTTGAACATGCCTGGAATCTGCACCACGATGTGGTTCGTGCCTTCGGCATTGAATCGATGTTGGCCAAGGCTGATTTTATTACCTTGCATGTTCCGTTAATGGCCGAAACAAAAGGATTTATTAACGCCGAGAAACTGATAATGATGAAAAATGGCGTTAAGATCCTGAACTTTGCCCGTGGCGAATTGGTGGTTGATTCTGATATCGTTGCTGCAATAAATACCAAGAAGGTTGGAGCATATTTTACCGATTTTCCAAATGCCGAATTGCTGAATTCGGGTAAGGTAATAGCTATTCCGCATCTTGGAGCCTCTACCAACGAATCAGAGGTCAATTGTGCCATCATGGCTGCAGAGCAAATCCGTAATTTCTTCGAAAACGGGAATATCCGGAATTCAGTGAATTTCCCGGCTGCTGAACTCGAACGGAATAATGGGGCCCGTTTGTTGGTTACCAATAAAAACATCCCCAATATTATCAGCCAGATCACTACCATACTTGCCCAGGAAGGAATTAATATTGATAATATGCTGAACAAAAACAGAGGAGATGTGGCATATAATATCATCGATACCAATAATGAGGTTCTTTCAGAAGGAATCATCGGTAAAATTAAATCTATTGATGGGGTATTCATGGTAAGGTCGCTTTGTGCAAAATAGCCTTTTTAAAGTTTTGAAGTGAATCCATTAGATAGTTTAATTAAAACTATCTAAGGATTTATATTTCCATATATTGCAGGAATATAATGTTTTATAAATATATTTTTCACAATTATTTTCAAATAGTACAAGAATGAGTAATTCCGTCACAAACAGAGCAGCAGACAATATCCGTATTCTATCTGCAGCCATGGTCGAAAAAGCGAACTCTGGGCATCCCGGAGGTGCAATGGGTGGAGCCGATTTCGCAAATATCCTGTTTACTGAGTTTTTAAATTACGATCCAAGTGAGATGACATGGCCATTCCGCGACCGGTTCTTCCTCGATCCGGGGCATATGTCTCCAATGCTCTATTCAGTATTGGCGCTTGCAGGAAATTATTCTCTCGAGGATCTGAAAAACTTCCGCCAGTGGGGCTCTGTAACTCCGGGTCATCCCGAAGTTGATCCTGAACGGGGAGTTGAAAATACTTCTGGTCCACTGGGCCAGGGGCATACCATGGCTGTCGGGGCAGCAATTGCTGAACGCTTTCTAGTTGCCCGCTTCGGCGAATGGATGGCTCACAAGACGTATACCTTTATATCTGACGGAGGAATCCAGGAGGAGATTTCTCAGGGTGCGGGTCGTCTTGCCGGCTATTTGGGATTGAATAACCTGATTATGTTCTACGATTCAAACGATATTCAACTCTCTACAGGAACTGATTCCGTTACCTCGGAAGATACCGCAATGAAATATACAGCCTGGGGATGGAATGTTTTAACAATCGTAGGTAATGATTCTGACGCAATCCGGGGAGCCCTTAAGGCTGCATTAACTGAAAAATCAAGGCCAACCATTATTATTGGCAAGACCATCATGGGAAAAGGGGCAATCAAAGAAGACGGCTCCAATTTTGAACGCCAGTGTTCAACCCATGGTCAACCTTTAACCCATGCCGGGGCCTCTTTCAAAAAAACCATTGCCAATCTGGGGGGTAATCCTGAAAATCCGTTTGAAATCTTTCCGGATGTTGCAGAACTCCATGCCAAACGCCGTGAAACATTAAAAGCATGGGCAAATACAAAAAATGACGAGGAAGATGCCTGGGCCGATGCAAATCCTGCTCTAGCGGCCAAACTCGATAAATTTCTTTCGGGAGAAGTTCCTGAATTCGACTATTCCAAAATTGTCCAGAAGTCCGGAGCAGCAACACGTAATGCGTCAGCAACTGTACTCGCTGCTTTTGCCAAAGGGATTGAAAATATGATTGTGTCATCCGCCGACCTCTCCAATTCTGATAAGACCGATGGATTCCTGAATAATACAAAAGCGTTTAAAAACGGTGATTTTTCAGGAGCTTTTCTCCAGGCAGGGGTTTGCGAACTGACCATGGCTTCTGTTATGAATGGAATCGTACTGCATGGCGGAATTATTGCTGCCTGCGGAACCTTCTTTGTTTTCTCGGATTATATGAAACCGGCATTACGCATGGCTGCGCTGATGGAACTTCCGGTAAAATATATCTGGACACACGATGCCTTCAGGGTAGGAGAGGACGGACCAACTCACCAGCCGGTTGAGCATGAGGCTCAGCTCCGTTTAATGGAACATCTTAAAAATCATAGTGGTGAAAATTCCACCCTGGTATTACGTCCGGCAGATGCACAGGAGACAACAGTAGCCTGGCAGCTGGCAATGGAAAATACCAGTACTCCTACTGCGTTAATCCTTTCAAGACAAAATATCAAAGACCTTCCATCAAAAGGTAGTCGTTTTGAAGAGGCCAAACAGGCTGCAAAAGGGGCCTATACTGTTGAAGAGTGTGAGAATCCTGATGTTATCCTTGTAGCATCCGGATCTGAAGTTGCTTCATTGGTTGAAGGAGCTCTCTTGTTACGCGAACGCGACGGATTAGGTGTACGCATTGTCTCTGCCCCTTCTGAAGGGCTGTTCCGTGAACAGGATAAGGCCTACCAGGAGAGTGTTCTTCCGGTAAGCATCCCTAAATTTGGTTTGACAGCCGGTCTTCCGGTTACCCTGCGCGGTCTCGTTGGAGACTCAGGTGCAATCTGGGGATTGAGCTCTTTTGGCTTTTCTGCTCCTTATGATGTTCTTGATCAGCAACTTGGATTTACTGCTGAAAACATTTACAATCAGGTAAAGGCCCTTTTGGCGTAATTTTTCTGATTAAATAACAATAAACGGGCACCAATCGGTGCCCGTTTATTGTTATACCTAATTTAAAAACAATTCATCCACAAAAATCCAGGCTGGTTTTCCCTTGCCATCCTTTTTCCAGACCGGCAATTTTTTGCAATTCGAAACAATAAACTTATAGAATTTGAAGGAGGTTCCTTTTGGAAAATTGCAGGTAAATGTTTTCGCGCCAGAAGGGTCTGATTTGGTAGCTGCCGGAAATTTTGTTTCTACAATCCGTTTAAATAATTTGCCATCATTACTCCCCTGCACTTCGATTGAAACGATTGGGAAAATGGAAGCTCCGATTTCAATGTAGGCATTCAAAAAGGCTGAATTCAAAGGTTTTGGCTGATTAAACCAGATCACAAATTCCAGATTCGAATCTTTATAGCCCAGCCATTTATCGGTGTACCGGTTATTCTCACCCAAATCATAGTCTGTCAGAGTTTTAGCCCCATTTCCGCGATGTTTTGGATCGGGATTTGTAAGCAAAGCAATCGAATCGGGGTGAATCTCCGATTTATAGTAGGTCCGCTGAACCACATCACTGCTTTTCCATCCGGCGCGGTAAGCCTTTACTTTTAACACTGTATTTTGCGATAGCCTGAAAATCTCTTTATATTCGTTACTTTTCAGACTGTCCGGGTCGCTTCCGTCGGTAGTATACCGGATAACCACCCCTTTTAACAGATGTTTTAGTTTGACATCCAGATGATTGGGGATGATTAATGAGTCCTGTTCAATGGACGGGTTGCTTATTTTCATCACCTGGTCCTCCAGATTATCCCCAACTAAAATCCTGATGTTCGGATACTTTGCAATCAGTTTTTCGAGCTGCCGGTGAGTTCCGTTTTTTGTCCAGACATTAAGCTCAGTCAGCCCCGATTTCTCCAAAAACTTATACAGCGCTGTTTCGTCAAATTCAATGCCGCAAATGGACAGGGATTTAAGCTTTGGAAGGGATTTTAAAATTCCGAGAGAAGTGATCTCCAGTTTCGTATTGTTTAAGTTTAGTTTTTGCAAATTTGTGAATTGCACAATCAGATCAAGATCTTCATTTTTCAAAGGCATTCCCTGCATATTGAGGATGACAACCTGATCTTTAACTTTTTCCAGTTTCTTCAGGTTTTCATGATCGTAAAAAGAACCCTGGAAAAAATTCACCTCTACATCATCGGCCCCGCTGAAAAGGTAATTCACCGTGCAATAATTTGAGTTAAGCTCTTTTAAATCGGGAAGATTGCTCTTTGGTTCGAATTTTGGGTCGGAAATCGGAGTTGCTTTTTTAGTTAAAAGAAGCAAACTGTCATTTTGCGCCAACTGGCTTAATTTGATTTTGAAACTGGCTCCGCTTTTTATCCATTTACCGATCAGCGCTGACTCATCGGCGGTGAGTTGCAGTTTGCCATCGGGGGGCATATGTTTTTCGTCAGATTGAGGTAAACGGAGTCGTTCCAACAGAAGTGCCGCTTTATTTGAATCGCCTTTCAGAATGTCTCCGTGTTTCCCCCCTTTCATAATATTTTCTACAGTGTTCAGCTGCAAATCACCTTTGATCTTATCTATACCATGACAGCTGATACATTTTTGTGAGAGAACCGGTGCTATGCCAGCATCGTATAAGGTTGCTGTACTGTCTGATGGCTGTTTGTTTTCCGATTTGGACAGCGGTGATTCGGGAAAACTCAATGCATTTACGCCGTGGGTCAGCTGCGCCCCTTTATGGGTCGATCCGATAAGGATTGTCAGGTATACCAAAGCAAGGTATTTTTTGGAACTTATTTTTAAATCAAGAAGATAGATCCAGATCCAGCTTAACAACGCGAAAGTAAGACCACCCCATTTATGCAGAAGGATAAGATCCCCGTCATAGGCACTTTGTTTGGAAAGCAGCAGTCCGCATATCACTACTCCGCTTGAGATTACTGCGTTAATAGCGAGGAGCAGTTTTTCCGTATCCATGGGGATCCTCCGGTTCTGAAAAAACAGGAAATAGATGGCAATTAACATTCCAAGTACCACAGGGAAGTGCAAAACTAACGGGTGAAACTTACCGATCCACTGGAAAAAAAGTCCTGGCTGAATTTTTTGACTGAAAATTGCCAGAATGATCATCACGGGATTTAAAACCCACAAACACCATTCGAGCCATTGAAAGATTTTTTTCTCTCTCATTATTAGCTAATTATGTCATGGACAACAGTTCCTGCAACATCCGTTAACCGATATCTTCTTCCCTGGTGCTTGAATGTGAATCTTTCATGGTCGATACCCATCAGGTGCATTACTGTGGCTTGAAAATCATGGACATGCATCGGCATTTTGGTTATGTTATATCCAAAGTCATCGGTTTCGCCAAATACTCCGGGTTTGGTGCCTCCCCCGGCCATGAAAATTGTAAAACATCGCGGATGGTGATCCCTGCCATAATTATCTTTGGTTAATGCACCCTGGCAATAGTTGGTTCTTCCAAATTCACCTCCCCAGATTACCAAAGTTTCATCCAGCAATCCCCTTTGTTTTAAATCTTTAATCAAAGCCGCCGAGGATTGGTCCACATCCTTGCATTGCCCTTCAATCTCTCTGGGCAGATTTCCGTGGGTATCCCATCCCTGGTGATAGAGCTGCACAAACCGGACGCCATTTTCAGACAATTTGCGCGCCAGTAAACAGTTTGCAGCATAGGTCCCGGGAATCAGACAGTCGGGTCCGTACATTTTTATAATCGATTCAGGTTCATTTTGCAGGGAAGTCAGTTCCGGAACGGCCATCTGCATGCGGTAAGCCAGTTCGTACTGCTGGATCTTTGTCACAATTTCAGGATCCCCTATCTTTTTATAGGAGGCTTCGTTGAGTGCCGAGATCTCATCGAGCATAACCCGTTTATCTGCACGGTTAATGAATTCAGGATCGGTTAAATATTTCACCGGTTCCTCCCCGCTGCTGAATTGTACCCCCTGGTGGATTGAATCCAGGAATCCGTTCGACCACAATTTGGAATAGACCCCCTGGCCATTTCCTTTTCCTTTGCTTAGCAGGACGCAGAAAGCAGGCAGATTTTTGTTTTCACTTCCGAGTCCATAACTGATCCAGGAGCCCATGCTGGGTCGGTTCCCAACCTGCGCCCCGGTCTGGAAGAAAGTCAAAGCAGGATCATGGTTTATTGCTTCGGTATAGAGGGAACGGACAAAACATAAATCATCGCTTATCCCGGCCAGATGGGGGAGGGTTTCACTAAACCAGGCGCCACTTTTACCGTGTTGTGAGAAATTGAATTTTGTTCCGGCCAGCGGAAATTTGGCCTGACTTGCCGTCATTCCAGTCAGCCTTTGACCCATCCTGATGCTGGCGGGCAGATCTTCACCCTGCATTTTTTGCAGCATAGGCTTATAATCAAACAGATCCAACTGTGAAGGAGCCCCGTTCTGGAAAAGATAGATCACCCGCTTTGCCTTGGGGGCGAAATGGGGAAGGACATTTGAGAAAAGGTCATCTTCATTTTTCCCGTCAAACAATCCGGGCACCATAAGCGAACCCAACGCCAACCCGCCAATGCCCAGGCTGAGTTTGGATAAAAACTTACGCCGGTTCTGGTTCAATCCATGTTCCAGGAATTCTCTCATAATAAATAGTTATGATTTTGTTATGGCTTCTTCTATGTTGTATATGATCAGTATTGTTTTCATCAAGGCACCGGCTTCCAAAGCATTATAAGCTTCTTTTGGGTGTTTGAATTCGCCGGCTTTCAATGTTAGTTTTAAGAGGTCCGGATGCTCTTTGAAATATTCTTCCTGCTTTTTGCAATAGTCCAGCAGTTTATTCCGCTCGAAACGGGAGGGTTTTCGAACCAGGATTGAGACAAAGGCCTGATCTATTTTTTCATCCAGGGGCTTGCTCCCAACCGATATATTTTCAGCCATCACACGGCATGCTTCGAGAACTGTTGGATCATTAAGCATAGTCAGGGCCTGAAGCGGTGTGTTGGTACTGGAGCGCCTGGCTTCGCACTGATCTCTGCTGCTGGCATCGAAGATCATTAAACTTGGAGGAGGGGCAGTCAGTTTAAAAATCGTGTAAAGCCCTCTCCTGTAAATCAAAGGACCATGATCCTGTTTGTAACTCGCCAGAACTCCTCTGCCGGATGTCGTGCTTTCCCAGACCCCCTTGGGTTGGTAAGGTTTTACGCTCGGTCCCCCAATCTGCGGGTTGAGCAATCCACTGCTGCTTAAAACCCAGTCCCGGATAATCTCAGCTTTGAATCTCAAACGAGGTGATCTGGAAAAGTATATGTTTTCAGGATCCTGCTCGAGTTGTTTTTTGCTCACTTCAGCAGACTGGCTATAGGTGCTGCTGGAGAGGATTTTTGTGATAAGATATTTGATATCCCAGTTATGATCCATAAAATCAACGGCCAGCCAGTCGAGCAGTTCGGGATGGGTGGGCAACTCTCCCTGCAAACCATAATCACTGGATGTCTTGACAATCCCTCTTCCAAAGATCTCCTGCCAGATAAAATTCACAAAAACCCTTGCGGTCAATGGGTTTTTCTTATTGATGGTCCATTGGGCTAACCCTAACCTGTCACGCGAATAAGTGAGTGTATCATAAGGCATAATCGACTCCAGCCCGGTCGGCCTGACCCGAACATCTGTAGGGGCATCATAGCTGCCTCTCCTTAAAATATAGGTGGGCTTTTTCAAAGAGCTGTCTCCCATAACCGAAACCTGTAAAACATTGGTATCAACCGCATTAATGTAGGGCATGAATTTCTTTCGCTCCTGATCGGTGATATAAAGCTTGGGAGCCTTGGCGGGGGTCGATGTGCTCACATCCCCTTCAAACCCTTTCTCCTTGCTTTCATTAAAGAAGGCATACAACTGGTAATAATCCTTGTTTGAAAACGGATCGTATTTGTGGTCGTGACACTGCGCGCATTCAATAGTTACTCCCAGAACGGCTTTACCATAGGTTCGCGTTTTGTCAATATTATACGAAACGCGGTATTCCTCCTCAATGATCCCGCCCTCCTCGGTATATTTGTGATTGCGGAAAAAAGCGGTGGCCAGAATGTTTTCTTTTGTCGCATTGGGCAATAAATCCCCTGCAATCTGATCTGTCAGGAATTTGTCATACGGAATATTTTGGTTAAAAGCATGAATTACCCAGTCTCGCCAGGGCCATTGCGATCGGATATTATCGTCCTGGAAACCATAAGAGTCAGCGTAACGGGCCAGATCACACCAAAGAATGGCCATCTTTTCTCCATAGGATGGCTTTTGAAAGAGCGTATCCAACAGCTGATTATACCATTCCTTATCGGATGCTTCCGCCCATCTGGTGATTTCGCGGTAGGATGGCGGAAGTCCTGTAATATCAGCGAATGCCCTCTTGATGAGAGTTTCCCGAGTTGCTTCGCTGTTGGGGTTAAACCCTTTTTGCTCCAGTTTTGCAAGGATAAAATGATCTATTTCATTCTTTACCCAATCATTATCATTTACTTCGGGCAATGGAGCTTTGACGGGTGCCACAAATGCCCAGTGCTTCTCATAGTGTGCACCCTCTTTAATCCACTTCCGGAACAGATTTACTTCTTCGTGGGTTAGTTTGGTCAGGTGACTTTCGGGCAAAGGCATCAGCACTGAAGGATCAGTCGATTCAATGCGCCGGATTAATTCGCTTTTCTCCGGAGAACCGGGAACGATTGCAAAGTGGCCCTTGTTTTTTTGCAATTCGCCAAAGGCTCCCGAAGGAAGGTCCAGCCTTAATCCGACTCTTCGTTTATTCCCGTCCGGACCGTGACACATAAAACACTTGTCCGAAAGGAGCGGACGGATATCCCGGTTATAGGACACCGCGCTCTGCCGGTTACTCTTTTTATATCGTGAAAAAGTCCGGATTCCAAACAAAAATCCGACAACAATTAGCGATACAACAGATATGAGAATATATTTTTTATACATCTGAATTCTAGTTATTCCCCTCATTGGGAAAGTTGGTCAGCAGTCAAATAAAGCAGGCTTTTGGCCCGCAGATATCGCAGATTTGCGCAGATTCTTACCCTTTATCTGCGTTAATCCCTGTGATCAGCGGGAAACCATTTTGTGAGTCCTTCTGATTTATGCCTTTGTAAACTTATACGGATATACCTTTCCCGATGCCCACTGGGCCACATATAGACTCCCTTCGTCATCCACACAGACATCATGGGGGTGAATAAAGATTTTATCGGTCTGGGAAAGCGGTTTGAGCTTATTGTTTTCATAAACCGGCTCGGAACCTCCCAGATTTGATACCACTTTATTCTCCTTGTTCAGGATGGTGACAAAACCCGATTTTGCATTGTCGAGGCTCGGTGAACGCAACACTGCGGCATATAAATAATCCCCTTTAATGACCGGTCTGCAGACACATGCTCCCGGTAAATGAATCACTTCAAGCAATTTTCCATCGAGCGAGAACCTTTTGAACGCATTCCGGGTCCGGTCTGTTATGATTAAGGTAGGTGTTGCATTTCGGTAATCGATGCAGATTCCATGGGCGTTATCAAAATGCTCATCGCCGGTTCCCCGACCTCCGAATGAGTTTTTTAAATGGCCATTTTCGTCGTAATGCATGATGTGTTGCGCACCGTACCCGTCAGCAATATAGAATTCGCCGTTTTCAAGAACCGCTGTTTCAGTCGGAACGAAGGCCTCTTTTTTCCGATAGGCCGGAAGATCAGCAGGTGCGTCGATGGTCAGCAGGATCTTCCCGTCGATAGTGGTTTTGTAGACCTGGTGCTTAACGGTATCAGTAATAAAAAGAAAATCTTCCTTTCCGTTGTGCTGAATCGTAAGACCGTGGGCCCCGGGAAAAACCTTGCCCCAGGTGTCGATCAGGCGGCCACTTTTATTGTAGATAATGATGTTATTCTTCGTTTCGTTGGTCAGCAGAAGAATTCTCCCTTTTACATCCTGGATCATCTCGTGACAATCATTAACCGGCGTTTTATTGGGATTGAGTGCTCCCCATTCGGTATGTAACCGGTAAGTCATCTCGTTGTGACCGTACACTTTACCTTTGGGTTTACTAAACAGGTCTTTGGATATGATTAGGCCGGCGGCTGTGAATGCCGTGTTTTTTAAAAAAGATCTTCTTTCCATAAAAAGGGGTTTACAAATTATAGCAATAAATGGTACCTGGAATAGTTAATTGAGAGTTTAACAACAATGGCTATAAAATTGTTTAAAAATGAGAGGTACCCCTAATATTTATGGGAAAGAAAGGGATAAAATATATGATCTGAAATTTAGTGGTATTTGAATGAGCGATCGTTCCTTTTAGAACTGAATATTTTTGATGAGAGAATTTCAGGATTTAGGAGTCACCGGGTGAGTGTCCATGATCTGAACACTCACCCGATGAATCGCTCCCTAAATTAAATTTACCTTGATATTAAATTATTGCGCCTTATCCATTAGGGCAGGGGCAGGAGTGGGGGCTGGTGCAGGTGCCGGAACGGAGCCGTCGCTAAGCAAAAAGAGGTTGTAGCGGACTGCATCGTTCTGAAACAGTAACTTGGCACATTGGCATACCAGTGACATCTTTGACCAAACCAGATTCAGGGCATTGATCCGTTTATTGGCTTCGAGAGTACGCGTCTTTTTTGCATTTTGCTGGACAATCTCCTGGTTAATTATGCTCTCAGCCTGGGTTAATAAGGCATTGATCTCCGATTCTTTCATCCCCTGTGCCATAAGTGCCTGTTTATTTTCGGGTAGAGAGGCATGGGTATAGGCAGTTTTTAGTAATACCGGCAACTTTAACTGATTGGTATGAGCCGAGTCGTACTGCGATTGTCCCATTAACTTAAGGATGGCCGCATTACCCGGGAAAGCAAGCTGGGTATAAAGAATCAGTGTCTGATACAGGTTTCTCCCATTTTCCATCAGATTCATCAGGGCAACTGTTTCGGCCGATTGGTTTGAAACAGATACATAATCGGGTGGGATGCTCCGGGCTGTAGCTGTGGCTGTCGCCCAGTCCGCCGCAAAGGGATCGGCAAATTGGGGGAAACGTTCAATAAACACATTTTTGTTCTCCTGGAATGAAGCCAGTTTAAGGTCTGACTGCTGCAAAACCTCCTCATCCGTTCTGCTGAAGATGCGCAATACCTCTTCGGGATGTCTCATGTCAATTCAATTTAAGTAAATAAAAAATGCTGAATATTATGCAGTTACGACATTGCATGAGTAAATATACAGAAAATCAGAGAATAATGTATTTTATTTGGAAAATAAAATACATGCTGAATATTATTTTAAATTCCTTTGGTATTTTTTGGAGTATCCTTTTGCAGAAAATAGGTGGTTCCTTTGAAGGTTTGCTATCCCATATCAATGGTTTAGTTTGCCGCCCTGAAGAAGCTGTCCGCCATTTCGAAGATTTTTTCCGCCATTTCGAAGCGCCGGTTCGCCGGTCCGATGAAGCGTTCCGGCCCATTGAAGATCTTTTCCTCCACATTGAAGATGTTTTCCTCCGCATTGAAGTAATCCTCCGGCATATCGAAGCAGTTTCCGACCCGGGAAAATTGGTTCGAAATGGGGGAGATTAAATCTTATTCAACTTTTTATTCTCTTTTGCTGGAGGTAAAAAATTTTCTCCTGGCACCACTTTTTTCCCAGTTTTATTTTCAAGAGCCAATCTTGCATCTTTGGCAATTTTGCCACCTTTTTTTCCGGCTTTTGCATTTTCGGTCAGCCCTTCGCGAGCCCTTTCAATACTTTGCTCAGGATCTCCGATCTCCTGTATTCGCTCATAACCAACTTTCGCAAGCCATTGTTTGAAAAGCTCTGCCCTACAATATCTACCAATGAAAAATACCATGTTTCTGTTTTTTCATCCCAGTGACTTCTTATTTTGTTCTCTTCAAATTATTTAATATTGTCCATAATTATTTCATTCTAAGATTAAAATACTTTGCTGTTGGATTCAGTATAATTTATGAATTGCCAGTTTGTTCGTTCATATTTGTAGGTTTTCATAAAATTGCTGAAAAAGGATAAATCAATCAATTGGGTCTCACCTATCTAAATTCTCTCCAGTCAAGATTTTTGCATAATCCGGATAAATCTGGAAATAATGAAAAATAATTAAAGCCCATGCTATCAAGCTCATTTAAAATTTCAGTTCTTAAAGAATTTGGGATAATAAATTTTGCCAGCTGGTATTCAAACTCTTCGAGTTCATCCATTGCATCTAAAATATTAGGTTCAGGAAGAAGTCCAGTTCCACCATCACCAAATAATTGAATATTCCAAACTGCCAACCATGATTGCTGGGCAATTATTCGTGCATCTTCATTCCGGGGTTTAAATACTTTAATGAATCTGCGGTGGAAAGGACTATCTTTTTCTATATCAACAGGAAAATCGTCTTCGACTATTAAACCCCAAACTATTCTGTCACTATTGTTATTTTTTTCAGATTCAAAAGCAAACCACAATGCTATAAGTGAATTACTTGTCCAATCAAGTAATCTTGTTGGCAATCCAAAATGTTGGGCTAAGGCTAAAAGATCCCAGTCATTATAATCTGTTATTCTACTATCGAATTGTAATGAAAGCTCCCTAAACTCCTTTAGAATCTTTCTCTCAATATCATAATACTCATCCAGTCTTTTCTTTTCCAATACAGTTCTTATCAACCTTGGAAAAAGTGGCCAGATTTCTTTTTGTCCCCGAAAAAGAATAATTTTTTCATCCTCGTTATTAAAATCAGTAATGCTTTTGAATTCTTCAAATGATTTGATATTAAATACTTTTGTATTCATAAGTTTATCATTTACACGAAATTCCGGTTATTCCTAAATGTCTCATATTTTTTCAATTGCCGTTCGGAGATTGATGGGGGAAACTTACTGATTGCTTTCTCAAAATGTTTTTGATAAATATTTGACCTCTCTTTTAATGCTTTGCGTGAAGCTTCATTCACTAAAAACTAATTAGCTATTTACGCCGATTGTGCTTTACATTGACTTATCACTGATTGAACGATATATTCGATGATTCCACCGGGACTCACATATGGATCTAAGTTCAATCTCTCATCCCAGCTGTGGTCTAAATAGTAATTAATAATACGCTGTTTCAATATTTTTCGGTAGGTATCCATAAACAGGTTGTTATCAAGATGATTAACGATCAGGTTGATCACATTATTATCTTTTGTTAGTTCTTCAATAACTGCATTGATTAGAATTGCCTCTTCATCTGTGATTTTAAAGTTTGTCCGCAACTCCTCCAGGACTTCGGCAATTGTAGCTTTAGGGGGTTTGGTTCCTGTTCCGCCCTTTCTTCCTCCGGGTGGCACAGGTGGTTCGGCAACATTTGAATTTGAAATTACTCCTTTATATCTGACCGTGCTTTTTTCTAAGGTCAGATTTTTAAGGTGATCTTTCAGCGATGACTGAGACCCTTTCTTTATAAGTTTGTCAGCAATCACCTCTGCAAACAGTGCAAAGCGAATTATTGGAGTCGGCAACTGAAAAAACAGCGACGTGAAATAAAAGTCGGAGACAAACCTGTTTAGAAAACTCACGATCTCTTTTTGAGTCTCTTTTTCTTTGATCTGTTCTTTAAATTTTAACCGGTATGCATTTGAAAGCGACATGAGGTCTGCATCTTTTGCCGGATTAACCGCAGCCTCTGCTATTAGTTTTGTATAGGCATCAATCTCATTTTCATCGAATAACCGACTATTTAAGAACTCATTATAACGGGTTTCCAATATATGAGGATTAGGTTCCTGAGGTTGATACAGGTTGCCATGCCTGTAACGTCTGAAAGCATCAAATATTTTATCTGCCGAATTTGTAAAATCAAGAACCATTGGCATATCCTTTCCAAAGCAGTTTCTGTTCAAACGCGAAATGGTCTGAACTGCATTAAGGTCTCTGACAGTCTTATCCAAAAACATCGCCACCAGTTTTGGCTGATCAAAACCTGTCTGAAATTTGAACGCGACAACAATTATTCTGTAATCATCATTCTTGTCAAATACATCTTCTATCTTATTCCCGCCATGTAAAGTGTTAAGCTCATTAAGGGTCTCTTCTTTAATTTCATTACCCTGTTCATCGGTGAAATCCGAGAAGGCGAACAATATTTTATAGGGAAGGTTTCGCCTGGCAATTTTTTCTTTGAGCGCTTCAAAATATAGCAAACCGGCAGCCCTTGACGAAGCAACTACCATCGCTTTGCCTGTTCCATTGATGGTCTCTTTTACTTTTTCTTCAAAGTATTTCAAGATCACTTCACTTTTGTACTGGATTAATTCAGGATCGCGGAACGCAATATCGCGTAAGGCTTTATGGATTAATCCGGCGGGATATTCTTCGTCGTCAGGGATAAGCGCTTTGCTTTTAAGATTGTATATCGTTTGATAACTGATTATATTATTGGCGACATCCAGAATATACCGCTCTTTTAAAGCTTCCTCCTCTGTATATTCGTCAAAAGGTTCGCCAAAATAATCGATTGTCGATTGCCTGGGGGTAGCGGTGAATGCGACGAAAATCTGATTTGAAATATTTATCTTTTTAGCTACTTCAATGATTTCATCTTCCTCCGTTGGTAAATCTTCGTAATCGGGCTGATCGGGGTCGGTGAAAACAGCTTTTACATTACCTGCCATTTTTTTGTCCTGACTTCGGTGGGCTTCATCGATTATAAAAGCAATCTTCAGGTATTTGAGACCTTTATCTTCATTAATTATTTCCTGTATGTAACTGAATTTTTGTATTGTCGAAACAATAATGCTTTTGCGATGCCGAATAAATCTTTTCAACTTTCCTGAATCATCGGAGAGTCCAATGATCTCTTTGAGATGGACAAATTTAGCCAAATCTTTTCTGATGTTTTCATCCAGGCTTCTGCGGTCGGTCAGCACAATTACCATATCAACAATTTTTTGACTGGAAGCTGAATACAAGCTATTCAACCGTTCAGCAAGCCAACTGATTGTTAGTGTTTTTCCTGACCCTGCCGAATGGTTAATCAGGTACTTTTTCCCAAGTGATTTTACTTCATCGTAATGATTTGTAATATCCCGGGCTAATTTATGATTGCTTCGTAACTGATGGTACCGGGGAAATATCGTTCTTTCTGGATTTATCACCTTGAAACCTTCATCTGTTATTTCGATGTTTTCCGGAACATAAAGTAAAAAGAAACTTAAATATTCGAGCACCCAATCTTTACTCAATACATGCTTATATAAATATTCAACCGGATATTCTCCCTTATTTTCAGTGGAATTGGTAAGCCCTTCATTGAATGGAATAAAGTTATATTCGGCAAAAGGATTTGTGGCAATCCTCACTTCGCTGGTATCGGCCGCTATATGCAGGAAGGGTAATGAGAAAATCAGGTTGTCGGCTGGCCTTTTAACGTACTGTTCAATGGCATCGTAAATATTTTGTCCTTCGTCTTCATGCTTAACTTCCAGGGTGATCACAGGCAAACCATTTAAAAACAAAACAATATCGATGCTTTTTTGTGTGTCGGCACAAAAATGGTACTGCTGCTTTAAAGAAAAAATATTTTTACGATAAAGATCCAGTGAACGCTCGCTGATCCCACTGCGCGGTTTTGGGTAATAGAGGTCAAATTGTATTCCGCGTACATCCAAACCATTTCGGATAATTACCCATAGTGGTTTGTGTTGAATTTCCTCCTTTAATGCCTTAACTATTTCACGATCTGCATCCGCGCCATAATTTTCTTTGAGATTGGTGTATTTCGTTGATTGCGTTAATGCTATAAACGAGAGAAGATGGGAATTGATCAGATGATATTCTGTATCGGTACAATCGACAGCTGTGAGTTTTTGATAGTTGTGTTTTTGTTCATCGGTAAGGTAACCGGCAATATGATTCTCGAATATTTTCTCTTTATCGCTCTTCATCAGTATAGGTTTTTTTGTCCAGGTTAGTACGCGCAATGATAATTGCTTCATGTAGTTTCTTTTGAAGCAACTCCAGCGAAGGTAAGGTTGTATAATAGGTTGCCACTTTAATATTGCTGTTTTTCAGGCCAAGCAATTCAATATGTTCACTCTTAAAATCAGAGCAAAGGATTAATCCCACAGGGCTGTTTTCCCCTTCCATTTTTTCATATTTTTCGAGCCAGCTCAGATACAATTCCATTTGTCCCTTGTATCCGGCTTTGAAACGATCCAGTTTCAGGTCGATAGCTACCAGACATTTTAGTTTCCGGTGATAAAAAAGCAAGTCAATGCTATAATCATCATCATCGATGGTGATCCGTTTTTGTCTTGCCAGAAATGCAAAATCTGATCCCATCTCAAGAATAAACCGCTGGATCTCTGTTATGATGGCCGATTCCAGATCTTTTTCAGAATAGGTATCTTTTAAACCAAGAAAGTCAAGAAAATAGGGATCACGGAAGACCAGATCGGGAGATAGTTTTTGTTCATCTCTTAAAAGCTGCAAATCATGACGGATGGTTTCTTCAGGCTTTTTGGAGATGGCTGTTCGTTCGAAAAGCATTGAACCAATGCGGTCTCTTAACTGCCGAACGCTCCACCTTTCAATCTTGCACATTTCAAGATAAAAGCTGCGTTGCAATTCATCTTTAATATTGATTATCTCGATGAAGTGACTCCAGCTAAAATGGTGCGACAGTGTCGCACTAATTTCATTGAAGTCAAATATTTCTGCAAACAGTCTCATTCTGATCAAGGCTGTCCTGGTATATCCCTTTCCGAAGGTTTCAGTCAATTGGTGCGACAGTGAGACAATAACCCGCTCACCATAGTCTGCCCTTTTAAATTGCAGTATTTCCTGATGGATAAGATGACCGATCTGCCAGTAGAGGAGAGTAAGTTCACGATTAAAAGCGCCGGCAACTCTGGCTTTGCTAATTTCAATCAGGGAGCTTACCTTCGTAAACAAATCCAGCGGTTCCATTTTTGGATCCACAGGTATCGGTTTATTCTCTGATAATTTTTTCTGCTCCATTTAATAAGGATTAAACGATTCTAAATTAAAAGAATAAAAAGATCTCCGTTTGCCGGCACAGTGCCAGTAAATTCAACCACCCAGACTCAGACCACCTGTTTCTTGCCCGTTACCACCTCATGGATCAAACTCTTTTTATAGGCTAACAGAATTTCAATTTGCTTTTCAATTTTATTTTGAACTGATACATTTTTTTCTGAATACCTCTGAATGAAGTTGGAAATTTCTATTTGTTCTGAAAGTGGTGGTACTACAAAGTACAGATTTTTAATTTTTTCTACTGATAATCCTGGTTGTGCGGCTGAGTTTGAATATTGGTTTAAGTTCATTGTTCTCAAAATTTCACCAAGCCAGATTGAAGATATTTTTTTTATTGGTGTTGCAACGACTGCATGTTCAGAAGCCCAGAATCTTCCAGATGCATAATTAATATTTCCACATAATGCACCTTGTCTACCGATTAAAACAAAATTGCCTTCATGCGTGTAATTTGAGAAGTATCCTCTTAAACCGTTACCGCCATATACCGGAAATTGTTCATCTTCAGTGATTTGTTCCGAAGTAATATTGTTGCCACTCTGTAAATGAACTATATCTTTTATCCTTCTCTTTTTCCAATGATCTGGTACGTAATCAAACAATTCTATCCCGCATTCTTTGAGTTTCACGTTGGTATTCAATCCTTTTGTAATAACATCAAGGATTATACTTTTTAACTGTTGCTGCAAGTTATCAATCTGTTGGCGCTTTATCTCAAGAACGCGGTCCAGTTCAGAACAGGCTTTATCCAGATATTTAGAAATTGCATTTTGCTCCGTTTTCGGGGGGAGCGTAACTTTAGTGTTGAGATAGTATTTGGAATTTATATTTTGAATGCCAGTAGTTTGCTGAACATATGGGTGATTCAAGTTCTGATTGTAGAGGTCGTGAAAAACATAATTCATAAAATGGTTATTCAATTTTAAGTCAAATTCTATTTTAGCAATAAAGTTTGATGTAATTGCTTCATAAGTTAAATTTCTTGCTTCGGCAACTCTGCCAACCAATTGTTTTTCACCCCCACCAGATTTTTCCAGCAAAAGACATCTATCATTAATTAACCGATTTGGAATTTTAGATTCCTTTATTCTTCGAATTGTTAAGTTATCATAACTTAAATAAATATCATTAAAGTCTGATACTCTCAGTACTATGATATCTTTACTTTCTGTATTATCATCATTATCTATATCGCTACCCCATTCTCCACCAACCACATTTTCAACTCTCTGATTAATTCGCAATATTTTCCAATGTTTTGGGTATTCACCAATCCACTCGATGCCGCTATATTTATATTCGTACTTCATTCAGACGCTTTTAATTGTGGTCAGGATTTGCTCGGCTTCTTTTTCCAGCTCCCAGAACTGTTGCAATAAAATATCGCTTGAAGGTGGGGGAGTGTAGGTGAAGAAGTATTTGTTAGGCAATATTTCATAACCCAATATCTCCTTGTCTCCTTGTTTGGCCGCATACTCCCACCGGATAATTGGCTTATCAATTTCGCGTTTCAGAAAAGGTTCAATTTTCTCTTCAAAAGGGATGTACTCGGCATCGTCGATATAATGGCGGTGATGGTAAGTGGCCGAAAGATTGCAACCTTTTAGCCATGCTGTAAACTCCTTAGAGGCAAGATCTTTCAATCTATTTTGTGATTTTACCAGCTCTTTTCTAAGGGCCGTTTCAAAACTATCTTTTCCATCAATCTTAATATTAACGGTTTGTGATATAATTGTGTCGTCGGTTACAGTTACGGCCATTTCAAGATTGCCATAGAGGTCGTATTTCTTTTTAACATTTCCATTGTTTAACTGAACGGTAAATGGCTCGGTAATCCACATGGGCTTTTCGTTTTCGTCGGTCTGCCAAAACAATACTTTTACTTTGTGGTAACTGAAATCTTCCTTTTTAAATACTTTGCAGGAATCGTTGGTTTTCCAGTTGTCATATTGCTTAATTATCCAGTTCCGGTGAGATTCTGTAATCCGGTTGCGCTTGTTACCAAAACTCTTGGGTTCCTTTTCAAACTGCTGTCTTGCATTAATAATAAGCACTTTGTTCTCCTTGTGTTTTGGCTTGTTGTTGCTGAGAATCCAGATGTAGGTATAAATGCCTGTCTGATAAAACATCTGATCGGGAAGCATCACAATGCAATCGAGCAAATCATTTTCAAGGATATACCTGCGTATTTCGCTTTCGCTGCCCCCACAATCGCCGTTGCTTAATGGCGAGCCGTTAAAGAGGATTGAAATCTTGCTGCCACCAATCTTTTCCTCACTCTTTCCAACCGGAGATATAGTTGCTGGTTTCATCTTCTCAATCATGGTGAGCAGGAAAAGCAGAGCGCCGTCGTTACTGGGAGGGGTTCCTGTTTTGTAACGCGTTGTTGCAAATTTCTCCACATCAGTGGCGTACTCACTCCAGTCAACTCCAAACGGCGGATTGGAGATCATATAATCAAACTTCCTTGAGTAGTGTTTGTCACCGGGTTCTTTGCTGCTTGGCAAATCGGGTATCAGCGAATTGCCTTTGGTGATATTGTTGTTATTTGTCCCATCAAGGTCTCCACGAAGAAGCAGGTCGGTTTTACACACTGCGTAGTTCTGCCCCAGGTATTCCTGACCAAAAAGCTGAACCAGAGTTTGCACGTTTTCCTGTTCTTCCTTTGTTTTGGCTTTATCCATCAGATGTTCCTTGGCAGTACTCAGCATTCCGCCCGTGCCGCAAGCGGGATCATAAATACTGATTGAGCGTTGGGATGATTTGGGGTTAAAATCAATCTCCATTAATTCTACCATGATCCGGATAATTTCACGAGGGGTAAAATGTTCTCCGGTATCTTTGGCATCATCCTGCGTAAATCGTTGCAGGAGTTCTTCATAAACATAGCCCATCTCAATATTACTCAATCGTTGGGTGCTGAAATCCTCTTTTTCAACAAGTTGCATGATACTGAAAAGGCGGTTTGCTTTTACAATTTTACTGATTGTTTCACGGTAGTTGAACTCATCAATTATCTCGTTAATGATGGGCGAGAACTCTTTTAGGTATTCTCTGAAATGCGTTTCAATCTGGGTTACATCTTCCTTTAATATTTTGCTTAGCGTCCAATCGCTTTTATTAAAGAAAGATACGGTCAGGATTTCGCGTGCCTTTGATTTCTTTTGGATTTCTTCTTTTGAAATATTTGGGAAAGCTTTCTTTAGATCAGCTTCAATTTCATCACGTCTTTGGATAAGCATACATTCAATCCGGCGGATCATGATCATTGGGAGTATTACGGCCTGGTATTCATAGGCTTTAAACTTACCACGAAGTTTCTTAGCCCCTTTCCACAATTCACCGGCAAGATTGTTTAGTTTTTCTTTATTACAATAGTTCGTTCAAAACTTAGTTATTTATCTGATTTACAGTAAAATAACTCATTATTTATTAGGTTAAAACCGCGGGAATTTGTATCTTTAAAGTATTAATTACCAGTTAATTACTTTAATTATGGCCATCCCCGCG
>CAIXZH010000098.1 GCA_903923905.1 uncultured Bacteroidia bacterium
ATTATATGCATGGTCTTTGGGGGTGCCACAGAGAGGCAGTCAGGAAACATGGAATACCGGAATAAGCACAGGGAGTGAGGATATGCCGTGAAAGTTCTTTACTGAAGGGACTGGTACATGAAGGGGTGCCCCACCTTTGCAGGGAATTTTCCTTATATGCTATTACCTGAAATACTTTTGGTGTTTATCAGACAGAAGTAAAAAATCAGAATCTAATAATGGGATAAAAACGGAGGATGCAGGAACCGGGAAAAAGGTAAAAAATGATAAGATGATTTACCGATATGGCAATCAATTAATTGCATTAGAAAAGATGGTGAAAAGAAGTAAATTATGAGTTTTAATAATCTTTCTTAGAACTCGGATTGGGGTTAAAAAATCAAACCCCGCCAGGTAGGGGGGATTTCTTCGGGAAATCTTAGATTCTGATTATAATAATGCTAATCTATCTCAATGTTTTCAGGCTGCAATGCCTCCCTTAAAACCTGCTGCAATAACTTATCGTTCTGAGCGGTACTCAGTTTAATACTCTGTTCTAAATCATTACAGATCTGCATTAACTCATCCAGTTTTTGAACGATTCGATGTTGCTCTAAAAGTGGGGGAAGAGGAATTAATGTATTTAAAACAACAGGCTGATTAATTTTAGGCATACTTTTTTGAGCACCAAATGCGTTATTTGCAAAATATCTTCTGCTAAAAGGAGATATCAAAACTTGATGAATATATTTTGAACTGACCATCTTGGGTAGTCTAATCTTTATCATCAAATCAGGAAAAATAAAATTATGAGATTCACCCTCGTATAATGCAGCGATTCCAACGTAATCTATTGAATTACCTCTCTGAATTAAGATATCTCCAGCTTCTAACCACAAATATGAATTTTGCAGTATTTGCTCATCAACGAATTTGTAAAATTGTTCTTTAAAGATTCCGGAAGTTGTTGCAGTAAGTGTCAAACATTTAATTCCAATTCCACTCTTACTTTCTTTTGGTGAGAATCCATTAGAAGGACCAAAAGAAATTATCTCCCCCAGCCTGCACCACCTCCAATTCTCCGGAATTTCGAAAGGAATCTCCGCGGGTTTAATTGCCGGCAGCTCTTTCTCCTTTTTAAGTTTCTTCTCTGAAATAAGTTTTAACTTTTCTCTCTTTATCTTTTTAAGCAACTCACTGGCCGGTTCATCATTCGGATTTTGCTCAACCAATTTCCCCTGAACCGCATCCTGAAGGATCTGCTGACGTAGCTTCTTTATTAAGGTGAGTTGGTGGGTAAGTTCAGAGGAAATTTCAGCCCCATTTTTCTCCAGTGACTTAATATTGGAAATAAGGAGCTTCTGAACTTCAATGTCTGGTAAGGTAATTTCTAATTCAAATAATTGGGTTGTATTTATCCTTTGTGTGGCAACACCAGAAGCTATTTTTGCTAACTCAAGATAAAAATTTCCTTTTTTAAAAAAGTAAAATAAAAATTCCGGCAAACAAGATTTATCAATATCAAAAGCAGGTAAATCAGAACTGCTTTCATATCCATCGAGTTCTGCAGGAACAATTCCAAATGCTCCTTTATGAAAATTTTGTTTCCCGTAAATAAATTGCCCAGCTTTTCTAATGTATTGTTTCGTTGCGCCTTCAACCTCATTCTCCAATCCTCTTTTCTCAACACCTAAAACTTTAAGCTTTACCTTAATACGCTTGTCAGGATCAGGCTTTTCTGAAATTATTTTACTTTCATTAAGGATATCGCCAAGTTTTACTTTTCTCCAGCTCATTTTAAAGCTTCTTTAAGTTGGTCCAACAGTTGGTTACTTTTTTCAAAGCTCTTTGCAAGCATCTGAATTAATTCGGCGCTTCCATGCTCTTGCTCCTCTTCAGGTTTAACCGGATTTTTAATGTCCAAATCAAAACCCCGCTCGATGATCGTTTTGATATTAACCTTCCAGCTAATGTCGCTTTCGATTCTGTTATTCCACCATTCTTTAATGGGTTCAAACTCTTTGGCCTGAATTGGTTTTGTCTTATTATACGATTTATATCCATCAGGCATCCGGTGTTCATAATACCACACCTCTTTTGTTGGTTTCCCTTTATCAAAGAAAAGCAAGTTGGTGGCTACGGTAGCATAAGGCTGAAAGACAGAGTTTGGCAACCGGATAATGGTATGCAGATTGCACTCTTCCAGCAGTTTCTGGCGCACGCGTTGCTTTACTCCATCACCCATAAGGGAGCCATCAGGCAAAACAATACCGGCCCGCCCACCTAGCTTTAACAGGTGGATCATTAAAATCAGAAACAGATCGGCGCTCTCTTTGGTCCTGAATGTTTGTGGGAAATTGCTTTCGTTTCCATTGGCGACTATTCCGCCAAAAGGTGGATTTGCCAGGATGACATTCACCCGGTGTTTCTCCGTGAAATTGCTTAGCGGCTGATCGAGCGCATCTCCGAATTTAATGTTCGGAACCTCAATATCGTGAAGGATTAAATTGGTCGTTGCCAGCAGGTACGGCAGCGGCTTGTATTCCCATCCGGCAATATTTTGCTCGATGCTTTTCCGCTCTTCAACATTTTGAGCCTGCTTTTTTAAATGCTCAATGGCACAGGTTAAGTAACCTCCAGTTCCACATGCCGGATCCAAAACTTTCTCCCCCAGTTTAGGATCAATAATATCGGTGATGAATTGGGTAATAGCCCTGGGGGTATAAAACTCTCCACTTTTACCGGCGCTCTGCAGCTCCTTTAAAATGGTTTCGTACAACTGCCCGAAAGCATGACGGTCTTTAGCCACATTAAAATCAATTTCATTCAGCTTATTCAATACTTTGCGGATGTTGATACCGCTTTTCATGTAGTTGTTGTTTCCCTCAAAAACTTCGCGAACTATTTTTGCCCGTTGGTTGCCCGTGCTCAGATCCAGGTTACGCAGTGCCGGGAATAATTGCCGGTCAACAAATTCCAATAATTCATCGCCTGTCATCCCTTCGTCGTCTCCAGCCCAGTTCCCTTTCCGGTTGACCCAATGAAACTGATCGGGAATGGGGGATGTGTATTTTTCGTCGAGTAATTCCAATTCTTTATCCTTGTCAGAGAATATCTTTAGGAAAAGCATCCAGCCCAGTTGTTCAATACGCTGCGCATCACCATTCAACCCGGTGTCCTGCCACATGATGTTTTGGATACTTTTTATTACGCCTCCGATGTTGCTCATTTTATTGTTGAATTATTTTTTTTGCCATTCATGCATGGCTTTTCTATTTTGAATTAATATAGCATTAAATATCTGAAAATCTGACTTGTAGGATTCTCTATTCCTGTTTTCTATTTCGTTTCTATTTTTATTTGCCAGTAAAAAAGGATAGAATATACCCGTACTAATTTTCAATTATTTCTTTTTTACCAGCCAATATTTACGATAGGTTTTGTCTGGGGAATGGGCAATAGTTTCCGATTTGACTAATTTATAGACAGCCTTACGGACATCAGGAATAGGTAAATCGCCAATTTTATTCTGAATCTCATTCATGGTTATATTCGGTGAATTCAATAATACTTCCTCTATTAAAGCTTTTAACCGGGGCTGCTCAATTGTCTTTAAAGTAGGTTTGACGTTGATCTTTGAACTTGCAATCAATTTGGGATTTATTAAATATTCAGTTCCCTTTTTTATGCCTCTTGTAATCAAAATACTCTGTTCAGCTAATCGGAAAACATACGAACGGAGCCGGTCATCATCGGCTAATTGCAACTCTTTAGATAATTGGGTAGCAAGAATCTTTTTATGGCGGGAGACAATTCCTAAAACAATATACTCTTTCTGAGATAGTTGATAATTTTTATCAATAAAATCGATCAGTAAAATGGTGGTTTCATCCAGTACCTTTGAATACTGAGTGACTGAAGTTGAATTATAATCTGAAACAGGTACCGGGAATGCCTTTGAGTCACGACTTGTAATCTCATAAATCAGATTGTAACCCGTTCCTTCACCTTCCATCAGTTTTAAATCGTGTAGAATACGAATAAGGTGGGGGTTTCGCCGATGGGTACTATGCAAAATATTGTCTTTGGTAATGCCTAAGGGTAAACCACCCGGATTGGTAATTTCCAACCGGTCATTAAACACTTTAATAAAAATATCTCCCGAAATGGTATAACTCTTATGGGCAATGGCATTAATAAGCAATTCACGGATTAAGCGTTCATCGTAGTGCCTGATTTTATTCCGGAATAGCCCCTGAGGAAATTCGTCAAAATAGGTTAACTCAATGGCTTGCTTTTCAATATCGAGCAATAAGTCTTTTGGATTTTTTGAATAGTCTTGCCAGTCTTCCTTTCTTACTTTCCTTTCGAGCTCATCATAAACAATGTATTGAACCGTTAATGGATACGCTAACCGGCTTCGTTGGGAGGCCGTTCCCAGCCATAGTACACCAAGGTTTGTGAGCTTCCCCTTCTCTAACAAATTATAATGCTCAATAATTTCGAGGTCTGTAAAATCCTTTACAGCTTGTTTGACCCGATCTGAACTTCGTATTTCCTGGGCAAAACTTTGAATATTTAATGTGGGAATCTCTTCGATAGACACATTCCTACTTTGTAATTCCCATTGAAAAGCGTCTTTTTCGCTGGCAAGCCTGACGATGTCCTCGCTTCTTGCAGGTTGACTCTGGTCTCCTACTCTCATGTAAATTTTCCCGTCAGCGGTAGTGGCAACTGACTTTAAAGTAGGGTGAACAGTTATACTGAAAATTTGGCTGCCATTAGACCGTATTTCAATATCGTTTAATGTAAATCCGACGTTAAAACACAGTGAACGCAACCGAGTAATCGTATCATTTGCCAATTTTGGATCAATAACCTGATTTAAAGGTGGCTCTTGTTCATCATCTTCAATGCCTATGATAATTTTCCCGCCCTGGGCATTGGCAAATGAGACACCGGTAACTGCGAGGTCCCTTAACCCTTCTGTTTTAATCCTACCCTGAGGATCAATTATCTTTTTTAAACTTTTATATTCAGTGCTGCTATTCTCAATCATCTGTTATCCAATGTTTTTATAGAGTTCTGATTCCAACTCGTGAATCGCTTCCTGATAATTCACCCTTCCACCAAAGATTCCATTCACAATTTCGTAAGCTGAACCAAATTCATCAAAAGGATTTACCCTTAATACTTCCATGCTTTCAATGTTGGTAATTCCTTCATCAGCATATTTGTCCAACAAGGCTTCCAAAACATCTCTTGCCTGATCGCCATATTTGGCGAAGTAATTCCGTTTTTTCACGTTATTGGCTCTCTCTTTTCGCGTTAATGAGGGCTGGTCAAAAGCAATATGGCAAATCAAATCGAATAAATCAATCTGTTTATCCACTGCATCATATAACGCATCAACCATAATTCCCTGTTCCTGCAATTCGGCGATAATGGCTTCCTTTCGTTCTGTTGTATTCCATCTGTTCCGAAAAGCATCTAACGAGGCATACTTTTCCCTGATAATTTCTTTGGTATGTTCTTTTAAACTGACGATGATCGCTTTACCATGCTGGTCGAAATACATTTCACGACTTATCAAAACAGTAATATCGACTCCGTTTACATAGATTTTTTGGTGTGGCTCTTTGATCACTTCTTTAGTTTGTTCGGTTTCCGGATAACGGATTTCAGGTTTTTTAATCTCTATCTCCTCACCAGTCACTTCATCAATTAGGGGTGTAGTATCCTTTTCTTCTTCATCGACAATTCCACCTAAATTGGTATCTTCAGAAACCGGTTTTACCCTTATTGGATCTCCGTCAAAGTCTTTGTCGGCAAACAAATCGGTGGCATTTCGAAAGTCTAAAATGGTAAAATAGAGTTTGCCAAATTCTTCATTTATCCGGGTACCGCGCCCAATGATTTGTTTGAATTTTGTCATTGAATTGATGTTGGCATCCAACACAATAACTTTACAGGTTTGAGCATCCACGCCGGTTGTCATTAATTCAGACGTAGTTGCTATTACCGGATACCTTTCTTCGGGATTGATAAAGTTATCTAATTCTCGTTTTCCTTCATCATTATCACCGGTGATCTGCATGACATATTTGTAGTTTTCAGCTACTAAATCAGCATTTTGCCTGGCTAATGCTGAACGCATCCGTTCAGCATGGTCTATATCGACACAAAATACAATTGTCTTTGCAAACCGGTCATAACCCTTCAAAAACTCGGTTAGTTTTTTGGCTACCGTTTCCGTTCTCTCCTCAATTACCAGACACCGGTCAAAATCCTTCCGGTTATAGATGCGGTCCTCGACGATCATTCCATCTTTATCGGTTTTGCCACTCTGGGGTCGCCATCCTTCGGCATCAACATTCAGCGCGACCCGGATTACTCTGTATGGAGCAAGAAAACCGTCATCAATCCCCTGTTTCAGCGAATAAGTATAAACAGGATCACCAAAATATTCCGAATTACTGGCTTCGTTTGATTCTTTTGGAGTGGCAGTTAAACCGATATGTGTTGCTTTTTGGAAGTAGGTAAGAATTTCCCGCCACGCACTATCTTCCTTGGCACTACCTCTGTGGCACTCATCAATCACAATTAAGTCGAAGAATTCCGGAGAAAATTGCTTGTAAACATTTGCTTCTTCGTCCGACCCTGACAACCCCTGATAAAGTGCCAGGTAAATCTCATAACTTTTATCGATCTGTCGTTGCTTTACCACCGTCATCTTATCTTTAAAATGCTTGAAATCTCCTCGTTTTGTTTGACCAATCAATGCATTACGATCAGCTAAAAACAAGATTCTTTTCTTAGCCCCTGCCTTCCAAAGGCGGTGAATAATCTGAAATGCAGTATACGTTTTTCCAGTTCCGGTTGCCATTACCAGAAGAATCCTGTTTTGGCCGGATGCAATGGCTTCAACCGTTCGGTTAATGGCAATCTGTTGATAATATCTTGGTTTTCTTCCGCTGCCATCGAAATAATAATCTTGAGAAGAGATTTTTTCGGCCGCTGGGGTGGTGATGCCTTTGTAGATTTTGTATTTCTCCCAAAGTTGTTCAGGCGTTGGGAAGTTCTCGATACTCAGTTCTGTTTCAATATTTTCATCTTTCGCAGTACGATCGTGAAATAAAAATCCGTCTCCGTTGCTGCTGAAAACACATGGTATATCGAGTATTCTTGCATAATCCAACGCTTGCTGAATTCCTGCTCTTAGAGAATGTTTGTTGTCCTTGGCTTCAATGATGGCTAACGGGATGTTGGGCTTATAATAAAGAATATAGTCAGCTCGCTTTTTCTCTCCTCTTGCTGTCAACTTGCCACGAACATAGATCTTTCCATCGGTAAAAGAAACTTCCTCCAATAGCTGAGTCAGTTTATTCCACCCTGCTTTTTCAACTGCAGGTGTGATAAACTTGGTGCAGATATCTCTTTCGGATAAACTTTTCTTGTCAATCATGATTTAGGTCGAATTGTTTTGCAAGATACAAACTTTAAAAATACGATTTTGGGAAATGAGTAGTGGTTAATTGGTTCAGTTAAATCTAAAAAGTGGGGCCTTATTTCTGACTAGTATAAACTATTAAAATTATATGCAAGTGAACAGCTTGATAATTAGAGGCAGGCAAGGAGGAACTGGAATACCGGACAGAACATAGAGATGGAGGATATGCCGGGAAAATCCTTTCGTGAACATAGAGTCCGCGCGGAGATCAGAGCTAACTTAGCATGGAATTTTAATTGAATTTGTCATGCCACAGAGCTGAACTTCGGTAGAAAAACCACTGTAAACCCGGCTCCGGAATAGAAAATAATTTTTAACCGATTGAACAGCCTTGCATGGGAAGAATAGGAATATGGTTAGCCACCTATTATTTTCAGGGCAGGGTACTGCAGCTATCTCAGGAAAAGACATTGGGGTTTAAATTTGGGGAGCGCCATTGATTGGGTTCAGAGCACGAACAAAAAAAGGGAGTGACCCTTTCTTTTTATTGTATAAAATTATGCTGCTTCGAATCCTTAGATTCAATGGATTCGGAACCCCATGTTGAGCGCATTTGATCCAATGACATGATCTTACCTGATTTTTTGAAATACTCCCCTTTATGCCAATACCAGGCAGCTTTAGGGTGTGAGAATTTAAAGCCTTCAGTTTTAAGGGTCTCCCGTACTGCAAAAGTGTTTCCGGTAACCCATATCCAGGAGCCAATCAATTCTATATCGATACCTTGCAGAAATATTATTTTGTCTAGCCGCTGAATGATTTCTTCCGATACCTTATGCTCATAATCTTTACGGTACTGAGAAAAATCAGCATTGCCATTAATCAACTTCTTTGAAAGCTTTTCGTATTGTTCGTTAATGATTTGCATCAGACTGGTATCGCCCCCTTTGTCGGGATGATGAAGCATTGCAAGTCTGCGGTACTCTTTGCGTAGCTCGTCCAGAGTTTGAATGTTTTCGAAAAATTTATTCATCTTGTTTTGCCGCTCGCCTTACGGACTTATTTTGGCATCAGGCACGCCGGTTAATCATTATTGGGCGTACCGGATTGAGCCGGGCGGATTCTGTCAATGGGCGAATGTCAGTTTCTGCCTATAACGTTGGCTGTGTCTAGTTTTACAAGCTTCCAAGACACAATCAACAAAGGCAGAAAGTGACCAAGCACGAAGTGCCAGGAGGCGAATAAGTGTAATTTGTCCTTTAGATCGCCGGAAGGCCCTTGACTCTTCCGGCTGGCGATTAATATCTTTGGCCAAGCAATGAATAACCAATCACATCAGTTTGGTACACAATGCTCATTTCAGCATCTTGTTATTTATGATAAATAGAAAAAATCTACTATTTCTCCATTTATTCAAAAAAGGAAGAAAAACTCCAAAAAGGTTTTCCAGTTTATTATTTTGTAATTCGTTAATCCTATGAGCACTCCGTCCAAATTTCGGCCAGAAATTTGGACGGAGTGCGAAAGAGGCCCCCCAATTGCCTGTGTCGGATGCAGAAGAAAAGGCAGAAATTTACAGGATATATGATATGATCATAATATTGTAAAATGTAATTATATGATAAATGGAAGAAAAAAGGAAGAACAAAAAATGCAGTCCTTAGGATAG
>CAIXZH010000099.1 GCA_903923905.1 uncultured Bacteroidia bacterium
AGCGTCGGGGTTCCACCTCTTCCCATTCCGAACAGAGAAGTTAAGCCCGACAGCGCCGATGGTACTGCGTAAAGTGGGAGAGTAGGCCGCCGCCAACTTAAACTAACCCCGGATTCTCAACTGAGTCCGGGGTTTTTTATTTAATCACTAATTACACGAATTGATACGAATTACACGTATTACTATTAGTCCGGCGCTAATCCAGGTCGTACCCGGACTAATCGCTGCACTCAGAATGACAACAAGTTATGGCAATGGGAAGAGAGAAGGGGTTGGAAGTGGCGAGCCACTTCCAACCCCTTCTCCCTAATTATCTGAATAATTGTCATTCTGAGCGAAACAAAGTGTAGCGAAGAATCTTTTATTACTAATTACCATTTTCCCGGACAATACTGTTTTAATAACGTTTTTTCAAACTGGCGATTTATTCATCAGAATATTTCATAAATTTAACGGTTATTTTTAACTTGAATAACTTCTATGATGAAATTACTCCTCTCCTCAATCGTGCTGGCGATGACCTTCATTGGTTTCAGTTGCAGCAAAGAGTAACCCCCCCCGTTGAAATAGTGTTCTCCATAACCGCAGCAGCCGGCAATAATGTAACCATCGAACCTTCCGGAATTACAAAAGTGAAAAAGGGCGAATCCCAAACCTTTACAATCACTATCCAGGATGGCTACACCTTAAAAAGTGCAACTATAGACGGTGTTGAAGTGACTGTCGTTAATAGTACAATCACAATTAGTAATATCTCAACTGATAAGACCTTAAAAGTAGAAGCTATTAGTAATGATATTATCTTGCTTTCAAAAGCCCCTTGGTATTTAAAGAGCATAGAAGTATATGAAGATAATGATTTTGCTTTTAGTCTAGATCTGAATGACGGATCTGGGCGTCTAACAGATAAGTATTATTTTTATCAGACTGGTAAATTAGAAGTTTTTCATGCCAATGGTGTTTCTTTTGCCGGTGGAGCATGGTCTATAAGTGGAAAAGTAATGACTATGGGTCCTGCTGGTACTACTTATGAAATCAAAGAATTATCGGAAAAATCTTTTTCGATTACAAATTTTGTTGAAGTTTTGCCAAACGGTAAATCAAGATATCAAAAGCTGACTTTCGGACGCCCTTAATTTTTAATTGTAGTTAAACGATTTCAATTCCCGTCCGTTTCACCAACTCAACCAACGGCGAATTTTCATTACTGTTGAATCGTTTGGTTCCAACCAAAAACGGTTCGATTTTTGAATTTACTTTTTTTGTCAGTTTCCAGATTCTGCCTGCCAAATTATCATCGTTCTCATTTTCAGTAACAATCATCAAATCAATATCACTTTCACTGGTAGCTGTATTCGATGAGTAGCTTCCATATAAAAAGGCTTTATCGACTGAGATCCCTTCTGCCCTTAACAGATAAATATATGTTCTCAAGATCTCTATAACTTCATTTTTAGCCATTGTAATAACTCTTTGGTCTTGTTAAAATATTCGTTAACCTTTATTTGATCAGGCAAAACCGGATTGTAATCCGGATATCGTCCCTGTAATTGATACTTCATTAAAATTCCTAAAAATATTTGTGCCGAATCGTCAAAGTCCAATTCTGCTTGTTCTGCCAGATAAATCAGGTTGTGAGTTCGTGGTGCAACCTCGCCGATCTTCTTCACCACGTGTGCCTTAATCGCTTTTTCAATTACCAAATGGCAAAAAAATAAACCATGAAGCGTTCTTTTTTCACGAATCAGAAGTCCGGCAGTCTCAATATCATCTTCTGCTCCGGTTATCCAATAATTTATCTGCTTCTGAATATTCAACATTAGTCCTTCTGAATTTATAACAAACTTACAAAATTGTCTGCAGTTTTCAATTTGAATAGTAACTATTTAACCGGGTTATTCAAATCCAGCACCTTAATCCGTTTACAAAGGAGTTCGCGGTATTTTTCTTTCATCTCCGTCGAAAGAAAACTAATATCAATTAATCTGAACCAGGAAGGCAACGCTGTATTTATCAACATCAGGGTCTTGTCTATGACTTTATCTGTCAATCCACACCGCTCATTACCAAAATAGTTGATCAGAACATTCCTTGTGAGATTTTTCTTCTTCCCCTTTATGGGTAATGCAATTTCTTCCGGATCACCTCTCAAAACTATCGACGAATTAAGTAAATCGTAAGCAGGTGTTAATTCCACCTTTCCATCTAAAATGATTACTGAATAATTTTTGAGATGCATATCTTCGTTTCCGATCAGAAAGTTGAAAAGTACCCGATTAAACAGTTTAGCCTTTTCGATTACCGGGAAAGTGCAGTATTCATCGATCAGAGTCACCAATCTTTCCATGGAATAGTTATATTTGGTGTTACTACTCATCCCTGCCAACTGGGCAAAATCTTCAACCGCAATTTTATCTTTCTGACCCTTTCTGTCAAACCGTTTAATAAAGTAAGTAAAAGAATTGTCTTTTGACCAGATCAGGCCATGAAGGGGAGTGTCAATTTTTATCGTAGACGCAATACGCATGGTGAGATCTTCATTTTGTGGCAGCTCGGGGAAAAAATGATGCTGTGGTTTGAGTATATACCTGCCATTTTTATCGACAATTTCGAACAATCCTTCTTTAATGTTTAAAATAGCGCTTAGCTTGGGTTGCACCCCCTGGATCGACATTTTGGTAGCTCTTTGCATAGCTTCAGCTCTTAATTCCTCTGCTGTAAAGTCAAGCACCGCAAGGCTCTTTAAAGCAGGCGAGAGAAGCTTTAATCCCTTTAGGCTATAATTAAGCTCTCCGCAATTTTCATAGGTGATTGGACACCGTTTCATAAATGTATCTCCTTTATCGTCACATTTCCAACCATATCCGTACCAACAGCAATCAGTTGAGAAAACTTGTCATTATAGTCAATTTTCCCAAATTTAAGCAGGCCATCCAATTGGAACCCTTCAGGAAGAAGTCCGTCAAAAAAAGATGGAAAAGTATCGAATTCATAAATCTTATTTTTATCAGACATTGTAAGAGAAACAGGCGAATCTGAATAATCTGGCAGATATTCGAACCGGTACTGTTTAGGGAAATTAACCTCTGTGAGGGTCCCTGCCTCGCTATTATTTACGAAAACCTTAGCTTTTCTCATGGTCATCTTTTTGGTTCATGAATGGACTAATTAGCTGAACTTTAATATTCAGAACTGTAAGGACCTTGCGTAAGGTATCGAGTTGAATTGTCGCTTTCCCTTTTTCAAGATCAAAAACGGCGGTCTTACCCACCCCTGCCATTTCTGCCAATTGAAGCTGACTAACCCCGGCAGCTTTACGATGTTTTCGGATTAATGTGGCCAATAGTTGTGGTTCAAGCATAGCGATATTGTTATAGCGGTAAATATAGTTAATTTGTAATTAATGTCCAAATCTATTTTATGATAATTACCGCTAAGACAATATAAATTACCAATTTTCAAAATAAAAGTATTTAATTATCCCGTTTTTACCGCTAAGGCGGGAATAATTTCAGGAGAAGTCCGGGCCCGACTATTCATGCCCTGATCCAGTCGGACTCGGACTAATACTAACTCTCACATAAAAGATCTTTCCCTAAATGTTAAAAAAAGGTTCAATTTATGTATCCAATTGGTAATACTAAATGCCCGTTTAACGATTGAAATAATTCCTATATTTGTACTCTTTTTTAAGGGAGTATTTATAGAGCTATGAGTAAGAAATTCAGGGAATACAAAGAGTTTGATCTTTCGAAAATTAACCGCGATATCCTCAAATATTGGGAGGAGAATGACACGTTTCATCAATCCATTTCGACACGTGCCGGAAGACCCACTTTTGTATTTTATGAAGGCCCCCCATCTGCAAACGGATTACCGGGGATTCATCATGTGGTATCACGCGCAATCAAAGATATTTTCTGCAGGTATAAAACTCAGCAGGGATTTTTGGTGAAGCGTAAAGCCGGATGGGATACCCACGGTCTCCCGGTAGAGCTTGCCGTTGAAAAGATGCTGGGAATTACCAAGGAGAATATCGGCAAAACTATCTCTGTTGCCGATTATAATGCCGCCTGCCGCAAGGAGGTTATGAAATATACCGACAAGTGGGAAGAGCTTACTCACCTGATGGGTTATTGGGTCAATATGGACGACCCATATATCACCTATGACAGCCGCTATATCGAAACCCTATGGTGGCTTCTGAAAGATCTCTATAAAAAAAATCTGCTTTATAAAGGATACAGTATTCAGCCCTACTCCCCCGCTGCCGGTACCGGATTAAGTTCACACGAACTCAATCAGCCAGGTTGTTACCGCGATGTGAAGGATACCACCTGTATCGCCCAGTTTAAGGTCCTTAAAAATGAAAAATCAGACCCTCTTTTTAAAGATGTGGATACCGATCTTTTCATTCTTGCCTGGACCACCACTCCGTGGACATTGCCGTCAAATACCGCCCTGGCTGTCGGTAGCCATATCCGGTATGTAAAAGTAAAAACATTCAATCCTTATACCTCCGAGCCGGTAACCGTCATTTTAGCCAAAGAGTTGCTTCGGAACTACTTCCCTGAGAAGAACGAGGAACTGCTCTTCGAGGATTATAAAGGCGACGGGAAAAGTATCCCTTTCCGGGTATTGGCTGAATATACCGGACAGAATCTGGTCGGCATTAATTACGAGCAGCTAATCCCCTGGGTTAAACCTTCAGGCGATGCTTTTAGGGTAATAGCAGGTGATTTTGTAACCACCGAAGATGGAACCGGAATTGTACATATCGCCCCAACCTTTGGTGCCGATGATGACCGGGTGGCCAAACATAACGGAATTGTCCCGCTTATGCTTTTGGATCAGGAAGGGAAAGAGCACCCGATGGTGGACCGTCGGGGACGTTTCTTCCGAATTGAGGACCTCTCGGCCGAATTTGTTTCAAATCATATCAATGTTCAGCTATATAGTGAATATGCGGGTCGATATGTAAAAAACGAATATGATGATACATTGACAGAAACCGATTCAACCCTTGATATCGATCTTTCGGTCATGTTAAAACAGGAGAACCGGGCTTTTAAAGTTGAAAAGCATGTTCACAGCTATCCACATTGCTGGAGAACAGATAAACCTGTTTTATACTATCCCCTTGACTCCTGGTTTATCAAAACCACTGCCGTTCGGAATCAGATGATTGAACTGAATAAAACAATTAATTGGAAGCCACAGTCCACAGGTACGGGTCGTTTTGGAAACTGGCTGGAGAATCTGGTTGACTGGAATCTTTCCCGATCAAGATATTGGGGAACCCCGCTACCTATCTGGCGTACCGAAGATCGCTCTGAGGAGATCTGCATTGGTTCAGCTGAAGAGCTGATAACCGAAATCAATAAATCGGTGGAGGCAGGATTGATGGAATCAAATCCGTTTAAGGATTTTAAGGTGGGTGATTTTTCCAAATTAAATTACGAGAAAATTGATTTCCACCGCCCGTATGTTGATGAAATTATCCTTGTTTCACCTAAGGGGGCAAAGATGGTCCGCGAAAGTGACCTGATCGACGTCTGGTTTGATTCGGGGGCAATGCCTTTTGCCCAGGCTCACTATCCGTTTGGGGATGGGGCTTCCTTCTCTTTCCCGGCAGATTTTATTGCCGAGGGGGTAGACCAGACACGAGGCTGGTTCTTTACGCTTCATGCCATCGCAACAATGGTAAAGGGCTCTGTTGCGTTTAAAAATATTATCTCCAACGGACTGGTTCTCGACGCACAGGGAAATAAAATGTCAAAGCGGCTCGGCAACGGGATCGATCCCTTTGAAACAATCAATAAATACGGGTCTGATCCATTGCGTTGGTATATGATCACCAATTCCCAACCTTGGGATAACCTCAAATTTGATATTGCAGGAGTTGAAGAGGTCAGGCGGAAATTTTTCGGAACGTTATACAATACCTATAATTTCTTCGCATTGTATGCCAATGTGGATAAGTTTACATTTAGTGAAGAACCTCTGTTGAACCAATTACGTCCGGAACTTGACCAGTGGATCTTATCTTTACTGAACACCCTGATCAAAAATGTAACGGACGATTACGAAAACTATGAACCCACACGGGCAGGAAGAGCTATTTCGGAATTTGTAAGTGAAAATCTGTCAAACTGGTATGTCCGTTTAAGCCGTAAACGTTTCTGGGGTGGTGAATATGATACCGATAAAATTTCTGCTTATCAGACACTTTATACCTGTCTTGAAACAGTGGCAAAACTGGCAGCTCCGATTGCGCCATTCTATACTGATCAGCTTTACTGCGATTTAAACCGGATCAGCGGCCTTGAGCCGGATAATTCAATCCACCTGACTTCGTTTCCTAAGACAGATGAAACGTTAATTAATAAGGAACTGGAAGAGCAAATGGATATTGCCCAAAAAGTATCCTCTATGATTCTCGGATTGCGGAGAAAAGAAAAGCTTAAAGTTCGTCAACCTTTAGCCAAGATTATTGTTCCTGTTCTTAGCGAGAAATTCCGCAGACAGTTCGAGGCCGTCGAAAGTATTATCCTTACCGAGGTGAATGTGAAAGTGGTTGAATATCTGAAAGATAATGAAGGGGTAATCAAGAAGAGAATTAAAGCCAACTTTAAAACATTAGGGCCAAAATACGGAAAGCTCATGAAAGCAGTTTCACTCCTGATCGCTGGGATGAGTCAGGGCGAGATTACCAATTTTGAACGCACCGGCAACTTTGATGCAACGATCGGGGGTGAAAAGGTGTCCCTTGCACTGGAAGATGTGGAGATCTACTCAGAAGATATTCCGGGGTTGCAGGTTGCCAGTGAAGGTGCAATCACAGTCGCGCTGGATATCAATGTTACCCCTGAATTACGACTTGAGGGAATTGCCAGAGAGTTTGTAAATCGTATTCAAAACCTTCGTAAAGAGAGCGATTTTGAAGTGACTGATAAAATAATTCTTCGGATTGTACGTCATCCGGAACTTAATGAAGCGATGGATAAGTATCGCGAATATATTGGAAATCAAACGCTTGCCTTAAGAGTGGAATTAGTTGACCAATTGACCGTTGGAACAGGTAAACTGGTTGAAATTGAAAAGGGAATTGAGACTTTTATTGACGTAGAAAAAGAAATTCAATAAGGTTTGTTATTTGCCCATAAGAATATATTTTCGCAGTTGGTATAAATGGAACCTAAATATAGTATTTTTACATCAAACCGCAAAACAATGAGTGAGAAAACGAGATATTCAGATGAAGAACTCCAGGAGTTCAAAGAGTTAATTCTAGATAAGCTTTCCACGGCCCGCCAGGATTATCAGCTTTACAAAAATGCCATTACCCATGGTGATGGAAACGATACGGAAGATACTTCTCCGACGTTTAAGGTATTGGAAGAGGGAGCAGCGACCCTGTCAAAAGAGGAGGCTGGAAAGCTGGCTCAACGACAGCTTAAGTTCATTCAATATCTGGAAGCGGCCCTGGTTCGTATCGAAAATAAGACTTATGGAATCTGTCGGGAAACCGGAGTGCTCATTTCTAAGGAACGACTCAGAGCAGTACCTCATGCAACCCTCTCGATCGACGCCAAGAATAATCAGCGTTGATCGAACCGGTTTCTTAATTTTAACAGAGGTTTACTTATAAAGTTCGGGGTGGTTAATTTTGCCCCGATTTTTTTTATTCTGATAAGGTCAATCATTTCTTTTATGAGTTCGAAGGTAAAGTCAATTTTAATTGTTGTGCTTATTCTGTTTTTAGATCAGACACTCAAGATCTGGATAAAAACAAATATGATGCTTGGGGATGAGATCGTTATTGCGAAAAACTGGTTTATCATTCATTTTGTGGAGAACAATGGAATGGCATTCGGTCTCGAGTTTGGAAACAATATCGGCAAATATTTCCTAAGCATTTTTCGTCTGATTGCAATTGGTGCCATTGGCTGGTATATCACCAAATTGTGGAAAAGAGAAGTCCCTTTTGGCCTGATTGCCTGCTTCTCCCTGATCTTGGCCGGAGCTATCGGAAATATCCTGGACAGTGCTTTTTACGGCTTAATTTTTAACGAAAGCTATGGCCATGTCGCATCAATATTTCCTGCAGGAGGCGGCTATTCATCGTTTCTACAAGGGCGGGTTGTCGATATGTTTTATTTCCCCCTAATTTCAGGTCATTATCCTCATTGGCTTCCTTTTGTCGGAGGTGATGATTTTATTTTTTTTCGCCCTGTATTTAATCTTGCAGACTCTTCTATTACAGTTGGAATCACTTTAATACTAATATTTTACAGGAAATTCTTCGAAGAGAAACATGCTGAGAATAAAACTGATTCAGAGGAGAATTCAGGATCAGAGACTACTTCCGGAACCGGCAATAAGGAAAATTAATATTTATTAACTCAAAGGATCGAACCAAATACGTATCATAACGTTTATTCTTTTGTATTATTGAGGAATGAATTTGGCCAGTATAAAAGGTTACTTAAAATTGGATAAGTTATGAAAATTACGCTCAACGATTTGATCAGATTTGGTGCTATAATTCTCATTTTTGCACTGTTGTTTAACTGCAAGAAAGATAATGTATCTACCAAGGTGCCAACCAACGTTGTCATTAAAGATACATCTATCGTAAACCGGTTCATTTACACGGGGCTACAGACCTACTATTTATGGGAGGATTCGATACCCAACCTTAAAGCGACGAAATATAATAATGCAGATACGCTCAATGCCTATTTAAATTCGTATAACGATCCGCAAAAATTCTTCACCAGCTTGCTGTATCAATCAGGTACCGTTGATAAATGGTCGTTTCTTGTTAATGATTCAACTACCATTTCTAACTGGATTGCGGGGATATCCAAATCAATGGGATATGATTTCTGGTATGCACAATTGGGCACTACAAGTAATGTAGTCATCATTGTAAAGTATGTATTTAAGGGGTCACCAGCCGAAAAAGCAGGGCTAAAACGGGGAGATTTGTTTTTAAAAGTCAATGGGACACAGCTTACTCTTTCAAACTGGGACCAGTACTTATTGAATAACCCGACCACTTATACCCTTTCAATGGCTTCCATTTCTAATAATACCGTATCATTGAATGGCAAATCCCTAACCATGACCGCAGTGACCTTGCAGGAAAACCCGATCCTGATGGATACTGTTTTGACAGTGGGCAACTACAAAGTTGGTTATTTAGTCTACAACGGCTTTAATTCAGACTTCGACCTCCAGTTGAATCAGGTCTTTCAGGATTTTAAAAGTGCAGCGATCGATAAACTTATTGTTGATTTACGTTACAATGGCGGCGGATCTGTACAAACTGCCACCTACCTGGCCAGTATGATTTATGGGACGGCAACTTCCAAAGTTTTCTATACGGAACAGTATAATCCATTAGTGCAGGCTTATTATCAAAGTACTGACCCGACATCTTTATCAAATAATTTCGTTTCCCAGATTGCGGCAACCTCAACAACTGCGGCTACCCCTATAAATGCTTTGAATTTAAGTAGTCTGTATGTCATCATGACGGATGGCACAGCCTCAGCCAGTGAATTGCTGATTAACGGACTTACCCCATATATGAATGTATTTAAAGTCGGATCCAATACTGTTGGAAAGTATGTAGCCTCTGTAACAATTCAGGATTGGGAAACAAACGGGACTGTGAATCCTAAAGATCCTTACGTGATGCAGCCTATCATTGTTAGAATTGCTAATTCACAAGGCGTTACAAATTTCAGAAACGGATTGACCCCCGATTATTCCATTCAGGAGGATGTTGCTAATCTTATGCCCTTTGGAGATCCAAATGAAACATTATTGAAACCGGTACTCGATCAGATTCAGGGAATCCCTTTGAGTTCGGTCAGTCTAAAATCCACCCAGTTAGGATTGAAGAAATTGGGTGATTCCCAGTCTTATCGTATTTTCCCGCAAAGTATGTATATTAAAAACTTTAAAAAGATTCCCAAAAAATGAGGCTAATTCTGTTTGTTTTTCTAATGGTGGGAGTGACGTCAATTGACCTGAAGGGACAAAACGCTGATGATATTACAGGAATCTGGTGGAATGATATCAAATCTTCCAAGATTAAGGTTGAAAAAAAGGATGGGAAATACATCGGAACAATCGTCTACCTAATTCCTGAAAAATATATCAATGGGGAACCTGAAAAAGATGGCAATAATCCTGATCCGAAACTGAAAAGTCGATCTATACTTAACCTGCAGATATTAAATGAATTGGTTTATAATCCCGGAGATAAGGAGTGGGCTGGCGGAATGATTTACGATCCCAAATCGGGTAAAACCTATGACTGTTTTGTGTGGCTCGAAGGGAAGGACGTTCTGCAGCTTAAAGGTTTTGTAGCTGGTATCCGGATGCTGGGCCGCAAATCGGCATGGACCCGAACAACACTTTGATCAAATAGCAGTTCCGAATGGGATGAAAAAACCGTTTTATTTATAAATGTAAGATTTAAAGTGCAAAAGTCAAACTTCCTGAGAGAGTTTGACTTTTGCACTTTATCTTTTGAATCCTGAAAAAGATTTGTGTTTAATTACCAAATATGAAGTTTAAAGGAGTACATTATTTCTTTCCGGTTACTTAGCCACCAGAAGCTATTTTCAGTTCTCTTCTGAGATAAAGAGTTCTGAAGAACAAGCCAAGAAAAATCAAACTCACGATAACCAGGTAAAAACTTCCGTCTGCCATCGTTCCTGTCTTATCGAGTTCATTGCCAATGAGTCCTTTATGAGTAAGGGAATAGGCAATTACGGCTGTGGTATTGTTGACAAAATGTGCAATAATGGGTAACCATAATGTTCCGCTCCATTCAAGCATATACCCAAATATAGCTCCTAAGACCAATCGGGGGAGAAAGCCGAAAAACTGAAGATGCAAGGCACTGAACAAAGCGGCTGAAATCCAGATTGCTGCATGTGCATTGCCATACATCTTTTTAAATAATTTCTGAACAACACCCCTGAAGACCAACTCCTCCCCTATGGCCGGCAGAATCCCAATCATGATGACATTCTTTATGACGGATGCAAGGGAGTTCGTTGACAGGAAAGCTTCAGTAATTTTATTGGCCTGATTCTCTGAGTTCTGCATCCAGACCTGAATGGAATTCAGCCATTCGGGAAGACTCAATTTGGCATTTATCTCATTCAGCCAGTTAATCAGCGGGTTTGCAAATATCACAATAGCAAACACAATGATAACATTCTGAATATTAGGTTTTTTATTGATTTGCAAAAAGGTTATGGGCTGGTCACTGAGCATCCATGCAATAATAAAAGGGGGGATTATGAATACACCTATCGCCTGGACGGTCTGAAAAAACTTCAGAATAGATATATTTTCAGGGTTTGTGAGATCCTGCATCATATGCTCAATTTCGGTCAGGTTGACCCCATATATTACCCAGCCAAGCGCCATTCCCAGTGCAGTTATCACGAAACCGCAGATTATTAGTACCAGAGCAGAAAAGAGGAGCTGTACGGAAGGTTTGGATTCACGAAGTGTCTGTCGGAACATCTGTTTTTAATTTTTTGTAAAGTTAATATTCTGCTTTAAAGTAGCAGTTCTGTAGCTGACTTTTGAAATGGTTGCGATTGGTTATCTTTGCCACTTTATTATTCAACTTACTTAAATATTTTCTGGTGAAGATTGGAAACCTTGAATTGGGAAATCTGCCGCTTTTTCTGGCTCCTATGGAAGATGTGACATACAAGTCCTTCCGCTTTTTGTGCAAGAAATTCGGTGCAGATGTGATGTCTACAGAATTTATCTCCGCAGAGGCAATTAAGCGTGAGATGGAAGCTACTAAACGGAAAATGACCATTTTCGATTTCGACCGACCGATTGCCATTCAGATCTATGGTTCAAACATCGATTCAATGATCCTTGCTGCCAAAGTCGCCGAGGAGGCTAAACCCGATTATATCGATATTAATTTTGGTTGCCCAATGAAAAAAATTGCGGGCAAAGGCGCAGGAGCCGGACTTCTGCGTGATATTCCTAAAATGATCAAAATGGCCGGAGAGGTGGTCAAAGCCGTCAATCTGCCGGTAACTGCCAAAACCAGACTGGGTTGGGATTTATCCGACATGGCCATTGTAGATATTGCTGAAAAGCTTCAGGATATTGGTATTCAGGCGCTTACGATACATGGAAGGACCCGTAGCCAACTCTTTTCGGGCGAGGCGGACTGGACTTTGATTGGAGAGGTTAAGGCAAATCCGAGAATGTATATTCCGATAATCGGGAACGGGGATATCAGCAGCCCGGAGAAGGCAAAAGCTTTCGCCGACCAGTCAGGTGTTGATGGGCTGATGGTGGGCCGAGGGGCAATAGGTCGACCCTGGATATTTCGTGATATCCGGCATTATTTGGAGAAAGGAGAACTTTTGCCCCCTCCGGCGGTGCCCGAAGTGGTTGAAAGTATCAAGGAGCAGCTTTCCCAATCCATCTCATGGAAGCCTGAACCCCGGGGAGCAATCCTCGAAATGCGGCGCCATTTTGCCCGTTATTTTCCCGGTTTAACAGACTTTCGGACTTTTCGGATACAACTACTTCAGGCAATTGAAGTTAATGAGGTGATTCAAATACTGGATGCGATTGCCACAAAATACGCTGATCACCGAGTCGATTATACCCATATCAGTTTAAAATAACCGGGAATATTCCAGTATGCGCATCAGGCTAAAAAATTTATGCTACTTTTCGTTAACAATGCTTATTATCTGTAAATTTGAGCATTAGTAAGTTGTCGGATATCCTTTCCCCTTATCCAATTCAAAAAGGGGATTATATTTGCACTGTTTTCCTTTTTGCGTGAATAAATTGATTAAAATATTGAGGAGTTCAGCCTTTCTGAAGGTTCGTATTTTACCAATTGGAATAATGGTTGGAGTAATCGCTCTTTCCTCCTTTGGAAAATCGCAAAACAATTCGCAACCACTCCTTCAGGATCTCCAGGGAGATTATTTATCAAAGCACCTTCCTGATAAATTAGTTACTCCATCTGATTTTTATAATTACGCAAGAATCCGTGATGAGGAATTTTCGGAGACACTCAAGGAACCATGGCATGACTATTCCATTTTTCCGGCACTTTCTGAAGAATCAAGAAGGATTCTAATCAGGCAACCTGCCTTCGATAAATCAAGTCTGGATAGCTCTTCGCCGGTTTCTCTCCCTTTTAATGGAGTCATTGGGCTAACAGATCCGGAAGAGAGTCAATTTAAGATGGTTCCCAGGATTAGAAAACCGGAATCTGATAATTATACTTCTCTCAGGGGAAACTTTTTGTTTTATGGACAGCAGATTGCGATTCATTACGATAAGTTACTCGCTTTGTCAACAACTGCTTCTGTTTCTGAAGATTCTATCGCCGGGTTTTGGAACGCTTTCTCACGTTCGAACAGTAATCACCTCGTTGATCAACTGATGGATTACCGCGATATGTTAGGTCTTGGCAACTGGGGTTACTTCCAGTTGGTTAAGGCAACATCCGCCTGCATCTTTCCTGTTAACCATTTAAGTGCCGATCAGATAACCTGGGCATTAATGATCCGGTCGGGATTTGATGTAAGACTTGCTTTTAACCAAAGCACAACTACGATATTATTTCCATCAAAGAATACCATAAATGGACGGCAATCGGTGGTCATTGGACAGCAGCGCTTTTATCTCGATCGTCCGATGAAAAGTATGTTGCTGGTCACCTGTCCAAATCCTTTCCCCGATAACGGTGGTATAATCGACCTGAGATTTTATAAATCACTCAATTTTCGTGGCAAACTGAGAGTTCAAAAGTTTGTGATGACCTGGGAGAAGAAAAAATACGAATTTGCATTAAGGATTAATCCCGACGAAGTTCGCTTTTTGACCCAATATCCCAGAACCGATCCAGCTATTTATTATAGAGCTCCCCTGTCCAACGCGATAAAAGAGGATTTATTGCGGCAGTTTTACCCGATTTTGTCTAAATTCAACAAGGCTGAAGCTTCTGCATTCCTATTGAAATTTGTCCAACAGGAATTTGAATATTTTTCGATGGATAAAAAGGATGACCGGTCTACCGGACCTTTTGCTCTGGAGCTGATTGCCTCTAAATCAGGAGATGACCTGGGCAAGGCGGTATTATTCTCCTGGTTAACCCGAATCTTGCTTGAACTACCTGTTGTAGGGGTACAATTCCCTGGCTACTTTTCAACGGCAATCTGTTTTAGCAACCAATTGGATGGCGATGCCTATTACTGGAATCGATGTAAATATATCCTTGCCGATCCAACTTTTCAAAATGCTCCAATCGGCATACTGATGCCCGAACTTTCAGGTCTAACCCCTCAACTGATTGAATTGTCTGGCCAGGGTTCAAAACCCAATAATATCACCGAGATATGGAAGCTCGCCTATAAAATGGGTGCCAGACGTGGCGGAGTAAGTCAGGATATCATTTTTGACAGGCAGGGAAGAGCACTTATCACCGGGTATTTTGCAGGGAAGAGATCGAATAATCCTTTTGTTGCATGCTTTTCTGAAGGAAATTCCCTTCAATGGATAAGAAGATTTGAGGGTGAAGGGCAAGCAGCAGCATTTGCGATCACAAAGGTCAATGAGGGTGAAATTTATATTGCAGGATCATTTAGCGGTAAATTGGAAATGGATGGCAAAACAATCCAAACTTCTCCTGAAAAGAGAGGTTTATTCCTTGCTCAATTTAATCAGGTTGGCGAGCTAATCTGGATGAAGCCTGTTCCGATCGATTCAACCTTAAAGGAAGGTCCTTTGACTTATCTCGTTAAATTTGACCGGTCCGGGAATGAGATACATATCCAATGGAAGAACGAAGATTTAAGAAATGTAAAAAATGGATTCAGTGAGGTAAATGAGACGGGATTAACGCTTACAGGTTCCGGGAATTTTAGTTCATCTAAAATTCAAACTCCTCATATTTCCGCAAAAAATGATAAGGAAGACGAATTAATCAAGAGATCTAAACTGTTGAAAGATGCTAAATGCAACCCCAAAGTTGAAAGTCTTTTGGCGGTTTTAAAATTACTCCAGAGAGAGGGTAATGAAATCACCGGAAATCAGATTCAGATATTTATTAATCATAATAATCCGTTCTTTGCAACAGTCTATCCATCAATGTTTAACCTGTATGGACGGATAGCCAGGCTAAAAAATGAGAATGGAATTATTTCCTTAAAGACCAACGATTACAAATCTCTTGTGCTTAATAACCTGAAAATTGAGGACGGTGCAAGATTTCTGATCTCTGAATACGACAATGGCGATACCAGGCTTGATGTAATATCCGGATTCCAAAATATTGCAAATCCGGTACTCTTACCTCTGAATAGCCTTTTAGTCGATTTTTCAGCCGGAAATTTGATCATCGATTACGATGAAGATCATACGCTGAAAACAGTTTGGCCGGAACCTAAACCATAGTATTTAGGATTTTAGGCTATAAGGCTTTAGGCTTATAGACTTCCTCCTTATTTACACTATCTCCCCGAACCGGAGATGTAGCCGTGTTGGCTCTTCTAACAAGGAGGAAAAGAATTTTTATGAGCCCATAAAGCACAACCAGGGTAAAAATAATAGCTGCCCCGGATGGAATATCATAAAGGTAGGAGATGGCCAATCCGATCACTGAGCCTAAAAATCCAAAAGCAATCGAATAAAAAATCATTACATCAAATCTTTTGGTAAACAGATTGGCTATGGCCTGTGGAATTGTCAGTAATGACATAACCAATATAATTCCTACTACTCTGATATTTAATACAATGGTTAGGGCAACAAGACTAATCAGCAGGGAATTAAAGAGTCGGACCGGGGCATTATTGGTGAGGGCAAATTCCTCATCAAACGAAACGAAGATAATCATCCTGTAAAAAATCAGAAAGAAGCCAATGATGAAAACTGAAAGGAAGAGGAGGAACAAAAGGTCATTTTTTGAGACGGTGAGGATATTCCCGAATAAATAGCTCATCAAATTAGGAGCATAACCCGGTGTAATAAAGATGAAAATTATCCCGATGGCCATACCCAGGGACCAAAGCATTGCTATGGCTGAATCTTCACGCAAGTTGGCTTTTTTGGTAAAGAGCTCAATTCCCAGTGCCGAAAGAATACCAAACCCAACTGCTCCCAGAATAGGATCAATTCCAAAATAATATCCCATGCCAATACCGCCAAACGAAGCATGGGTAATCCCTCCACTGATAAAAACAATACGGCGTGAAACGATATATGTCCCTATAATTCCGCAGGTTAAACTTGCCATAAACGCAGCAAGAAAGGCATTCCTAAAAAATTCAAAATTAAAAAGTGCAATAAGGCTGTGCATCAGGAAATATGTTTATGTAAAACAGTGTGTGGAATGTCCCCATGCGAAATGATCTGTATCGGACATTCATACGATTTTAGCAGTTCAGGGGTCACCGCATTTCCGGAATGATAATGTAATGAGCCATTTACGCAGGCATAAGACTTGACATAAGTCGATATGGTCCCCAGATCATGCGAGACCAAAAGAATTGCCAGCTTATCATTCAGGAACTTAAGCTTTTCGTACAATTCCCGCTCAAAACGGTTATCCACATAAGTATTTGGTTCATCAAGGATCAGCAGTCTGGGCTCGTTGACTAAAGCCCGACATAAAAGAGCCCGCTGAATCTGTCCTCCGGAGAGTTCCCCGATCGCTTTATGACGAATGCCAAAAATTCCCATCTCATTCATCAGACCATTTGAACGTTCATTTTCTGCGCTGCTGTATCGCCCGATCAAACGTTTGCGGGACATCAGACCGGACCGCACCACATCAAAGACAGTCACCGGAAATTTGCGATCGATATTGTTGATTTGTGGAAGGTAACCAATACGGTGAGCGCTTCCACCGGTCATTGACTCCTCAAAATTTATTTCACCGGCCATCGGAGGGATTAAACCAAGTAAAGCCTTTAGCAGAGTGGTTTTTCCCCCTCCGTTAGGCCCAATCACCCCGATGAAGTCGGAAGATTGAATGGTGAGATTGACCGCACGTAGCACGATGTTTTGACCATAACCAGCAGATAGATTTCTGATTTCGACTAGTGATTCCATGATAAAACGGTTATTGGGGTACTCCTGAAATTTTCCGGGCAATGTCAATCATCTGATCCGGCCAGTTGTAATCGAGCGGGTCGATCTGTAAGATCTGACTGCCGGTTTCCCGGGCGATGATCTCGGCGTTTCTTTTATCAAACTCTTTTTGTATTAGGACAATTCTGATTTGACCCGATTTTGCTGCATCAATAATTGTTTGCAGGTGTTTTGGGGATGGCACCTTCCCTTCAAATTCTATCGAAAGCTGTTCCAGACCATAATCACGGGCGAAGTACCCTAACGCCGGGTGAAAAATGATGAATTTTTTGGAAGAGGTCCTGGCCAGCAATTCAGTTACTGTTGAGTCGGTTTTTGCAATTTCAGCAAAAAGGGCGTTCAGATTTTTCAGATAGGTATCCCCATTCTCAGGATCGATCTGCATCATCCCGTTATAAATATTCTCTGCAATTAGGCGGGCTGTTTTTGGGGAGGACCAAATGTGTGGATCAACACCTTTTAAATGTTCAGGATCATCCTGATGCTCATCCTTGATTAGATCAATTCTTTTGGAGGTTGCAAAGACCTTGAGGTTCGGGTTTGAAGATCTGTAGTTTTCAAGCCAGACCTGTTCAAATCCAAGATATCCGATCGAAAAATAAGCCTGAGCCTCACTCAGCATCATCATTTGTTTGGGAGTGGGAGCATACGTTTCGGGACCGGCCCCCGGCGGAACAGTTACTTCAACCTTAAAATTACTGCCAACAATTTTATCGGCGAAATATTTCAGAGGTAGAATGCTCACAAATATCACTTTATGCTTCGATTTTGGAGCATCTGAAAAGCAACCCGAAATCATTATCCCTATAAACAGATATCCTAATAATCTTTTCATCCTAAATTCTTTCATACTTTCATTTCCAGACACACAGCTGTGCGTCTCTCCATCTCTTCGTAACTCCCTCATTTTTTTGGAGGCACCGGATCATAGCCATGGGTCCCCCAGGGATGACACTTTGATAATCGCCTGGTTGCCAGATAAAATCCTTTAATTGGTCCATGGATTTTTAATGCATCCAGTGCATATTGTGAACAGCTGGGAATATGGCGGCATGATGCCGGAGTTAATGGTGAAATGGCATATTTGTAAATATAAACCAGTAGCATCAATAGTCTGATGATAATCCATCTGATTCCACCAAGCACCTTTTTGAACATCTACTTTTTCACTTTGTATAAATCATCTATTTTCACCACTTCAATCGTTGTTGAGTCTTTCAGTGTCTTGGAAACCAGACCATAAGGTGCTACAACAACTTCATCGTCGGAGTTTAGTCCCTGGATTATTTCAATGTTCGTATTGTCCTGAATACCCGTCTTTACCTTAACCTGTCGCGCTAAATTTTTTCGATTGACGAAAACTACTTCAAATTGCTCTGGTTCCTTCATTGCTACTTTATCCTCGCTCTTGTTTGTCCCTTCAACATTTGCAACAGGCTCATTGTTCACTTTTTTTGAATTCCCATTGTTTGCACGGGTGGTAACAGCCTGAATTGGAATTGATATCACGTTGTGCCTGGTTTTTGTGCGGATCTCAACTGTCGCTGACATTCCAGGCAGGAATGGATACTTATGCAGCTGGCTGATCAATAGATCTTTGTACGATTGCTCCAGGAGCAATATTTTCACATTGAAATTGGTCACCTGGTCTGTGGAGGTACCTGAAACATTGGCTGAACTGGCAATTTCGGTGACCATGCCACGAAATTTTCGCTTCATATAGGCATCGATCTGAATAACAGCAGTATCTGACTTTTCGACATTTACGATATCGTTTTCATTAACTTCCACCTTGACTTCCATCTTGGTCAGATCGGCAATGCTCATAAGCTCTGTGCCTGCAAACTGATTCGTCCCGACAACCTTCTCCCCTTTTTCAACATTGAGTTTGGAAACAGTTCCCGAGATAGGTGAATAAATCTTTGTTTTGGTGAGGTTCTCCTGGGATTGGCTAAGACTTGATTCGGCGCTTTTCGTGGAATAGCGTGCCGCCTGGACTTCTGCAACTGCAACTTTATATTCAGCTTCAACCGTCTCAAAATCCGATTTGGCGATCGTATTCTTTTCAAAAAGCTGTTTGGACCTTTTGTAATTGAGTTCCTTTTGAATCAGTTGAGCCTCGGCCTGAGTCATCCGGGCTTTCTGGCTATTCAGGGCAGCCTCGTTGCGGTTGCGATCCGAGATGTAAATATCGGGACGGATCACTACCAGTAGATCACCCATTTTAACTTCATCACCTTCTTTTACCGGAAGTTCAATGATCTCTCCGGGCACTTCAGGACTAATTTTCACCACCTTTTGAGGTTCTACTTTCCCGTTGGCAGTAATAATCTCGGTGATATCTTTCTTTTGAACCTTTTCAACTGCGACTTTTAAGGCCATTTCCTTTCCAAACAATCCCGCTTTTTTCCCTGCTATAAGAAGGATTATCAAAACGATGCCCAGGATCGAGATATAGAGCACTTTGTTATTTTTCGTTTTCATTCGTATATCATTGGTGTTTTTAATTGGCCAAATTGATTAAAAAAATATTTCTCCATTCATCAGAATTAATGATTATGGCTCCAGCCGTTCCAGGAACGTCTGCCCTCATCAGAATGATTAACCAAACACTCTTTTTCAAAGAGGATTATGAAAGTCTAAAATTACGAATAATTATGGACCATTAAAGAAAAGAGACGAAAAATAGAGTAATCACAACACCCTTTGAACCCTACTCTTTATACTTATCTTTTTGATATGTACCATATCCATTAATATTGATTGCCTTTTCTTTAAACCTTATATTACAGGACTACCTCAGTAGAAAATCTACGCTCCCAGCTCACAACCTTATTACCTTATTTGGGGTTGAATGTCTTTTGATAAAATCGATGTAAAGTCCACTTTCTACTGAAGTTTTTACTTTAAAAATAAGGGTTTTTAAAGACATCGAATCAGGTTTGATCCAATTTGATGTTTATTCCCTTTGTATATGCCGTGTTTAATAAAAGCACGTTTTAATCCAATGAGGAAAACAAACCATGATTTATGTATAAAGAGCAGCAATGAACCAAGGTGTCTCCAACTCAACTCATTAATTGGTATTATGGGTAATTTTCCTGAACAGACCTATTATCCGGGCCAATAATCCGCGTTCCGACGAATCTCTTTCAAACTCAACTGGATCGTAAAAATTATTCATTGAAGAAACCAAACGATTTCGATCCATATGGAAGCCCTCGCACATTTTACCAATCAGCTCAGTACCTTCTGTTCCTATTCTTTTGCGAAAATGAACCAGGTCTGAGGGGTCGCAGGGAAATTTCCACTGAAATTCCGATTCCCCACAAAAATACTGAAAATAAGGATTCTGAATCCATTGCTCCATCACTGCTAAATCACCGAGATTATAGCTGATTTTAAGAAACATCAGCCCAACCATGATGCGGATGGGAACTCCTGGTTTACCGGTATTGGAATACAATTGGCCAAAGTCATTCTCAAACCGTTTCCAGTCGATTTGAGCAGATAAAAGAACCAATTCATGGTTAGGATTAATTATTTCGATTAGAATCGGACGAAAAATATTTCGTTGCTCCTGAGAAGGCAATTTTCCTTTCATAAATAGGCGATATTTACCACTAAATTATGCATAATTGATTTATTTAAAGCCATTAAGATCAGTAAGATATTAACATTTTGACGATAAAATACCAACAATGAACCTGAATCTACAACGAATGAGATCCCGGGAAATCCATTTTTGTCGGCTAACGGATTTATATGTCTGACAATTAACCGACTGAAAAAAATAGCACCCTTCCCGATATTGCATTATTACTCGCCGCAGATCAAGCATAACAGTCAGATGGGGGAAGTTAATTATTCCCAAATCTCAAGGGTTCCAAAAAGTCCGTACAAAAGGCTCTGAAATGTGGGGAAGACGGATCCATGCAAAATCGTGTCTATTCTGAAAGAATTGTTTTCAGAAATATTCCTCTAAATTAATCATAAATTGGGCCGGGTTTCCGTGTAGGCAAACGCAATTTTTTTATATATTTGACACTTCTTTTCAGCGAATAAAAATTCTGTTTTACCCAGTTTCTTTTCAGTTATGATCCGAAAGCTCAAATTCAAACAGTGGTCGTGGGTGGCATTTTTTATTGGTTTGATTGTCTGTACTATTTTGTTGATTATTGGCAATAAGACAGTGCACCTCACCTCAACTGATGATTATTGTCAAAAGTGTCACATACATCCGGATGCAGACGCATCCTGGAAAAAATCGCCTCACTTTTACAACCGTAGTGGTGTCAGGGTGCACTGTGTCGATTGTCATTTGCCGCCCAAGGAGGATTACCGCTATTTGGCCCAAAAGGCTAAAACCGGGTTGCACGATTTATATGCCTACTATTTCAGGGATAAGAAATCTTTTAACTGGGAAGATAAGAGGTTATTGGAACATGCCGTTAAAATTGTTTATAATGAATCGTGCATAAAATGTCATCAGAACCTGTTTTCCAAAGGACTTTCTGAAGAAGGGGGCACTGCTCATCTTTATTATGAAAAAAATGCAGAGAAACTTGATCTGCAATGTATTAATTGTCACCTTGATGTCGGGCACTACAATCCTAACTACAAACATGCAAAAATGACCGGCGTACCTCAGACAGGTACTGTTTCGCATAATTTATTTATTGCCCCGGCCAAAGTGACAACATTTGAAAATTTTAAGGAGTTCATACCCAATAGCGCAATCTCTTTTAATATGATCGCTGTAAAAGGGGGGACTTTTAAAATGGGAAGTCCTGATAATGAGCCATTTCGAAAAATCGACGAAGGACCGGTGCGGAACGTAACCATTTCTCCGTTCTTCATGGGTGAGGTTGAAGTTTCGTGGGACGAATTCTGGACCTTCTTTGCATCCACCATGTCGGAGGGCCGCGTCGATCCCAATCTGGTTATGGCCCATAATGCCAATTCGCCCGACGCAGTGACCGGACCTACTCCACCTTTCGGAATTCCTGACCAGGGTTGGGGAAGCGGAAAGCGACCGGCCATCACGATGACCCATTATTCGGCAAGTACCTACTGTCAGTGGCTCTCGAAAGTTACCGGCAAGCATTACCGGCTGCCAACTGAAGCCGAATGGGAATATGCCTGTCGGGCCGGCAGTGAAACACCTTACTTCTTTCCGGGCGATCCGAAAAGGTTATCCCAGCAGGGTCTGCGCAGTAAAGTATTCGGGGCCGATACTTCAAATATCAGCAGGTATGTGGTTTATGCCTTGAATTCTTCGGGAAAAACCCAGGAACCTGGTTTTGTTAAAGCAAATCCCTTTGGGCTGAAGAATATGCTGGGAAATGTACTCGAGTATTGCTCGGATTATTATGCTGAAAACGCCTATTCCAAAACCGGAACCTCAGTTAAAGATCCCAAAGGACCTACCTCCGGTGAAGAACATGTGGTCCGTGGCGGGAATTACTCTTATGATGCCAAAGATCTTAGGGCTGCCTCCAGAGGACTTACCCATACCGTAGATTGGCTGAAAACCGATCCCCAGCAACCTAAAAGCATCTGGTGGTATTCCGATATTAAAGGGGTAGGTTTCCGTGTCGTGTGCGAGGCTGATCAATCATTAACTAATAGATAAACTAAAGATAGATTCTAATCCATTAAACAAAAAAATCATGACTAAAAAGAATTCATTGAGTAGAAGAGACTTTTTTTCAACTACAGCAGTGGTTGGGGTTGTCGGAACTATTGGCGCCGGTGCTGTTTTGGCTTCATGTTCCGGACCGGAAAAGTTAGTCCCTTTAAAGTCACTTGCAGGGGCCTATATCCCTAACCTTGTTGATAAAGCCGATGATGGCAGACTTCTGAAGGCCGGAGTGATTGGTTGCGGTGGACGTGGATCGGGTGCAGTACAGAATTTTTTAGATGCAGTTCCTACCAATGTCCAGATTGTCGCTTTAGGGGATTTGTTTCAGGACAGAATTGATGATTGCCGTAAAGCGCTAAAAGAAAAACATAAGGTAGAAGTTCCTGATAATATGTGTTTTACTGGATTCGATAACTACAAAAATGTACTCGCTTCCGGTATCGATCTTGTTATAATTGCCACACCTCCTGCCTTCCGTCCTAGCCATTTCCAGGCCGCTGTTGAAGCAGGAAAACATGTGTTTATGGAAAAACCGGTTTGTGTCGACCCTGTCGGGGCCCGCTCTATCATGGCATCTGCCAAGAAAGCCGAATCGCAGGGACTTTGTGTCGTTACCGGAACCCAGCGTCACCATCAGAGAAGTTATGTCGAAAGTTTCAAACAGATTCAAAGTGGCCTGATCGGAGAGATTGTGTCTGGGAATGTTTATTGGAACCAATCGATGTTGTGGTATCGGGAACGGAAAAAGGAGTGGTCGGATATGGAATTCATGGTACGTGACTGGGTAAACTGGAAATGGCTCTCCGGAGACCATATCGTTGAGCAGCATGTCCATAATCTCGATGTATTCAATTGGTTCTTTGGCAAAAAGCCGGTTAAAGCAGTAGGATTTGGAGCCAAACAACGCAGGTTGTCGGGCGATCAGTACGATATGTTCAGTGTTGATTTTGAATATGAGGGTGGTATTCACCTTCACAGCATGTGCCGTCAGATTGACGGATGCGAAAACAACGTGTCTGAGCATATCCAGGGAACAAAAGGTTCATGGAGCAGTAATTCCATGGAAATCAAGGACCTTCAGGGCAATGTGCTCTGGAAATTTGATGCGGAAAAGGAGAAGGTTGAATTCAAACAGACCAATCCATATGTGTTGGAACACGTTGACTTCGTGAACCACATCCGATCGAATACCCCTATCAATCAGGCTGAAGAGACGGCCGTTTCCTGTCTGACAGCAATCATGGGCCGGGAATCAGCTTATTCCGGTGTAGAGGTTACATGGGAAAAGATCTCCAATTCAACGCTAAATACACTTCCCGCCAAACTCGAAATTGGTGCTGTGGATATGAGCGGTTATGTGGTTCCTGTTCCGGGTAAACCTAAGGAGGAGAAGAAAGGGTAATCGTAAAGAATTCCAATCCAATATAAATATCCCTGCTGCTGAAAAGTGGCAGGGATTGTTTTTTAAAGTTGCTGGCATCTGGCTTTTGGCAGCTGGCAGACCTGTCTGACAAATTTGGGACTGTTTCAGAAAATCCGGTAAGGAGATCAATCAGGAAGTTTAGGATATTCAATTGAGATGCCTGCCCCCAACTACCAGCCGCATATCTTCAACTAGATTATGAATAATTAACTGGTCTTACGACCTAAAAGCCTATAGCCATAGCCTAAGCCTAAACCCCTAACCTTCGCTTAATTCACCTCAAAATGGACTGGGTCATGGTAATTTTTGTAGGTTCCTCCCCATAACAAACCATACCGTTTGGCGATTTCAGGCACTCGTGATGCAAGCCATGAGGATTTTGAACTCCCTTTTCTTAACTGGATAATCCGAAATCCCTCCCGTTTATAAAGAATCAGGTCAACGGCACGTCCTAATACGTGTCTGCTTTTGTTAACAGCAGCATTTCTCGGATTATCCCGTTTCAATTGAATTTGTGCTTCCTTTGACCGTAATCCGCTGATTATTTCAACTTTCCATGATGTTTCCTTTTCAATTTCAGCAATAAATTGATTAAACTTAGCTGCACACTCTTGATTAGCTTCTTCAATATTATTTAATACAGTGCGGTTATTAAAACGGATGCGCAGATCATAAACAATCGTAAAGCAAATATATGCAACTGATAAAATAATGACAACCAAAAGGATAGACATCAAATTGCGTAGGAAAGGGTTTTGCTTTTTAGAGCCCATTATAGTTCATTGTTTTTTGTCAATTCAATTTTCCCGCTGAATATAAATGAGTTAACTCCTAATTAGTTTGTCTGAAACTGGATAATTAAAACATGTTTAATGCAGGTATGCTTAAACCGCGAAATTAACACCATTCTCCAAACTTGTCAAAGAGTACAGCATAATTTATCTTTTTTTCTAAACGAGAATAAATCTTTTCAGGATGCATAGTTTAAGTTTTGTTTGTAATTTTATTGCCAATTAATTAACACTTAACGATACAAAATAAAGAATCATGGATAGAAAATTACGCATGGGAATGGTAGGCGGAGGTAGTGACGCGTTTATTGGTGCAATCCATCGTCTGGCTGCTTTTATGGATAACCAGATTGAACTGGTTTGCGGGTGTTTTAGTGTCAATCCTGAGATCTCGGTCTCCTCCGGAAAATTGTATTTCCTTCCGGAAAATCGTGTATATAAATCTTATCAGGAGATGTTTGAGAATGAAGTAAAATTGCCTGAAGGGGAAAGAATGGATTTTGTAACCATCGTAACGCCAAATTTTGCTCACTTTGAACCTGCGATGATGGCTCTTGAAAATGGTTTCAATGTGGTGATCGATAAGCCAATCACCTTCACTCTTTCCGAAGCAAAACTGCTTAAAGCAAAAATTGAGCAGACAGGCTTGACTTTAGCCCTTACCCATACCTATTCCGGTTATCCGGCGGTTAAGGAGGCACGCGAAAGGGTTCGCCGCGGAGATTTTGGCAAAATCAGAAAAATCTTTGTGGAATATCCCCAGGGATGGCTTTCATCTAAACTCGAAGATACGGGAAATGCACAGGCATCATGGAGAACAGATCCAAAACGTTCGGGCAAAGCCGGATGCATGGGCGATATCGGTACACATGCCCATCACCTTGCAGAATATGTCTCCGGACTTAAAACAGTTGAAATTTGTGCAGAACTCAATATTTTTGTTCCAGGCAGGTTACTCGATGACGACGGAGCTGCCTTATTGCGTTTTGACAATGGTGCCAGAGGAGTTCTCGTGGCTACCCAAATTGCTGCGGGGGAAGAGAATAACATAAGACTCAGAGTTTATGGAGACAAGGGTGGTTTGGAATGGCACCAGCATGAACCAAACACGTTATTTATAAAATGGGGTGACAGGCCTGCTGAAATTGTCCGTGTAGGGAATGGCTATATGAGTGCTATCGCCCAGCATAATACCCGTACTCCGGGCGGTCATCCGGAAGGCTATCTCGAAGCTTTCGCCAATATCTATCGCAATTTTTCGCTCACTGTGAGGGCCAAAATGAACGGTGAAACCCTAAAAGCCGAATGGCTGGACTTTCCAACTGTTGAAGATGGGATTCGCGGTATGCAGTTTATTGATACTGTTGTCGAAGCCGGTTACAACGATCAGCAGAAATGGGTCAAATTTGCAGAATAACCTTAAACTAAATATAATGAAACGAGCAGTTACCCTTTTTACCGGCCAATGGGCCGATCTTACCCTGGAAACAGTTGCACTAAAAGCCAAATCATTTGGATACGATGGTCTTGAACTGGCATGCTGGGGCGACCACATAGAAGTGGAGAAAGCCGATCAGGCTTATTGTGACGCGAAATTAGCCTTACTGAAAAAATATGACCTGAAGCTGTTTTCCATTTCAACCCATCTGGTTGGACAGGCAGTTTGTGACAATCCCGATAGCCGCCATAAAGGGATGCTTTCGGCAGAAATATGGGGCGATGGGGATCCGGAAGGGATCCGTCAACGAGCAGCAGCCAATATCATTGAGACGGGAAGGGTTGCAAAACGACTTGGACTTAAGGTTGTCAATGGCTTTACAGGAAGTTCAATCTGGCAATTCCTCTATTCCTTTCCATCTGTGACACAGGAAACTATAGAGGCCGGTTATAAGGATTTTGCCAAACGTTGGATTCCGATCCTGGACGCCTACCAGGAGATGGGGATGAAATATGCCCTGGAGGTCCATCCGACCGAGATTGCCTTTGATATTGAAACAGCCAAAAGGGCACTCAAAGCACTAAACAATCACCCTGCTTTTGGTTTCAATTTTGACCCAAGCCATTTCGGTTATCAGGGGGTTGATTACGTAAGATTTATCTATGAATTCAGTGACAGGATTTTCCATGTTCATATGAAGGATGTTACCTGGAACGACCAGCCGGGATCCATCGGGGTGTTTGGTGGTCATACCGAATTTGGAGATAACCGCCGTTTCTGGAATTTCCGGAGTGTGGGTCGCGGAAGAATCGACTTTGAAAAAATCATCCGGGCATTAAATGATATCCGGTATACGGGACCACTCTCCGTGGAGTGGGAAGACAGTGGTATGGACCGTGAAATGGGCGCCGCCGAATCATGCGAATTCGTGAAAAAGGTTGACTTTTCTCCGAGCACACTCGCTTTCGATGCTGCTTTTAGCAAGGAGTAGATTGAAAAAGTACATATTAAGAGGAAGGCTGGATGCGAATCCGGCCTTTTTTAAAGATGACAAAATCCAGGTAACTTTCCGGCAGATATCACGGATAAAGCAGATCAAAAAGATGTCAGTGTAAATCTGTGAGATCAGCGGGCCCCAGGTTTAACAAGTTTTCCCGCAGGTATCGCGGATATAAGCAGATCAAAAAGATATCAGCGTAAATCAGTGAGATCTGCGGGCCATAAATATTAACTTAATTTTCAATGCAGGTCAACGGTAAAAATTATCACACAATATGGGTTCATCCGGATAACAGCAAAATTATCAAGGTAATTGATCAGCGTAAATTACCTTTTGAATTTCAAATTGTTGACTTAAAAAGTTCCTCTGATACCTTCAAGGCAATCCAAAATATGACTGTCCGGGGGGCACCACTGATCGGTGTCACGGGAGCTTATGGAATTTATCTGGGATTGGTGAATTCGGATGAGAATACCTGGAGAAAAAATCTGACTCAGAACGCTGAATACCTTAAATCGGCACGCCCTACTGCAGTAAACCTGGCCTTGCTAATCGATGAAATGCTCACTAAACTCGTCAATTGTATTAGCCTGGAACAAGCTTGCAATATTTCCCTGCATGAGGCAACCCGGATGAAAGAGAGGGAAATTAAATGGTCTGAAGCTATCGGAGAGTATGGATGCGAATTGATAGAGGCAATCAGTAAAAATAAGAATGGCGCTCCGGTAAATATCCTGACCCACTGCAATGCCGGCTGGCTCGCCTGTATCGATTGGGGAACCGCAACTGCACCGGTGTATAAAGCTTTTCACAAAGGGATTCCTGTTCACGTTTGGGTGGATGAGACCCGGCCCAGGAACCAGGGAGCACGACTCACTGCATGGGAACTGGCGCAGGAAGGAGTTCCACATACCATTATTCCCGACAACGCAGGGGGTCACCTGATGCAGCATGGACTTGTCGATCTTTGCATCGTTGGAAGCGACCGAACAACCTCCACCGGAGATGTTGCCAATAAAATAGGGACTTACCTAAAGGCTCTGGCGGCTTTTGACAATAGGGTTCCTTTCTATGCTGCTCTTCCATCCTCTTCCATCGATTTTACCATGAAGGATGGGGTCAACGAAATTCCTATCGAACAACGGGATAGCGAAGAGGTCAGCCACATGGAGGGGGAGCTTGCAGGTGGTCAGATTGCCAAAATGCGAATCATCAACCCTTTATCACCCGTGGCAAACTATGGTTTCGATGTGACTCCCGCCAGATTTGTTACAGCCCTGATTACCGAGAGGGGGATCTGCAAAGCAAATCCTGCTGATATCCAAAAATTATTCCCGGAAAGGTGAGATTAGTCCGGGTGCGACTTAGAGTCGCGCTCGGACTAATAATTATCCTTACCTTTGTTCAAACTTAACCCCGATTGCATGAACGCTGCTCAACCCGTTGAAGGCTCCATCAAATTCACCTGCCACATGAACACGGAAAAGATTGAGATCCCCTCAACGCTTTTCATCCCTTTGAATTACTGGAGGGAAGAGATGTGGCAAAAATCCTTTATCGGAGCCTATCCTGATGGGATTGGATATGGTAATATCTCCATCAGGGTGCCGCAAAGTGATCAGTTTTATATCTCGGGAACCGCAACGGGGGGAATCCCTGAGCTTGATCAGATTCACTATCCGCTTGTCGAACGATGTGACCTGCTCCAAAATGCAGTATGGTGCAGGGGAGTTGTGAAAGCTTCTGCCGAGTCGATGAGCCATGCAGCTATCTATTCCTGCAGCAGCGATATCGGGGCAGTGGTTCATATCCACAATCGTGAGCTGTGGCAAAAGTACCTGGATATTCTTCCTGCAACGGCAAAAGAGATTGAATACGGCACCCCGGATATGGCATTTGAGATCATCCGGCTGATGAATCTTCCCGAAACTCAGCAAAAGAAAGTCTTTGTGATGGGTGGCCATATGGATGGAATTATCTCATTCGGGAAAACAGTTGAGGAAGCAGCCAGAAAGATGCTTGAATTGCAAGAGGATTAGGGAATTTGATAATTTGAAGATTTGTCAATTCGGCGATTTGTGAAAAAACTAATTCTTGATTATTTAGTGGATGTCCGTTTTTTCGATACAAAATATAGGATTAGAGCTTTCGGACGGAATTGATCTAACTCAAATTCTAAAATTATAATTGTTTGTCACAAAATAATATTTGTCATGCCCAAAATCGCAATTATCGGAGGATCCGGACTCGAGAATCCTGAAATCCTCAAACAACCGCATCGGATTACCCTTGAAACACCCTATGGTGATCCAAGCTCGGATTTTATTTGCGGGAAAATCGGGGGAGTGGAGGTTATCCTCCTTTCACGCCACGGCCGTGAGCATGCGATTCCGCCTACACAGGTTAACAACCGGGCCAACCTTTACGCAATCAATCAATTGGAATGCACGCACATTCTCGCGACAACCGCATGCGGATCGCTGCGTCAGAATATCGGCAGGGGAGACCTGGTTGTACCGGATCAGTTTATCGATTTCACACGGCACCGGAAAGTGACTTTTTTTGAAGCTTTCGAACCACACGAGATGAAGCACACCCCGATGGCCGATCCCTTTAACGACTACCTGCGGGAAAAAATCATCTCCGCCGGACGTGATCTGGATCTGACGATACATCCCAAAGGATGCATCCTGACTATCGAAGGTCCCCGGTTCTCAACACGGGCGGAGTCACATATGTTCCGCGCATGGGGAGGGGATATGATTAATATGAGTACCGCTCCCGAGTGCATGCTGGCCAATGAGCTGGGCATCCCTTATGCCGCCATCGCCATGGCAACCGACTTTGACAGCTGGAAAGAGAATGAGGCACCGGTCTCCTGGGAAGAGATTCTAAAGGTCTTTGGTCACAATGTGCATAACGTAGTGAATATTTTGCTAAATGTGATTCCGGAAATTTAATTTGCATAGAAATAGTTGGAAAATACGGGGTAATTGAGTAAAATTGCACTCCGAAATTCATTCATGGATTTTTAGGGCCTATAGCTCAGTTGGTTAGAGCATCTGACTCATAATCAGGGGGTCGCAGGATCATGCCCTGCTGGGCCCACCCA
>CAIXZH010000100.1 GCA_903923905.1 uncultured Bacteroidia bacterium
CAGTTGTTTTAAGTGCAAGAAGCCTAATTGGAACACTAAAAACAGAAATCAAAGACTGGAAATTAAAACTTATCAATTACTACCTAGATTTTTCAGTAATTTAACCAAAAATAAAAAGGCTGCCTTTTCAGACAGCCTCTTTAGAAATCAAAATGTTTTATTCTCTTTTTTCTTCGCCAAAAATGCGACTATTCCAATAACAGCATATACCACCACAATGGAGATCGGGAATTGCAGCCCCTCTCCGCTTCCATAGGAATGTAATCCTGAAAGATAATAGTTAACCCCGAGGTAAGTCATTAATACCGATAAAAGACCGATGACAGATGCCAGGTTAAAGGCAAACCAGCCTCTAAAGCCAGGAATCAGCCTCATATGCGATATAAAACCGTAGTAAAGCACGCTGATCAGCGCCCAGGTCTCCTTTGCGTCCCAGCCCCAGTAACGTCCCCAGGATTCATTTGCCCATATTCCACCCAAAAATGTTCCAATGGTGAGCAAATATAACCCCAGAATCATTGAGGCCTCATTAATAGCAGTTAACTGCGTTACTGACAACTTAATACGCCCACTATTAGTCTTGTTTTGGAAGGCCGCCATCAGAAGATTCACAAAACCGATAATGGCACTAACCCCAAGGAAGCCATAGCTTGCAGTGATCACTGCTACGTGGATTGCCAGCCAATATGATCTAAGTACTGGAACCAGGTTTGTTATTTCAGGATTTAACCAGCTCATCTGAGCAACAAAAAGGGTCAATCCCGAGAGGATTGCGGCTACCGAAAGCACCATAGGATTACTGCGGGCAAAAATCAAACCGGCCAGCATCACGGCCCAGGCAATATAGATCATTGACTCATAGCCATCACTCCAGGGTAAATGGCCCGAAACATATCCCCGGATAATCAATCCGGCAACCTGTCCGATAAAGCCGATAGCTAAACCGAGAACGATGTAATTGACCGCCTTCTGGTTCAGTTTTTTACCCGTAAAGACGGAGTAAAAGAAGAACCCAAACAATACCAGGCCTAGCAGAACATACCATCCCGAAAGATTTTTAAAGATATTGACATGGTTATAAATTATTTCCAGATTTTGTTTCGACTCGCCCGGGATAAGCGCAGACCCGTAGTGCTTTTGATACCCGGAAATCATATCAACCGATTTAGTGGCTAATTCAATATTTCCATCACGCAGAGACATTATAAACTCGGGAAAAACACGCGTAACCAGTGAAGAGTCCTTTCCAAATGAGGAAGGGAAACGCGTAATTGGCGCATACCAGTTCAGGTCTTTCGGATCGGGCGACGGGAAGAATTTGTACATATCACCATGGTAAACCTGGTAAACGACATTAAGGCGATCGTCTATTTTGATTACATCATTATCAAAGAGTTTCCGGTCACCGGGCTTCTTTCCGAATGCCGATTGTACTTCACTGGCCAATTTATAGTTTCCCTGCTGATCGAAAAAATCATTAAATGAGGCTTTCCCCTTAGGAACGCCCAGTTTGGATCCTATCTGATCGTCATTAATTGCAATCATCGGGACTCCCTGCCACTCCTGGGGATGGGCCAGCATGCCAAGCACTGCCTGTTCCGGAGATTGCCCGTCGATATCTTCGGAACGCGAAACCTTCATCACCATTTCATAAGCCAGGGTGCTGAATGGTTTGATCCTTCCATCATGACCCTGGACCCAAACTTTGGCAAACTCTTTAGCTAACGAAGAGGGAACAGGCTGAGGAACTGCAGCTTCCGCCTTAAATCCATTGAATAAAAGAAAGAACAAAATCAAAGCGGTTCCGGCAGAAGCCTTTTTCATCAATCCAAAGAAATAGCTGTTGCGGTTAAAAATGGACAAAAGGATTCCGAGGAACAGCAGGAAATACCCGAGATAGGTAATTAAAGTCCCTGCAAGATCATGGTTAACCGAAAGAACGGTTCCCTTTTCATCCATATCATACGATGACTGATAAAAACGATAACCCCGGTGATTCAGAATATTATTCATAAATATTTTATAATCCATGGTTATCCCCTTCTCCTGATCGGTGAGGGTTACCAGGCTTTCATACGAGGAAGGGCTGTTAGAACCCGGGTATCTAATGAGATTAAATTTGTTCAGTTTAAGTGAGAATGGGAGCACTCTTTCTTCAGGGCCAACCCACATCTGGTAATTCACTCCGTCAAAACTTCCTGAATATTTTGAAGACTCATTCTGAGCAGATGTCCATAAGGTAACCAGTTGTTGTGTTTGATTATCAGCTAATTTTAAAATAATGGCATTTTCTCCGGTCTGAGTACCGTTCCCTACCACTGCATCTGCGCGGGCAGCAGAAAGGAATTTTTTCACAACCAGGGAGGTTCCGGCCACCTGGTATATCATTTTCTCCATGCAAGTCAACTCTGTTCCGGGAGGGCATGGTGGAGCCACCTGAGACTGCATGTTAGTGGATCGGATGGTATCCCCGGAAACGAGTTTCAGGCTGTCTCCCTTGATTATAAAACGGACATTTGCCGGCGTATTAAATCCGATAGTAACTCCATTGGCATTGATCACCTGTCCGACATGGAGCAATTCACTCTTCATTCCCCGTTGCTGGGCATAGACCAGATCAATCATTGGTTCACCCTGAGCGTCTGACTGAAGGCTTCGCTGAGCGTCAACAAAATAATTAACCGATTTAACCGAGATCTCCTTCCCCCCAATTTTGATTTGATCCGATATCTTATTTGCAGCAAGGGTGGCTACACTTGCAGTTTCGGAAAATCCTTTCTGCTCCCCCTGGAATGTGGCTGAAAAATTAAACTTAGTCTCGGCTGAGACCAGAATATTGGTAGACTCTCCTTCGCGGATATGGACAATCCCCTCGCTACCAAAATAGCGGGTCACTCCGGCACCAAGAATGATCAGGATAAAAGCCAGGTGAAAGATACCCATGGTCAGTTTCTTCTTCCGGTACATCTTGTGGCGGATAAAATTAGCGACCATGTTAATACAAAGTACTATCATGATCAACTCAAGCCACCAGGAGTTATAGACCAGCGATCTTGCAGCTTCAGTACCATAGCTGTTTTCGATAAAGGTTCCAAACGCCAACGCGGTTGCAAAAATGACCAGCAAAAAACCGGCAGTAGCAATTGAAAAAAGGAAGTTATAGAAGTTTTTCATTTGAGTAAATTTTAGAGTGCTAAAATAGATAAAAAACAAAGGCAGGTGAATGTTTACCTGCCCAGAAAACTATTTTATAAGGGGCTGATTAAATGCATGTTTGCTCCCTTGTTTATTTGAACGATTATTATGAAAAGTATATCACAATCCGGTAACTTGTATTTCAAAATATTCGGAATTCCTTTTGAAGACAAGAATAAATCCAATTAATTATCTGAGAAGCTAAACCAATTTCCTGGCATTATCCAGTAATTGTGGTATTCCCGCCGGTTCTTTACCACCTGCTGTGGCATAAAATGGCTGGCCCCCCCCGCTCCCGTTGACTGCCTTAGCAAGTTCGCGCACAATTGTTCCTGCATTTAATCCTTTTTCTTTCAACAGATTATCCGAAATCATTACATGGATGTTTGCCTTGCCGTCAATCTCGGCCGCCAGAACCAGGAATAAATTATCAACCTCACCCTTGACCTGGAAAGCTATATCCTTAAGTATGGCTGAATTATCCACCTTAAGTTGCCGCGCAAGGAAATTGACTCCGTTAATTGATTCAATCTGTTGTAAAAGCTCCTTCTTCAGCTTACCTGCATTTTCCTTTTCGTAAGCCTCTGCCTGTTTATTAAGCTGCTGATATTTGGCAAACAGATCGTCAACTGCCCCTTTAAGATCTGCAGGATTGTTGAACAATGACGAAACTTCCTTGAGTGTCTTTAAATTCCTTTCGATATATTCTTCTGCTTTTGAAGCAGTTATAGCTTCAATCCGGCGCACACCAGCAGAAATCGACCCTTCGGAAAGGATGATGAACTGTCCGATTGTTCCTGTTGATTCCACATGAGTTCCCCCGCACAATTCAACCGAATCCCCAAATTTGATCACTCTTACCTGATCGCCATATTTCTCACCAAACAAGGCAATGGCGCCCATTGATTCGGCTTCGGCGATTGGGACTTCGCGGCGTTCGTCGCACCGGTCATTTGCCCTGATTAATTCGTTTACCCTTTTCTGAATCAGGAGAAGCTCCTCATCAGTTACTTTCTGAAAATGATTAAAGTCAAAACGAAGGGAATCAGGATTGACCAGCGATCCTTTTTGTTCGATATGTGTTCCGAGTACTTCGCGTAAGGCATGATCAAGTAAATGGGTTGCAGTGTGATTATTTTCTGTTAGTCTACGGTTTTGTACATTAACTAGAGCAGTGAAGATTCCTTCCGGATTGGCCGGAAGCTTTTTGGCCAGATGAACCGTAAGGTTATTTTCTTTAACCGTATCAAATATTTCAACCTTATTCCCATTGATTTCTATTGTCCCGGAGTCTCCAACCTGTCCGCCGGATTCAGCATAGAACGGGGTGGTATTAAAAACCAGCTGGAAGAATTCCCCCTTTTTCCCTTTAACTTTCCGGTAACGGTTTATCTTAATTTTAGCTTCGAGGGTGTTGTATCCGACAAAACCCTCACCCAGTGCCTGCTGCAATTCGATCCAGTCGCCGGTTTCAAGCTGGGTGGCACTCCGTGAACGGTTTTTCTGCATCTCCATCGCCAGCTCAAACTCTTCGCGGTTCACAGTCAGCCCCTGTTCGCGCAGGATCAATTCGGTCAGGTCAAGCGGAAACCCAAAAGTGTCATAGAGTTCAAAGGCCACATTTCCATTCACTTCAAGCCCTTTTTTCTTTTTGGTATCTTCAATAATGGTATCGAGCATTTTAATCCCTGTCTCAAGGGTCCGAAGGAAGGAATCCTCCTCTTCACGGATTACATTCACAACCAGCTCCTGCTGTTTGTTCAGTTCGGGGAAGGCATCCCCCATCTTTTCAGCAAGAACCTGAACCAGCTGATGGATAAATGGTTTTCTGAAACCCAGGAAAGTATAGCCATAACGGACCGCGCGGCGCAAAATCCGGCGAATGACGTAACCTGCCTTATTATTTGAGGGGAGCTGCCCGTCGGTAATGGCAAAGGAGATGGCCCGGAGATGATCTGCAATAACACGCATCGCGATATCTGCCTTTTCGTCGGTTTCATATTTTTTACCGGCCAGGTGTGCAATCCGGGTAATCACATCCTGAAAAACATCGGTATCGTAATTGGATTGTTTGCCCTGGATTACCATGCATAGGCGTTCGAATCCCATACCGGTATCGACATGTTTGGCCGGCAGTTCTTCGAGCTGACCATTTGCTTTGCGATTGAACTGGATAAATACCAGGTTCCAGATCTCAATCACCTGGGGATGTCCTTCATTGACAAGGTCACGACCGTTTAACTTCGCCTTTTCATCCTTATTTCGGATATCGACATGAATTTCGGAACAGGGTCCGCATGGCCCTGAGTCACCCATTTCCCAGAAATTATCCTTTTTATTTCCTTTCAGGATGCGCTCTTCCGGCAAATATTTACGCCAAAACCCGTAAGCTTCGCTATCCATTGGAACCCCATCCTTCTCATCTCCTTCAAAAACAGTCACATAAAGCTTATCTACAGGGATTTTATAGATGTCAACCAGCAGTTCCCATGCCCAATCGATTGCCTCTTTCTTAAAATAATCGCCAAACGACCAGTTTCCCAACATCTCAAACATCGTATGATGGTAGGTATCGTGCCCCACCTCTTCAAGATCATTATGCTTCCCTGAAACCCTCAGGCATTTTTGGGTATCGGCAACCCGGGGACTCTTCGCGGGTGAATTACCCAGGAAGATATCCTTAAATTGGTTCATCCCCGCATTGGTAAACATCAGGGTTGGGTCATTTTTAACAACCATTGGTGCAGAGGTGACAATCGTATGCGATTTGGAAGCAAAGAAGTCGAGAAATGTTTGACGTATCTGTTTTGAATTCATAAAATATTTCAGTTAAAAACCTTTAAAATTGAGCTTTACGACAAAAATCAGCTCTTTTCACAGATTATTTTCATAGATTTGTGCCGCTATACAAGCATATTTTCTTCAAAATATTTGCAAAATTAGATTATTTCGCTAATTTTGACCATAGTGAATCAAAATAAAAGAGTGAAGTTTATGGGTAAAACCAATTACCGATTCAATCCTGATACCTTAAGCTTTGATAAAATCGAACGAAACATCAAAACTTTGGTGCGCATCGTCCTTGGTTATTTATCAACAAGCCTGGTTTCAGGAGTGATCTTTTTCCTGATTTTCCTTCAGTTTTTTGATCCCCCTTCAACCAAAAGACTGAAGCGGCAAAATGAGCAACTACTTTCGCAATATAATCTGATGAATAAAGACTTCGAGAAAATATCGAAGGTATTAGAGGATATTCAGAACCGGGATGATAATATCTACAGGGTAATTTTCGAGGCAGAACCGATTCCTTCCTCGGTGAGGATGGCCGGATTCGGAGGAGCCAACCGTTATTCCAGGCTCGAGGAGATGGATAATGCTGATCTGATTATTAATACTACCCGAAAACTGGATATCCTTTCCAAACGGGTGTTTGTCCAGGCTAAATCATATGATGAAGTGGCAAAGATGGCGATGAACAAGGAGAAAATGATTGCGAGCATGCCTTCCATTATGCCGGTTTCAAACAACGACCTGAAACGAACCGCTTCGGGCTGGGGGATGCGGATGCATCCAATCTATAAAATTCTCCGTTTTCATTACGGAATGGATTTTACCGCTGCGATAGGTACCGAGGTATTTGCAACTGGAATAGGGGTAGTTAAAGCAGCTGACCGGGAAACAGGTTATGGAAATACAGTGGTTATAGATCATGGTTTTGGTTACGAGAGTTATTATGCCCATTTAAGCAGAATCAGTGTTCAGGTTGGACAGAAAGTAAATCGCGGGGATGTAATCGGACATGTCGGAAGTACCGGAACATCTACAGCACCCCACCTTCATTACGAAGTAAGCAAAAACGGTGTGAAGGTTAATCCTCAAAATTATTATTTCCAGGATCTAACACCTGCAGAATACGAAAAGATGATTGCTATTTCGACAAATATGGGACAAAGTTTCGACTAAAAACTATTCAACGTGGCATTCAAGGAACCGAAATCAGAGAAGCTTTATTATTCCATTGGCGAGGTGGCCGCAAAATTTGCGCTCGCCCCATCCACCCTGCGCTTCTGGGAAAAGGAGTTCGAAACAATCAAACCGTTTAAGAATAAAAAGGGAGACAGGTTTTACACTCTGGAAGACATCAACCATCTTTCGTTAATCAATCACCTGGTCAAAGAACGGGGAATGACCCTCAAAGGGGCAAAGGCCAAAATTAAGGAGAACAAGGCCGAGACAGAAAATACCTATGAAATCGTACAAAAACTACAGCAAATCAAAAACTATCTCCTTGAAATCAAGGAATCTTTGTAATCCATTCACCTACAACTCCTTTCAATATTTCCATTTCTATCAATCAGTTATAATTCATTATGGTTATCCGTGAGATCATCTCTTATCTTGATTCGGTAGCTCCGCCAGCTTATCAGGAATCGTATGACAATGCGGGGCTAATCATTGGAGATCCGGAAATGACCATCACATCCGCGATGATCACCCTTGACGTCACAGAAGCAGTTATTGACGAAGCGATCGAAACAGGATGTGAATTCATTATTGCCCACCACCCTATACTTTTTAAAGGAATCAAAAGAATTAACGGTAATTCGTATGTGGAACGATGTGTGATTAAGGCAATTAAAAATGATATTGCCATTTATGCAGCCCACACCAATCTCGACAGCATTATGGGAGGGGTCAATTCTAAAATCTGCGAAAAGATTGGGTTAACCAACCTGAATATTCTTGCCCCTGCTAAGGATCAACTCCTGAAAATGGTCACTTTCATCCCGCAAAATCACCTGGATAACGTTCGTGAGGCACTTTTTGAAGCTGGTGCAGGTGAAATCGGGAATTACGACAAATGTAGCTTCAGCACTGAAGGAACAGGAACTTTCAGGGGTGGCAATGAAGCGAATCCCTATGTCGGAGAGA
>CAIXZH010000101.1 GCA_903923905.1 uncultured Bacteroidia bacterium
CTGTTGTTCCGGAATACATATCGCTCAAAATAGGTAATAAGCGAAAATATAAATTCAAGTCGTAAAATCGCAAAAACCTTGCAAATAACTATATATTAATATATTACAACAATTAAAAAAATCTTAACCGGACACTAGTGATTTAATATATAATTTCAACTATATTTTCTGTTATAGTGAGGTTCCGACAAAGTTGCGCAACTTAATCGGTAAATGTGTTATATAATTCAATAAAAAAGTTATATAATTCACACATTTTCAGGTATTATGATTCATTTTACTTACCTTTCATGGGTATTACTAATAGCTAGGATAGCACGTACAGGATTTAAAGTAACGTAAGTTCGGTATAAGATAATTAAGGGGAGATATATTTCGATAATAACAATGCTTTGTTACTATTTAAATGTTTAAAGTTCAAATATTAAATAAAAGATATTGTCGCTATGAATCTATCAGGGACTTTAATAAATGAAGAAGTTTATCATAAATGGCAACCTAATCCATTTTGGTAATTAAGTTGGTACACAATCCTGCAAGTAATTGATTATCAATATCTATAAGTCGGGGTAGCCGGATTTGAACCGACGACCTCGTCGTCCCGAACGACGCGCGCTACCAAGCTGCGCTACACCCCGAAATGCCTGGTTTAAAACCGGGAGCAAATTTAATTTTTTTTATTCAAATCAAAGCAAATATCAGTTTTATTGTGCTTTTGAATTTCGTACTTTTATACTTATTCTTAAAATATTCGAAAATGAAAAATGAAAATTCAAGTCAACCTTTTAATGAGCTGACTGATGCGGAAGAACACGATTTATTTCATTTACTGAGAACTGCCGAATGTATTAAAGTCACTTCGGTATTGCCGGTGAAAGAGGAGTTGACCTCGCTGGAACTGGCTGTTTATAATTTTCTTTTGAACCACTTGCGGGATTTTTCATCCCTTAAAGAAGGCTTCAACATTCAGTTTCTTAAAAATAATTTGGAATTTGAGTGCTCCGATGATGATTTGATCAATGCATTCAGAGCCCTGGATATGAAATACTACACAGAATGCGCCTTTGATGATAAGGGGAGATGTGCATGGGTTAAGCTGTTATAATTGATATATCTTCCAATAAATTAATTAATTGGTTAATGCCAATAGTCCAACAATTCGTTTGTTATGGCAAATTATGTTTATTTTGTCAAACTTAAACTGATCACTTATGAAAAAATTATTTGTATTATTTCTCCTATTTGTAATGTTTGTTGGTCCGGTGTTTAGTCAGAGTATCTCTTTCAATGGGATGCAGAATAATCTGGGAAGCCTTTACCTGCTTTCCAATGCAAAAAGCCGGTCCATTAGTCCTGAGAACTTCACAGGAGAAAAAAGTAAAGGTGGAATGGCCAAGGTTGGTGAGGGATCTGCTTCAAATGCTGCACGTGAACTTGGCCAGGGATGGAAATTAAATCCTTTTATTGTAATAACTAAAGGGCAGATTTTTACACTGGCTGAGATTGATGGACAGGGGTCCATCGAGCATATCTGGATGACACCCACCGGGAACTGGCGGTTTTCTATCCTTCGTATTTACTGGGATGACGAAAAAGATCCTTCCGTCGAATGCCCTGTCGGAGATTTCTTTGGTATGGGTTGGGGTGAATATGCACCACTTCAGTCATTAGCTGTTTGTGTAAATCCCGGTAGCGCCTTTAATTGCTATTGGCCAATGCCTTTTCGGAAGAAGTGCAAAATTACCATGGAAAACCTGGATGAAAAGCAGATGTCACTCTATTATCAGATAGATTATTGTCTGACTGAGGTTCCACAAAATGCCTCCTATTTTCATGCCCAATTTCACCGGACCAATCCAATAAAATATAAGGAGGTCTATACTATTGTTGATCAGATCAAAGGGAAAGGACAATATGTTGGAACTTATCTTGCCTGGCAATCGAAAAACAATGGATGGTGGGGTGAAGGTGAGATCAAGTTTTACATGGACGAGGACAAGTCGTTCCCAACGATATGCGGAACCGGATTGGAAGATTATTTCTGTGGTTCCTACAATTTTGACCACAATGGAAAATATAGCGTATTTTGTTCCCCTTATTCGGGGCTGCATCAGGTTATCCTTCCCGACCAGTCTTACAAACCCAGCTTGCGCTTTGGCTTATACCGCTGGCATATTGCCGATCCGATCCGTTTCGAGAAAGATTTGAAAGTGACAATACAGGCATTGGGATGGAGAAGCGAAGGGCGTTATCTTCCGCTTCAGGATGATGTTTCATCAGTGGCTTTCTGGTATCAGACGGAGCCACATCAACCTTTTGCTACGTTACCTTCCAAAGACGAGTTGGAAGTCAATTAACAGCTGCCAGGAATCATACGTTTGTCTTACTTAAAAATGTAACCACAAGGAATACAAGGGATTTTCACGGGGAACGCAATTAGTTGAAATATTGGGATCTTGCTTTGTCTTCATTGTGCATTCCGGGTATCCTTGTGGACGACACAACGAAGCTACATGAAACAAAGAATATTAATAATATCGACATTTTTAATCCTAACTGGACTTTCTTCATGCAGAGACTCGGACAGTAATATTTTGTCTTACAAGACCTATCAAGACACACTTTTACAAAATATTGGTGGCTCACTACTATGAGACATTCATTATTATAACGACTTTCGGGCTTGGGACAGGGACGTTACATATTCATACAAAGATAAACGTGACAGTATTTAAATAATTGGTAGCGGTAATTTTCACAATCAGGAACTACCTAAAGACGAACAGCTAATTCAACTTCAAAGTTTGACTATATTAAAAACTAATGACGGTTTTTATTGTAAAATATATTGGCTACTTGATAACTAAAAATTTTGTAGATTATGAATTTCCCCCTAAAACAATAGAACAAAACTTAGTTTGGCAGAAACAAAAAATAGAATCAAACCCCATCACGGGAGATTCAAAAGTGACATTTGAAAAGATGAGTCGAAACGGCGAGTTTTCTGTTATTTATAAGTTTGCAAAAAAGGACAGAATATTTTCATTTATGACAAGTAAAAGGAGAGTGAATTATATAATTAATATTCAAACAGGCAAACCGAAAATGACTGGTGTTTCAGAACTTTAATATGGACAACTTAATTTCGGCAGAAAGAATTCCAGCAAATAACAACTCTGACTCAGGAACAACTTGGACTTCTTGTTGGCGTTAAAAAGGCGCAAATTCCAAATTGGAGAACAGCCTGACATATGCCAAATTTGATACAATATTCAAAGTTTTTATGACGTTAAATGCTAAGGTCAATTTCAATATGGAGTTACTATATCAGACCATAGAAATCGTATGACAGAATGAAAACCTGGAGGTATAATCAGTTACCCTCAAATTCGGCAACCTTTGTTTTCTGTGTGTATCTTTCTGTTTGGGCAGCTTATCGGCTTGACAGGAATCGAAGATTAGTCTAAGCTAAACCGCCCTCAATGCGCACTGGCCACTCCGTTCTATGGGCATTGGTAAGAAATCTTCGCCGGCAGGAGAAGCCAAATCATTAAGCACCGTATTATAGATAACAGCGACTTGCAACCAGCGACCTGTAAGTTTAAACCAGACCACTGGGACTTTCAAATGACCACCTGCAAGTTTAAAAGATAAAACTGCGACTTATAAATCTATATTTGAATTTATGCCGGCTGAGTTGAGCAAGCTATGGATCCTTGTTCAAAATTGCAAAAATAATCCTGCCAATAAATAAAGATTGATAATAGTTTCCTTTTGTGAAACATTTATTGTATATTTGCGGATAAGTATATGAAAGTACATTTGATTAAAAAACAGTCGATTGAGGATTATGTCCTGAAAAATGCCAGAAGTAAAGCATCTTTTGAGAATTGGTTGTCAATCATTAAACGAGTTGATTGGAATGAACCTAATGAGATTATCTCGACCTTTAATAGTGCGGATATTCTAGGTAAAGGTTCAGACAGAGTTGTGTTTAATATTGGCGGAAACAATTACAGGCTGATTTGCAAATATTATTTTGGAGATTCAAGAATTCATCTATTTGTAAAGTGGATTGGTACACATGCCGGGTATTCAAAACTTTGCAATGAAGGAAAACAATATGAGATTGATGTTTATTAAATGTAACAAAAGAGAAAATATGAAAACATTAAAATATACGGTAATACGGGATTTAAAGCAATACAAAGTGTACTGTGACACCTTAGAGAAATTGATTCTTCGAGACGGTAAAGAAATTAAAGACGAGATTGACCTGCTTACTCTATTGATTGAAACATGGGATAGTGAGCATAATACATTTAATGACTCAGACCCAGTTGAATTAATAAAAACTCTAATGGAAAATCATGATTTACAGGCCAAAGATTTGGTAGATATTATTGATCTATCAAAAGGGACAATCTCAAAGATTTTAAACTATCATAAAGGACTTTCAAAAGAAACCATAAGGAAACTTTCAGATTATTTTAAAGTATCTCAAGAAGCCTTTAATCGACCTTACAAACTGATTACCGAAGTGAATAGACATTTGCACAATGCAAGTTTAATGAAAACGAGTAAAAATATGATGGAGGTGTAAAAAGTAACATTTGCACGATCGGGTAGCTCGCCCCGCCAGTAAAAACTGACAGGGAGAGGCTCACACCTTCCGCCAGCCGGCGGATGCGGGTCTCGTTTACCGCGGTTCATTAAGCCTCAGCCCTGGAGGCCTGATTTTCAGAAAATACAATTACTTAAAATCAATCATCGCCTTCATTACCCCGTCCCGGTACCCTGAAACCAGATCAAAACCTGCCTTGGTATCTTCAAAACCAAACCGGTGGGTGGCCATCTTTTCAACATTTAAGATGCCATTTCCCATTGATTCAAGTGCCTCTTCAACCGAATGGTTTTGCCTGCGCACACTTTGAATGCAAATCTCTTTATGACGCAGCTTGTCGACACTGAAGTTCCAGCGGTCAAACTCAGGAATCCCGATGATCATCAGTTTACCGCCCGGTTTTAGTATGTCAATGGCCTGATCTATTGCCTCCTGCTTCCCGCAACATTCAAAGACAACATCAAGAAGAAGCGGTTCTTTATCAGTGATCTCATTAACAACGTCTTCCCGGGAAGCATTGACAGTGCAGGTCGCTCCGCAAGCTTTTGCTATTGAAAGTCTTTCGTCAATCAAATCGCTCACAAAAATTTTCTCAGCCCCCTTAGCAATTGCCGGCAGGATAACGCTCATTCCGATAGGTCCAAATCCAAGGATTCCAATGGTTGCACCTTTCATCGGAATGGATTGATTTACCGCATAAACTCCGATGGCCAGCGGCTCGCTGATTGCCGCTTCGGTATAACTCATGGTATCTGCAATCCGAAAACAGCTCTGTTCCGGCATTACGATATATTCACTCAAACACCCGTCTGCCTGCCCGGGACATCCCAGAAAGTGAAGTTTTCTGCAGGTATGCGGCCGGCCGGCTTTACATTGATCGCACTCGCCACAGGGCATAGCCGGTTCGATAGCGATTCTGTCTCCGGGTTTAACATTAGAAACCTTACTTCCAACACTGATTACATCCCCCGCACCTTCATGGCCGACGGGGAAAGGGTATTGTACGATCTGCCCTCCGATTTTCCCGGATTGGTAATAATGGACATCTGAACCACAAATGCCAACAACCTTCATTTTAATCAGGACATCGGTGTCGTTTTGAATCACCGGCATCGGAAACTCCTGCATTTCCATCGCCCGGATTCCGGTCAGGACCATTGCTTTCATTAGGAAAATATTTAAGAATTAATAAGACTATTGATAAATTAGTAGCTATTGATGTCCAAAGATAGAGTTTTTTGAACCTGAATTTTTCAGTTTTACGCTTAAGTGACAATTTGGTTAAATCATGAATCATTTTGTATATTGTCAGCCTTGAATTACCCGATATCTTTGTGATTCCGTAGTTCAGAACTAACTATTGAATTTATACCACTTTAATTAACAAAACCATTATGCAAGTTTTATTTGGGATCCTTTTTCATTCATTAGGCGGCGGCGCCTCGGGAAGTTGGTACATGCCCTATAACTGGGTAAGGAAATGGCGCTGGGAAGTCTTTTGGATTGTCGGTGGACTTTTCTCGTGGTTAATCATGCCATTGCTTGCCGTATTGTTTACCATTCCTGACTGGCATGGAATTTTACATGCCACCCATGGGAAAGTTATCCTCGACACATATGTTATGGGTTTGCTCTGGGGAATCGGAGGGTTGACTTACGGACTGGCTATCCGCTACCTGGGTATGTCGCTGGGTAACTCCGTTTTGTTGGGTATTACCTCCATAGTTGGCTCGCTGGGATTACCTGTTTTGCGTAATGTCCCGGGTATTTCTGAAATAATCCCGGCCGGACTATCATTCTCCGATTTGTTTGGCAGTACCGGTGGCCGAATCGTTCTGCTTGGCATATTGATTCTTTTAGCTGGAATTATTCTAAGCGGGCGCGCCGGAATTAAGAAAGATAAGGATCTTGGCAACATTAAAGAGGGGGTTAACAGTGAATTCAAACTTTCGAAAGGATTGATTATAGCCATTGTTTCGGGTGTCCTGAGTGCCTTTTTCAGTTTTGGAATCGATGCAGGGAAAGAAATGGCAGCTGCTGCCAGAACGCTGGCCGTTGAACAAGGTTATCCTTTCGTCACCCAAGCCGGAAGTGGCTTTAAATATCTCTTCGAAAACAATATTATCTTTTTCGTCATTCTGTGGGGCGGTTTGACTTCTAACCTTATCTGGTCAACCGTTCTGATCATAAAAAATAAAACCGGTGGCGACTTTGTTGACCGGAAAACCCCTTTATTGCGCAACTACCTTTTTTGTGCGCTGGCCGGTACCACCTGGTTTCTGCAATTCTTTTTTTACGGTATGGGTGAAACCAAAATTGGAAACGGTGCCAGTTCCTGGACACTTCACATGGCCACCATCATTCTGACTGCCAACCTTTGGGGTTTCTATCGCAAGGAATGGAAAGGTGTTTCGAAAAGAACCAATAACATGATTCTGGTGGGTATTGCCGCAATTCTGTTATCTGTAATTGTTATCGGTGTCGCCAAATGGCTGTATCCTGAATTAAATGCGCTCGGATAATGAAAAAACGTCTTGCTTTTAAAATGGTCCTGAAAGAAGGTCAGAAAGCCGAATACAAAAAACGGCACGATGAAATCTGGCCGGAATTAAAAATGCTACTGCAAGAGGCAGGTGTAAGTGAATATTCGATTTTTCTTGAAGAGGAAACCAATATGCTGTTTGCCTTTCAAAAGGTGGATGGGAATTCCGGTTCGCAGGATCTGGGACAAACAGAAATCGTGCAGAAGTGGTGGGCATATATGGCTGATATCATGGAGAGTAATCCTGATAATTCTCCCGTAATGACATCGCTGGAGGAAGTTTTTTACATGGAGTAGGAGGAAAGGAGCTCTTAGTGAAGCAGCAAGTAGAAAGCCGCCAACAGCCAATTGGTTTTTTAATATATATTAGATTTAAAAACATATTATAATGAATAAAGATTTTGTTCAAAAGGCATATGCCCTTGCAAAAGAACAGTATGCCAAACTGGGTGTCGATACCGACGAGGCTATTGCCAAAATGAAAAGTGTAAAAATCAGTCTCCATTGCTGGCAAACAGATGATGTGGGCGGCTTTGAGAAACCTGATTCGACCCTTGGGGGTGGAGGAATCCAATGTACGGGTAATTATCCCGGTAAGGCCCGGTCAATAGAGGAAATGAAACTTGACCTGGAGAAGACAATGGCATTGTTGCCCGGAAAGCAACGGTTGAACCTGCATGCTATATATGGCGATTTTGGCAGGCAATTTGTGGACCGTGACCACATTGAGGTTAAACATTTTCAGGGCTGGATTGATTGGGCAAAAAAACATGAAATTGGTCTGGACTTTAATGCGACCTGTTTCTCCCATGCCAAAGCTGATGACGGATTTACGTTATCCAGCAAAAATGAAACGATCCGCAGATTTTGGATCGAGCATGTGAAAAGGTGCAGGGTCATTGGTGCCGAAATGGGAAAACAGTTGGGTACGCCATGCGTTCTGAACCACTGGATTCCTGATGGTTCCAAGGATATGCCGGTAGATCGGGGCGGGCACCGAGCCATTCTTAAAAAATCGCTTGATGAGATCTTCTCAGTGGAATATCCGAAAGAATATCTTAAGGATTCGGTAGAGTGTAAATTGTTCGGGATTGGCTCTGAGGCAATGGTTGTTGGATCACATGAATTCTACATGGGATATGCTATTAAGAACAATAAACTATTATGTCTCGATATGGGCCATTTTCACCCTACTGAAACGGTCGGCGACAAAATCTCTTCCTGTCTGCTTTTTGTGGATGAACTTATGTTGCACGTTTCCAGAGGTGTGAGATGGGACAGCGACCATGTGGTGACTTTTAATGAAGACATCTGCCTGATTGCACAGGAGGTCATTCGCAACAAGGCGCTCGATCGCGTAAATGTTGGACTTGATTTTTTTGATGGAAGCATAAACCGCATCGGGGCATATGTGGTTGGCACACGGGCTGCACAGCAGGCATTTCTGTTTGCCTTGCTGGAACCCACCGAAAAGATTATGGATTACGAGGAGAAAGGGAAAAATTTCGAAAGGCTGGCTTATCTCGAAGGGATGAAAACTCTCCTTTTTGGTGCAGTTTACGATAAATATTGCCTGGATAACAATGTCCCTGCCGGCATTGATTATGTGGCTGAAATTCAGAAATATGAATCTGATGTTTTAAGTAAAAGATAATTTGCGTGAAATTCGTAACCTGCCGGGATTTTTAATCCCGGCAGGTTTTTTTATGTCATTATAAGGAGCTTTCCACTTTATTCCTGTGAAATTTGTAACTTTATCCAAAATATCAGGGTGTAGTGAAGACAGAATTTATCAGTAACGATCAGCTCCAGCTGGCATTTGATTTTGTAAAATACACCGGTAAACATATCTTTCTTACCGGGAAGGCAGGAACCGGTAAAACGACTTTCCTTCACCAGCTTAAACTAAATTCACCCAAACGAATGGTTGTTGTAGCTCCTACAGGTGTTGCAGCGATAAATGCCGGCGGGGTCACGATTCACTCTTTTTTCCAATTGCCGTTTGGTCCTTTTCTACCTGCCGGAGATCAAAATGCCACCTCCACCGAAGGGTTTCAAAAATTTAACCGGGAAAAAATAGCGATACTTAAAAGTCTTGATTTATTGGTGATTGATGAAATCAGTATGGTAAGGGCTGATTTACTTGACGGCATTGACAGCGTTTTGAGGCGCTATAAGGACAGGAACCAGCCTTTCGGTGGGGTACAACTGCTGATGATTGGCGATTTGCAGCAATTGGCTCCGGTAGCAAAAGAAGAGGAGTGGAATCTGCTCCGGCCACACTATGAAACCATCTATTTTTTCAGCAGTAAGGCATTAAAAAGTACTGACTATATCAGTCTTGAGCTGACCCATATTTTCCGTCAGCGTGACGAAAGGTTTATCAAACTGCTGAACAGGATCAGGGATAATGATGCCGATCAGCAAACTCTGGATGATCTGAACAAAAGATATATTCCTGGTTTTACCGGGAAGGAAGGTGATGGATACATTACCTTGACTACCCATAATTATCAGGCTCATGATCTTAATGAGACAAAGCTTGCAAAATTAGGGGAGAAAGCCTGGAAATTTACTGCAACCGTTGAAGGGGAATTCCCCGAATATTCATACCCAACCGATTTTGAATTGAGTCTAAAAGTTGGGGCTCAGGTGATGTTCGTCAAGAACGATATTTCGCGTGAGAAGTTTTTTTATAACGGAAAGATTGGCCGGATCGTTTCAATTGATGAAGATGCGGTTCATGTCCGTTGCCCTGGAGATTCAGAAGATATTGCTGTTGAGAATGTTGAGTGGCAGAATAACAAATATACGATTGATGATAAGACCAAAGAGATTAAGGAAACTGTCCTTGGGACTTTCAGTCAGATTCCTTTAAAACTGGCGTGGGCGATTACGATTCATAAAAGCCAGGGGTTGACATTCGAGAAAGCGATTATAGATGCCAAAGCCGCATTTGCCCATGGTCAGGTATACGTGGCACTCAGCCGTTGCAAAACACTCGAAGGAATGGTGCTCAGCACTCCAATCTCAAGTCAATGCCTGAGAAGCGATTCCCGGATATCAAGTTTTAATCTGGAACTTCAGAAAAATCCACCTGGAAATGAGCTTTTAAACGAATCAAAACTTGCATTTCAGCAGCTTCTATTGTTTGAACTCTTTGACTTTCAGCCGCTTTTGAGGAGGGCAGGGTATTGCGCGAGATTAATGACAGAGCATCGGGAAAGTATAGATGCTATTCTTAGGGAAAATATGGAGCAGATGCACCTGGAGGTGAAACGTGAACTAACTGAGGTTTCAGAGAAATTCAAAGGGCAGATGCGCCATTTATTGGCTGAAAACCGCAATGTCGAAACAAATATACCCTTGCATGAACGGGTGGGTAAGGCCTGTCATTATTTCGTTGACAAACTGGATCAAATTGTGGTTCGTAAATTAAAAGTTATTGACATTGAAATAGATAATAAGACGGTCAGGAAATCGGTCAATGACGCGATCAATAAACTGAGTGAAGACAGCCACCTGAAACTGGCCTGTTTGAATGGCTGCATGAATGAATTCACAGTGAAGCGTTATATGGAGATTCGGGCCAAATCTGCTATCGAACCTGCTGAAAAAGTACATAAATTTAAAACTTCACCCCTTGCTTCTGAAGGTTTAATGCCAAATCCCGGTTTATACGCTACACTTAAATCGTGGCGGAATCAAAAGGCGGATGACTTAAATCTCGATGCATACCTGATCTTGCCCCAGAAAACACTTCTCGAATTGATTACTCATCTGCCATCCACTATTGCCGAGCTAAAAAGAGTAAAAGGTTTCGGTGCAAAAAAGGTGGCGCAATTTGGGAAGGAGATATTATCCCTGATTATTAAGTACAGGATTGAAAATAAATTAGGGGTGCCTGAAATCCAGCCTGAAAGTGAACCTGATGAGGAAATAAAACCTGCAAAAACCGATTCCAAGCTACTCTCTTTCGAATTGTTCAGGAGTGGCAAATCAGTTAGGGAAATAGCTGCTGAACGGAACATGGCCGTTACAACCATCGAGGGACACCTGTCTCATTATGTGGGATTAGGTGAGCTAAGTATTGAAGAGCTGGTGTCGCCTGAAAAAGTTGCTGAAATTTCCCGGTGGTATATTGAAAACAGATCAAATAGTCTCGGAGCTGCCAAGGCGGAACTTGGCGATAATATCAGTTATTCCGAACTGAAATATGTGCTTAAATATCTGGTTTTTTCTGAACATATTACCGGTTAAATAGATACTTTTACCCCCCATTATTATTCAACGAAATCATTGAATTATGCAGCTTATTCCACAAAATTGCCGCTTTAAACTTATCCTCTTAGCAGGTATTCTCTTTCTTCAATTGTTCGCAAAAGCATTGCCACCAGCTGATCTTTCAACCGTGAGTATCATCCCGAAGCCTGTTTCACTGACACCCTCAGCAGGGACCTTCACTTTAACAAATAGCAGCAGCATATTTTTTGAGGGACATTCGGATGGGATTTTGAATGTAAGTAAGTACCTTGCTGCCAGACTGTCTCCGGCTACAGGGTTTCCGATGGCTGTTAAACCGTTGACCGCAAAGCCGTCGGCGGGTAATATATATCTGAAACTGGGGCAGAACGATGCACAATTGGGGGATGAAGGGTACCAGCTTACGATTAAACATGAAATGATAACTCTGACGGCCAATAAACCGTCCGGTCTTTTTAATGGAATTCAAACCATCAGACAGCTTTTCCCGCCAAAGATTGAGAGTGCTTCCTTGCAATCAGGACCATGGCAGATTCCTGACGGAGTTATCTGTGATTTCCCTGAATATTCCTATCGTGGCGTCATGCTTGATGTGGCCCGCCATTTTTTCCAGATAGGAGATGTGAAACGGTACATTGATCTGATTGCACTCTATAAGATGAATGTGATGCATCTCCATCTTTCGGATGATCAGGGATGGAGAATAGAGATCAAAAAATGGCCAAACCTTACTAAAATAGGTGGCAGTTCCCAGGTCGGCGGTGAAAAGGGTGGTTTTTATACCCAGGAGCAATACACAGAAATCGTGAAATATGCAGCAGAACGATATATCACTATTATTCCCGAAATTGATATGCCGGGTCATATCAACGCTGCGATGGCTTCCTATCCTGAACTGAATTGTAACAATAAGGCAACTGATATTTATACCGGGACTGATGTGGGTTTCAGCTCTTTGTGTACCGGAAAAGAGTTAACCTATCAGTTTATTGCCGATGTTCTGGGAGAGATTTCGGCAATCACACCTGGTCCATATCTCCATATTGGAGGTGATGAATCACATGTGACAAAGCTTGGGGATTATATTCCATTTGTTAACCGGGTACAGGAAATCGTAAGCAAACTTGGTAAAAAGGTGATTGGATGGGACGAAATTGCCCTTTCAACGTTAAAACCCAATACTTCTGTTCAATATTGGGCGAAAGCTGAAAATGCTGTAAAAGGGGTCAAAAAGGGGGCAAAGGTCATTATGTCGCCTGCCGCAAATTCCTATCTGGACATGAAGTATGATTCAACCACAACCCTTGGGTTGCATTGGGCTGGTTATGTTGAAGTGGATCAGTGCTATAACTGGGATCCGGCAACCCTGGTTCCTGGGATTGGCAAAGCGGATATTCTTGGGATTGAAGCCCCACTGTGGACAGAAACCATTACCAATATGAAAGAGTTGGAATATATGGTTTTTCCGCGGCTTTTAGGATTGGCTGATCTTGGATGGCGCTCCCCATCTTCAGGTAACTGGAATGAATACAAAACCCGACTTGCCAGTCAAGGTGAGCGGTTAAAAGCAATTCGGATCAATTATTGCCCATCAAAATTAGTTCCCTGGGTGGTTCTGCCCATTAGATGAAAATTCAAAATGCAGAATTAAAATGCAGAATGCAAAGTCAAAAAATGAACTTTGCATTTTGCATTTTTCACTTTGCATTTTGAATTACTCTTCCATTCCTATAATTACTGAGGTTTCGTGAGATTCGCCGGGCTTCAGGTTAACTGTATCATCAAACGAGTTTACGGCCTCAATACAAACGAAAGTTTTGTAAGCATCATCGGGCATATCATTCATTTTGGCAGATCCTTCCATCCAAGGGTTCCAGACCGTGGTAACCTTACTTCCTGATTTGTCCACATGGATTTTCCTGCCGAAGCTGGAATCCGAGATTATGCAGACTGCTTCAGTATCATGATAATGACGATCGACGGACTTATGAATTTCCAGTAATGATGAGTCTTGTTTGAAATCACCCGGCTCACCGTGTTTATAGTAGCTTGCTCCACCCAATCCATCAATTGTAATTGCCTCAATATCTGATATATTATAGTAGGTATGCAGAGCACAGGTGTATTCAAAATGACCAGATGAGGTATTGGTAACTTTCAGAGTTGCCTTCAGCATTTTCCCAATTATTACCTTAATCTCTGCAATAAAGTTATATGGCCAGAATAGTTTTGTTGCTTCTGATGAACGAAGCTGTAACCTGATCAGAGTCTCTCCATTTGGCATAACAGCCGTTTCAGTTAGATCCCATGACATAAGCCTTCCAAAACCATGTTGCGGTTTCTTATTATCCGTTTTATGGGGTCCAAACCATGGGAAACAGATAGGGATCCCCCCACGTATGGCTTTCCCGACTTCAAAGTTGCTATTGGAGCTCATCCAAAGGATATCCGGCTTATTTATAGGCCTGAAGCTGGTAATCTGTCCACCATATAAACAAATCCTGGCATCTGCATATCGGTTTGAAACAAGCAGGTCTATTATATTATTTGTCCGCTTTTCAAAAATCACTACTCCAGGCATGCTGAATTTTTCATTTAATTCAAACAGGTTGTTCATTGTATTTATCTCAAATTGAAAGGATTAAAAAATTACCGGTTCCCTCTGTTATAGAGCAAATATCCAAAACTAATCTGGAGGTATAATTTCGGATTACTGGCACTGTAATAATTGAGAAGTAAACTGGCCGGACCAAAAGGGGTGTGAACCACAAACCCTCCGCTTCCGACAATAGCATTGGACGTAAAAAGTTTATTACTGTAAAACGGGACATTATTGGTTCCGCTCAATAAATCTTTAAATGGCTGAAAGTAATATCCTTCAAGGCGCAGATGAGTAGAAGGAGTGATCGGAATTATTGCCTTTAGTCCACCAGCAAGAAAATTATTTGACCTCAGATAGGGCAAATATCTTATGGTGCTATTCACAGTGGGAGAGAAGTTTTGTGATGCAAGCAGGGTAGAAGTATAATTATTAAAAAGCTCTTTATTTGAAAAATAGGAATTTGCAGTAAACCCTATTGTTAACCATTTTGTAGTTTTTAGATATCTTTCAAAATCAATTTTTAACTGCAGATAATCGTGTGTTTTGCGATAAGGAATATTTTGCGGATTCGTTGAACCCGGATCTTCTTTTTCAGTTCCGAATATATAGCTTGTTTCGATATTGAACATTTTCCCTTCAGTTGGATACTGTTTTTTATTAAAGGTTTTTGTTTCAAAACGAAGGTGTAAATTCCCGGAAGTATAGGTTGTAATATCAGGTGTGTCATTTTTTGTGAAATCAGCGATTTGATAATAACTGTCAGCCTGATTTAAGAAGTCGATTCCGGTTTCCCATTTGGAGGAAGTTTTTGCCGGAAAAGAAATATTAAATTGAATATTATCATCATTTCGAATAAAATAGTGCGAAACCTGGTCTTCAAAGAGAAGCTGAGTGGAGCCTGAATAGTAATCGGTTCTGTTTTTAATGAAATAGAGCTCCATAGAGAAAGGCCATTTTGTGGTAAAGTTAAAGCGGGAGCCTGCCATAAACGAACTGTAGAATTTACCAAATTGGATATTTGACTGAATAGTTATGGGAAGATTATTAAATAGCCTGTAGTCCAACCCAAGGTAACCCTGATTGACATCTGAAAACGAAAAATAACCTCCTACACCTACTGCAAGGGGTTTTTTCTGCTCTGCTTTTAACTGTAGATCGTAGAGCCCTGTTTCCTTACTGTAATAGGCTGTTGGTAAAAGTGACTGAATTTTATCGTCAGCGAGAATCTTAAAGTATTCCCGCCTTAACTCCTCTAAATCGAAGGTTTTTGATTTATGTCGGATGGAGTGAATAATGTAATACCTCTGAGATCCGTCCACCCCGGAAACCTGTATGTTATTAAATTTCATTGAAGGAGCCTGGCTTCGGTACTCCTCACGTTTTCGTGTAAGCTGTTCAAGATCGGATCTTCTGGTAATTCGGGATTTTATTTTTTCAATTTGAGCCATCGCAGACATATAACCTACTTTTTCAATTTCATCGAGTCGTTCGAAATCGAAAAGGGCAATATGTTCCACTGGTGATTTTATAGTAATTCCCAAACTATCCGGGATATAATAATTTGTTTTACGGACCATCATATTTTCAAGTTGAAGCTTTATATCGTCTTTTTTTGGCTTAATGTCCTTGGAGGCAACGGTACTTCCTATCATAATATTGGGATGAAAATCCTGAAGCATAACGTCAATGGGAAAGTTATTGACCAGTCCGCCATCGAAAAGCAGAACGCTGTCGATTTCAATAGGTTTAAAATAGAATGGAAAAGTCATGGACGCTCTGATTGATGATCCAAGGTCACCAGACTTGAAAACGACCGGTTCGCCACGATAGATATCTGTGGCAACACACCTGAAAGGGACAAATAAGTGGTCGAAGTTTTCACCGGCAACGGCATTTGCCGGACTGAAAAGTTCCATAAAGCCGAAATCCATTTGCCCCGAAGGGATAAGATTAGTAGGAAGTGCAAGTTTCATCTTATCCTCCTTTTTGGCAAAGTCCATATCTATAAATGATGGGTTTTCATCAAGTTGCTTGAAGAAATAGTTGTACTTGGGTGGAATAATGCCCGTTGACCACCGCTTAAAATCCTCTGATTTAAAGAGTATTTCCATTTCCTCAGTTGAATAGCCTGCAGCATAAAGTCCGCCAATAATTGCACCCATAGATGTTCCCGTGATATAGTCGATAGGAATATTGTTTTCCTCCAGGGCCTTGATCACGCCTATATGAGCAAGTCCTTTTGCACCCCCTCCGCTGAGGACCAATCCAACTTTTTGACTGAGCCCGGGAAACGGTAACATGTAAAGACTAAAAATAAACAGGCATATTGCCTTTTTTATCATTTGAAATTTAATTTTTCAGACTATTAATGGTCATCAATTTTGCGCTTTAAAGAATGAAATCCCTCACCGAGAATCTCACTGGCATCCATGATTGTAATAAATGCCTGGGGATCAATTTTATTGATGTGTTCTTCGAGAATAGCTACCTCCCGACGGCTTACAACCGTGAAAATAATATTTTTTTCAGTATTGGTAAACATCCCAACGCCTTTCAGATAAGTGCCGCCACGTGCCAGATCATGAATGATTTTATCCCGGATATCCTCATGTTTATCAGATATGATGATCAGCGCTTTATTGTAATTTGTCCCTTCCAGAATGATGTCAATTGCCCTTCCGGTGATGTAGATCACAATCATACTGTACAAGGGAATTTGCCAATCTTTAAATGCAGCCAACGCGACCAAAACAATCGCAGAATCCACCCAGATCAGCATCTGTCCAATTGGAATTCTGGTGTATCGCGTGATCACCATCGCAACGATATCGCTGCCGCCTGAAGTTGCCCGTGCCTTGAAAATTAATCCAAGTCCAATGCCTGTTAATACACCTCCAAATATGCATGAAAGTAATACATCATTTACCAACGGTGCATCGCCAACCACACGCATCCAGGTGATACAATCCATAAAAACTGATGAGGATATAAATCCATAAATGGTTTTTGTTCCAAATCTGGGACCAAGAAGTTTAATGCCAAAGTAAGTCAGCGGTATATTTACCAGAAGGTTGAATAATCCGATAGGAAATCCTTCAGGCCATAATGCCATCCCTTTACTCAGATAGTGAACAATGATTCCCAGACCATAAATACCTCCTGGAACGATTTTATGCGGTGTAATAAAAAATACAAAACCCGCAGCCATAATAAAGGATCCAATCGTGATTAAACTGTAATCTATAAACCAGCGTTTCGTGAAAAGTTTTTCCTTGTTAAGAAGGGGCATGTCCGTTAAAGTATTAGTTTGATGACTTTTGGTGAGAGTGAACGTATGGAGATGCTGGCAATTGGCAGCTTGCGACTGGCAACCCTCAATCGAAGCTATTATGTCTTATTTATCCTATGTCAGAAAGACAGACAACTGTGATTATGTATCTGCGTTACCTGTCAGGAACCAGTGAGTGACATCCAAATCTCCTCCGATTTAAAGAACTTCCGATTTATTTTCACACCCAGAAAACAACAAAACCATATTTCCTATAAAAGTAGGAAAAAAAAGGGTTCCTTTTTGAGGAACCCTTTTAAAATTGTTTGCTTAGAATCTTTTTTCCTTGATACGGGCTTTCTTGCCTGTCAGTTCGCGGAGATAATACAAACGTGCACGACGTACACGTCCCATCCGATTTACTTCAATGCCGTCAATAAATGGAGAAAAGAAAGGGAAAATCCTTTCAACACCAATATTTCCGGACATTTTGCGAACGGTGAATGTTTTAGTTGTACCGGTACCCTTGATTTGAATAACAGTACCTTTGTAATTCTGAATTCTTTCTTTGGCACCCTCGACGATCTTGTAACGGACTGTCACCGTGTCGCCTGCATGAAAACTAGGGAGTTCTTTTTGTTCGCCTAGAAACGCATTTTCTGCAATTTTAATCAGATCCATCATAAATGATTTTAACGAAATTTTTAACGAACGCAATATTCACAGTGTCTATTTGTTTGCTGTCAGAGATTGCGTACGGAACTGGCCGCAAAAGTAGATAAAATTTTCGTTAAAAAAATGCTATAATTTGAGTTTTTTCCTGATTTGATCCGGAATAGCTGCCTTATTCACCATAATCGCTGTAGTTTTATAGCGCAAATAGGGTTGCGAAGCATAAAAGTATCCTTTAAACTGGTTGTAACTACCCCAGGAATTTTTCACTTTATAGTAAAGTGCACCGTTCTGATCTTTTGCAATTCCGATCAGATGCATCGCATGATCATCGGTTGTTTCCAGATTGTCAAAGGCCATCTGTCTGATTTCCTGGCTAATCACACGTTCTTTAACAGGTTTGTCAAATTTATAATAGGTAGCATCCTTCTCTTTTTCAGATAGACTATCCCATTTTGCGGTTTCGACTTCATTCATAATTTTCGGCGTCTTATCCGGTACGACAGCAATGCCTTTTGTGGATGTTGCAAATCCCTTGTCACTCACATCGGCAGCCCATAATACAGAATACCCGTTTTGCAGTGAATAATCAACAATCTCCTGAAATTCGTCAAGTGGAACGTTATAGAAGGGACTCCAGAGCCAGTTATCGGAAACTTCAAGGCTAAATGTCTGATAAAAAGGGTGATGAGTAAAAGAAGTGATTTGGACGTAATCATCCGGGTTAATACCGCAATATTCGGAAGCAAAAGATTTTGGAGTGTATGTTTTACCCTGATAATCAAATTTTTCAGGAAGGTCACCAAGGTATGCATCCAGCGTTTTTCCTACCGCAATGTCCCAGACATTGGTAAGCTTTTTATCCTTGTTTTCCACAACTGCCTCGACCATTTTGAGGAGAACCTCATCCATTTCGCCATGTACATGTTTCTCTTCCCCATATTTGATCCCTGGAAATGCACTTTCCGGGACAAGACCAAATTTATTGGCAACATATAAATCATCATAAAGCTCACCACCGGAACTGAACCCAATTTTGCCCTGCATCCTGACATATTTTTGAGCTTTGTCTCGGTAACACTGACTTACCTCAAACATTTCGGATAAATCAACTTCCGGCTTTCCCATCCGAAGCATCTCCGCTTCAAAGAATGACATCCCGGCAAAAGACCAACAGGTTCCTGAATGATACTGATTTTTAACCGACGTGTGGAGTACCTCCTTAATTAATTCAAACTTATATCCTTCCTGATCCTTATTTTCGCCGAAAGAAGAGGCTGTGAAGAACCACAATATCAGTGAGAGAATGAGACCTTTTTTGATGATTGTCATAATATTTGCCGATTGTAAAATTTAAGGTCGAAAAATAGTAAAACTGATTGAATTTCAACGATTGGAATGGGATTAGAATAATTATAAATTGGAAGGCTATTATAAATTAAAATATGAACCCGGAGAAGGTTCCTTGTCAGGTCACTTTTAGGGGATAGGTGATGCGGGCGTGATAGATATTCAATAATTTTTCGAGAAAAATTTGCTGCAAAAGTGTAATATCCTTGAATGTCAAGGGTGCATAATCAAGCTGACCGGCCTTTATTTTTCGATCGAAGATAGATTCTATCAGTTCTTTAAGGTTAGCGGCATCTTTTTTATCCAGGCTTCTGGAGGCTGCCTCGATGCTGTCAGCCAACATAACCACTGCGGTTTCACGGGTTGATGGAACTGGTCCGGGATAAGTGAATGGTTTTTTATCGATCTCCTGATCAGGCTTGTTATTTAATTCAACATAAAAATAACCGGTTATTGTTGTCCCGTGATGCGTTCGGATGAAATCAATGATCTGCTCCGGAATTTTATGTTTTCTGGCAAGTTCTACTCCATTATTGACATGGTTCATGATTATTTGCGTGCTCTCCTGAACCGATCTCTGATCGTGTGGATTTATTCCAAATGTTTGATTTTCAATAAAATATTGTGGATTTACCAGTTTCCCAATATCATGGTAAAGTGCTCCAGCCCTAACCAGCAAAGGATTACCTCCAAGTTGCAGGATGGCCTCTTCAGCCAGATTGGCTACCTGCATGGAATGTTGGAAAGTACCGGGTGCCTCTTCAGCAAGTTTCCGAAGTAGTTTTTGGCTGGAGTAGGATAATTCAATCAATGTGACATCCGAAATAAACCCAAATGACTTTTCAATTACAAAAACCAGGAGATACGTAATTAACGTTAGTGCGGCATTAATGAGAAACCATTTCATAACCTCCCAGTCTATCCCTGAAAGGCTAGCCTCCTGGATCAATGAGATTCCGATATAGGTAAATGCATATACAAAAAAGACAATAATTGAAGTCAGAATTAGCTGGTCACGCCTTTGTAGATTATTCTGACTGATCACGGCAATGCTCCCTGCTGGTATAGTAAGAAGGACGAACTCATATCCGTTGGGAACCATAAAGCCAACTATTAATGCTGTAATTGTGTTTACAAAAATGGCAAGCCGGGCGTCCAAAAAGGTTCGTATAATCAGGGCCAGGGCAGTGAATGGAACGATGTAAATCGGAATGGTATTTGAAGAAATAATGACCCGGCAAAAATAGATCATCAGAATCATCATTAGCAGGGTAAAGGTGACATCCCGTTTTGATTTCAATAACTTACGGCGAATATTGTAAATAAACAGAAATAATGTGAGCATTAACATGCAGATAAATACCGCTTTACCTAGAACGATCAAGTAGGATTTGGTCAGATCCCCGCGGCTTTTTTCGGAGGCTGATTTCAGTGATTCCAGTATCAGATAGGTATGCGGGGAGACAACATCACCCTGCGAGACAATACGTTCTCCTTCCTGTACAACACCATTGGTCGTGCTGAGATTCTCCAGAATTTTTTGCTTTTCTGTTTCCGTCTTATCAGGATCAAAGGTAAGGTTAACAGCCAGATAATCTTCAGCATGGAATTTTTCAATAATTTGCTTTAAATCAGGATCGCCGTTTTTCAGCAGGTCAAGAGCTGAATTGGCTTCAGAATAGGCTGTTTTTAAAGAGTATAGCTGTCCTACAGGAACTTTTTCTGCTAAATTATTTCTGACAATCAGCAACTCATTTTTACCTGATAACGCCTCCGGGTTGATTGCCCCTTGTTCGAGAATTCCTGTACAATAGATTTTGTCAAATATAGTGAGTACTTTATTTTTGACCACTCTAGAATAAAGAATCTCTGTATTTTCCTTAAGCGTGATCTCATCAATTTTTAACGAAAGTGCTATGATTTGTTGCTTTCTAACTGAGTCATGATATTGAAAATAAGGAGTTAAAGACTTTAAAAGAGAGTCGCGTTCTTCGCTGATCACCTGATCCGATTTCATAATTGCAAAGTCGAATGGAGCGATTAGGGTTGCATGCATCCAGGGTCTCCCTTTCTGAAATTCGTAGCGGAATCTCCCTTCCTGCGGCAGCGCAAAATAGAGGACAATGGCCGTAATGATAAAGATGGAGGTAATATAAATCGTGTGCCAGCTTTCCGATTCAAACCATTTTTTCTTTTGTGGATTCATCCTTTTCTCTTTTCATTTGATAATAATTTGTTTTTATAAAGCCAAATGGAATAGCCATGATTGGAGGTGATTCTCATTTCCGGTTTGTGATTCATGAATCATGGCTATTTCACATGGTTCAAGCAGCAACCAATTATTTTGTTTACTTGGGAATAATCAAAAGTAATAAATAATATTTGTTTTATTCGATTAAATCAGATTAGGTTCTTTAGATTTACAAACGATTATGAGTACAGTCGGATTAAAATTAATTCTCAATATCCACTGAAGGTTAACCATGTATAAACACTAACAACTTTATCCAAAATGATTATGCTATCTATAAGTAACGCTTATGGTTGAAAATTATGAACCAAACGTATTTATTGAATTTGTTCTGCTAAGGCTGGAAAAAGTAAGGATACAGAAGTTTTAACGTTAAAATCAAATTTTGCAATGGACATACAGGACGAAACTAAAGAAATGCTCCTAAACGAGCTAATGGAATTACGGCAGGAGAATACACACCTTAAGGAATTGTATGAAATGGAACTCACCCTGCGCAATTATTCAGAAGAAGCGATGCATGAATCCAATATTAAGTTAATATCGGCTTTGAAAGGCGGAAATATGGCCTGGTGGGAAATGGATGTAACAACAGGCAACGTCACTTTCGACAAACATAAGGTTGAAATGCTGGGTTATCCACCCGAAAATTTCAAACATTACAAGGATTTTACCGCTTTGGTTCATCCTAAAGATTATAAAAGGATCATGAATGCAATGAGAGGCCACCTTGATGGTACTCTTGACAAATATGAAACTGAATATCGGATTCTGACCAACTCAGGTGAATATATATGGTTCTATGATTATGGTTCTGTTGTAAAACGAGATGCGAATGGAAGCCCGCAAATTTGTACGGGATTTGTATTTAACATATCAGACCGAAAGGAAACCGAGCTAAATTTGCTTAAAATCACTAAAGCACTTGATTCCGCGAGTGATGCCATTGCCATTGCTGATTCTGAAGGGCATCATTTTTATCAGAACAAAGCACTATCCAATCTATTTGGATATGAAACTGCGGAAGAGACAGAAGTGGCTGGAGGGGGTGTGGCCAGAATTAAAGACCCAGCCATTGCAAAAGAAATGTTTGACAATATCTTAAATGGTATATCCTGGTCTGGTGAATTGGAAATGATAACAAAAAGCGGACGGATCTTTCCAGCTTATGAGCGTGCAGATGCTATTAAAGATAAGGAGGGAAATATTATTGGTATAATTGGCATAATATCTGATATTACCGAACGCATAGAGGCTGAAAAGATTTTACGAAGAAGAGAACAATTATTTCAAACGGTCCTGGATAATTTCCCTGGGGTTGTATTTTGGAAAGACAGGCAGTCGAATTATTTAGGATGTAATCAGTCGTTTGCCTCCGGAGCAGGATTAAAAAGTCCGTCTGAGATTGTTGGAAAAAATGACTTTGAAATGCCCTGGGGATCAGCAGAAGCCATTAATTACCTTAATGACGATAGGGATGTTATGGAATGTGGTAAAGGAAGATTGCACACTATTGAAACGCAGCATCAATTCGATGGAGAGGTAATATGGCTGGATACCAGCAAATTTCCTTTACGGGATTCAGTTGGTCAGGTAATTGGTGTCATTGGTGTATCCAATGACATTTCAACAATCAAGGCTGCAGAGCAAAAATTATTCATTAACAATAAAGAACTCCTCTTTCAAAACGAAGAGAAAGAAAAACGTGCAGCAGAATTATTTATTGCTAACAGGGAACTTAATCTTCAAAACAGGGAGAAAGAAATTCGAGCCGATGAGTTAATAATGGCCAACAAGGAACTTCTTTATCAGAATGAAGAGAAAGAAAACCGTGCTGCAGAACTAATCATTGCCAACAAGGAACTTGGATTTCAAAACGTTGAAAGAGCGAGACGAGCAACAGAATTAATCATTGCCAACAAGGAACTTGGATTTCAAAACGTTGAAAGAGCGAGACGAGCAGCAGAATTAATCATTGCCAACAAGGAACTTGCCTTTCAAAACAGAGAAAAAGAAAAACGAGCCGATGAGTTAAAAATGGCCAACAAGGAACTTCTTTATCAGAATAGAGAAAAAGAAAACCGCGCTGCAGAATTAGTCATTGCCAACAAGGAACTTGATTTTCAAAATGAAGAAAAAGAAAAACGGGCGGATGAATTAATTATTGCCAATAAAGAACTTGTTTTTCAAAATGAAGAAAAAGAAAAACGGGCGGATGAATTATTGATTGCTATGGACAAAGCCCAAGCCAGTGATCGTTTAAAAACTGCTTTTATGAATAATATTTCACATGAAATCAGAACGCCACTTAATGGCATTTTGGGAGTTGTCCCAATTATTATCCAGGATGATATCCAAATTAAAGATAAGGAGGAATTGATGGAAATTCTAAAGCTCAGTAGCAACCGTTTGATGAAAACAATTGACAACTATATTGATCTTTCCCTGATTATTACAAAGAATATGGTAGTGAACACCAAACCCGTTAATATTTCTATAATTTTGGCGAACGCTATTGAGGTCTTTCAAGAGTCTCTTAAAAAAAATAATCTGGAGATTAAAATGCAATTCCCCGATAATCCAAATGACTATATAATATATGCGGACGGAAAAATACTGCAAAAAGCTGTTTCTGAACTGTTGGATAACTCGATAAAATTTACAAATACAGGGAGTATTACTATAGGGTTTGAATTTATAAATAGTAATATTGAAATTTTCGTAAAAGACACGGGCATTGGTATTGAAAAAGATTTTCAAGAAAAAGTATTTGAGCGTTTTATGCAGGAAGATGTATCTGTCACACGTGAGAAGGATGGTAGTGGATTAGGGTTATCTATTGCCCAAGGAATGATTCAATTACTTGGTGGGAAAATACGTTTAGAATCAACAAAACATATAGGAACTTCTGTCTTTTTAACGCTTCCAAATTTTAAATCAACCGCTTCATCAAAGCCTAAGAATTCAACCATTGCAATCAAAGTAGAATCATGAGATACGGAATCTCCAACTTAAGTATTGTTCCTGTTCATTCTGAACCGCGCGAAAAGGGGGAAATGTGCACTCAGATACTTTTTGGTGAACACTATACCATACTGGAAGAGCAGGCGAAATGGTGCCGGATAAAACTTGAATTTGATGGTTATGAGGGTTGGATTGACCGCATAATGGTCAATGAAGTTGATGAACAATCCTTTGCTCAACTGTCAGATATACCCCAGATTGTGACTACTGATGTGTTTAATATTGTTCAACAGGCAGACAATTATACCAATTTTTTAATCGTAGCTGGCAGTTCCTTGCCCCATTTTGATCCGGTTTCCCGGACATTTCAAATCGGCGAGGTCATTTATAATATTCTTGGTCATAATATCAGCAAGGATAGGCAGGGTGTGCGTGAAATAATTATCGATAATGCACTTAAATACTTCAATTCTCCCTATCTTTGGGGAGGAAGGTCTCCATTTGGGATCGATTGCTCTGGTTTTACACAGGTTTTGTATAAAATGGCCGGGCTTTCCATTCCGCGGGATGCAGTTCAACAATCTCTTTTAGGTGATAACCTGAGTTTTGTTGAAGAGGCTTTGCCGGGTGACCTGGCTTTCTTCGACAACGAAGATGGCGCTATTGTGCATGTAGGAATTATCTGGGAAAAGAATAAAATCATCCACTCATCGGGTAAGGTCCGTATAGATAATGTTGACCATTCGGGAATTTATAATATTGATACAAAGAGGTATACTCACCAGATGAGACTTATGCGACGGATAATCCGGGATTAAATACATCTCATTTCTAAACTCTAAAAAGTGAAATTATGGGACATCTCGAAATCGTAGGTTATATAGCGGCAATTATTATTGTTATCTATATCGTATGGCGAAATGCCGAAAAGGAAAAGAAGGAAATTAAGGATAGAGAACTTGGGTTAAAATATTCGTATAAATATCCCCGGTTAGCCATGACCGTAGATGCTATTGTTGTAACTGAAAAGGAGGGTCAGGAAATGATCTTGCTGATTCAGCGGAAATTTGACCCTTTTCAGGGATTCTGGGCATTGCCCGGAGGCTTTGTTGGGATGGAAGAGACACTTATCCAGGCTTGCAGCCGGGAATTACTCGAAGAGACCGGATTAAAAGAGGTCGCACTTAAGCAATTTTTTACATTTGATGCCATTGGACGCGATCCGAGGCATCGCACTGTTACTACAGTCTTTTATGGTAAGGTTAGAGGCAATTCCCAGGTTCTTGGGGGTGATGATGCCGCCATGGCAGAGTGGTTCCCATTGGATTCCCTGCCTGGTATGGCCTTCGACCATAACGATATTGTTCGGAAATTCATTAAAGAGAAGCTTTGAACATGTATCTATTTTTTGACACTGAAACCACCGGATTACCAAAAAATTGGAAAGCTCCTGTCACTGATTTAAAAAACTGGCCAAGATTGGTGCAGTTAGCTTTTTTAATCTTTGATAAAAATGGCACTAAACTTTCGGAAGGGAATTTCATTATCAAACCGGAAGGTTTTAATATTCCAGCAGATGTTTCGATGATCCATGGCATTTCACATGACCGGGCTGTTCGAGAAGGTGTCTCTTTAACAGAAGTTTTAAACGCATTTCATTCACTGATTGATAACTCGGAAGTCCTTGTAGCTCATAACATCAGTTTTGATGCAATGATTGTCGGAGCTGAATTTTTGAGAATGGGTCTTACCAATCCAATCCCCTCCAAAAAGAAGGTCTGCACCATGGAAAGTTCTACAAATTATTGTGCAATTCAGGGTCCATACGGATATAAATGGCCGAAGTTGTCAGAATTGCATTATAAGCTCTTCCGAACCGGTTTTGAAGAGGCCCATAATGCGGCCGTTGACATTAATGCAACTGCAAAATGTTTCTGGGAACTAAAAAGATTGGGGAAGATTTAATCTGCTTTATAGTGACCGGGTGAGTTTCTTAACCTGAACATAGTCACACGGCCACTTTAGCCTTCAACGAATGCACGATCTCAGGTAACTGATGCTTTCTGGCCCTTCATTAAAGAGCAAATCGAGAATACTTAAATTAGGTACAAATCCCCATTTTTCATGAAATACCTGGACATATCGTACAGGGAAGAAATGTTTATCTTCAATTTGCCTCTGAGGTTTGGGATGAATAATATAACGAAAATCATCCATAATTCCGGAAACCTGATCAACAGGAATATATTCATCAGTATATTTAACCAGAGCATCAAAATTAATTGCCTTCAAAACAGCTTGTTGTACTTCAATATTGAAATCAGTTAAATATTTCCATCTTTTTTTTTGAAAATATGGGGCCAGGTCATCGGCATAATATTCGAAAAAAGGTGAATTGTTGTAAGCTGAACTAATCCCTCGCCAATGCATTTGTTGCCAGGGAAAGTCATAGGATAGCAACTGATCCCGGATGGGGCCTTTTGCCCGAGGTCCATCCACTATCGGCAATGTCAATTGTAACGGACCGTTGGCAGCAAGGATTACAGTACGATTTCGGTACGATTGCTTCACATAATTCTCACAAAATTCAATGTAGATGTGAGGATAGTTAATCAATTTGGTATAATATTGAACTGGTGCAAAATAAGCAATGCTCAGCAAGGCGCATGTTTCCTGATTGTCCATTTAATAGTCGAAAAATTTGTGACCCGGCTCGCCCTCAACAGTCATTTCATCCCCGGCATCTAAATCTCCTGACTTTTGAAAGGTTTCATCTTCAGTTCCAGGATTTTCAAGCTCCCTTAATCTGACCTGAAGCTTTTTAATTCTGCTTCTCAATCTTTGTTTATCAATGTATGCAAACAGTGCGGTTACTAATACCCCAATTAGAAGGGGGATCACCAAAATCAGTGTTAGCGGGACCTCGGCGAATTTCATCCAAAGGAATTTGACCGGAACTTTGACCGAATTTTGTAAGGCAAAAATGACCATAGCCACTCCAAACATTATTCCTGTCAGTAATCCTCGTTGCATCGTCTGATTATTTTAGTTTTTTATTTGATCTCCCGATTTGATTTTTCCAGGCTTAAGCCTGACTTTACGGATTTGAGCAGTATTTATCTCCACCTTTTCATCGTCAGGGGCATTGAATTCATTCCTGAAGAATATATTGTATACGGCGCCCAAGGGGACGATCATCCGGGCTTTCTGCAAAGGAGGCAACACTATTTCCCGAATGTCACAAAAGGACGAATCCTTCCAATGAAAATCGGTTACCATATTTACAAAAAGGGTATCATTTGAATCATTGACCAGCCTCATTTTCTTAAACGATTGAGATTGAGGATTTGCATATACATTCATGCCGGTATATAAAGCGCCCACAGAAGCCGCCACTATCAATCCAATATCGGCGATGTTGACACCAGTACGATAATTCCGCATTTGTTCTTGCCTTTTAATACTCTGAGGATCTGCAATATAACCAGAGGCCCTGCAAGAAAGAAGAATTGCTAATGAGATAAGTACAACTATTATCCGGCTAAAAGTCCTCATGTATCAAATATTTTTAAACTCAATGGAAGTGAGTACATTCTGAAATAAATTGTCCTCTACAGGACGCCCAATCCGCAAAGCATTTATTTAAAATCTTTTCCTCGTGTTCTTCCTGTCTTTGTATAAATATTAAAACTCAGAAAGACTACTTAACACTCATAAAAAACCTTTCCCAACGAATTTTAGATAAGAAACTTTTGTTCTTATCCAGTGATAGCCAAACGAAAGATGCCTTCCCTACCACATGATCTTCCGGTACAAATCCCCAGTACCTTGAATCAGCCGAATTATAGCGGTTGTCTCCCATCATCCAGTAATAGTTCATTTTAAAAGTATAGGTCGAAGCAGGGGCTCCATTAATGTAGATGATATTTTCTTTAACCTTTAGATCATTTTCTTCGTAAACGGCTATGATTCTTTTAAATAAAGGCAGATTGGCCAACGTAAGATTGATGGTAACCCCCTTTTTTGGAATCCATATCGGGCCAAAATTATCAAGATTCCAGGTAAACTTCGGATCGCTTGGAAAGATTGCCGGATCACTATTTTCAGATGGCCAGGTCACTCTTTCCTTGGATTGGATAAACTTCATACCATCCAGCTTTTTTGCCTGTTCTGCCGTGAGGGAGAGGATGTAACGGGAGTCAGAGCCTTCAATTTCGGAACGGGTGATATCCAGTTTTTCCAGAATATTGTCGTTAATGGCTGTTCCATTGGTGGTAATCAGGTATTTATACTGGATTCCGGGAATCTCCTTTTGAGGTTTTCCATTGACATAGACCTGCCCTTTTACAAGTTTAAGGGAATCCCCGGGAATGGCGATGCAACGTTTTATATAGTTTTCCCGCTTATCTACCGGACGGTAAATAATATCTCCAAAAGTACTTTTATCACCCCAAACTCTGTCCCTGCCATAGGAACGTACCATTTCGTAATAACTTCTTTCCTGCATACTCACTGCAACGGTATCACCTTCAGGAAAGTTGAAAACTACGACATCATCGTTTTTAACCTTTCCTGTACCGGCAATTCTCCGGTAAGGATAATGGATGAGGGTTGAGAAGGATTGTACAGTATTTGAAAGCGGCATGGTATGATGCACAAACGGGAAGGAGATGGGTGTATTGGGCATTTTGGGACCGTATGCGGTTTTGCTCACAAACAGGTAATCACCAACCATCATCGATTTTTCCATAGATGAGGTAGGGATAGTATAGGCTTCAATAAAGAAGAGCCTGATAAAAGTAGCTGCTATGACTGCGAAGATTATGGCATCAACCCACTCGACTACCTTCGTTTGCTTTCCTTCAGGAGGGTTTCTCTTTTTCCAAAAGGCCCAATGAACCTTTTTGGAAATATAGGTATCAAAAATGATCACTAATCCAATAAGCCACCAGAAATTACTTAACCAAATAACCCATAGCAGGTAAAGACCACCAACCAGGCCAAACTTAAACCATTTGTTTTCCAATAAATTATTCATTCTTATTTAATTTTATTTTATTAAAAATTCAGGAGATCTGCCATTGAAAATACTCCAATGCGCCCTTTACTATATTCAGCCGCCAAAACAGCTCCAAATGCAAGCCCTTTTCTACTGTATGCGCTATGCGTGATCTCGATATAATCCACCTCTGAATCGTATTTGATGGTATGAATTCCGGGAACCTGGCCTTCACGTATAGGGTTGATATATAGTTCGTTCTTTGATTGAGGTTCGTGAATTGTCCACTTCGTTTTAATGTTGTTTACCGCAAGGATATCTTCAGCCAATGTGATAGCTGTCCCGCTGGGGGCATCCAGCTTCTGGGTATGGTGAACCTCAGTCATGGAAACATCATATTGGGGGAACTCTTTCATTGTTTTTGCCAGGAATTTATTCAAGGCAAAAAAGATATTAGCGCCCAGGCTGAAGTTCGATGCATAGAAAAAACAACCTTGCTGGTCGGAACAGGCTTTTTCAACGGTTGTTTTATGTTCCAGCCAGCCCGTGGTACCGCTCACCACTGCAACACCAGCTTCAAAACATTTTAAATAGTTGCCTACTGCAGTTTCCGGACCTGTGAACTCTATTGCAACATCAGCCTTGGAGAGATTCTCCATAGTCAAATCAGCCTGATTCTGAATATCAATCTTTAGAACAATCGCGTGTCCTCGACTAATGGCAATCTGCTCGATCTCTTTTCCCATTTTCCCGTAACCGATCAGTGCAATCTTCATATTTTTTTTTTAAGAATTTGTATCTTTTCCCTATATAGAATTGCAAAGATAAGATTATTGATTATAATTATTGACTGCAAATTGATGAATCCGGCAGGCAAAACCCTTACTTCTTTGATTCTTTGTTGCTGACACCCTCAATTGCAAGGTGTGCTTGCCTGCCAGAAGCTCATCCTCAAGCATAATCAGCCAGGGAAGATGGAGTTGCTGGCTCCATTGGGTGAACTGATCGGAAGTATTGAAGGCTGCTCCGTCAATACTATATTCAAGCATCCCTGAATCAGGACCGGAGGTAACAAATAACCCGATGGCGGTACCCGAGAATTTTAATTTTAACGTTGCCCCGGGTTGTAAGGCCTCTAGAACAGGAACATTGACAAATCCCTCCCGGGTGGACACTTTATCTTCGGGTATCCAGTTACGGATTAATTTCCAACCCGACTTCAGTTTTGCATTTTTAATCGGTTCAAAATGACCATTGACATATGAATTAGTATCCAATGTTTTACCGGGTAGTTTTTTAGGGTTTTGTTCCATTGGAGCGGGATTTTTCCATGATGTATCAAAAAAATGCTTGATTGTTCTGAAATAAATGGCCTGTCCAAATGGGGAAGGGTGCAGGTCTTTGAAATCATCGCGCCAGGAAAACTCCCCGTTTAGGATCCGGTCGTTTACTTCTTTGGCGAAATCGATGGATGGAATCGCATAATATTCAGCCACTTTCTCATGTTGTTCAATCACCTCCGGTGTTTTGCCCCGGTTATAATCTGCCATCTTATCCTGATCCACAAAGTGAAGCATCACGATATCCATATTCGGATTTGATTTGATCGCATGATAAACGATTCCTTCCATACCCCTAAGCTGCATTTTAGGACTAATACCATTAGTGGCATCATTTACTGCAGCTTCTTCGAATAATAAATCGATCATTCCTTTCGATAAAACATCACGGACGAGTCTCATGGCTCCCGGGGTAGAACCGGTCGAGGGAATACCCGCATTGATAAACTCAAAGTCAGTTTCCGGAAACTTTTGCTGCAGATAGTTGCAAATACTGTCTCGCCAACCGGAATTAAAGGTAATTGACCCTCCGAGAAAAGCAACTCTCCCTTTTTTTTCATGGTCAAATTTTATCCGGCAATTGTCGATAGTTCCTCTAAAACTGATGACCATTTTTGAATTGGGAGGCGATGGAAGATCCTGTAGTTCGGGGGCAGTATGCGAAAGAATAAAACGTACGATAGGGTAGGGATCCTTTAAACTGTGCGGATGATGGCCTCCCCCTTCCTTGACAATAATTTGGATTTCACCCCCTGCTTCCTTATAAGTTTTTTCAAGGACATACGTATTCTCTTCAATTGGAACTGCTTCATCTTTAGCTCCGCAAACATGGATGACCGGAACACGGGCTTCTGCCAATTTCACCGCATTGTAAATAGGCATCTCCTTAAATTTATTTACGGTCAGTTCAGTGAGGTTGTAAGCTTTTAGATGAGCTTTCCAGTCATCCGGTGAGCCTGCCCCTTTCCCTTTTCCACCCGGCCAGCTACGCAGATCGCAAACCGGAGCATCGGCATAGATGCAGGCAACTTTAGTGACATTCTCTGAGCCCCAGTTGTAAACATAAAGACCTCCGCGACTGAATCCTTCGAGTACAGCTTTGGGGTTCAACTGGTATTGGGAGATCAAATAATCGTAAAAATGGTTCCATAAATTTACAGCCTCCTGATTGCCGCAATATTCGGCAGCATCAATATAAACTACGTGAAATCCTTTCTTCAGTAAGGCTATCTCAGTTTGTGGCTCATGACCCCAGAATCGGGCTCTCCAGATCCAATGACGGCCGGCATCAGCTTTCTCAGGAAAAACGATTTTGGCATCCTGCCCCTCGAATTTAAAGTCCAGACATTTAAACCCATGATAATTGGTCTCCTGGGCTTTTATTGTCAATGAGAATGCAATAATAAATAAACTAAGAAATATCGATTTAATATGCTGGTGGTATGCTGGTTGCATGCAAGATTGAATTATCCGAATTACTTTGAAACTGTTTTAATTTCCCTGGAAAAGCATAATTCCGGGAATAAATTTCCCGTAGGGATTTAACCATGAATCTGTTAATGTCCTGACAGACAATTGGTCTTTTCAGACTTATTTTTCTATTGAAATTAATGACCTACGGCCAAAAAAAGGTCAATTTAATTTTTAAACAGAAGCTTAGTGATGTTTGTGAATTTATCTTTGTGAACATTGTGGTTAAAAAAGTTGCTCTAAAGCGCCATTTATTTCACACGTATAAATTTTAATTAACTTACTAATATTTAGATTCTTGATCCGTGTGGAACCCTCATTGATTTTTACATTGCCTTTTTTGGTTGTAAGTTCATGAGGGTTTCATCTGTATATAATTTGTTTTTTCAAGGCCAGATGGAATCGCCATGGGGAAATATTTATTTCGGTTGGTGATATTCTTATCATGGCGATTTCATTTAAACAACTTATCCAGCCCGAATTTCTTGAGGGCATCCTGGATCGCCGACCCCGCCTTTTTGGTGAACTCTTTCGCAACCAGGTCCTTGGCCTCAGTTAGATCAACTTTTACGTCCGGTTTGTCGAATGACCCTCCCAGGTTGATTTCAATCGGATATTTTTTAATATTCTCAGCTCCCGGTACAAAACCGATATAGGTATTTACATCCTGACTCAGATCTTCCTTATTTACCTTGAAATCAAGTTTGTAGTCCAGAATCAGGTTTGCTGATTGCTTTCCGGATATGGTTACATCCTGTCCCGCTAACCGGGTACTAAATGGCGCGACGGTCAAACCCCCGTTTACCATTTTAAAGTTTGTTGTAAAATCGCTGATTTTGACCCGTTTAAAAAGATCTTTTCTAAAATACTTTGCGATTTCATTAAAAAAGTCAGCTCCGACCAACTCTATATTTTTCCCGGTTAAGGTGCCTCCTCCATTTATGCTCGTAAATACGGGTGTGTCATCGGGGCCGATTTTGCCGGTAAAAGAAATTGAAGAATTGAAGGCTCCGGTACTTTGACCTGCAATTGGAAGGAAATGCCGGATGGTTCCTGATGATTGATAGGCAGTTGGCAAATCAACATCTTTAATATCCAATTTAATATCGAAATCCGGTACTGCCCCTTTGGGTGTAGAATAGGTGCCCGAAATCAATACTTTTCCCTGAAGCATATTCATATTCAACCCTTCAAGAATAACTTTCTGCTCTTTGATTATCACTTTCCCCGTAATTCCTGTGATGCTCAGTCTGTCATAAAGTGCCCTGGTAACTGATGTTTGTATGGTTAAATTCAGGTTTTCAGGAATCCCCGAGGATTTACCCGCTTCACCGGACTCTTTGGATCCAGAATTTGTTTTTACCATTAACTGATTGAAATTGAAGTAGCTTGAATTAAGTGTGATCGCTCCGGTTAAAACACTTTTGCGCAACAGATAACTCCAGTAATTCGTGATTGTTCCCTGAGCGGTAAATGTGCTCTCTCCAAAGTTTCCTGATAGCTGGGTTAATGAAATTGCTTTTGAATTCAAACTGACGTTTGCAGATTTCACCTCAAAATTTTGCGGTAAAGATTTCGAGGCAACCACGAAGTTCTGGAATGAGATCTTTCCATCGGTTTTGAAATTTTCATAGTCCCCTTTATCAATGGAGGAGTATCGTCCGTCGAATTCAACTGAGGCATCAACAATTCCTTTTAAATCAATCGAATCCATAGGGATTGCCTGCCTTAGTAAAGCAAAGTCAACTACACCTTTGAGACTTCCCTGCAATTGGGGATCGCTCACAGGTGTGGAAATACTCAAAGCAGCTTTAACCTGATTCCCGGCTAAAGAGGCATCTGCTTTCCCGATATCGACCCTGGTGAGATCGAGTACTCCCTGCGGTTTGGAAATATTGGCATTTATCTCAATCTGACCAATCTCTTTCGGTAATTTTGGATATTTCAATCGGCCACCTGCAATTTTCAGATCGACATTAAAAGCGGGCAGAGAGTCGCCTGAATAAGTCCCTTTCACAAATCCGCCAAAAGTGATAGCGCCATTTGTTTCTATCCCTTTTAGATTTTTTTGATATTTTTCGGGAATAAAACCCAACAGATCGCCTAAGGAGGAGGTAGGTGATTTAAATGTTAAATCGAACAGGCTTGCTTTTTCGGCAAACGAAAATACTCCTTGCAATTCAATTGGCAATTTATTGATTAATAATTCGTTCTGAAGAATTTTGAAGGTTTTTTTATCAAAATCGGATTGCAGATTTCCTTTGATTGCGATTTTCATATTTGAAATATACCGGGAACCATTGGAATCCAGGTTCAGACTGTCAGCCTGCCCTGAAATTCGGAGTTTGCTGCTATTCCCATTGAATGCTCCGGAAAGCTCAAAATTTCCATTAAGAAGAGCGAATGATAATGGAGAGGATTCATTTTGATAGGATAGGGAAGCATCACTGATCTCAATTTTCTCCAGGTTGATTATGGAACGTTTTTTGTCGGAAGCTGTCCCTGCTCCAGGGCTGGTCTTTGTCTTTGAAATATCCCAGCTCGATTTTCCGAATTTGTTTACCAGAATATTTATCGATGGGTGTTTAAGTTTTATGGATGAGATAATTAGCCCGTCGTTGCTCCACAAGCTTGAAATATTTACAGATATTGAAAGCTGATCTGATGTTAGCAGTTTGGAATTATCAAAATCATCAGTTCCGGTTAATGAAAGGTTTTTTAATTCAATATTTAATTGTGGAAAACTTCTGAATAGGGATAACTTAATCTTTTCGAAATCAACTTTTGCATGAACCGCATCAGTTGCAGCCCACTTGATTTTCTGCGTAATTTTATTTTCAAAAAGGATTGGAATATTGATGAGGATTATGAGGAGTGACCCTAGAATCAGTGCTGTCTTAATTAATTTATTTTTCATATCGTTTTGTTTTTAATCAGTTCGAGCCTGAGCATGTTCAAAGCAGTCATGCTCGACCGGATAATATTTCTTTCCCGGTTATTTGCAAAATTGGATACTTTCGAGAATACGGAATCGGGGCCGGCAACAGCTATCCAGACGGTTCCCACAGGTTTTTCCGGGGTTCCTCCGTCAGGACCGGCAATGCCTGAGGTCGCAATGGCATAATCCGTGTGGAGGTGCATTCGGGCGCCCACAGCCATAGCTTCAACCACCTCCTTACTCACTGCACCTCTGTCGGATATAACATTTCGATCAATTCCCAATAAATCAATTTTCAATTCGTTGGAGTAGGCAATAATGCCCCCTTTAAAATACTGAGAACTACCCGGATTTGAAGTAATCAAGTGGGCAATATATCCTCCTGTACAACTTTCAGCCACCGACAGGGTCAAATTTTGCTCCTTAAGAATTTCACCAATATTCCCGGCCATTGTATCTTCTTCATATCCATAGATATATTCGGGAATTATTTCTGTAAGTTCTTTGATTTCCTTATCCAGCAGTTTCAGGAGATATTTTTTATTCTCGCCACGCGCCGAAAGTCTTAATCTCACATTTTGGGGATTTGGAAGATATGCCAGACTGATGCATTCAGGCAGGTTCTCCTCCCAGTTACTGATTTTTTCTGCAAGCATTGATTCGCCTAAGCCTGTAGTCAGGATGGTTCGGTGAAGAATAGTTAAGGTATTGAATAGTTTATTGAGCCGTGGTATCACCTCGTTTTCCATGAGGTATTTCATCTCGAAAGGGACTCCTGGCATAAATACAAAAATGGTCCCTTCATGCTTAAACCACAGTCCTGGAGCTGTACCTAACTTATTATGAAGAACGGTAGCGGAAGCCGGGACGAGAGCCTGATCGCGATTGAGTGAATTAATCACAATGCCGCGCGGAGCCAATAAGTGGATAACATGATCCAGTACACCCTGGTGTTCAATTAGATGTGTTCCAAAAAAGGTGCACAATGCCGATTTTGTACGGTCATCCTTGGTAGGGCCGAGTCCTCCGGTCACCAATACAACAGATGATTTACCGGCAGATTCATTTAAGGTTGATATAATATGTTCAGGTTGATCGGAAATGCTGGTGATCTGACGGATATTGATCCCTTCGTCATTCAGTTTCTGCGCCATCCAGGCTGAATTGGTATCCACAATCTGACCGATCAGAATTTCGTCCCCAATTGTAATTAAATCTGCTTCCATTTTATTATGGATTAAAAAGATGTTTTAAGGTCTAAATATTTCGTGTAAAATTAAGGATGTTTTAGAAAGTACCGGCTATCCTCATTCGGGAAATAAGGGACAATTGATTGGCATAGGATATCTTTTATAGTAAATTAACAAAAAAGAAAATAGCTATCCTGACTGTATTTTGAACCTTTTCAATTACCTTTGAGTCATTAAGCAGTATCTATGCCTTAGCACTTCATTCAACTATCTGAAATAATCTGACTAACTGCCTTTAGTTAAAACCCAATCATAAAATTTAGAGAACAAGAGGTATTATTTGTGATTTTAGGTACTGTTTGAAAATTTTATTCGAACTTAAGTATCATTTGCTTTTATGAAAAAGATAAATCCCCATGCATTAAAATCCGCTGAAATTCTTCGGATAAAGGCTGAAGAAATGATGAAAACGCATTCGCCCAGGAGCGTTATCTCACTTTCTGAATCTGATTTATTAAAGCTGGTTCATGAACTGGAGGTCCATAAGATCGAACTGCAAATTCAGAACGATGAACTTCTGATCGCCAAGGAGAAGGCGGCAAAGCTTGCAGAGGATAAATATGCTGAGTTGTACGACCTGGCGCCAACAGGATATTTTACAATTTCAAAAGAGGGTGAGATTTTAGAACTGAATCTTTGCGGTGCCCGGATGCTGGGTAAGGAACGGCTGCATCTTATCAACAGTCGATTTGGATTCTTTATTTCGGAGGATACCAAACCTATTTTTAATCACTTCCTGAATGAATTATTTTCCTCTAAAAACCCGAAGATTTGTGAAGTGATTCTGAGAGACTCGAATAATACGACCAAATATGTTCAGTTAACAGGCATAGAATCACATTTAGGAGGGCAGTGCCTGATCACAATGGCAGACATATCCGGTCAAATGGAGGCTCAAGCCAGGATTCGGCATAATGAAGTTTTTTTAAGAACAGCCCAGATGATAGCCGGGCTGGGGACCTTTTCGCTCGATCTGGTTAACAGTTCCTGGGAAAGTTCTGAAGTGCTCGATTTGATTTTTGGCATTGACCCGGATTTTGATAAATCATTTGAAGGGTGGATGGCGATTGTCCATCCTGAATGGCAAAAGAAGATGAGAGCGTATTTCCACCAACTGGTTGTGGAGCACGATTCGATTTTTGAAATCGAATATAAGATTTTACGAATGAATGATCATGCTGAACGTTGGATTCATGTTACAGGTCAAATTGAGTTTGATGCTCGAAAACGGCCTGTGGCACTACTCGGAGCCTTGGCCGACATCACTGCACGCAAATTGATTGAAGAGCGGCTAAGGGAAAGTGAAAAATCCTATCAAAGCCTGATTTCAAACCTGCATATTGGTGTTTTGGTCCAGGGCCCTTTGGCCGAAATATTGTTGAGTAATAACAGGGCACTTGAACTTCTGGGGCTTACCGAAGATCAGCTGTTGGGAAAAACTTCATTTGATGCAGACTGGAATGTAATCCATGTAGACGGATCACCCTATCCTGGTCCCTCGCACCCGGTGCCACAATGTATTGCCACGCGTCAACCTGTGCACAACGCGGTGATGGGAGTCTTTCGACCCACTACTGGAGACAGAGTGTGGTTATTGGTGAATGCCGACCCTGAATTAAATCCTGACGGTAAAGTAAAAGAGATAATATGCACCTTTAAAGATATAACTGACCGTAAAATGGTTGAGGACGAGTTATTTCAAACTATAATCCGGCTGAACCAGGCTCAGGAAATCAGCAATATGGGGAGTTTTAGTTTTGAAATTGCAACAAACACAATAATTGCTACTTCACAGTCAGATCGGATTTTTGGGTTTAATTCGGATCAGACAAATGGTCTCTCAGCTTGGGAACCGCTGATCCATCCCGATGATTGTAAGATTATGCAGGCTTTATTAACTGCCTGCCTTGAGCAGGGGATTCCATTCGAAAAGGATTATCGGATTTACCGGCAATCAGATCATGAGCCGCGTTGGCTCCATGGTATTTACAGGGCCGAGAAGGACTCATCTGGCAAGGTCATCCGGCTCTCAGGTGTTAATATTGATATCACAGAACGTAAAAAACTGGAAGAAACGTTGCTTTCCAGTGAACGGCAATACCGCGATATCTTTCAAAAAAACAATGCAGTAAAATTGGTCATTGATCCGGATTCCGGAACGATTATAACTGCAAATCAGGCCGCCGCTAAGTTTTATGGCTATTCAGTCAGTCAGCTGGAAACAATGAATATCAATGAAATCAATGTCTTGTCACCTGAATTGATCACTACTGAAATGACACTGGCAGTTAATGAAAAACGTAAATATTTTAATTTTCTTCACCGTCTGGCTTCAGGTGAAATCCGTAATGTAGAGGTTTATTCAGGTCCCATAGATTCAGGTGGGCGGATCTTGCTTTATTCAATCATTCATGATATTACAGACAAAAGGCTGGCAGAAGAGAAATTAGCCAGGTCAGAATCCTTTCTGAACAGTATTGTCGATTTTAGCCCCAATTCATTATGGATTTCCGATGAACATGGAACTTTGATTCGGATGAATAATGCATGTCGTGATCTTCTGCAAATACAGGATGACGAAGTCGTTGGAAAATACAATATTTTGAATGATAATCTGATTGAAGATCAGGGGTTTATGCAGGAAGTAATAAATGTTTTTGAGAAAAGTGAAAAAACCCGTTTCACCATGGCATATGATACCTCCAAGGTTAAAAATCTTCAATTAAAGAATACAAAAAAAGCGGATCTCGATATTAATATTTCGCCTGTATTAGACTTAAATGGGAAATTAACCAATGCAATAATACAGCATACCGACATTACTAATCTTAAACAGATTGAAGCGAATTTAAAACTTAACGAAACCCGGTTTCGGACCATCCTTGAAAATTCGTATGATGCAATTGGGGTTCATGTTAACGGTATATGGGATATGTGCAACCCGGCAGCATTGAAACTTTTTGGGGTTGATTCTTGCGATGAGCTGTTAGGAACATCGATTCTCAATGTGATAAGTACTGAGGAAAGAACGCGAATCGGAAGCTTTATAAGGAGCCGCATGGAAGATTCTTCTGCTCCAGACAATTATTTGACCCGTGGATTAAGGAAAGATGGTTCAGAATTCGATATGAATGTTAGATTGTCTACCTTTATTTTGGAAAACAAACGACATATTCTGGTGATCTTGCGTGACATAACCGAATCGTTAAAAAATCAGAAGGTTCTTCTGGATAATGATGCTGAAATCAAACGTAAAAATGAGGAACTTCAAAAAGTAAACGCTGAAAAAGACAGGCTCTTTTCGGTTATAGCGCATGATCTGCGTAGTCCGTTTAATGGGTTTTTAGGACTCACTGAGTTGATGTGTAATGAGTTGAAGGATATGTCAACCGAAGATATACAAAAATCTGCCCAATTGATGCGGAATTCTGCGAACAATCTTTTCGATCTGCTTGGAAATCTGTTGGAATGGTCGCGTATGCAAAGAGGGTTGATCACCTTTCTGCCAACATCTGTGTTATTGAAAGTCAAATTTGAAGAATCCTCGAACATGTTGAAGGATTCAATTGTTAAGAAAAAGATTACACTGATCGACGAAATTCCACATGATCTGAAGGTTTGGGCTGAAGAAAATATGCTAAACAGCATTCTCCGAAATTTAGTGAGTAATGCACTAAAATTTACCCCTAAAGGTGGAATTATTGTCGTATCAGCAAAATTACTCCCGGATAAAATGGTTGAGATTTCGGTTCGGGATTCCGGTATTGGAATGAGTAAACAGTTGATTGACAATCTTTTTAAAATTGATGCTCCTGTAGGTAGAAAGGGGACTGATGGCGAATTAAGTACGGGATTGGGATTGATTATATGTAAGGATTTTATTGAGAAAAACGGCGGGGAAATAGAAGTGTTTAGCGAAGTAGGCATTGGAAGTGTCTTTCGTTTTACCATTCCCACGATTGAATGAATGAAACAGAGAAAATAATATAATCTTTTGGTACCTTGCCAAATCTTTTTTTGTATCTTAGTAAACAATGGCATTTACGAAAATTCGTTAATTTTTTAAACCTGGTATATCCTTAAAATTGGTAACAATTTATCATAAAATACTATTAATTGGATATTCTTCAGTACAGAAAAATGTCCGGTTTTATTCTTCTAAATAGTCGCATGATGGAAAAAGCTAATAAATCTGTAGCTGGTTTACTTCGCCAAAAGGCGGAAGAAGATGTTAAAAGGAAATCCCTGAATCCGGAAGTGAAATATTTATCTGATGATATTCAGCTGATTATTCATGAGCTTCAGGTTCATCAAATTGAATTGGAGATGCAGAACGAGGAACTTATCCGTGCACGAGAGGAGTCTGAGATTGCCCATAGAAAATATAAGGAGCTTTATGATTTTGCACCATCGGGGTATTTTAGATTGTCGCAGGAGGATGAAATTGTCGAATTAAACCTATGTGCTTCTCAAATGGTTGGGAAAGAACGTTTGAATCTTAAAAAAAGCAGATTGGGTTTTTTTATTTCAGAACGAACGAAGCATATTTATAATGATTTTCTTGTGCAGGTAGTAAATAGTGATAGACAACAGAGTTGTGAAGTGGAATTTGTCAGTTCCGGGAATGTTCCAATTGTGGTTCAACTTAGTGGTATTGCCTCAGATAATCGGGAAAATTGTCTTGTGACCGCAGTCGATATTACACAGCGTAAAGTAACGGAAATTGAGTTGACAGAGAGCCGTGAACTTTATGAGGATTTGGTGGCCAGCCAGGTAGCCGGAATTTATCGCGTCCATGTTCAGAATCCGAAAGCGGGGAAATCAATAATGGAACTCACTTCATTGGAATTTGCCAGTAATCGTTTCTGTGAACTTTTTGAGGTGAATAATTCCGGGGATCTTTATGATATATTGGCCCGGAGTATTGGAAAAATTAATCCTGACTGTTTGCAGGGATTTATTCATTCACAAGAGGTTGCCTTAAATACGCTCGAGCCTTATAAATATGAGATGCAAATATTGGTTGAATCGGGTATGAAATGGATCCGGTTAGAGGCAAATCCTCATCTGCTTGCGGATGGATGTACGCGATGGACTGGTTTAGTCATTGATATTACGAAGCAAAAGCTGGCTGAGGAGGCAATGCGGAGAAGTGAGGAAAAATACAGGATGCTGCTTGAACTTGCCTCTGATGCATTTTTTCAGGGAAGTGAAAAGGGTGATTTTATTATAGTTAATACCGCGGCCAAGGAACTGACCGGTTATTCGAAAGATGAGCTGTTAAAAATGAATATGAAGGACCTGTTTTCTGCTGTTACACTTCAGGAAAATCCTCCTAAATATGAGCAGCTCAGGAAAGGGGAAACCGTTTATTCGGAGCGTGATCTTGTCCGTAAAGATGGGACTATAATTAACATTGAAATGAACTCCCGGATGATGCCTGATCAAACCTATCAGGCATTTATCAGGAATATCACTGAGCGTAAGCGGATTGAGAAAGCGTTAAAACAAAAATTAGGTGAGATGGAGATCTATTATGAGCTGGCGATTACCCGGGAACGCAAAATGATTGCACTGAAGAGCGAAATTAACATTTTGCTCGGTAGGTTAGGGGAGATGCCAAAATATTAAATAATTCGAAAAAACTTGTCAAACTACTAATTCGGCCTGAATGGGAAATTGTCTGCATGTTTTATTTTTTAGTGATTCACCTGATGATGCCGCATTCATCGTACAAAATCTTGAACAAGCCGGTCTGACAATTAATCACGAATGTATAGGAAACCCTGAGAAGTTTAAAATTGCATTATTGAAACAATACTGGGATTTGATTCTTGCTGAAAACAAGGCTTCTCATTTTGATCCTTATTTTGCACTGACGGTCCGGAATGAATTTGCCTTGGATATTCCACTTATTATTTTGGCAGATAAATATTCAGATCATATCGCCCTTGGTCTGTTGAATGCCGGGGCATCAGATTATATATCCAGAGACCAGATATCCAGACTTTTACCATCAATTATTCGTGAACTGGACAGACCAAAGATTAGAAAGGACAACTACTATACAGATAATATTGAAGGTATAGGAGCCGAAGCTTTACTGATTCAAACCAACGAGCGCTTAGTCAGGGCCGCTTTAGTTTCAAAATCAGGTAATTGGGAATACAATCTTGAGACAGGCATCATTTCAAGTTCTGTTGGGGCCCAAAAATTGTATGGGCTGGAGGGTGAGTACTGGAATATTTGTGATATAAAAATGATGCCATTGCCTGAGTACCGGGAATTATTGGATAATGGCCTTTTAGCACTGATCAATTCCGGAAAACCTTACGATTATGAATTTAAAATCAGACAAAGGAATACTGGTCAGATCATCGATATTCATTCTATTGCAGAGTATGATTCATCCAAAAGAATAGTTTTCGGAGTAATTCAGGATATTACCGAACGAAAAAAAATTGAAGTCGCATTGCTTAAAAGTGAGGAGCAGTACCGTGTATTAATTGAAAATCAGGGCGAAGGGGTTGCAACTGTTGATTTGAATGAAATATTTGTTTTCGCTAATCCTGCTGCAGACCAGATGTTTGGTGTTCCTGGAGGAACTCTGGTTAACCGGTGTTTACTCGATTTTATTGCCCCGGATCATCAGACAAGAGTTAGGGAACAATCGGACAAAAGGGCAAAGCTTGAGATGAGTACTTACGAGCTTGAGATTATTACATTCAAGGGCGAAAAACGTCATTTGTTGGTAACAGCCACACCGCAAACCAACGAAAGGGGAGAAATTACCGGAACTTTTGGCATTTTCAGGGATATGACTGCGCACAAAAATGCTGAAAGGGAATTGATTAACAGTGAAAGAAAGTATCGTGAATTGGCCAATTCCTTACCGGTTGGCATATTCGAATCTGATCTGACCGGAATCATAACATTTGCCAATGAGACTTTGATGAATTGGCTTAATTATTCTGAGGATGAGGTGATTGTTGGTGCTAATATGTTGCAGTTCATCCTTGAAAGCCAACGTGTCAGGGCTTTTGAGCGATTTTCAGAACTCATTGGAAAAGAGTTGCAAACAGCCAGTGAATACAATGCAATTCGAAAAGATGGTTCATCATTTCCGGTTGTAGCTTCTGTTTGTGTCATAAAAAGTAGTGGAGTAGTAACCGGAATAAGGGGTACTTTAACTGACATTACTGAACAAAAGCAGATTGAGGAGGCTTTAAATGCAAGCGATAAGCTTTTCAGTAATTTGGTAGAGAAGATGCCTGACGGAGTCTATAAAAGCACCTCCGACGGAAAATTCGTTTCCGTAAATCCTGCAATGGTTAGCATGCTGGGCTATTCAAGTAAGGCAGAGCTCATGGCAATTGACATTAAAAAAGAGCTGTATTTCGATCCTGATGAACGAAGTCAGGTGGTTTTAACTACTAATACCGGAGGAACTGAAATTTTCAGGTTGAAAAAGAAGGATAGGTCTGAGATCTGGGTGGAAGATCATGGATGGTTTAATTTTGATGAAAAAAGGAACATCCTTTTTCACGAAGGTATTCTTAGGGATATCACTGAACGAAAGAGTGTTGAGGATAAATTGAGAATACTGTCCCAGACGGTGGAGCAAAATCCCTCTTCAACTATAATTACCGATGCGAAAGGAAACATAGAATATGTAAATAATGCCTTTACTTCCTTAACACAATATACGCTTGAAGAGGTTGTGTATAAACCTCCCCGGATCTTTAACCCCGGCCACATCCCGGAAGTTGATTTTGATTTAATGTGGAAGACCTTGTCTGATAGAAAGATATGGAAAGGGGAATACCGGAATCGAAGGAAAGATAAATCGACCTATTGGGAAAATGTTACCATATCCTCACTTACCAATAATGCCGGGGTGATCAGCAATTTTATCCTGATCATGGAGGATATCTCTGAAAAAAAGAAGATGCTCGATGATCTGATCCGGGCAAAGGAGAGTGCTGAAGAGAGTGACAGGCTCAAATCGGCATTTCTGGCAATGATGAATCATGAATTGCGAACCCCGCTAACTCACATCCTGGGTTTTAGCGAATTGATTATGTCCGGAGTATCTGCCGAGGATAATATCAGTTTTGCATCAAGTATTCAATCAAGCGGCCAGAATCTCCTTTCTATTATTGAAGGGGTATTTGACCTGGCCATTATGGACAATTCAAAAGTAAAACCGAGTAATCAAACTTTCAACCTGATGGACCATTATATGGAAAACAGGGCTTCCTTCGATCATATCCTGAGAACTTCTGGCAAACATGAACTGATAAATCTGATTTTCAGACCCGATACACACTGGCTTTCCAGTTACGTCACTGCCGACCGCGGCAAAATCAACCAGGTATTAACCAATCTGTTTAAGAATGCTGTAAAATTCACGCACGAAGGGACCATTGAATTTGGCTTTCATATTGAAAATGATTCTATAATTAATTTTTATATAAAGGATAGTGGGATAGGCATTGCGGAGGAGAAACAAAGTGTTATCTTTGACTATTTCAGGCAGGTTGATGATTCCTATACCCGGGTTTATGGAGGGATAGGGGTTGGATTGGCTATCTCGAAAAAAATAGCCAATATCCTCCAGGGTGAATTAAAAGTTATTTCAAAACCAGGTGAAGGGAGCATTTTTTCACTTTCTCTTCCGGTTGAATTATCCTATATCAAAGATTGATCATCTTAAATCGTAGCCAAAGGGGTAAATGGCCAGCCGCATTAGCTTAAAGTGCTGTAAACCAAAGGGTATTCCTATAATGGTTATACAAAGTAAAACTCCAAAAAAGAGCTCAGCAAGGGCTATCCATATTCCTGCAAAGATTATCCAGATCAGGTTAAAAAGAAATGAGATCACGGGAATTGAACCCCCTGACGGAACCACTTTCCGCCCAAAAGGCATCAGATGAGCTAATCCAATCTTCATAGCCTGAAATCCCCAGGGTATTCCTACAATTGTCAGGCATAGAAGAAAACCTCCCCAGAGATATCCAAAACAAGTGAATAATCCGCCACAAATCAACCAGATGAGATTGCCAATTAGTCGCATAAGCACAGTGATTTAGAGATTGATTGATCTGTGCAATTTACGAAATTGTTTCCATTTATCAAAATTAAAATCTCCAACCTCCACAGACTTAAGTTAAGCCTTCATTCCTTCATTCCTTCATTCTTAATTCGTCTTTCGTCCCTCAATCCAGCTTATAATTTTTTCAGAGTCGGGTTTCTCCTTTGGCGATACAAATCCGACCAATTGACCTTGTTCATTAATCATGAATTTCTGGAAATTCCACTGCACATCAGCATCAACGACTCCATTCAGTGATTTGGATGTCAGCCATTTATATAATGGGTCGATATCGTCGCCCTTAACCGAAATTTTTGACATCATCGGGAAGGTAACTCCATAATTTTTAGTGCAAAATTCCTTGATTTCGGCATTTGTTCCGGGTTCCTGGCTCATGAAATTGTTTGCAGGAAATCCTACAATCACAAAGTTTCGATCCCTGTAAGAATCATATAGCTTTTGAAGCAAAGCATATTGAGGGGTCAAACCACATTTGGAGGCTGTATTAACCACCAGTACCTTTTTACCTTTTAAGGCAGACAAATCGAATGGTTGTCCGTCAAGGGTGGTTGCTTTAAAATCATAAAGTGTTTTTTGCTGGGCAATTGCTCCTGCCATCAGGGTCAGCATAAAAATTGAAAGAAATAATTTTTTCATATTACGACTTTTTAATTGTTTAACATTAACTGTATGTAAAAACTATTATAACAGATATATTTACGAAATGTTCCGTTTACGGTTATTTTTATGAAAAAACAACGAAAACCACGATGCCTGTGATATTCAGGAATCTATTCCGTATATTCTTTTGTCTGACATTTCTGTGCAATCAGGTTGTTGCTCAGGATGTGCCCGCTATTCAATTCGTGAATCCATTTATTGGCACCTCGAATACCAGAACCCCTTCTCTTTGGGGAAGCGAAGGTGGTACCTATCCGGGGGCAGTTGCACCCTTTGGTTTTGTGCAACTAACACCTGAAACCAGAGCAGGGGATTCAAATGGATATAATTACCAGGATACCACTATCTGTTATTTTAGCTGCATCAATCATCTGACCGGGTACCCGGATGGATCGTCAGGAATGATTCGCATAATGCCTGTCGAAGATGGGTTAAATATTCAATCCGGCAAATTTAATCGCACCTATAACCATCGTGACGAATTAGCAGTGCCCGGTTTTTACAGCGTGTTATTTCGGGATAATGGGACACTTACAGAAATTTCTGCTGCGGAACATTCGGGAATGTTTCGATTTAGTGTTCCACCTCACTTGAAACTGAAGATTTTTATAGGTGACCCTGGTAAAATTGAAACTGTTTCAACGAGAGTTTTAAGCGGTGAAACCTGTCACGCATTACTTTCTTTCAGTAGAGATATTCTAACCAAAGAAGAGATTCCAGGTGGATGCCTTCTGACTTTTGCACCTGTTGAACATGGGAAAAATGTTTTGGTCCTCAAAATCGGGGTCTCACCGGTTGATTTTGAAAGTACCCGAAATAACCTTCAGTCAGAAACCGACAATCTCAGTTTTGATCAGTTTAAAATTCAAAATCAACTGAAATGGAAGAAGGCCTTATCAGTTATAACGGTGGAAGACACTGCAATAATTGCTAAAACTGTCTTTTATACAGCACTTTACCATTCTATGCTTATGCCATGGATCATCTCGGATGTCAAAGGAAACTATAAAGGTGGAGACGGAACAGTTCACCAAACCAAAGGGCAAAATCAGTATGGAGGGTTCTCCGCCTGGGATACCTTTCGCTCTCTTCATCCACTATTGTGTTTGATCGCTCCGGACCGGCAGCAGGATATGATCCTTTCAATGCTGGATGAATTCGAACAATCTGGCATGTTGCCGATCGGGCCCATGACTGGAAATCATGTCATTGATATTCTCGTTGATTCTTACCTGAAAGGGATTGATCGTTTTGACAAAGTGCTGGCATATAAAGCAATGAAAGCATGTTTAGAAGCAGCGTCAGGTTCAACGGATTTTTCGGCTTATGCAAGCCTTGGATATGTCCCGGCTTCCTGTTCTGAATCGGTGACCAAAACAGTCGAATTTGCTTATGATGACTGGGCTTTGTCGCAGTTTGCCGGAAAGGTAACGGGCGACCAGGATGAATATAACAAATTAGAGAAAAGGAGTTTTAATTACCGTAATCTTTTCAATCCAGAGGCGATGGCCTTATTGCCCCGCCAGGGAAATAAGTTCAACCTGAATCCGGGCAATTCAGGTTTTAAAGAGGGAGATCCATGGAGCTACTCGATGTTTGTCCCCCAAAACCCCATCGACCTGATCAACCTTTTTGGAGGAGATGCAGAATTTGCAGAACACCTTGACAGTGCTTTGAGAAAGCAGTTCATCCTGTTTGATAACGAACCGGTTCTTCATGTTCCTTATCTTTTTAATTATGCCAACCGGGCTGACTTGACGCAAAAATGGGTGAGAAATCTTTTAACGACTCATTATACACCATTCCCATGGGGATTGCCAGGAAACGACGATCATGGCGCCATGTCAAGCTGGTATGTTTTCAGTGCGATGGGCTTTTACCCTTTTTGCCCGGGCAGGCCAGTTTATGATTTAGGTTCCCCCATTTTTAAGAAGGTGACTATTCACATGCAAAATGGAAAGAAATGGGTCATCCGGACAAAAAATAATGGAAAGGATCGGCTATTTGTTAAAAGTATCGGGCTCGATGGACTACCCTTTAACAAATCATGGATAACTCATTCGACGATTGACAGGGGAGGCGAACTAATTTTTGAAATGGATAACGTTCCTCATCCGGTAAGCAGGGATGTTTTAACGGATGTTCTGCCTTCCGAAACAATAAAAGTAACTGATTTTCAGTTTACCGGATTTTACCCTTCACAGAAGCAGGTTAACCCGGACCAGTTATTCTACGTCAATTTCACACTCAAAAACAATGGAAGTAAAGGGACTAAGATTGTTAGGCTATTTGTCGACGGGAAAGAATATGCAAAAAAGAATATTCTGCTTGATGAAAACCTGGTAAAAAAAGATTCTATTCATTGCCGCCTCTATCCTCTGGGCACACGATTGATTAGGCTGGATCAGCTTAAAGAGCAATCCATTGAAGTTGTTCCGCAATCCAACAGTATCTCCTTACCCATTCAAGTAATTGATCTTAGTTGCAAGGCAATTGTAAAAATCAATACTCCACTGAATTATTCCTTTCTGATGCAAAATAAAGGTGGCATCGATGAGACTGCAACGATCTCCGTTTTAGTGGATGATTCCATCTGCGAAAAGCGAGTCGTTTCGCTGGCACCGGGGGAAATTAAAAAAATGGAGGGAAGGCTGCTTTTTAAAAAAGATGGCTTTCACAGACTTCAGGTTGGATCAAAATTGAATCACATCAAGATTTATGAAAAGAATATTAATTCCGGGGTTATAGATTTGGTTGTCAGTAATACGGCTAAGGGAGATACGATCAAAGATCAGTCAGGACTATGGAATAATGGACTGATCCATGGAAGGTCCGGTGATCCTGCTCCTTTTTTACAGGCTATTAAAGCCGATTCAATTTGTTATGCAGTAATTCCCAATGCTAAAAGTCTGGATAATCTGGATGAGAGGATTACCATAATGGCCTGGGTTAAACCTACTGGAAATAACAGCGGATTGGCAGATATCATCACCAAGGGCGATTTTATTGCGCTTCAATCTTCCGGCAGCAAATCGCTTTCGTGGTTCGCAGGTGGATGGGGCAGAGGAAGTTGCAGCGCTGATCTTCCGGATAACTGGATGAATAACTGGCACCATATCGCAGGAGTAGCTGACGGGAGAACCCTTAAAATATATATAGATGGGGTGGAATCCGGTTCCGTGACAATAAATCCTCCGGTTAATCTCTCCTCACCTGCAAGATGGATGTTAGGGCGGAATGAAGAATTTCCTGACCAGCGATTTTTTGATGGATTTGTCAATCATTTTAAGATCTTTGTTGAACCATTAAGCGAAGCGGAAATTTTATCGGAAATGCAGAACGGGAACCCGAAGAAAGAAAACTAAAGGACAATTTGTCTATTGTTCTGCTATTTAGTAATGTATACCGTAATTAGAAACTTATAAAACTGAGTCCTTATGACCTCAAGACGTGATTTTTTTCTGAAAAGTGCCGTGATAGCAGGAGCAACAGCGTTTCCCGCAATTAAAGTAATGGCGGATGATCCGGTTCAGACTATCGCCACAACTACCGGGAAATTACCTTATAAAAATACGTACATTAAAAATGTGTTTGTCACAGAAAATGATTTCCGCAATGCCAAACCCAACATTATCGCGTCACCTGGTTTCCTGAAAGCAAAGGAGATACTGCCGGTTCCGTACTGGAAAGGAAACGAAACGGCCATTGACATGTACTGGAAAACCTGGGAAATTGCCTTCCGGAATATTAAAGATCCTGCACCGGCTTCAGGATTCATAACCTCTTACATTGATACCGCTTACAATGGCAATATTTTCATGTGGGATTCCAATTTTATCACTCTTTTCACCCGTTATGGTTCACGCGCTTACCCTTTTCAGAGAACATTGGATAATTTCTATGCCAAGCAGCATCCGGATGGTTTCATTTGCCGCGAAATCTGGGGAAATTCTGGTGAGGACTGCTTTAACCGGTACGATCCTACCAGTACCGGACCCAATCTGATTCCATGGAGTGAAATGGTCTATTTTGAGCACTTTGGAGAATGGGACCGGGTTAATAAAATATTTCCAGTGCTTGTTGCTTATTATCAATGGCTTAAGCTAAACCGAACCTGGCAGGATGGGTCTTACTGGTCGAGTGGTTGGGGAACCGGCATGGATAATCAGCCACGCGTTCCAAAGAACTATAATCCGATCTTTTCTCACGGCCATATGACCTGGCTGGATACCTGCCTGCAGCAGCTTTTTATTGGAAAATTGCTTGTTGAATTTGGATTTTATGTCGAACGATGGCAGGAGATCGAAGAGATTGAAGATGAAACTAAATCGCTTAAAAAACTGATCCGTGAAAAACTCTGGAATCCGAAAACCTCTTTCTTCTATGATAAATATGCTGATGGTAGCCAGGGAACACTGATGAGCATTGGCGCTTACTGGGCGCTGTGGAGTGATATCCTGAATAAGGATGAATTAAAAGCATTTGTATCCCACCTGTTTGATCCGGTGACTTTCTACCGCAAACACCCGGTTCCCTCCATGCCCGCCAACCACGAAAAATACCAGGCAGATGGCAGGTATTGGGAAGGTGGGGTCTGGGCTCCGACCAATTATATGGTAATTAAAGGACTTCAACGAAATGGTCTGAACAAACAGGCCTTTGACCTGGCACAAAAACACCACGAACAGGTTGCAGAGGTGTTTAAAAAAACAAATACCTTTTATGAATATTATGCTCCGGAAGCGACTGAACCGGGATTACTTGCCCGTCCGGACTTTGTGGGTTGGACAGGACTTGTTCCGGTGGCTCTACTCTTTGAATCGATCTTTGGCATCAACCCTAACTTCCTGAAAAAAACGATTGAATGGCATGTTAATCTGACAGATGAACATGGGATTGACCGCTATCCGATCGGACCCGATGGCATGCTATCCCTGAAATGTGCAGCAAGAAGTTCAGTCAAACAACGCCCTTCAATTGAAATAAACTCAAATCTGGAATTTAAACTTTTACTTACGTGGGAAGGCGGATCTGAAACATTTCAGGTAAAAGCCGGGCTTAATACGATTTAGTTAATCTCAGCGGTTTCTGGTCCTGAAATAGGTTTACAGATTCTGTAAACAAAATTCAGGACGGGTTAATTTCTGGAATAAGTTTGAGAAAAAATATCAGATATTGGTTTTGGTACAGATTTAGTCCTTTTTAAAGGCTGAAATGTATTCACTGGGGGTTAATTTCATAACCCGCTTAAACTGGTCGTTGAAATGAGATAAATTATTAAAACCACTCTCCATTCCTGCCATGGAGATATTCATTTTTCTATCAACCATCAGTTTACAGGCATGTCCGATTCTCATTTCATTCAAAAAAGAGAGAAATGTTTTGCCGGTATGTTTTTTAAAATACCGGCAAAAAGCAGTTGGAGAGATATTTACAGTACTGGCAACATCTTCAAGTTTAATGGGTTTGTTAAAATTCAGAATGATATGTTCGTGAATTTTGTTAAACCGATAAAAATCGAAGGTATTAATAGTTTTTGAATAGCCGATACTTGCATGATATTTATACTCCCTGGTATTTGCCATCATATCGAGTAACAGAATCAGTTCTGTAATCCTGCTTATGCCTGAAAGCTGGAAAATCCTGGCTATCTGGTCTCCTAACGTTTTTCTGCTTTTGCCAAGAAATTGAACTCCTCGTTGCGTCTTCTTCAGAAAGTCACCAATCGCATTCATCTCAGGCAATTTGATAAAGTTACTATCAAAAATTTCTCTTCTAAACTGGATAATCAACGCCTTTATTCCTGAGGTATCGGTCCCGTCAGAATATTTACGGTCACTCTTCCACCAATGAGGGACATTCTCTCCAATAATGCTAATCTCCCCATCTGCAAAGCGATGAATACCATCCCCGACATAACTGGTTCCTGAACTTTTGGCTACAAAAAGAATTTCGATTTCGGGATGGAAATGCCATGGCACCGCAAAATGTGGCCTTTCTTCATCGAAAAAAATGACCGATTCAGTAGGTATTGCAGCAAGTTTCTGATAAAATGGTTTCATAAAATCCAACAATTAGCCGAAATAATATAATCCGGTTAAAAAATGCTAAAATAGCATTATATTTAGATAAAAATGCCCAAAGGCGGAGAAAAAATTGATACTATGTTTGTTTTGACTCAACAAGGACAAAACTGACTAATGAAACAATTTGCAACGATCGACTGGATTGTCTTCCTCGGCTATGCCTCCATTATTGTTTTTACAGGATTATGGGTCTCCCGGTCAAAGAAAGGAGAACAAAAAACAACTTCCGACTATTTTCTTGCCGGTCGCTCTTTGCCATGGTGGACAATTGGAGCCGCCTTACTGGCTGCCAATATTTCGGCTGAACATTTTATTGCCATGTCAGGGTCTGGTTATGCGGTCGGATTAGCCATTGCTGCCTACGAATGGATAGCCGCGATTGTGCTGATTTTTGTTGCCAAATATTTCCTTCCGGTTTTTATTCAAAAGGGGATCTACACGATGCCCCAGTTTTTGGCTCAGCGTTACGACAAAAGAGTAAGTACCATTATGGCTGTTTTCTGGGTGTTGGTCTACATTTTTGTAAATATGACAGCCGTTCTCTACCTGGGAGCTCTGGCCATGGAAAAAATTATCGGTGTTCCGATGGTCTATGGAATTATCGGGTTTTCGTTTTTTTCAGCGGTTTACTCTTTGTGGGGAGGGATGAAAGCTATTGCCTGGACCGATGTGATCAATGTTACAGTGTTGATTTTTGGAGGATTATTGACCACTTTCCTGGCCGTTAGTGCCGTTGGCGTTGACCATGGGTTCTTCTCCGGATTTATCGAACTGATACACAAGGCTCCCCATAAATTTCATATGATTATTGCAAAGGGGACTATCTTTGTCCCTGATGGTGCAGGAGGCAAGAAAGATGCTTTCCTCGATCTTCCCGGTCTGGGGGTCGTACTAGGTTCAATGTGGCTGACCAATTTTGCGTTCTGGGGATTTAACCAGTTCATTATTCAACGCGGATTGGCAGGGAAAAGTCTCAAGGAAGCCCAATATGGAGTGGTCTTTGCCGGTTATCTGAAATTATTAATACCCCTTTTGGTTGTGGTTCCGGGAATTGCAGCGTTTGCCCTTGGAGCTGATCTGGCAAAATCGGATGAAGCCTATCCATGGTTGCTGAGTAATATTGTTCCTGCCGGAATTAAGGGACTCGCCTTCTCCGCTATTGCAGCAGCTGCAGTCTCTGCCCTTAGCTCAATTGTAAACAGTGTTTCTACTGTTTTTACAATGGACATTTATAAAGCCCATTTAAGGAAAGGGACCGAAGATAAAAAACTGGTCATTGTCGGACGCGTTGTCGCCCTGATCGCTTTGATCATCGCCACCTGTGTGGCTCCGCAACTTAGGACACTTGATCAGGCATACCAGTATATCCAGGAGTACACCGGGTATATTTATCCCGGCGAATTCTTAATCTTTTTTTGCGGACTTTTCTGGCGCAAGTCAACCGCAACGGCTGCAGTCTGGATTGCCCTGCTTACCATCCCGCTGGGAATTCTGCTCAAAGTTATTAACCCGGGCCTCCCTTTCATCTTAAGAATCGGGTATGTCTTTATTATCCTAACCGTTGTAATGATTGGATTGAGCCTGCTTGACAAATCACATCAGGTTGAAAATCAATTTGCAGGTGACCTTGCAAAAAGAAGAACGGTTAAACTTGGATGGAGAATCATAGCTATAGCCGCTTTTGTTGGCCTTGTTGCAGCCTTTTTTGTGGTGCCTCTGCGAAATCTGGCTATCGAGGCTATATATGTCCTGGTCACCGGATTTATTTTGATCGGTACTATATTGATATTCAATTCTTCAAGTCAAACCATGAACGAAAAAGGGTTGATTATCGAACGTTCGATGTTTAAAACTACGGATAAATTCAACATCGCAGCCATCGGTATTTGTGGGATATTGGCAGTTCTTTACGCATGTTTTTGGTAACAAACGGCTTTCAGCGATTAGCGGCTAGCCGCTAATTACCAGTAAATAAATCGATTGATATAAATGAATTTATGAGAGTCTCTATTAAAAAATTATATAAGGAAGCATACGGCAAATTTGGCATCGGGGCATTTAATGTATTCAATGCAGAGCAGGTGCATGGGGTATTCAGTGGAGCCTCTAAAGTATCAGCGCCGGTTATCATTCAGCTAACTCCTGTTGCCCGTGAATACCTCCATCCTGAAATGTTGGAAGGAATCTTAACCGCTGCCGGGAAAATCTATCCGAAGGTCACTTTTACTGTTCATCTCGATCATGGAAATTATATACATTGTCTAAATGCGATCGAATCCGGATATTACAATTCCATTATGATCGACGCGTCGCATGAAACTTTTGACGAAAATGTTCGGATTACCAGTGAGATTGCAGAACGTGCTCATGCCAAAGGGATTGCGGTCGAAGCGGAATTAGGGGTGTTAAGTGGTGTTGAAGATCATATTTCAATCGATGAGAAACTTGCCTTGTACACCGATCCCCAACAGGCTGAGGAATTTGTCCGTCGGACTGGTTGTGACAGCCTGGCTGTTGCCGCGGGAACAAGCCATGGCGCCTATAAATTTTCAGGGGGAGAGGGATTGCAACTGAATATTTTAAAAGAGATGCAACAGAGAATTCCGGGATTCCCGTTGGTTCTTCATGGCGCATCTGCAGTTCCGGCAGAGGAGGTGAACCGGATTAACCTTGCCGGTGGAACAATAAGCCCAGGCGCTAAAGGCACAAATGATGAGGAATTACTAAAAGCAATCAACTTTGGTGTTTGTAAAGTGAATATTGCCACCGATATGCGCCTGATCTGGACCCGAATCCATCGTGAATTTTTTCGTGACTCCCCCGAATTATTTGACATGGTAATTCCCGGTAAAACCTATATGAATGTTCTGGAAGCTTTTGTGGCTCAAAAGTGCACTTTTTTAAAATCCAATAACAGAAATTAAAATGAAAAGAGATACAAAATGCCCCCTCATTGCCAGGGCAACTACTTCAGGTTCTGTTTACCAGAGCATTACATGTGCAGAGGCAGGATGGGAATTTCTAAATTTCGAGGCCCGTACTCTAATAAAGGATGAGCGATGGTCGCACATCACCGGGAATTATGAATTACTTATTGTTCTGTTGGGTGGAAATTTTTCAGTTCAATCGGAATTAGGGAGTTGGCAAACCAAGAATGGCCGGAAAGACGTTTTCAGCGGTTTGCCCCACGGATTATACCTTCCACCAAACACCTCATTCATTCTTACAGCCGAAAGCCAGGCACTCGATATAGCCTGCAGCTGGGTTTTATCGGATGAGAGCTTTCCACCCTCCTTTATTACTCCGGACGATGTGGAGAAAATGGGTATTGAATATCGTGGAGGAGATAACGCAAGCCGTCAGATCAACCGTTTGCTTCCTCCGGGTTCAGCCTGTCACAAGCTCGTTTGTGTTGAAGTATACACCCCTTCAGGAAACTGGAGCTCTTTCCCTGCCCATAAACACGACAGCAGGAAGGTAGATCCAATTTCGGGTCAATTGCTGGAAGCAGAACTTGAAGAGATCTATTTTTACAAGATTGATAAGCCTCAGGGTTTTGCTTTACAAAAAGTCTATACTGATGACCGAAGCCTCGATGAAATTGCTGAAGTCAATAATAATGATGTTGTACTGATCCCAAAAGGTTACCATCCGGTAATTGCTGGTCATGGATACAATGTTTATTACCTGAATTTCCTGGCTGGAAGTGACCAGAGTCTGGCCAGCAGCGACGATCCCGGGCATCAATGGATTTACGGAACCTGGAAAGAGATGGATCCGCGAATTCCGATGGTAACCAGGGAGATGAATACTTTTTAATGCTGAATGGGTCAGGCAACCAAATGAAAAATTGAATGAATTAAGAAATGAAAAAATGATAGAAAAATCTTATGATGTAATCACTTATGGACGCTCATCCATCGATCTTTATTCGGCCAATATCGGAGCTGACTTTGTGGACATACAATCATTTAATGCATATGTCGGCGGATCGCCCCTGAATATGGCAGTGGGGACAAAGCGATTAGGGCTTCGGTCTGCACTGATTACTGCAATTGGTCAGGATCAGGTTGGTGATTTCCTGCTCCATTTTCTGAAAAAGGAGGGAGTTGAAACAAAATTCATCCCACGCAAACCTGGCTTCCGGACAAGCGCTGTCATTCTGGGTATCCAACCACCGGACAATTTTCCACTGGTTTACTATCGTGAGAATTGTGCAGATTCAAAAATTTCAATCGATGATGTCATATACGCAAATGTCGGCGATTGCCGGTTATTCGAAATCTCGGCTACAGCCCTGAATGTTGAGCCTTCACGGTCAGCCGGATTCTTTGCAGCCGAAGAAGCGGTCAAAAATAATGTTCCGATCTTAATTGATCTGGACTTTCGTGCAGATCAGTGGCACGACCCACGCTCTTTTGGGGTAACTACCCGGGCGTACCTGCAAAATTGCACCATTGCACTTGGGACTGAAGAGGAAATTCTTGCCACCATGTTAAGCGATCCTAATCAGATCAGAATAACGAACCAGCAGATTTCGGCCCCTGAGATTCGCGGAAATGTAGAGGCTGCTATTCACAAAATTATGGCTCTGGGCACTGAAGCCTTAATTGTAAAAAAGGGAGCTAAAGGTTCAACAGTTTTCCTTAAAAATGGTGAGATTATTGATGTTCCGGGCTACCAGGTCGAAGTGATGAATGTCCTGGGGGCCGGCGATGCTTTTGCAAGCGGCTTCATTTATGGATACCTCAACGATTGGGATTGGTATAAATGTTGCCGGATGGGAAATGCCTGCGGTGCTATCCTGGTTACTAAACCCGGGTGTTCTAATTTCAATCCAACGCTTGACGAAGTGATGAAATTTATCGGTGAAAAGGGGGGATTTTAGAAAATGGCAATTGGCTATTAGCGGCTGGCAGACAGCTGTCAGTCGCTTTTCTTAAATATTGCAAGCCAAATTTTGAATAAACAATAGCAAAATGAAAACACAACAAATGACAGTTGGACAGGCTGTAATTAAGTTCCTTAAAAACCAGCATGTTGAACGCGATGGCATTGAAAATCCGTTTTTTGCAGGATGTCTGGGTATTTTTGGACATGGGATTATCGCTGGTGTTGGTCAGGGGTTGACCCAGAATACAGATTTTCGTTACATTATGACCCGAAATGAGCAATCTTCGGTCCATATCGCCATCGCCTATGCGAAGATGAAGAACAGGATGGGCACTTTTGCCTGTATCTCTTCCATCGGCCCCGGGGCTACCAATATGATCACAGGTGCTGCCTGTGCAACAATCAACCGAATACCGGTGCTGATTATCCCGGGTGATCTTTTCGCCACCCGTAGTGTTGGACCGGTTTTGCAACAATTGGAATCTTCCTCAACTCAGGACATATCGGTCAATGATTGTTTTAAACCTGTTTCGAAATACTGGGACCGAATTAACCGGGCTGAGCAACTGGTTACCTCCTTACCCGAAGTAATGCGTGTGCTCACCTCTCCATCGGATACAGGTACCGTAACCCTCTGTTTACCTCAGGATGTGCAGGCCGAAGCCTTCGACTTTCCAGAGGAACTGTTCCGGAAAAGGGTATGGAGAATTGAGCGTCCCCGACCCGATATTTCCGCTATCAACGAAGCTGCCAGGCTGATTAAAGGTTCTAAAAAGCCGGTGATCATTACCGGAGGTGGGACGATTTATAGTGAAGCCACCCTAATATTGCAGCAACTGGTCGAACGCACCGGAATTCCGGTTGCCGAAACGTTTGCAGGTAAAGGGGCACTTCGATATGACCACCCATGTAATCTGGGTGCAGTTGGAGCAACCGGTACACCGGGCGCCAATGAAATTACAGGGGAAGCCGATTTAGTTATTGGGATAGGGACCCGTTACAGTGATTTTACAACCGCTTCTAAAACAGCCTTTCAGAACCCCAATGTAAAATTCATCAATATAAACATTGCCAGCTTCGATTCAGGGAAACAAAGCGCATTACCCCTCACCGGAGATGCAAGGGTATGCCTCGAAGAACTCAGTGAATTACTGACAGACTATAAAGTTGCATCCGAATACAGCAATCATGTCAAAGAACTTAACCAGGCCTGGGACAGACAGGTCTCCGAATTCTATCAGGTAAAGGGTGATCTTCCGGTAAGTCAGCCCGAAGTAGTTGGAGCTGTGAATGATTTCGCCAGACCCCGCGACGTAGTCCTCTGTGCTGCAGGAAGCCTGCCAGGTGATCTTCACAAACTCTGGAGAACCTCTGATCCGAAAGGGTTTCACCTCGAATATGGCTATTCTACCATGGGATATGAAATTGCTGCAGGAATAGGTGCCAAAATGGCCTGTCCCGATCGGGAGATCTATGTGATGGTTGGGGATGGCAATTACCTGATGATGAATAATGAAATTGTTACAGCCATCCAGGAGGGGATTAAATTTACGATTATCCTTCTGAATAACAACGGGTTTGCAAGTATCGGGGGATTGTCGCAGTCAATAGGCTCAATGCGCTTTGGAACCAAATACCGGTATCGCGACCAGGAGACCGGGCTCTTAACCGGTGAAACCCTTCCGGTCGATTTTGCTCAGAATGCCCGAAGTCTTGGCGCTCATGTCATCGAGGCTCATGATATTGATTCGCTCAAATCAGCGCTTAATCATGCAAAAAAGCAAACACAAACAACGGTGATAACTATTGAAACAAGCCTGACTAAAGGGGTCCCCGGTTATGCGTGGTGGGAAGTGGCGATAGCCGAAGTTTCAGAGCAATCTACTGTGCAACAAGCACGTACAGAATATATGGAACATAAGAAAAAACAACGATACTATTTATAAACGAAAAATAAAAAATGATCTTGACAAGGTTCTGGCAGAAAATAAAGTTCTGAAAATAATCTGCCAGCCGCGAGCCGCCAATAGCCAGTCGCAAGGAGCTTAAAAAATATCTGTAAAAAGAGAACCAAATATCGTCTAAAACAACTTTAAAAAAGAGATTATAATGCCAACGGTACTAAAAAACTACATCAACGGCCAATGGTGTGAGAGCAGAAGCTCTACATTGATTGAAGTGATTAACCCGGCCACCGGACAAAGGATTTGCAGGGTGCCGGCCGGTTGCAGCCAGGATATTGCGGATGCTGCAGAATCAGCGAATCAGGCCTGGGAAATATGGAGAAACACTCCAGCAATTCAACGTATTCAGTATCTGTTTAAAATGAAGCATGTTCTTGAAACCCATACTGACGAGATTGCCGCTATTTGTACCAAAGAATGCGGAAAAACATTTGCTGAATCAAAAGCGGAAATGACCCGTGCACTGGAAAACATTGAAGTAGCCTGCGGAATTCCCACACTGATGCAAAGCGTATTTTCAGAGGATATTGCAACAGGGGTTGATGAGTTCGTAATCCGTCAGCCATTGGGAGTCGGGGCTTGCATCTCCCCGTTCAACTTTCCGATCATGATCCCTTTTTGGTTTATGCCTTATGCCATTGCCTGCGGAAATACCTATATTATTAAACCTTCCGAGAAGGTCCCGATGACCATGACCCGGATTTTCGAGCTATTCGAAACATTAAATTTTCCCAAGGGAGTACTCAATATGGTTCATGGCGGAAAAGAAGTTGTCGATGCTATTCTTGAAAATCCATTTATCCCTGCCATCAGTTTCGTCGGTTCTACTCCGGTCGCAAAACATGTCTATCAATTGGGAACCCTGAATGGGAAAAGGGTACAGGCACAAGGGGGGGCAAAAAATGCAGTGGTTGTCATGCCCGATGCAGAGATTGAAACAACGGTAAGAATAATCGTGGATAGCGCCTTTGGATGCGCAGGTCAACGATGTCTTGCGGCTTCAGTAGTAATAACTGTCGGAGATGTGGCAGAAAAAATCACTGGAAAGATCGTAAAGCTGGCTCAATCTAAAAAGACAGGTAACGGAATGGTTGGAGAAGTTGATATGGGGCCGGTAATTACAATGGAAAGTAAAGAGCGGATACTCAGACTTATTCAATCGGGGATCGATGAAGGGGCTGAACTTTTACTCGACGGACGTGATGTAAAAGTAACCGGATTCGAAGATGGCAACTTTATTGGACCCACCATCCTTGGAAAAGTTAGCGCTGAGAGCGAAGTCTACAAAACGGAGATCTTTGGCCCGGTGCTTAGTTTCATCAATGTTAAAACCCTGGACGAGGCCATTCAACTGATCAACCTTAACCGTTATGGAAACTCTGCCTGTATTTTCACGCGAAGTGGAGCCGCAGCACGCAAGTTCCGCCATAATGCACTTGCCGGAAATATCGGTGTAAACATTGGAGTGGCAGCCCCTATGGCATTCTTCCCGTTCAGTGGCTGGAAGGAGAGCTTTTTCGGCGATCTGCATGGACAGTCATCGCATGCCGTTGAATTTTATACCCAGACCAAAGTGGTCATTGAACGGTGGAATGAGGAATGGTCCCGAAAATTCTGATAGATAAGATTATAACCTCTTTAAAATTTATTCAAAATGATAAAAATTGCTAATGCCCCATGCTCATGGGGGGTTCTTGAATTTGATCTGGAAGGGAAAGCAGCCGGATTTGAACAAGTACTCGATGAAATCAGAGAAACCGGTTACGAGGGGAGTGAACTCGGCGACTGGGGCTTTATGCCTTCTGTTCCGGCGCAATTGAAATGGGAACTTGATTTTCGTGGTCTATCCATGGTGGGAGCATTTGTCCCCATTGCCTTAAAAGATCCTTCCAAACATGCGGCAGGTGTCGGTTTAGCAGTCAAAACAGCTAAACTTATGGCTGATGCCGGTTACCCGGATGCATTCATTGTACTGGCAGATGACAATGGAAGCGTGAAGGAGCGGACCCTAAATGCCGGACGAGTTACACCGGAGATGGGATTGTCGAAATTGGAGTGGCAGATCTTTGCAGAAGGAGCTAACCGGGTGGCCCATGAGGTAAAAACCAAAACAGGATTACGAACTGTTTTCCATCACCATTGCGCAGGTTATGTTGAAACACCTGATGAAATTGATCAATTATTAGCATTGACCGATCCATCCATTTTAGGTTTAGTTCTGGATATGGGACATTCCCGGTATGGCGGAGGCGATCCGTTGGCTGCTCTGAAAAAACATAAAAACCGGATATGGCATATCCACTTTAAAGATTGTCATCCCAACATTGCCGCTCAATCAAGAATTGAAGGGTGGAATTATTTTCAGTCAGTTGGTCATGGTGTATTTTGTGAACTGGGGAAGGGCAATGTTGATTTTCCTGCTATTGTTGAAGAATTAACCAAACAAGAGTATTGCGGCTGGATTGTCGTTGAACAGGATGTCCTTCCGGGGATGGGAAATCCTAAGGTTTGCGCACTGCGAAACCGGAAATACATCGAATCACTTGGATTATAAACTATTAATTGGACCAAATTTATTTATTAAAATGAAAAAACTAAAACTTGGAGTTATCGGTACCGGAAGGATAGGCAAAGTTCATATTGCAACATTGGTACAAAGTGTTCCTCAGGCAGAAGTTGTAGCAATTGCTGATGCTGACCTTAATAGTGTCGAAAAGGTAGCAAAAGCGTTTGGAATCAAAACTTTCTTTGCCAACTATCGGGATGTGATCGACCATCCGGAAGTGGAGGCGGTGGTTATCTGCTCTCCAACAGACACTCATGCCCAATACATTATAGAAATAGCCCGGGCAGGAAAACACATTTTTTGCGAGAAACCTGTGGATCTCTCTCTGAAAGAAATTCAGGGAGCTATTGAGGAGGTCAGGAAGGCGGGAGTGAAACTGATGGTTGGGTTTAACCGTCGTTTCGATCCCGATTTTTTAAAAATTAAACAATTAGTAGAATCCGGAAAGGTTGGGGACCCCCATATTCTGAAAATAACCTCCCGTGATCCTGCACCACCACCTGCCGAATATAGTGCAGTCTCCGGAGGGATGTTTATGGACATGACCATCCATGATTTCGATATGGCCAGGTATATTACCGGGAGCGAAGTTACTGAGGTCTATACCAATGCCACTGTGTTAGTGGATCCGGAAATCGGTAAAGCCGGTGATGTCGATACAGCCATTATTACGCTCACCTTTGCCAATGGGGCGATCGGGGTCATTGACAATAGCCGCAAGGCAGTGTACGGCTATGACCAGCGTATCGAGATTTTCGGATCAAAAGGGATGGCTTGCGCCGATAATAATTATCCTGAAAATCACCGCTATTTTGCAGCTGACGGAGTTCACAGTTCGTTACCACTTAACTTCTTTATGGAAAGGTACCTCGAATCTTATGCCAATGAGATGAAAATCTTCTGCGAGGCTGTCATTAATGATTTACCGCTTCCGGTTTCAGGAGATGACGGACTACAATCGGTCGCCATTGCTCTGGCTGCAAAAAAATCATATTTAGAACATCGTCCGGTGCTGCTTTCCGAAATCTTTTAGCTGTTTTAGTTTTCAGTCTGTTATTTCGTTGTCGATTCTTCTGTATATGTGATAATTATATGGGGAAAGGCAACTGCTTTAGGTTCCTTGATAAGACAATTCAGGCTCTTAAATACTATTCTGTTTTGTGTTAAGATATGTTTTTAAGACTACTATATATATTCATTTTTACTATTTACACAATCACTAAAATCACTAATTATGAAATGGAAGTCAATTTTTAAAACGCGTACAGCTCTGCTACTTATCGTAGGCGCTGTTGTATTTTCTTCCGGAGCTTATGCCAGTTCATTCTCAGGGCAAAATATTTCCGGAAATCCAGGCATTGCCGCACCGGTAAAAATCACCGGGAAGGTAACTGATGCAGCCGGTGTTCCAATACCTGGAGTAACGGTTATTGTAAAAGGGACATCTACCGGAACAGTGACCGATTCTGAAGGTAAATATCATCTTGATGTTCCTGATGCCAGGTCAAAACTGGTCTTTTCATTTGTAGGGTATGCATCCATTGAACAATCAGCCAGTCAGAAAGAGATAAATGTTGTTCTTTCCGAAGACATTAAAAAGCTGGATGACGTGATCGTCATAGGTTATGGAACAACCAAGAAAGAGGATCTTTCGGCTTCTGTTGCTGTTATCCAGAATATGGACCAAATAAAAGAGAGTCCAACATTTAGTCTGGAATCAATGATTCAGGGACGTATTCCGGGTGTTACCATTGCCAACCAGGGTGGACAACCGGGCGACACGCCACAGGTAACCATTCGCGGAACAGGTTCTGCCACTGAAAGCGTATTGTATGTTGTTGACGGTGTTCCCAATGCTCCATATAATCCAGCCGATGTTGAATCAATAACGGTCTTGAAGGATGCCGCTTCAGCAGCTATTTACGGTGCAAGCGCAGGATCAGCCGGGGTTATCCTGATCACAACCCGCCAGGCAAAAGCGGGTAAAACAACAATTGATTACAACGGATTTTATGGAGTCAAGAGTGCCTGGAGATTGCCAGAATCGCTGACTGCTGCCCAGCAGGGGCAACTTTCAAACCTGGCTTTTGCAAATGCAGGAGAACAGGGACTTGCTGCCTGGGATCCAACGTTGAATCCTTCAGGCCAAATCACCCGTACTGACTGGATCCACGCGATATTCCGCACGGCAAATGTTCAAAGGCATTCTGTTACCTTAACAGGTGGTACCGATAAACTCACCTCTTTATTTCAGATTCGGGATGAAGACGAGGAAGGGACACTTCTGAATACTTACAATAAGAATGTCTCTATCCGGTACAATTCAACTTACACGGTAAGCAAGTATGTGAAGTTTAAGGAATCTATTTTCTGGAACAATAATGATTACAGGAATACCAGTACTAACGATGGTTACCAGGGAACAGTTATTTCGGCAATCTATATGCCTCGAAACGCCACCATTTACAATCCAGACGGAACATTCGGGGGAGTTGCTTCTCCGACATCACCTTATGTTGGAGCTTATGGAGACGTTGTAAATCCAGTTGCTTCGTTGTTAAGAAATCAATCCTTTTCAAGACGCAGTGATATTATGGCCACCTCCGAAATGGATGTTACCAATATTTTAAAAGGTCTTGAATTCACTTCAAGATTCTCCTACCGGTATCAGACAGAGTTTGACAAAAATTTTTCGCCGGCACGTCCTGAACCGGGGAAACCTTACAATCAAAATAGTTTGTCCTACGGTTCAACTATTGGTCATACCTGGTTGTGGGAAAATACCCTTAACTACACCCGAACGTTTAACCGGCATAATATCAGTGCAATGCTATCAACGACAGCACGTGATGATGCAAACAGAGGATTCTCAGCTGCTGCTCTCGCCCTCTCTTCAGAGGCTCCATGGGCTCAATTCTTTAATATGGCAACTATATTCAATCAAACCCTTCCAACCGATTACCAGTGGGAAGATAAGAATGTATCCTATATTGGCCGTTTCGCATACAGTTATGCCGACCGCTATTTTGTGACCGGAAGTTATCGGAATGACATTGCCGGCAGACTTGCTCCGGGTAATCGTTCAAAATTATTCCCCGGAGTAACCGGTGCCTGGAAAATTTCATCAGAACCGTGGTTTCAAGCTTCGCTGGTAAATCTCCTGAAATTGCGCGCAAGCTGGGGTAAAATAGGGAACCTGAGTTCTATCGGTTTGAATTACGGTTATCCTGTATTGTCATCAGGTACATCTGTTCAGGTAGGGATTGGTGGCCCGATTGGTCCGGCAGAATATGTGGCAAGTGCCTATAATCCAAACCTTACCTGGGAAACTACAAAGCAGACCGATATTGGGATGGATATGTCTTTGTTCCAAAAGAGACTGAGTATTACCGCTGACTATTTCTGGAAAACGACCTTTAACCTTATCAAACAGCAGGATACCAACTGGCCTAATTCGATGGGACTTGCACCCCCGTTAATCAATCAGGGAACAATCACCAACAAGGGTTTTGAATTTTCTGCACGCTGGGCTCAAAAGGTAGGAGAAGTGGAAGTCGATCTTGGAGGCAATCTCTCAACCTTAAAAAACAGAGTCGCCTACATTAGTGCTAACCCAAATGCCTACTGGGCTTTCGGAGACAACTATAGAACCGGTACCCTGAAGCCATTTCAATCAATAGTCGGACAACCTTATTATGCCTACTGGTTAATCAAAACAGCGGGAATATTTAAAACAGATCAGGAAGCCGCCGCTTATGTGGATAAAAACGGAAACCGGATACAGCCCAGTGCCGTGGCAGGCGACTTAAAGTTTGTTGACAAAAATGGCGATGGAGTTATCGATGACAACGACCGTCAATATATGGGAAGTTTTAATCCCACCTTTACCTATGGTTTTTCTCTTGGCGCAAAATGGAAAAACTGGGATATCAATGCTTTTTTCCAGGGTGTAGGGGGTGTTAAAATATTTAATGCCTGGAAGCAAACTACTTTAAATGAAGCGGCACAGGGGTATAACCGTTGGAATAAGATCCTTGGTGCATGGTCAACTTCAAATGTTAATTCCAATATTCCCCGGGTTACGGTGAATGACACGAACCATAACTTTACAACCAACTCCGATTTCTTCCTTGAAAGCGGAGACTACCTTCGTCTGAAAAATCTGATGATTGGATACACCTTTGACAAGAGTGTCCTGGGAAGTAAAATCAGACTATACCTAAGTGGTGAAAATCTTTTCACTTCTACCAAATATTCGGGTATGGACCCTGAAGTCGGTTACCATGGACTTGATGCCGGAACATATCCTGTTTCCAGAACCCTTTCTATGGGTGCAAAAATTAGTTTTTAATCTATAACATCTGAAAAATGAAAAAGATATATTTCGTTTTAGTTTCCTTCTTACTGTTAACGTCATGTTCAAAGAATTTTGTAAACGTTGACCCTTTAGGAAATCCAACCACTGCCTATTTCTGGCACACTGCCGATGATATAAACAGGGCATGCAATGCCATGTACATGGGAATGAGTTCCGAACAGACATTCGGGCAGAATATTTTCTTTATGATGACCGCTTCTGATGACGTAGTTGTTGGTCGTAATGACGATGGAGAGGCTGTTGATGTAAAAAACTTTAATTGCACCGGACGCGGATATTATGTTCCTGCACCCTGGAACAGCCTCTATAATATGATGGCTCTTGCAAATCAGGTTATTGCAAATATTGACAATGCAACCGTATCCAAGGAGCTGATAAACCGTGCAAAGGGTGAAGCGTATTTCATGCGTGGATTTGATCACTTCTGGATTGCTTACCTGTGGGGTAGTAAAGACCAGGGTGTTCCTTTTGACGGACCTGAAAATCCCCTTTATCAGAAAAGAATCGCTCCACAGTTAGCCTCTGTCATTGATAATTATAAACAGGTTATCTCCGACTTACAAAAGGCAGCGAATCTGTTACCTTACTTTTCATCGTATGGTCAGGGCGACTGGGGACGTGCCCACAAAGCAGCAGCATGGGCCTACATGGCGAAGACCTACCTGTATTGGGCTCAGTACGATCCAAGCAAATATGCTCTGATTCCTGCTTTATGCGACTCAATTACCAATCAGGGAGGTTGTGCCTTGTTACCAAGCTATAAATCAGTATTCACAATTGCAAATAACTGGTCGTCGGAATATATCTGGTCGGTCAACGGAGGCGTGAATGGTGGCAGCGAATTTCCCGGAGTTATCCTGGAGAACCAGGGATGGGGAGTTTATAACGGTTGGGGATATTGCCAGCCTACTGAAGAGCTTTATGAAGAATATGAACAGGGAGATCCGCGAAGAGAAGCGACCATCCTGAAATTTGGCGATACCTTCACATACTTCGGAGTCTCACGACAATATTGGTCTACAAATAGTCCCACCGGAATGCAAAACAATAAATACATGGAGGCCTTCAGCTATGGAACCAATTCCAATGCAGCAAGCAATGCCTTTATCAATCAAAATGGGAATAACCCAGGAACCTGCCAAAACGTCCCGCTGATCAGGTATGCTGAAATCCTCCTCTTCAAGGCAGAGGCTTTGATTCAAATGAATCAGAATACTGCAGCTGCAGCTCCGCTCAATCAGGTGAGAAATCGTGCCGGATTGCCTTCAATTGCCTCTCCCACTATAGCAGACCTTAAACATGAACGCCGTGTTGAGCTTGCGATTGAATGGAGCGACCGTTTAATGGACCTGAAACGCTGGGGTGATTATGACAATATTCGGCAGCCGTTACATGGCCGGATTCACGCTGACAAGACAGATCCGAATTCACCATATACGATTCAGGTTGTATGGCCTGCCCGTACTTTTACAACACCCAAAGACCTGGTATGGCCAATCAATCCTGATGAAATCATCCTTGCTAATGGCGCCTACAAGCAAAATGCCGGGTGGTGACCGTCCAATAATGGACCTGACCATTCAACCTTTTTATAATTAAATGCCTTGCGCTCCTCTTTTGTAAATTACTCAAAAGAGGAGCGCCCTGGTTTTGCAATCAACAGAAATTAAGATGATTAAAAAATCATCTTTGCTGATGTTGTTCGACTGCAAAATGCAGACTAAAGATTCGCTGGTAATTTCGGCCTGCTTTTCAGTTTCTGCTATCAATGAAGTTAATAGTTGAATGTTTCGGAGATTGGTCTCTGAATAGGGGTGCTGAGATAGTAATTTTATAAATCAATAGACTTTATTTTTTGCCTTAATCCAAGGAGATTTTTCTACATTTGCAAAACAGAAATGGCAAAGAGCAAAGAATACAGCCTGCACCTATAAATAGGGTGGAAAATGCACTATAATTTGAATTGTGTATGTTCTTTGCACTTCATTTTTATAAATTATTGAATATCAATATTATTAATATTTGACTCGCAAATCCGCCTTGTAAGTTTTATGGAAAACTATATCGTTTCTGCACGAAAATACCGCCCTGATACATTTGGTTCAGTAGTGGGTCAGCCTTCGATTACTTCGACCCTGAAAAATGCGATCCGAAGCAACCATCTTGCTCATGCTTATCTTTTTTGTGGTCCCCGGGGTGTGGGTAAAACCACTTCAGCCCGTATTTTTGCCAAAACTATTAATTGTCTGAATCTTGATGACCATACAGAACCATGTAATCGTTGCGAATCGTGTTTGTCTTTCTCCGAAAATCGCTCTTACAATATTCATGAGCTCGATGCTGCTTCCAATAATTCAGTGGATGATATCCGTTCTTTGGTTGATAAAGTGAGAATTCCGCCTCAAATCGGTAAATACAGCGTCTATATTATCGATGAGGTTCATATGTTATCCCAGGCTGCTTTCAACGCGTTTTTAAAAACACTGGAAGAACCTCCGGGACATGCTATCTTTATCCTGGCAACTACCGAGAAACACAAAATCCTGCCAACTATTCTTTCGCGTTGTCAAATCTACGATTTCAACAGGATCACCATTCCTGACATTGAAAAACACCTTTTGGAAGTTGCTCAAAAAGAGCACATTTTTGCAGAACCTGAAGCTCTGAATGTCATTGCTCAGAAAGCTGACGGTGCCATGCGCGACGCACTTTCAATTTTTGATCAGGTCGTTAGTTTCTGTGGCGCAAACGTTACTTACAAAGACACTATTGCCAATCTGAATGTACTCGATTATGATTACTATTTTAAATTAACAGATTGTTTCCAGACGGGTGATATTCCGGGTACATTAATGATATTCAGTGAGATATTGGACAAAGGGTTCAATGCTCATCATTTCATCATGGGCCTTGGTCAGCATTTTCGCGACCTTTTGATCTGTAAAGATGCTGTTACAGTTCAATTACTTGAAGTAGGTGGCGAGATTCGTGAAAGGTATAAAAAACAGGCAGCACATTGTTCTGTTAATTTCCTGATCGGTGCACTTCAATTGACTGCTGATTGCGATATCCAGTATAAATCATCCTCCAATAAACGGTTCCTGGTCGAATTGACACTGGTCAGAATTGATCAGTTGGAAGAGTTGTTAAAAAAAAAACAATTGACGACGCCATAGCCACCTTATCGCTGTTACCCATCTTTGCTAAGATGGATACAGATAAGAAGGTCGGTTATTCAGATCCTGCTAGTTTAGATTTTCCCAATCCACCCCGATCAACATTGGTAAACAGTTCTGTAAATGAGAGACCTGTAGCCCGAAAGATAATAAATAGGGGAGCCTTTTCTACTCCATCTATCCTGGATGCCTTAAAAGATGACCCAAAATCTGAAAAAACTGATCGGGTTGCTCAGGAGGAGGGAGTCCAGTATTCAGGAAAGGTGGCGGTGAAAATTTTTACTGAGACCGAACTAATTGAAGCCTGGAGGAGTTTTGTAAATACCATTGATGCCCCCCAACTAAAATCGGCGCTCAGCGCCCGGGAACCCAGTTTAAACAATCATTGGAAAATCGGCTATGAACTTGATACAGAGCTGCAATTTAATCGTCTTACCCTTGACCTGAAACCAAAATTGCAGAGCTATCTACGCCACAGATTTGAAAACGAAGCAATTGAAATTCATTTTAAAGTATCTGAAGGAACCAGTATTCAATCGGGTATTCCATACACTGATGAGGAGAGATGGAATTTGCTCGTAACCAAATATCCTGCTCTGGCAACGTTAAAGTCAAAATTTGGTTTAGATTTTGAGCATTATTAAGTTGTAGTGATTATTTTTGCACCATCAACTTAAATCGAAAAAATAATTTATAATTAATTTAAATATAAAATCTTTTCAATGCAAAAAATTAAAGTACTGAATCCGGTAGTGGAACTCGATGGGGATGAGATGACCCGAATCATCTGGAAAATGATCAGGGAGCAATTGATCCTTCCTTTTCTGGACATTGACATTAAATATTATGATCTTGGGATTGAACACCGTGATGCTACAGATGATCAGGTGACTATAGATGCTGCTTATGCCATTAAAAAATACAAGGTGGGCATCAAATGTGCAACCATTACCCCTGACGAAGCCCGGATGACTGAGTTTGGACTGAAGAAAATGTACAAATCACCTAATGGAACTATCCGAAATATTCTGGATGGAACAATCTTCAGGGAACCGATCGTGGTCCAAAATGTTCCGAGACTCATACCACAATGGACAGCTCCGATTGTCATTGGCCGTCATGCTTTTGGCGATCAGTATCGTGCTACCGACATTGTGGTTGATCGTCCTGGAAAATTAACGATGACCTTCATCCCTGATGATGGCACCGGTGCAGAGGAACACGATGTGTATCATTTTGCAGGTCCCGGAGTCGCACTCTCGATGTACAATACAGAAGCCTCAATCCGCGGTTTTGCCCATAGTTGCTTTAAAATGGCCCTGACTAAAAAATGGCCACTCTACCTCTCCACAAAAAACACAATTCTGAAAAAGTACGACGGCTTCTTCAAGGATATTTTTGAGGAGATCTTCCAATATGATTATAAAGATCAGTTTAAAGCTGCAGGTATTACCTATGAACACCGTCTGATTGATGACATGGTGGCCTCAGCCTTGAAATGGAATGGCAACTTCATTTGGGCATGTAAAAACTATGATGGTGATGTTCAATCTGATACTGTAGCCCAGGGTTTTGGCTCTCTGGGTTTAATGACCTCTGTTTTAATGACTCCCGATGGGGATGTTATGGAAGCTGAGGCAGCTCACGGTACAGTAACCCGCCATTACAGGGAATACCAGAAGGGACGCCCAACTTCGACCAACCCTATTGCATCGATTTATGCATGGACCCGTGGACTCGCTTTTCGCGGGAAATTGGATAACAACCAGCCGTTGATTGATTTTGCACTGTTGCTTGAAAATGTTTGTATCGATACCGTTGAGGCTGGGAAAATGACCAAAGATTTAGCCCTCTCTATCTACGGTGAGAATTTAAAACCTGAACATTATTTAACCACTGAACTATTTATGGCCGAATTGTCCAGGCTTATCAATCAAAGAATGGGAAATTAAAGGGAATTGTTAAATCAACGTTCAATTAAATTTGATATTTTTAAATGATTTAATTAAAACCATAAAATCATGATAAAAAAGTCGTTGGAAAATGCGTTGAATGAGCAAATCAATGCTGAATTTCATTCTGCGTATATTTACTTGTCGATGTCTTCCTATTTTTTGTCTGTAGGTCTTGGCGGTTATGCCAACTGGATGCGCGTTCAGTATCAGGAAGAGCTGGCCCACGCAACCCGTTTTTTTGATTATGTAAATGAACGTGGCGGCAGGGTCAAACTGTCTCCTATTCAGGAAGTTCAGGTCGATTTTACGGGAATCGTTGATGCATTCGAAAAGACTCTTGAGCATGAACAGGTCGTTACTGGCATGATTGATCACCTGATGGATCTTGCCATTCAGGAGAGTGACCATGCTACAAAAAGCTTTTTACAATGGTTTGTCGATGAACAGGTTGAAGAGGAGGCGAATGTCGAACAGATTTTGAATAATCTCAGGCTGATTAATGGTGAAGGCCAGGGATTGTTGATGATGGATCGCGAAATGCAGACACGCGTATTTGTTAATCCCTTTTCAGCCAAAGCCTGAGATTAATTGATAATGTATTAATTGTTAATGATTGTTCAGAGTTGTTACGCTGATTTTGATCAGTTGATAAACCGGATAACAATAAATTTAAAGGAGTAGGTTTGTAAGGCCTGCTCTTTTTTTGATTAATACTGATTAAGCATTAACACTTATTATCCATTAACACTTATTATCCATTAACACTTATTATTCATTAACCATTATTCATTAACCATTATTCATTAACCATTATTCATTAACCATTAATCATTGCTTAAAGATTTCGGTACTTTCAACTTTTGAGTTACCTTTGTAGCAGAATGTTTATTTCAGATATTAATCATACAAGATAAGATAATGTCATTTTTAAATACGGTACTTTCGAGTTTTTTCGGAAACAAATCTCAAAAGGATATTAAGGAGTTAACACCTGTATTGTTGAAGGTTAAACAGGAATATTTAAGGTTTCCAGGTCTTAGCAATGATGAATTAAGAGCGGAGTCTGCACGGCTAAGAGGCAAGATTCATGATTATATCAAAGCAGAAGAGGATGAGATCGCCTCACTCAAAGAAAGCGCTGAAAGTGGGGAACTGCCTCTTGAAGAGGGTGAAAAGCTTTACGATCGGGTTGATAAACTTGAGGAAATCATTCTTAAAAAGATTGAGGAGGTTTTGGATGAAGTGCTTCCGGTTGCTTTTGCAATCGTTAAAGACACCGCGCGAAGGTTTATGGAGAATGAGACTATTGTGGTCACAGCAAATGATTTTGACCGGGACCTTTCAATAACGAAGGATTTTGTCTCGATTGAAGGTGACAAGGCTATTTATAAGAATGAATGGGTTGCCGGAGGTTCTGTCCAGAAATGGAACATGTTACATTATGATGTTCAGCTTATTGGAGGTATCGTCCTCCATACCGGAAAGATCTCGGAAATGGGAACAGGCGAAGGAAAGACCCTTGTGGCTACTTTGCCGGTATTTTTGAACGCTTTGGCTGGCAGGGGAGTCCACCTGGTAACAGTCAATGATTATTTGGCTAAACGTGACTCGGAATGGATGGGCCCAATTTATCAGTTCCATGGTATTTCGGTTGATTGTATTGACAAGCATCAGCCCAATTCAACCGAACGCCGGTTGGCCTATGAGGCAGATATTACCTTTGGTACAAATAACGAATTTGGGTTTGATTACCTGCGTGATAATATGGCTGTAAGTCCTTCTGACCTGGTTCAAAGGAAACACCATTACGCTATTGTGGATGAAGTTGACTCGGTATTGATCGATGATGCCCGTACCCCGCTTATTATTTCCGGACCGATCCCAAAGGGTGAAAACCAACTGTTTGACGAACTTAAGGCTCCCGTTGAACGCCTGGTGAAAGCACAGCGCGATCTGGTGGGACAATATCTTGTTGAAGCCAAAAAGAAAATCGGATCGTCCAACTCCAAGGAGTCAGAAGAGGGGTCACTGGCCCTTTTCAGAGCGTACAAGGGACTTCCAAAACATAAACCATTGATCAGGTTCCTGAGTGAAGAGGGAAATAAGGCCAAAATGCTCAAGATCGAAAACTACTACATGCAGGACAACAACAAAAACATGTATGTAGCAACCGATCCACTCTTTTTTGTAATTGAAGAGAAATTAAATTCAATTGAATTAACGGACAACGGGATCGAAATTCTCTCGAAAGATAATGAAGACAGCGGATTCTTTGTCCTTCCCGATGTGGGAGCTGAAATTGCAGATATTCAAAACAATAAAAGTCTCTCAGAGGCTGATGGCCTGGAACAGAAAGACCTGCTTTTGCAAAATTTTGCGGTTAAGTCTGAGCGCGTACACACTGTAAATCAGCTATTAAAGGCTTATACCATGTTCGAGAAAGATGTGGAATATGTCCTGATTGATGGTAAAGTCAAGATAGTTGACGAACAGACCGGTCGTATCATGGAAGGGCGTCGCTACTCCGATGGATTGCATCAGGCAATTGAAGCCAAGGAACGGGTTAAAATTGAGGATGCCACCCAAACTTTTGCTACCATAACCTTACAGAATTACTTCCGAATGTATCATAAGCTGTCGGGTATGACCGGAACAGCGGAAACGGAAGCCGGTGAACTCTGGGATATCTATAAACTGGAGGTCGTTGTGATACCCACTAACCAACCGGTGATCCGGAAAGATTTTGAAGATCTTGTTTACAAGACAAAAAAAGAGAAATACAACGCTATTATTGACGAGATTGTCAAACTCAATAAGAAAGGGCAACCTATGCTTGTGGGTACAACCTCAGTCGAGATCTCGGAATTACTGAGCAGGATGCTGCAAATGCGTGGGATCAAACATCAGGTGCTGAATGCCAAACTCCACCAGCGTGAGGCAGATATCGTTGCCGAAGCTGGTAAACTGGGCATGGTGACCATTGCAACCAACATGGCTGGTCGTGGAACTGACATCAAATTAACCCCTGAAACACGCGATTTGGGAGGTCTGGCCATTATCGGAACAGAAAGGCATGAATCACGCCGTGTTGACCGTCAGTTGCGCGGACGTTCAGGACGACAGGGTGACCCGGGTTCTTCTCAGTTCTTCGTCTCTCTGGAGGATGATCTGATGCGACTCTTCTCCTCAGACCGGATTGTTCGGATCATGGATAAACTTGGGCTGAAAGATGGCGAAGTGATTCAGCACTCCATGATAACCAATGCCATCGAACGTGCACAGAAAAAGGTAGAGGAGAATAACTTCGGTATTCGTAAACGTTTGCTCGAATACGATGATGTGATGAATTCCCAACGCGAAGTGATCTATAAAAAACGACGCCATGCTTTATTTGGAGAACGGATCGATGTTGATATTCTGAATATGATCTTCGACATGAGCGATACGATTACTGCAGAACATCAGCAAAATGGGAAAGAGGGATTCGAAGATTTCAGATTGGATCTCATCCGGTCATTATCACTCGATACCCCGGTTTCTGAAAGCGAATTTGTCGGACTTAAAGCCGATGAAATCAGTGATAAAATTTACCATGCTGCAATTGGAAACTTTACCCGCCGGTCACAGGCAATTTCCAAACAGGCAATGCCGGTAATCAAAAATGTTTTCGAGACCAAATCGCACATTTACAATAATATAGTTGTTCCTATCACCGATGGATTAAGGTTGTTCAATATCATTACCAATCTGGAAAAAGCCTATAAGACTCATGGGCAGGATCTGGTTAAATCTTACGAAAAACAGGTAATTCTGGCAACCATAGACGAGCATTGGAAAGAAAACCTTCGCGAATTGGATGAGTTGCGTACCTCGGTGCAGAATGCGTCCTACGAACAGAAAGATCCCCTATTAATTTACAAGCTCGAATCATTCAACCTCTTTAAGGCAATGATGGAACGGATTAACAAGGGAGTAGTTTCCACCCTGATGAAAGGACAAATCCCGATCAGTGATGCTGAAGAGGTCCGTGAAGCGCCTGCCGTACGTCATAATGCCGACCGGTCAAGGTATCGCGAAGAGAAGAGCGACGCATCGGGAGCTTCATCCGGGAAACAACCTGAAGAGAAACATGTTCAACAGGTTCGCGTTACCCCTAAGGTTGGACGAAATGAACCCTGTCCTTGCGGAAGCGGGAAAAAATTTAAAAATTGTCACGGTCACGGACTTGAATAGACTTGTTTATTAGTTAAGCACTGAAAATGATCTTCTTATGAACTTACTTTTATCCATTCACTGGAATGCCAATCCGGAATTATTTAGTTTGGGTCCAATATCCGTACGCTGGTATGGATTGATGTTTGCAATGGGCTTCCTCTTCGGATTTTCCATTCTGACCCGGATGTTTAAATATGAAGGTTCTGATCCGATTTGGGTTGAAAAGCTCTTTGTTTATGTCATTATTGCAACCATTGTCGGAGCAAGGCTCGGCCATGTTTTATTCTATGGCTGGGCTTATTATTCACAACCACAACATCTGATCGAAATATTTCTCCCGATTGCCAAAGTGGATGGCGCTTATAAATTCGTTGGATTTCAAGGACTTGCCAGTCATGGAGGGGCTTTTGGAATAATTTTGGCTGTTTGGTTATTCTCCAAAAGGGTCACAAAGCGTCCAGTATTATGGACACTGGACCGATTGATTGTTCCAATTGCATTGGTAGGTGCAATGATCCGTACCGGAAATCTGATGAATTCCGAAATCTACGGTGTTGCCACCAACTTACCATGGGGATTTATTTTTGAACGAAATAACGAAACCATAGCCAAACACCCCACAATGATTTATGAAGCGGTCTGCTATTTGATAACTTTTGGAATATTAATGTATTGCTATTACAAGAAGAAAGATTTCAAGGATCGCACCGGATTTCTGACCGGGGTATTCTTTATCGGAATGTTTTTGACCAGGTTTTTAATCGAGTTTATCAAGGAGAATCAGGAGGCTTTTGAATCGGGTATGGCCCTGAATATGGGTCAGATTTTAAGTATTCCTTTTGTTTTAGCGGGTATTTGGCTGATCTATCATGCGCTTACTCATCCTCCCGTCTTTTACAATTCCAAATAAAGTTGGCTCTACCATACTATTGGATAACAAATGGATATCAAAAAAAGCATAATTAAATTCCTGATTCTGATAGTAATCCTGGTTTCAGGATGTTCTTTGGATCTGAAAACAAAAGAGGTTGCAAAAATCGCCCTAAAGGAGCATTCGATTTCAGTTATAACTAATTATTTCGATCTGAGATACGTTGAAAATAGCGCTATTGCCTTCGGGTTATTGGAGGGTATTTCCAAAAATATCCGGATACCTTTAATCTTTTTACTGACTATTTCCGCAACTTTTCTGGGCTTTTATGTGATATGGAGAATGCGGATGTTAAAATTCAGATTTCTTCTTCCATTTTTTATTATCATTGGAGGTGCTTATGGGAATATCGTTGATCGGCTTTTGAATGGATATGTAACTGATTTTTTCCTTCTTCATTATTCCACCCGATATTATTTCTATGTTTTTAATGTTGCCGATGTCCTTGTCAATATTGGGGTTATCCTCATAATTCTTCAATGGAAGGATTTTAAAAGGGTGTTTAACGAGATTTTTCCCTCAGGCGAAGTGGTCAAAACAGAATAATATCAAAACCAATTGCTCTGATATTTTGGGTGCGTTGCACCTTCTATACCTATTTTCTTAGAACCTACTGCCTCGTCCTGATTTTTATTTACTTTTTCTGTAACCCAATTTCAGGACTAGACAACTAGACACAATGGCGCGCTGCATCTCTATCTCTCCATCATTCCTTCATCGCTCCATACATTATCTCTATGGGGTGTACCGCCGTTCTACCTGTCCCGTCTTTAATCTGATGCCGGCAGCTGGTTCCTGATGTGGCGATAATCACTGACATTGCACTTTTGCGGACTTCCGGGAAAAGTACCAACTCGCCAATCTGCATGGAAAGCTCGTAATGCTCTTTCTCGTATCCGAAAGATCCTGCCATTCCGCAACATCCTGTTTTTAATTCCTGCACGATGTAATTCTCTGGTAAAGAAAGCATTTGCCTGGTCGAAAGTGATGAGGCGATTGCTTTTTGCTGACAATGGGTATGGAGTCTGATCTCCCGCTTATCCCTGGTAAAGAGTTCGGATGTAATATTTCCTTTCTCCATTTCACGGACAAAAAATTCATCAAATAGCAGGGCATTTTTGCCAAGTTCGATCGCAGCTTCCTTCAGGGAGGCATCCACTAAATCAGGATATTCATCGCGAAAAGTCAGAAGTGTTGATGGTTCAATTCCGATTAGTGGGGTGTCTGAGGTGATAAGATCCTTTAAAAGTTTTAAATTTTCAGTCGCAATATTTTTTGCTTTTCGCACCAACCCTTTTGAGAGGAATGTACGGCTGCTTTCCCGATGTTTTGGAATAACGACTTCATATCCCAGAGTATTAAGGAGCAGGATCGCCTTAATGCCTATGTGAGATTCCTGGTAATTGGTGAATTCATCGGCAAACAGATAAACTTTCCCTTTAATCCCGTGTTTTACCGGGCTATTGGAAGCCCAGCTGGTAAGACTCTGAACCGAATAGTGTGGTATTTTACGTTTAGGATGAAAGCCAACCATTTTACTGAACCATCCCTTACTGAGGAGAAAGTTAGTAAACGGATTCATAGCAATCGCCAGCTTTCCAAGCTTTGGTAACCATGCAACAAGCAATGCTCTTAAAGGAGTTCCGTTTTCGTCGTAATACTGTTGCAAAAATTCTGATTTTATCTTTGCCATATCCACATTCGAAGGGCATTCTCCTTTGCACCCCTTGCACGAAATACAAAGATCAAGTACCTTATAAATTTCTTTCTGAATCAACGGCTTTTCTCTGTTTGAATGATGCATGTACTCCCTCAGGATGTTGGCCCGTGCACGTGTTGATTTATCTTCATCGCGTGTTGCCATATAAGTCGGGCACATCGTACCTCCGATGATTTCCGATTTTCTGCAGTCTCCCGATCCGTTGCATTGCTCAACTGCTCTCAGAAACCCATAGGTTGAGGAAAAATCAATTGAAGTCGGAATTTCAGGATAACGGTTTGAAACTTCAAACCGAAGGTTCTGCGTAATAGGGGGAACATCGGTTATTTTTCCGGGATTCAATACATTCCAAGGATCCCAGACCTGTTTAATCTCCTTAAACAGGTTATAGATCTCTTCCCCAAACATAAATGGAATAAACGATCCACGTAAACGGCCATCACCATGTTCTCCTGACAGGGAACCTCTGTGTTTTTTTACAAGAACAGCAACATCCTGAGCCAGTGAAGCGTAAACTAATTGGTCTTCAGCTGTTTTAAGATTCAAAAGGGGACGTAGGTGCAATTCACCAACCGCAATATGCGCGTAATAAACGCAATTAAGGCCATACTTCTCTATTATCTTCTTAAAATCAGCAATGTAGGCAGGAAGTCTGGCTGGTGCCACAGCAGTATCTTCAATAACAGTTGTACTTCGTTTATCCCCTGGGATATTGGATAAAAGCCCTAACCCGGCAGTGCGCAATTCCCACACTTTTTTAATCTGATCGTCTCCGAAAATCAGGGGGAAATGATAACCATAACCTGCTTGGGTCAGCTCCATAACCATATAGGCATAGGATTCCTCAATGGACTCACGGGTATCTGCGGCAAATTCAATCATTAGAATTGCCTTGGGATCACCTTCAATGAAAAAACGGTTTTCACGCTGCGAAAGACTCTCTTTAGTGCAATTCATAATGATATCATCCATCAGTTCGATTGCGAAAGGATGATGTTTTAATACAAGGATGTTGGCGTAAAGAGCCTCCTCAAGAGATGAAAAATGAGCCGGAACAACACATTTAACCTTAGGTGGCAGGGGGATAAGATTCAATTTCAGGGAAGTGGTGAATGCAAGCGTCCCTTCGGAGCCTGCAAGAAGTTTTGCGAAATTAAACGGAACTCCATTGCCGGTAAAAGGATCTGTGTCGAGCAAAAAATCGACCGCATACCCCATATTCCGGCGTGAAACGGCTGGTTCAGGATAAACCTCCCGGATTTCATTGCGGGTTATTTCACTTGAAAGGGCTGATTTAATCTGCTGGTAAATCTTTGTTTCCAACTTTAGGGGATCTGATTCGCATTTCTTGTTGAATTCTGCCCCCGAAAGAGGACCAAAAGTTACTTCAGACCCGTCAGAGAGAATGGTCTCAACCTCAAGAATATGTTCACGCACGCTTCCATAGATTAGTGATCGGAGGCCGCATGAATTATTTCCAAGCATTCCGCCTAACCTGCAGCGGTTGCTGGTTGAGGTTTCCGGACCAAATTGCAATCCATAAGGTTTGAGGTAGATATTTAGTTCTGCGAGGTTAACCCCCGGTTCAACGATAATCCATTTTTCTTCCTTGTTGAATTCGATAATCCGATCCATATATTTGGAAATGTCAATCACAATTCCGGCCCCTACAACCTGGCCGGCCAGCGAAGTTCCTGCCCCGCGCGGGATCACGGAAGTTTGATGCTCACGGGCAAAAACCAGAACCTTTTTAACATCTTCCTTATTCCTGGGAAGTACAACCGCCAGTGGAAGTTCACGGTAGGAGGATGCATCGGTGGAATAGATTATCCGGTGGGTCTTGTCACTATATAATTCACCGTCAATTGACTGTGAAAGCTTTTCGAATAAAAGGATGTTTTTCATAAAAGACTCTAATTGCCCCCTAAAATACAAAAAATCCCTCACCGTTTTCGCGATGCGGGATTTCTGTCCGATTCTTCTGAATTATACAACTCAGATCCTATGGAATCAGTTTGCCATTTTCAAGAATAATATCATACGAATATCCATATCCAAAATCTTTATTCACGGCAACAACACCTTCGATAGTTACAACATCTCCGATTTTGACCGTTGCATCCGTGGTAATGGTAAGATCAAAAGATCCGTTATAAGTGGTGCCGTCCTGAATGTGGACCCAATTTTTACCCATAATCTGTTGGTTGAATTTAACAACCTCGCCCTTGATTTTGACCGGTTTCCCGGAATAGGAATCTTTTTTGGTATAAAGTTCAGCTATTGTAATTCCTCCTTTGGCCGGCGTCACTTTTATCCCTTCTTTAGCTACCGGCGCTTGCTTGCCCTGCGGGGCGCTTGTACCTGCCGATTTTTGATTAGCTAAAATGGGTACCGAAGAAAACCTGGAGACAAACCAAATGGATGGAAATGTTCTGTTTAATTCTTTGCTGGTGAAATTATTCATCTCAATGTTCGGCTCGTAATAAAAGATCTTACCCGCTTCAACTTCCTGTTTGGTAATGGCAATCCACGATTCTTTTCCATCTTCGGAAACACGAACGTAGGTGTAACTGGTCGATTGGATTACCTCCTGAGTGGTAATTTTATGTACATTGGGTGCCAGATTCTCATTGGGTTTATTGTTGGTGTTGGTTTGGCAAGAAGTGGCCAACATCAGCATAAGGGACAGAAAAAAGAAAGTATTTAATCTCATTACTAATCGTCTTTAGTTGTTTTGAATAGGAATTTTTAATATTGCGCAAAAGTATTCATATTTTTAGAATTTGGTCAGAATTCAAAACAAAAACAGCGAATCAGACGTATTCTAATATATCTTTCCTCCTCACCTGTTCTTTGGTAATAATTTATAGCTTTACGCAGCAATACATACCGGAACAGTTGTGTCTAATAAAGGTAACCGTTTTATTGGTTGAATTGTTTATTGAATAGAAATCAAAATGCATAAGAAGACCGAATGAATGAACTGGATCATAACTTAGAAGATAAACTACGCCTGCTCAAACTTTGGTTCACAAAAAGAAAAGGATCTATCGTTGCCTTTTCAGGGGGAGTTGACTCTTCGCTGGTTCTTTTTTTAGCCCGTAAATTCCAGGGGAAGGAGCATGCTATCGGTGTAATTTCAAATTCAGAAAGCCTGAAAAACAAGGATTTTAATCTGGCTCAAGCATTTTGTGAGCTATTTGATATTCAGCTTGATGTGATCAGGACACAAGAACTGAGTGATTTGCGTTACATTCAAAATCCGGTTAATCGGTGTTTTTATTGCAAGGATCATTTGTATCAGGATCTTCAAAAATTAAAATTGAAATTCCCGGAGTTTGATATTTTGAGCGGAACCAACTTCGATGACCTTGGAGATTACCGGCCCGGATTGGAAGCTGCCCAAAAGAACCAGGTAAACGCTCCGCTGGTAGATTGTAAAATTTCGAAGGAGGAGATAAGGACTCTTGCCAGATATTTCAACCTGCCCAACTGGAACAAACCTGCCAGTCCTTGTCTGAGTTCCCGGATTCCCTATAATCAGGCAATAACCGAAACAAAACTCAGGGAAATTGAGGCGGCTGAGGATATGCTTAACCGTCTGGGTTTCAAAGAGGTCCGTGTTCGTCATTATGGAACTTATGCCAAAATCGAGGTCGGGAAGGACGATATGGATAAGCTTTTAGCTATCAAAGATCTGGTGATTAAAGAGATGAAAGAAATTGGTTTTGAACAAACACAGATAGATCAGGAAGGTTTGGTGTCGGGAAAAATGAACCGGATATTGCAGCCAATTGATTTGAAAAAAATTAGTCAATGAGAATTTTATATTACGATTGCTTTGCCGGAATCAGTGGCGATATGAACCTTGGAGCCATGATCGACCTTGGCGTTGACCCGGTTTTTTTGGCCGGAGAGCTACAAAAATTAAATATTAAAGGGTTTCATCTGGAAATTTCGAAGGATAGCAGGAGAGGAATTTCAGGCACTAAAGCGACGGTTGTCATTGAAGATCCGGATAATGAAAAACACCGGCACCTGCGACATATTGAGGAACTTATCAACCAAAGCACCCTTTCCGACCCTGTGAAAAAGAGATCTCTTCGGATTTTTGACCTGATCGCTGAGGCGGAGGCGAAGGTTCACCGGATTGATAAGCAGAAAGTTCATTTTCATGAGGTTGGTGCTCTCGATTCGCTGGCCGATATCGTGGGAGCTGCAATTTGTCTTGACTTTCTAAAGGTGGATAAAGTTATGGCCTCGCCGATACAACTTGGAGGCGGGACAGTGAAATGTGCCCATGGTATAATGCCCGTTCCTGCTCCTGCTACAGTTGAAATTGTTCGCCATATTCCGGTTAAAACCGGTTTGGTACAGCATGAGGCAACTACTCCAACCGGAGCGGCAATACTTGTTGCATTGGTAGATGAATTTACTGACCAGATTAATTTTCCGATTCATAAAATTGCTTATGGAATCGGACAGCGGGATATTTCGGAAGTGCCGAATGTTTTGAGGGTTTATCTTTCTGAATCTGTTGCTGATCAGAATGATACTAAAATGGAGGAGGCCTGGGTGATTGAATGCAATATTGATGACATGAATCCTGAATGGTATGATTTTCTCTTTCAGAAGCTTTTTGAGGCTGGGGCCAGTGACGTGTTTTTAACTCCTGTCATCATGAAAAAGTCAAGACCAGCCAATACACTTACAGTTCTTTGCAGCCAAGGGCTCATTTCTGAATTAAAATCGATTATCTTTTTTAACACCACCACTATTGGATTAAGGGAGCATGCGGTTACAAAAACTATGCTTGACCGGTTTGAAAGGGTAATTGAAACAGAGCTGGGGAATGTACGTGTTAAATATTGTACTTTTCAGGAAAAGACAATCAGGGTTAAGGCTGAAATTGAGGATGTTAAGCAATTGGCTTCTCTTTATAAGCTCAGTATGGAAGAGGTTGAAAAAATTATTCAAAAAAATCTTTGTTATGGGTTTTCGTGATATCCTTGAAAAATATAAGAATGGGGCAATTGGTCTGGAGGAAGCCCTGTCTCACCTTGCCAAACCGGGTATTGAGGACATGGGCTTTGCCAATATCGATACAGACCGGAGAAAACGGACCGGGATTCCTGAGATCATTTATGCTTCCGGAAAGACAACCGAGCAAGTCCGTCTGATCGTTGAACGGATGTATGAAAAGGGATTGGATATCCTTGCTACCCGCGTGACAGCCGAAATGTTCGAGGCTGTAAAAACCGTGGTTCCGGATGCTGTCTACAATTCGCTGGCCAGAACAATCAGTTATAAGCACAAGGAAGAAATTTCAGAAGATAACTATATTGCCATAATTTCAGCGGGGACTTCTGACCTCCCGGTAGCCGAAGAGGCGGCCGAAACGGCCAGATTTCTTAACAACCGGGTGATCACGGTTTATGACGTAGGAGTCGCAGGTATTCACCGTCTGTTTCATAAATGGGATATCATCCGAAATGCCAGGGTGATTATTGTTGTGGCCGGTATGGAAGGCGCACTGGCAAGCGTAGTAGGCGGATTGGTCGACAAACCGGTCATCGGAGTGCCTACCAGTATTGGTTACGGTGCGAGCTTTCAGGGTTTGGCTGCCTTGTTGTCTATGTTAAATAGTTGTGCCAGTGGTGTTTCGGTTGTAAATATTGATAATGGATTTGGGGCAGCCTGCCAGGCGTCCCTGATCAATAAATTGTAGTATTTCCCATAACCAAATAATGACATCTGCTAAACGGATTTCTGTATCTGTTTAGAATTGCAGGATTTTTTTCCTGCAATACCTCATCTTAATGAACATTATCCTGACTAAATCCTTTTCTTTTTAGACTTTATCTGTTTTTTACAAATGAATATGAAATTACATGCGAAATAATTACTTTCTGACATTTTTACTGATGCTATTTAGTTTTATTTCATGCAAAAAAGAGGCATCAGTTAGTCAAATCAATATATCCATTGGAGGACTTTTTTCGCTCACCGGTAACTGGTCATCTCTTGGATTGGCATCACAGGAGGCAATGAATCTTGCAATTGCGGATATCAATTCTTATATGATTCAGACGGGTTCTTCCTACCGCTTTTCAACAGTCATTTACGACACTAAATTGGATACCTTACTGGCACAGGCAGCTATTCAAAATGCACTTACTAAAAATATCCATGCTTTAGTCGGACCACAATCGAGTGCCGAACTTTCAGCTATTCGTAATTTTGCCAATACCAATAAAATATTGGTAGTAAGCCAGGGAAGTACGGCAAGCAGTTTAGCGATCGTTGGGGATGCCATTTTTCGATTCTGTCCGGGCGATTCCGTTGAAGGTAATGCCATGGCACAAACAATCTATAACTCCGGTATCAGGCATCTGATCACACTCTCAAGAAGTGATATTGGAAACCTTGGCCTGCAAAGTTCAGTTGATCGAACCTTCTCAGGGTTGGGTGGCACAGTGGAGGCTATGGCTCCTTATTCTGAGAATATAAGTGACTTTTCAGCCATTCTTTCAACACTTAAGGGCAGGATACAGCAATGGACGCTTAGTAACGGAGCTACTCCAATGGGGATCTATTTAGCTTCATTTGATGAATGTGCTGTGCTTTTTGTTCAGGCATCAACTGATCCGATCTTTTCTTCGGTGAAATGGTTCGGAGGTGATGGAGTCGTCTTTAGCAATGCCTTAATCTCGAACAGCGTGGCTTCATCATTTGCATTAACGACCCAATTTTTTGTCCCGAATTTTGGGTTGCCTCAGCAGGTAAATCCAAATCTTGCGAGAATTGCAGCGTCAATCAAAAGTAAAACAGGTACAGATCCCGATGCCTATGCATTGTCGGTTTACGATGCAATGTGGGTTATCGCATTAACTGAGTCCTCTTTTCCTAAATACCCGGTAGATTTTGCAACCTTAAAATCAGTATTTCAATCCCAGGCTGATCGTTACTATGGGATCACCGGTCCGGTAATACTCAATGCAGCTGGCGACAGAAGCATTGGCTCCTTTGATTATTGGGGCATTGTAAATCTGGGGGGTACCTATCAATGGAAATTAGTCAGTAGATCCAGGTAATTAGAATAATTTATGTGCATATGAAACCCTCATGAACTTACATTCACAAAAGGCAATCGATAAATCAATGAGGGTTCCATGAGAATCAAGAATCTAAAAATAAGCAAGATAATTTAAATTTATTGTCGTGAAAGTAGTTAATCTAACCTTACTCTTGATTGCTTTGAATTTTGCAGCAAGTGCGCAGCAGGATAGCCTTAAAATGTTCCGGAAACAAATCGATAGCCTGGACTTTCAGCTTATCCGGCTATTGGGAGCCCGAATGGAAGTGGTAAATTCCATAGGGATTTACAAGAGCATTCATCATATTCCACCCTTGCAGCCCAAAAGATTTGAAGAGATCCTGCAGAGGAATATTGCCCTTGGGCGGGAAGTAAAACTTTCAGAATCGTTTATCAGGGACCTGATGGAGGCAATTCATAATGAGAGTCTGTCTAAAGAAAATGCGGTGCTCAAAAAATAGGTGATCTACCTATTCAGATAACTCGCTTTATTCAATCGTTTTATAAACTTTAATCAGCAGTAAATGAGCAATTCGTATTCGTTGCAGATTCTTACATTGGTAAGTCCAAACCTGGGATAAATGACCAATAGATCTGATTCAATAATTCCGGTTGTTGAAAACGACCGGCCGAACAAGGAGAAATTATTTGGTCTTGATTTTCTGAGAGCCCTGGCTATCATCATGGTGCTTTTCTTTCATACCTTAGTCCTTTTCCCTCATCCAGAGTGGTTGTCTTATGTTGCAAAGTTTGGATGGATAGGAGTGGACCTTTTCTTTGCTTTAAGCGGATTCCTGATTGCTTCCCAATTGTTTGCCAAAATTGTTGAGGACAAAAAAATCTCATTCCGTGACTTCTTCATCAAACGCTTTTTCCGGATTGTACCGGCATATCTAACGGTACTTTTTCTTTATCTGAGTTTCCCTGCCTTGCGTGAGCATGGAACACCGGCTCCATACTGGAAATTCCTGACCTTTACCCAGAACCTGGGGCTTGATCTTAGATCTCAAAGTGCTTTTTCGCATGCCTGGTCCCTTTGTGTGGAAGAACAATTTTATTTGTTTTTTCCGATCATATTGATTGTTCTTGTTTATTTCAATGCCGTAAGAAAAGGATTTATAGTCCTGATATCCTTATTCTTACTTGGGTTTGTTGCCAGACTTTATGCCTGGAATGTGTTGGTTTTCCCGTTTAACGGCACCACTCTTTTTGGAGTTTACTGGCAGGAGTGGATATATTATCCCACTTACGCCCGTTTAGATGGGTTACTGGTAGGTATATCCATTGCGGGTATATTTCAATTTAAACCTATGATTAGGGTGCTTTTGAGGAGGCATGGTAACTTGATGCTGGTTATTGGGGTCCTTGTTTTAATTGCAGCTTATATTGTCTGTTCGGATGAGAGGTCCTTTAGCCTCTGCATGTATGGGTTCCCACTGGTTGATATTGGATGTGGCTTTTTAGTTTTAGGTGCTGTAAGTCCATCCAGTTTTATTTATAAATACAATTCCCTTTTTTTTTCCTCCATCGCCATGCTTTCATATTCAATCTACCTTATTCATAAAATAACGATCCATGTAACACAGGAACAGCTGTTTAAACTTGATATTCCAAAGGAAAGCAATCTGATGATGCTGATTAGTCTGCTCATGACAATTATAGCTGCCTATATGTTGCACTACATGATAGAAAAACCGTTTATGAAATTCAGGATTCAACTATTGAAACCCGGATTACTAAAACCAGTTCCTTTGGTTTCGTCCAAAGAGAAAGATATTGACTGAAATAAATTTTAATAATTAGAAATTCAACTATATATGAACAATAAGAATCAATCAGTTTTTAATCTGGCAGTAATTGTTGCCTCACTAGGTTACTTTGTGGATATGTATGATTTGTTATTGTTTACCATTGTTAAACGGCCAAGTTTGTTAGCGGTTGGTTCAACCGATGGTACAATTTTGCCCGATAGCATCCTGGTGATGAATTGGCAAATGATCGGATTATTGCTGGGTGGAATTGTCTGGGGTGTAATTGGTGATAAAAAAGGAAGACTAAATATTCTGTTCGGATCGATCATTCTCTATTCGATTGCCAATTTTGCCACAGCTTACATCCATACTGTAGACCAATATATAATATTTCGATTTTTAGCAGGGATTGGGTTGGCCGGAGAATTGGGTGCAGGTGTTACTCTGGTCAGTGAATTAATGCCGAAAGAAAAACGGGGTATCGGGACCTCTATTGTTGCTGGCTTTGGCATCACCGGGGTAATTGCTGCCTATTTTACTTTTCATTGGACCTCGGATTGGCGTCTCTGTTACGAAATTGGGGGTATCCTCGGTATTCTGCTGTTATTTCTTCGGATCAGTCTGGTAGAATCGGGGATGTTTAAGCAGGTTAAATTACAAAACGTATCCAGGGGGAATTTTCTCATGTTTTTCTCTGATGGGGTCAGATTTAAAAAATATTTTACGGCTATTTTGCTTGGACTTCCTACCTGGTGTATTGTTGGTATACTGATTACCCAAAGTGACCGGTTTGCAAAGGCGATGTTTGGCAGCACTAATTTTGATTCGGGCAGGGCGGTAATGATTGCCTATGCCGGTATTGCCTTGGGCGATATTGTGGCCGGATTTGTATGTCAGTACTTTAAGAGCCGAAAAAAAGGGTTGTTGTTATACTACTTCATGTGTACGGCTAGTATCTTGTTATTCTTTAGTGACTTCAATAACAGCAATACTTCTATGGCGGTGATTTGCGCGCTGCTTGGATTTAGTTCCGGGTTCTGGATCATATTCATTACTATGGGGGCGGAACAGTTTGGAACTAACTTAAGGGCTACTGCCACCACCACAATCCCCAATATGGTAAGAGGTGCTTTGCCGTTGATCAATATGATGTTTTTGAACCTTTTTCAGCGGGATATGGGTCTGACCCTTATTAAAAGCGGGTTCTTTACGGCTTCAATAGTGATTTTCATAACATTAATCGCACTTTATTTTACTGAAGAAACCTATCACAAAGATTTGAATTATATCGAATAGACCAAACATAATTTTTGATATTTAACTTGGTTTTTTCCGGTGCTTTGGAATAGATTGGCGCAATAAACATCTACATTTGTCTGTCGTTTCATATTTGATCCTATGAATGCAATGCCATTTGTCCTGGGCGCATTTGCTTTTTTTGCACTGGCCTATCGGTTCTATTATAGTTTTATTACTGCCAAAGTCTTAATGTTGAACGACAATGAAGTAGCTCCTTCAATCCGCTTGTTCGATAGAAATAATTACTATCCAATGCCCAAGTGGATCGTTTTTGGACATCACTTTGCAGCCATTGCAGGTGCTGGCCCGCTGGTCGGACCGGTATTAGCTGCTCAATTTGGGTTTATGCCTGGATTTATCTGGATGCTTGTTGGTGCAGTAATGGCAGGTGGGGTACATGATATGGTTATCCTCACAGCATCGGTAAGATATGATGGAAAATCATTAGCTGAAATTGCCAAGGCTGAAATTAGCTCCTTTAGCGGAACAATTACATCCGTAGCTGTCCTGATTATCCTGATTATTGCACTTGCAGGACTTGGTGTTGTTGTCATTAACGCCCTTGCAGAAAGCTCCTGGGGAACTTTTACAATTGCCGCAACCATCCCAATCGCTATTTTCATGGGATTGTGGATGTTTAAGTTCCGTAAGGGAAGAACAGTAGAAGCTACTATTATCGGGGTAATCCTGCTTTCACTTGCTGTAATATATGGAAAATTTATTCCCGGATCTCCCTTCGAGTCGTGGTTTACCTTTGACCGAAAAACACTCACGATTTTGTTGGCTGCTTACGGATTTCTGGCCTCCGTCCTTCCGGTCTGGCTCCTGCTATCTCCCAGGGATTATCTGAGCTCAATCATGAAACTTACTGTGATCTTTATGCTTGCCGTAGGAATTATTATTGTGGCTCCGGAGATCAAAATGCCTTCAATTACCCCCTATATACACGGAGGCGGGCCCATCATTCCTGGCTCACTATTCCCTTACCTGTTTATAACGATCGCCTGTGGTGCCATCTCGGGATTTCATGCCCTGGTAAGTTCAGGAACTACCCCCAAAATGATCATGAAAGAATCACATATTCAACAAATTGCTGTGGGGTCGATGCTTGCTGAAGGTATGGTTAGTATACTTGCTTTAATAGCTGCAACGAGTCTGTTCCCACTTGACTATTTTCAAATCAATGTTTCGCCTGAAAAATTTATTCAAATATTGCCACAGTTAAAGGCATTAGGGTTCACCCAGACGAATTTACTTTCCTTGTCGTCAGAGGTTAAGGAAGTTATTGCCGGAAGACCGGGAGGAGCTGTTTCGCTGGCGGTAGGGATGGCCCAGGTATTTTCAGCAATTCCGGGACTCTCTGGTCTGATGTCGTATTGGTACCATTTTGCCATTATGTTTGAGGCTTTGTTTATATTGACTACAATAGATGCCGGCACCCGAATCGCAAGATTTATATTGCAGGAAGCTTTTGGAAAAGTGTATCCACCTTTTGGAAGAACTAACTGGCTTATCGGAAATCTGATCACAAGTTTTATGGTAGTTTTTGCCTGGGGTTACTTTATTTATACCGGCAGCGTTTCGACAATCTGGCCGATGTTTGGGGTAGCTAATCAATTGTTGGCAACTCTGGCACTGGCTATCGGAACCTCATTCCTGATTAATCACGGGAAACGTAAATATATCTGGATTACCCTAATCCCAATGTCTTTTGTAGGCATTACCACCATAGCCGGAGGTGTAATGAACTTGGTTAATATCTATATTCCTCAAATAAGTGTTCTGAAAACCAGGGTCCAGGGAACAATCAATACTTTCCTCACTGCCATCATCCTGATTTGTGTGTTACTCATTATTATGGAAGCTGCGAAACAATGGATTAAAGGCGACAAACCTCTGAAACCTTCGCAAAATTAAGGGGTTATATCTTTAATTTTATCTTTAATTTCCCCAGAATAAATGTAATTCCAATGATAATCATGGCGTAACCAAACGATTTCACCAAACCGATGACACCCGATTTGATGAAATCCGGGAGGGTGAAAGCGAAAGCAGCGAGACTATAATAAACATAGGGTACCAAATAACAAGTCAAGGTACTCGTGCCTGCAGGTTTGATCCAGCGGAACCAATCGACTTTCCCTTTGAGTTCTACTAAGTAATAGACCAATGCAAATAATCCGAAAGCAATTCCGTTGCACAGAAAGACCCAGGTAGGAGTAGCATGAATCTTCGAAATGATGAAATAATTCCGAAGCCAAAACCCTGCCAGAAGTAATAACGCTCCTGCACCAAGATAGATAAATGGTAACTTTCTTCGTTTTTCAAGAGTTATAGCCCAATCAATTAGGAGGGTAGCAGCAATCCCTGCAAAGGCAAATCCTTGAAATGCGCCACCTCCGGGAATGGGGGTATGCAACCATTTTGCCAGATCTGCAATATTCAGCACCGTAAACAGGAACCAGAAAAAGAGCAGCAAAACAGGTAATTTACGGGCAAAAAGGTAGATTGAGGCAGTGATCAGATAAGTCCAACCGATTAATCCCAGAATTCCCCACCACGATGGAGTCATATGTCCTGTTCCATCCTTTCCCCCTTTAAACAGGAAAAATAGAACAAATAGAACTATTACTCCTAACACCTGTAAGGCATAAAACAGATATTTTTTCCAGCCAGCTTCTTTGGGATATACATTCCAGATCAGGAAAAATCCGATAACCATTACTATTTCAAACAACTCGCGGCTTATTCCTGATGCAGGTCCGTTCAGATGATCAATGTTAACTGTGAAAAGTCCCATCACCAGTAACGCACAGGAGCGCAAGGCTATATGAGTTAGGATTTTCATCGGGCTTTCCCCTTTTGCCAGCCTGTTTCGCATTGCATAGGGTATCGACATCCCTACAATAAACAGGAAACATGGAAAAATCAAATCTGAAAACCCCAGGAAATCCTGATCAGCCCGTGCATGTTCAAGCCACAATGGAATCCCGGATAACGACCAGAAATCGTTCACAAAAATCATGAGCAACATAGTGATTGCCCGGAAAACATCGATGGAAAAAATACGGTTTTGGTCGTTGGTCATAATTTGTGGTTGGTGTTTTTTTGTTTTTATTTTCTGCGTAGAGACACACAGCGGTGCGTCTCTACGCAGAAACAATTTCTAATTGTGTTTTTTAATCACTTCAAACATGGCTCTGAAGCAATTTGACTGGGTGTTTTGTCCGGCCTTTGAATTTGTTTTCCGACCATAAAACTCATCCATAAATTGGCCTGCACCTGACCACACCGTCTGCATCATTCCCTGAAAACGATCTTTCATCACAGGAGTTACCGATGCCCTGAAACGAAACATATCTTCTGTTTGCTTTACTGCATTTTCGGGGATCCGCCAGGGACAGGTTATGACACAGAGACCCTTGGTCGCGAAATAAACAGGAGTCTGATCCGGACGCTCATAGTGCCAGTCACAAATCATTATGTCTTTGTATATTAAATCAATAGCTTTGTAGGTGTTGTTCATGCTCGCTTCCCACATCCCCATGCCAGTCGTTTTTCCGTCAATTAGCCGGTCGCCCCAGATCCAAAGCTGACGGTTTTTCAGTGCCAAATGATTGCGGATCAGGTTGGCCTCACCAGCAAACAATTCAGCCTTGTCCCTCCCTGAACAGCGAGGACACTGCTCTTCCCCAATGTAAAACACCTCATCCATCCCGGCATGAAAGGCATCCGATTCAAAAGCGTCACAAATCTCGTCAACCAATGCAAAAACAATAGGGTGCAGATCTGGATGTAGGGGACAATAACTTTTACAATATAAACCATCGGAATTTGGCCATTTGTACTTTGCCGGCATTTCTACCTTTGGCGTTTCGTCAAACTGTGGATAAACGCGCAACAGATTTGTGACTTTTGATGCCCACGACTGGTGTCCCAACAGGTTGATTTGCGGAATAATCCGAATTTGATTTTTCCGGCAAACTTCTACCATTTTTTTAACTTCAGCTTTAGATAAAGCAGAAGAATCTCTCAATTCAGGATGACTCTCAAACTGGTAATTAAAATCAATTCTAAGAATCAGAGTATTGACTTTTCTGGGTGCCAGCTCTTCCGATATAAATTTCATAAAGGACTCAACATCTGCTGATTGTGGGGCGCCGATGCAAAAACCCCTGACAGGCAGCGAATCTTGTGCGAATCCGATGCTTATGTTTAGAATGAAGAAGAGAAGGATTCCCGGAATAAATAGTTTGACCATGATTAAAGTCGTTTTAAGGTTGATATTTATATGTAAAACTGTGAAAAAATATCCTGGAATCCAAGGATATTTGATGGATTAATTCATGGCTAACCAAAAAAATAGTCGGTCAATTGCTCACCGGTCAACCAGTCAAATTATCGATTGAAGCAATATTGGATATTGAATCACTCATTTTGAAACTTTGTATTATTGAAAATTGTTATATTTGAAAGTTCAGATGTTTTAAAATCAGATATGGATTAGGCTATTATTCCATTCGATCATTAAAAAGTAAATTGTTAGCTGATGATATTTCCTGATATCCCCAAAGATGAAATAAAACGCCTCCATGCCTTAAAGGAATATTCGATACTGGATACCATGGCGGAAGAGGAATATGACGATATTACCTATCTGGCTTCCCAGATATGCCAAACACCTATTTCTCTGATAAGCCTGATCGATGAAAAAAGACAATGGTTTAAATCGCATCATGGACTTGAGGCGACTGAGACACCCAAGGAATTTGCATTTTGTGCACATGCTATAAATGACAAAAACAACATATTCATAATTCCTGATTCGAGAAAAGATGAACGATTTTATGACAATCCTTTAGTTACTGACGATCCTCATGTTATTTTTTATGCTGGCATTCCCTTGACAAATAAGGCTGGTTTTGCATTAGGAACACTTTGTGTGATTGATAATGAACCAAATTCTCTCGATGAATTTCAGATAAAAGCGCTGAAAGCATTATCCAATCAGATTATTGCTTTGTTTGAATTAAGGAAGATGACTGTTGAACTGGAGACCAAGGCCAAAGAAATTGAGGCGCGGAATGATGTTTTAAAGAAGTTTGCCGGAAATGCAGCTCATGATATCAAATCTCCACTTGCCACAATTGTAATGGTAACTGACTTATTCAGCCATCAATATACTGATAGGCTGGATGAACAGGGATTGGAGTTGATAGAGATGATCAATTCATCTGCGTTGAATCTTACGAATTTTATTGATGGAATCTTAAGATACAGCCAGAACTCGAGTCTGTTGGCTGAAGATAAAAATTCAGTTAATATTCAGGAGTCGCTCAATGACCTGATTCAGTTGATCGATCCCATGGGGGAAGTTAAGTTTACCTTCAATTCTCAATGTGAATCAACAATATTCACCAACAAAGTTGCCCTGGATCAAATATTTCTAAACCTTTTAGTCAACGCTGTTAAATATAACGATAAGGAGGAGGTCCAAATTTCAATTCTTGTTGAAGAGCTTAAGGAATTTATGAAATTTAACATTATCGATAACGGACCCGGAGTTAAAGCAGAGGACCAGCAACGGATTTTCCAGATTTTTGAAACTACCACAAATATTGATAAATCGGGTGTCAAAGGAACCGGAATCGGGCTGGCTACGGTTAAATCACTGGTCGAAGGATTGGGTGGAACTATCCGATTGTATTCGGAAATCGGCAAAGGATCGAACTTCGAATTTACATTACGGAAATGAACTGACATTTCTATCAGGTTCTGTTTGGCAGATAAGAAACTGTTTAAATTTTCTATTCCATATTTAATCCCTGATGAGATTGAAAGTCAAATTTTAAACAGACTCTAATTGTCAAAAAATAAATAACGTTTTCTATTTAGGGTTTCAATGTCTTAAAAAAAACTTGAAGGTCTGCCTCTACTTCAACTTCCTGATGACCACTTTAATTGGTGTATCTTTCAATAAATCAACTAATAATTGTGGATTTGTTTCACCGTAATGGTAAGGATACAGAACAGAAGGCATAAAACTTTTTGCCCCGTCGGCAACCATCCGGGGAGTCATGGTATAAGGGAGGTTCATGGGAAGAAAGGCAATATCGATATTTTTAAGTTTGCTCATTTCTGGGATATTCTCCGTATCACCCGCTACATAGATCCTTTTCCCGCCGAAACTGATCACATAGCCGTTCCCGTTTCCTTTCGCGTGAAAAGGGAGGCCATCAGATCGTTTATTGATGAGGTTATAGGCTGGCACAGCTTTAATTTCCCAATCTCCGAAGGATTTTTGTTCCCCATTCAAAAGTACTATCCCATTGTCAATTAATCCCTTGCAGCTATTGCTCAAAATAATTATAGTCTGGGGATTTGAAATCAATGAGATTGCTTTCTTGTCCAGATGATCAAAATGTTCGTGAGTAATAAGGATCAGGTTTGCCCTGGAGAGTTTTGAGAAATCAGCTTCGCGCAAAACAGGATCGATATGGACCACCTGGTTACCTGCCTCGATCATCAATGTCCCATGACCAATAAACGTAATCTTCAATGGACCCTTTGATGTTTCGAAAGTATCCGATTCGAAAATCTTTACCGGATTCGTCTGTGCACTACCCGATATCCAGGCAAAAAACATCATCAAAATGGAAATGGACTTCATAATCTTTCAAATATGAGTTGATTTTATAGGAATATAACCATAAATTTAATCAAAATCGGATATTTACCTGCTTTGTACTTTGATTTTGCACCTTGCATTTTAGGCTTAATTTCCAGTCCGCCGTCAAATCTCAGATGAATTCTCCCTGACAATCGCCTCCATCACCCCTTTATTCTCTTCCAAAACCTCCAGGTAACGGATCTGAGCCTTTGTCCTTACCAGATTATGCCCGGGATAATCGGTTTTATAATAAATATCGTCATTCAGGTAATCGGTCAGAAACCGCATCGCCTGTTCCCACGCCATATAACGGCACGAGAAAGCCAGGTGGTCAATCTCCGCAGGTGTCAGGAATGTTTTTGCTTCTGAAAGGTATCCTCTGGCAAAAGCATCATAAATTTCCTGATTGAAAGCTACTTTGGTAAGATCAGGTTCATCTTCCGGTGCCTTGTTTCCCAGAGTTCGTATGGCATCTCCAAAATCGTAAAGTGCAGAACCGGGCATTACGGTGTCAAGATCAATGATGCATAAAGTATTACTATCCTGATCAAATAGAATGTTGTTGATCTTTGTGTCGTTATGGGTGATCCTTAACGGAATGCTTTTATCGTCGAGTCCCCGCTGTATGGCGGTCATTTCGTTGGATCTGTTCAGAATTTTATCGATTAGCTGCTTGTTGTCTGATACTCTTCCTGCTGCATCTTTCGAAATTGCTGATTTAAAATCATTTAAACGGGATATCCCGTTATGGAAATTGGGAATTGTTTCAATTAATTTGTCTCCGGGGAGATCAGCAAGTTGTTTTTGAAAATGACCAAACGCGCGGGCAGCGGAATAAGCCTGTTCCGGTTTTTGAATATTCTCAACCACGCGGCAGTCGGCAATAAAAAGGAACAATGTCCAGTAATTTCCTTCATCATCATTGACAAACATTTGTCCATCCTTTGAAGGAAAATAAGTCATCACTTTCCGGTCGACCTCTTTTTCTCCAGCGGAGGTGAGCAGACTCCGGATGTGGTTCGTTGCCAGTACAATATTCCCCATCATTCCGGGGACATTCTTGAAAATCTTATGATTCTTACGCTGAAGCATATAATCCGGAGCTTCCGTTGGAGAGGTTTTAACCAGATAGGTATCATTGATATGACCCGTACCAAACGGAGCAATACTTTTAATAGTTAAATCAATATCAAACTTATTGACTAATTCGGACAATATTGAAGTTCTCATTATTAAATAGGTGTAAGTTTTGTTAATCAATAGGTTATCTCAATACAGGAAGCTTTTATTTTGAAAGACACGAAGTTTTTCTTTCGGATTATTTGTTTGACCGGCGATTGATGGTGCGCCTAACCCGGAATTCCCGGATCTAATTATTCCCAAAGTTTCTCAGGATACTCACCCGATTCAATCAGTTCTTTAATCCGTTGTTGTACAAAGGGTTTGTCCTCCCGATAGGTGACCCCGAACCAGGGGGAGTTACACTGAAGAACCTTTGTTCTGATGGTCCCTTTTATAATGTTATTGTTGATTAGTAGCGGGATAAAATATTCTGATTTCAGCTCTTTACCCTGGTTTTCGAGAAATTCTTTAAAACCTTCATTGAGGTATTTAAAGACATTCGGTTTGAGGCCCCAGAAATTCATCGAAACAGGCGTCTCTTCTTCCAGTTTGAACCGCTCATCCTCTTCATAATAGTAAATACCATCTTCATCTTGTTTGATTTTAGTCCGCTCGACAACAGTGGTAAGGTTTCCATCTTTGTCTGTATTGCAAACTCCGCGTGAAACGGTTCCAAATTCAGATAAAGTATTGGCAACATTATATCCAACCATCGAATACTCATTATCGTCGGATGAGGAGGTTAGGAAATCTGCCATTACCTTGTAAGCCTTGTTCCCATAAAAATCATCAGCATTAATTACGGCCATGGGTTCGTGAACCACCGGCTCAGCCATCATTGTTGCATGGGAGGTGCCCCAGGGTTTTTCTCTTTCAGGATTAACGTTTGATCCTTCCGGAATTTTATCAAGCGATTGGTACACATAACCGGTCTCAATCCTCCCTTTCAGATTGGGCTCAAACCGGGCTTTAAATTCCGCAGCAAAATCGGCGCGGATTACAAATATTACTTTTCCAAATCCGGCACGTATTGCGTCGTACAATGAATAATCGATTATGGCCTCGCCGTTTGGACCAACTTCATCGAGTTGCTTAAGTCCGCCATAGCGACTGCCCATTCCAGCTGCAAGAATTACTAAGGTTGGTTTCATAAAATACGTTATATTTTCAGGAACTTGTTTACCGCCTAAAATTTAAAGGCACACAAAAATATTTAAAATTATAGGTTATTCAAAGCAATTTAAAATCAAAGGCCTTTCCTTTTCAGGAGAGGCCTTCGATTTGCATATTTATGCATTCCGATTTTTCGAAATGCATATAAATTGATTCCATTCTATTTCTATTTATTTCTATCTCTTTTCATTTTTCCCCTATGTGGATTCTACTTATTCGGATTCCTTGTACCATCCTGAGTACATGTGATAATTGTTGGCGATTCGGTTGATTTCACCATCCAGTAATTCCGGACTCATATCTTTGATTTTTTTGGCGGGTGAGCCTGCATAAACTGCTCCTGACTCAACTATAGTTCCTTTGGTAACTACAGCCCCTGCTGCAATAATTGAATCACTGTGGATTATTACATCATCCAGAATTACAGAATTAATTCCGATTAATACATTGTCGTGTATTGTACAGCCGTGAACAACTGCTCCATGGGCTATAGTGACACTATTCCCGATTGTGGTGGGTGATTTCAGATAGGTCGCATGAATTACTGCATTGTCCTGAATATTAACGTTATTCCCAATTTTTATATAGTTAACATCGCCACGAAGCACCGCTCCGAACCAGATACTGCAATTATCTCCGACGCTGGTATCCCCAATGATCACGGCAGTTTCAGCGAGCCAGCAATTCTGACCAAAAACAGGTGTTTTTCCGCGAAGTGATTTTATAATAGCCATTCGATTAAAATTGTTTAAATTTGTACTCCAAAATTAGTATCTCCAAAATTAGTAATATACACTCAATATTGTAGGATAAACATAGGTATAAATTATTATTTAATTTTTATGATTGGTACAAAAATCATTGAGCTGGAAGAGGTAGCAATCCGGTTTTCGGGTGACTCCGGAGATGGAATGCAATTAACCGGAGCACTTTTTTCAGATACTTCGGCATTATTTGGCAACGACATCTCCACATTCCCTGATTATCCATCTGAGATCAGGGCGCCACAGGGGACCATTGGGGGAATTTCAGGATTTCAGGTTCAGTTTGGAAAGGGTAGAATCACCACGCCGGGAGATTTTGCGCATGTTCTTGTTGCGATGAATCCGGCTGCGGTAAAGGCAAACGCTAACTTTATGCGTCCCGGGGGGACGATTTTTTACGATGTGGACAGTTTTACCCAGAAGAATTTTGACAAGGCAAAGCTAAAAACAAGTGATCCGTTTGAAGAATGTAATCTGCAAGACTATTTTAAGGTTGCAGTTCCGATTACCAGCATGACCAGAGAGGCTTTAAAAGATTTGGATATTGACAATAAGAGCATTCTCCGCAGTAAGAATATGTTTGCTTTAGGGCTGATTTGCTGGGTTTTCAGCAGGCCCCTCGATTATATTGAGAAATTTATCAAGCGAAAATTCGCAAAAAGTCCGGTTGTTGTTGAGACAAACCTCAGGGTTTTGCATGCAGGTTGGAATTACGGACTTACACTTGAACATCTGACTCCACGTTATATTGTTCATCCGGCTGAAATTGAAAAAGGAACTTATCGCAATATCAACGGAAATCTTGCTACCGCTTGGGGTTTGCTGGCCGCTTCCAAAAAGGCCGGTCTTGACCTGTTTATCGGCTCTTATCCCATCACTCCGGCGACTGAGATTCTTCAGGCACTAGCTGACCGAAAGGATCTTGGCGTCAAAAGTTTCCAGGCCGAAGATGAAATTGCGGGTATTTGTACTGCAATCGGCGCTTCCTTTGCCGGGAAATTGGCTGTTACAACCACTTCAGGTCCGGGCTTTGCACTTAAATCTGAAGCATTGGGTCTGAGCGTAATGGCCGAATTGCCTCTTGTCGTAGTTAATGTGCAACGTGGCGGGCCATCAACCGGTCTTCCTACAAAAACAGAGCAGTCTGACCTGCTTCAGACTTTATACGGCCGTAACGGTGAAAGTCCTCTTGTCGTGATTGCGGCCTCAACCCCTTCAGACTGTTTTCATTATGCGTTCACTGCTGCTAAAATCGCCCTGGAGCGGATGGTTCCTGTGGTTCTTTTAACGGACGGATTTTTAGGTAACGGTTCAGAACCCTGGAAAATTCCGACATTCAGTGAATTACCATCAATTACACCACGTATTGCAACAGATCCTGCCACATTTAAACCCTATTCCCGGGATGAGAAAACTCTGGCCCGCGAATGGGCCTTCCCGGGAATGGATGGATACCAGCACCGGATTGGCGGACTGGAAAAGGATGCTGCCGGAAATGTAAGCCACGATCCCATGAATCACCAGCGGATGACCGATATCCGTGAAGCCAAAGTGAACCGGGTTGTTGAGATGATTCCTGACATTGAAGTGGATGGAGATCAGCAAGGCGATCTTTTAGTCGTTGGTTGGGGCGGTACATTTGGATATGTGGATGGTGCGGTTCGTGAACTGAAAGACAAAGGGGCTAAAATCGGGTTAGCTCATTTTAACTATATTAGGCCGCTTCCCGCAAATACCAAAGAGGTCTTTTCCCGGTTTAAAAAAATCGTGGTATGCGAGTTAAACTTAGGTCAGTTTGCTGGTTATCTGCGTGATAAAGTTCCTGGTTTCAAATACCATCAGTATAACAAGGTTCAGGGTTTACCATTTACGATGCAGGAATTAGTTGAAAATTTTGAAAAGCTTCTGGAGGAAAAGTAATGGCAGAAATATTAGAATATACATTAAAGGATTTTAAAAGCGAAAACGAAGTTCGTTGGTGTCCCGGCTGTGGTGATCATGCGGTATTGAACTCAATTCAGAAAGCAATGGCTACCCTGGGAGTTAAACAGGAGGATTTTGCCGTGATTTCGGGTATTGGATGCTCTTCCAGGTTCCCATATTATATGAGTACCTACGGCTTTCACACTATTCATGGCCGTGCTGCAGCAGTAGCTTCAGGTGTAAAATGTGCAAATCCTAAACTTTGTGTTTGGGAAATTACTGGTGACGGGGATGCCCTGGCAATCGGAGGAAACCATTTCATCCATTGCATTCGCCGGAATATTGATCTCAATATCATCCTGTTCAATAATAAAATTTACGGCCTTACCAAAGGTCAGTATTCGCCTACATCTGACAGAGGTGCGATTACCAAAACTTCTCCTCAGGGGACCATTGAAAGCCCGTTTATTCCAGGGCAATTGATTTTGGGAGCAGGGGGTACTTTCTTTGCCAGGGCTGTTGATAACAACATCAAGCATTCACAGGAGGTTTTTGAAGAGGCAGCAAAGCATCACGGGACTTCCGTTGTTGAGGTTTTACAGAATTGTGTTATCTTTAACGACGGAATTCATGCCGAAATTTCAGATCCTAAAAACCGTGAAGAGCGACAGATCTTTCTTAAGCATGGGGAACCGATGATCTTTGGAAACAATAAGGATAAAGGTCTCATCTTCGACAAAGCGGTTCTGAAAGTTGCTACAATTGGCGAAAACGGCGTTACCCGCGATGATATCCTTATCCATGATGTTACCGAACCTAACGGTTATGTACACCAGCAACTAATTGGAATGAAATTGCCTGATTTTCCTGTAGCAATGGGTGTTATCCGTGCCGTGGTGGCTCCTGTCTATGACCAGTTAATGGAGGAGCAAATTGCAGCGGTACAAAGTAAGGCGAAAATTAAGTCTATCGATGACTTGCTTAGCAGCGGAAATACCTGGGTGGTGGAATAATATATCACAATTTACAATGAAGAGAGGCTTAGGCCTCTTTTCTGCTTTATTCCATTTTTTAATTAACTTTAAAGGGTAAAGGTCTGATATATTTATTCCATGGAAAAATTTGAAAATATTTCAATTTCAGCTATTTACAAGCGAAGAAAGAGTGACAGGGACATCTTCCAGGAGCTGATGCCGAACAAGGTTAAAGAGGTGTTGCTTTTTGCCACACTCTATGATTCCTATGCCATCGAACGGGAAGGTCAGTTCTCAGACAAGATCTTTGGGGAATATCTTCAGCTAAATCTCTATGCTGCACCCCGTTTCACCAGTGTAAATGCGGAAGAGGACGTCAGTAGAGTGCTCAATACCAGGCATTTCGACCTGGCAATTATTATGGCTGGTGTCGACAAGGAGATGCCAATAAAAGTTGTGGAAGAGATTTATGCTTCCAAACCACGTATTCCTATCCTGTTGTTAGTGAACAACAACAGTGATGTCCGGTACTTTAAGTTGGCTGCCAACCGGATACCTGCGATTGACCGTGTGTTTGTCTGGAATGGGAATTCGAATGTATTTCTGGCGATGATTAAATATATCGAGGACAAGCGAAATGTTGCCCGGGATACCAGGTTAGGTGGGGTCAGGATTATTTTATTGGTGGAGGACTCGATCAAATATTATTCCCGCTACCTGCCATTACTCTTTACAAGTGTGATGACTCAGACGCAGGCATTGGTTTCGGATGAATCCACGGATGAGCTCCATAAGATATTCAAATACAGGGCACGTCCCAAAGTATTATTGGTTAGTACTTACGAGGATGCGCTGGAGGTTATTTATGAATATAAGGAGAATCTTCTGTGTGTTATTTCTGATGTTAAATTTTCGCGCAACGGAATAAGCGATGAGGATGCAGGTATTGATCTGCTGAAATTCGTAAAACAAAGTTTAAGGTATCCTATCCCGTTATTACTTCAGTCACATGATATTTCGAATGCTGTAAGAGCCAATGAAATTCAGGCAGGATTTATCAACAAGAATTCAGATACCCTTTCTCATGATATTAATGAGTTTATTAATAGTAACTTAGGATTTGGTGATTTTGTCTTTCGCAATAACAGCGGAGATCCTATAGCCATTGCCCGGAATCTTCATGAATTTGAGCAGCTGGTCTCAGAAGTTCCTGTTGAGTCTTTGGTTTATCATGGAAAGACCAACGATTTTTCAACCTGGCTATTGGCAAGGGGTGAAATCAATATCGCTGAAAGGCTTATTCCTTACAAAACCAGTGATTTCGATGATCCTGCCAAAATCAGGGATATTTGTATGAGCGTTTTTGCCGATGTGCAGGAGAAAAGAAACCGTGGAAGAATTATCAATTTTGATCCTTTACTGGTTAGCGGGAATCGATATATTGTCAGATTGGGGCTTGGCTCACTCGGAGGAAAGGGGAGGGGTCTTGCATTCATGTGCAACCTGATGGAGAACATCGACATGAAAACGCTGATCCCCGGGATAAATATCCGAATGCCGGCAACGGCAGTGATTGGAGCCATTGAATTTGATAATTTCATGGAAGCCAATGATCTTTACAATATTGCTTACCATCAGTCCGACTTCAGGCAAGTCAATAATGCATTTCAGAAGGCTAATCTGAGTGACGCTCTTAAAGAAAAACTGCTGCAATATGTACGACAGGTAAACTGTCCTCTGGCCGTAAGATCCTCGGGACTATTTGAAGATTCGTTGCTTCAGCCTTTTTCGGGAGTTTATGCCACCTACCTGATCCCAAACAACCATCCGGATGAAAATGTGAGGTTTGAGCAATTGCGTACCGCTGTTAAGCTGGTTTATGCCTCAGTATTTAGTGACGATGCGCGAAGCTATTTCAATGCGATCAACTATAAAATTGAAGAAGAAAAAATGGCTGTTGTCATTCAACCTGTTGTTGGACAACAGCATAATCAAAAATTTTATATTGATATAAGTGGTGTTGCTCAATCTTATAATTACTATCCGTATGCCTATATGGAGCCCGAAGATGGGTTTGCTGTTATCGCAGTTGGCCTGGGTCAGGCTGTTGTTGGAGGCGAAAAAGCGTTCAGATTTTGTCCCAGGTACCCGGCGTTAAACAATAGTTCAGTGAACGATCAGGTAAGAGATTCCCAGCGGGAATTTTATGCCATTGATTTGAATTATAGTCAATTTGATCTCACAATGGAAGGTGAGATGGCGGCGATCAAAAAATATAAAATGGTTGAAGCTGAAAAAGATGGTGTCCTGGAACATTGCGCTTCAACCTACAGTATTGAAAATGATCATCTTGTGCCTGGTATTGGTATCCGGGGACCAAGGGTTATTAATTTCTCAAATATCCTTGAATATCAGCATGTTCCTCTTTCAGATACACTGCTTGTCTTAATGAAGCTATTTAAACAGGCAATGGGTGCCCCGGTTGAAATGGAATTTGCACTCGATTTAACCTGCGGGGAAAATGGATGGCCTACATTTTACCTGCTCCAGCTTAAACCTCTCATACGGAGACAGGCCGAGATTGCCATTGACCTTGATACAGCTGATCATTCAAATTTACTGCTTAAGTCTACTAAAGGGATGGGAAATGGGAAACTTTTAGGAATCTCAGACGTTGTTTATGTGGATGTTAAAACTTTTGACAAGACAAAAACCAGAGAAATTGCAGCTGAAATAGCAGATATCAACAAAAACCTGAATAAACAGAATCAAAATTATATTCTTATTGGACCGGGGCGATGGGGAACCAGGGATCAATATACCGGTATTCCGGTGAATTGGGCTCAAATTAATAATGCACGAGTGATTGTTGAACTCGGTTTACCCGATTATCCGCTCGAGGCTTCATTGGGTTCTCATTTCTTTCACAATGTAACTTCAATGAATGTGGGCTATTTCTCGGTTCCCGAAAATAATAGTACCGATTTTATAAAGTTTGATTTGCTTGAACAACAGGAATTAATCTGGCAGGGTAAATATGTAAAGCATGTCAGGTTCAAAAGCCAATTGGAGGTTTTAATGGATGGCAGAAAAAGAACGGCCATTATTCGGATTGTCAAGGGTTAGCTATCAAATGACGCGAAGTAAATTTCATGGCAATTGATCGTAAGACAAAAACAAGGCTGAAGCATTAGTCTTATATTTCCAGAATACATTTAAGTAATTGGAACAATTTTGTCGTAATTATTTCCTCTTTTAACCTCTCCTGACCCCTGACCGCCCCAGTCCCTTCCAACGGAGGGGATTAAAAGACAGGTGTTGTTCAGAATACGGGAGATTTAGAGTGGTCAAAATGTAGAAAATCAGAATTTTAAATAATATATTATATCTTTCCGATTACTTAAGCGCAGTTTGCAGAAAAGTTTTTTAACTTAATTTTCATTTAATGAAGGCATTAAAAATTATTGTCGGGATTGTCATTGTGGTTTTTTTAATTTATTTCCTGGGTCCGGTTATGCCTGATCCTGTTTTAAATTCAAAACTTCCGGTGGTCAACGAGCCCATTCAGGAATTTGTAGCTCACCTGGAATCCATTGAAAAAATACGTCCTGGTAACGAAGCTAAAATTCTTTGGGCTAACGATTCAGTTAAAGCTAAAACCGAATATGTTCTGCTTTATCTGCATGGTTTTTCGGCAAGCCGGCAGGAAGGCTTTCCGGTCAATGAAGACTTCTCCAAGAGATACAATTGCAATGCCTACCTGGCAAGACTGGCATCGCATGGTTTGGTTACTGAAAATCCACTGATCGATATGTCTCCCGATCGCCTTTATGAATCCGCAAAAATGGCATTGGTCATTGCCAGCCAATTGGGAAAGAAGGTGATTATTATGGGAACTTCAACAGGCGGAACCCTTGGCCTCAAGCTTGCAGCTGATTTTCCGGAAATGGTTGCAGGGTTGATTCTCTATTCGCCGAATGTCAGGATTAAGCAGAAAGCCTCTATTCTATTATCTAAACCCTGGGGCTTGCAGATTGCCCGGTTGAATTTCGGCGGGGATTTTAGGGTAACGTCAGATGACCCATCAGGGGAGATTTGCAAATACTGGTATTGCAAATACCGGGCAGAAGGAACAGTGTTTCTTCAACAGCTGATAGATGTAACCATGGATGATAAAGTTTTTTCAAAAATCAGCTGCCCCTTGTTCCTGGGATATTATTATAAGGATGAAGAGCATCAGGATCAGGCAGTTGATGTGAAAGCCGCTTTGGAAATGTTCAGCAAGGTGAGTACTCCAAAATTGTTAAGAAGAGAACAGCCCTTTCCGGAAGCCGGATCACATGTTATTGCCTGTAATCTAACCTCAAAAAGTTTCAGGGAGGTGGAAATAGCAACCTATGAATTTGCAGAATCAATATTAAAAATGGCACCAAAATAAAAGATTCTTTAGAAAAGGTTTTCCCACGTTAAAGTCAAATTGTTAGCGAACTTTCAAGTATTGGGTTTTACTCAACGCTTTTATCTGAAGTGTTGATCAGATTTGGCAACTGAAGGAGTTATCCTAGTTTGATCAACTCCAGTTCAAGTTCTGCTATAGCCATATTGCACTCATTTTCAAATCTTTGAAAATGTTGTGGGTAGGTCTCTTCTCGTGTACCGTTAATTGTTGCAAGTTGGAGTGCCTTTAAATCGTGACCAAGATCTTCCATACCCAAAATCATGACTGAGGATTTTGCTTTATGGGCTTCCCTTCCTAATTCGATATAATTTTTTTCTTCCAGATGTTTTTTCATATTCCCGATAAATTCAGGAACCTGCTCAATAAAAAGTAGAATTATCTCACGTATTGAATCTTTATCACCTCCTGTGATATTGCGCAGGTAGTCTAAATTGGTATAAGCCATAATAATCTTTGATTTTTTAATGATCAAAATTTAATTCAATAAAGTTACTAATTTTTTAATTAAATCCTGTGATATTTTTCTGCCATTAGTCATTATGAAAATTATAAATTTACACCATAATATAATTAAATATCATAATCCGATGATTAGAACTCCGTTTTACGAGATTCATAAGCAATGTAATGCCAAAATCGTTGAATTTGGCGGATTTGAAATGCCAGTGGAATATACAGGTATTAAAGATGAACATATGACTGTCCGCAATGGTGTAGGGGTTTTTGATGTCTCACACATGGGTGAAATATGGGTTAAAGGTCCAAATGCCTTATCTTTTATTCAAAAGGTAACTTCAAATGATGCCTCCATTCTGCAAACAGGACAGGCACAATATTCCTGTTTCCCGAATGGTAAAGGGGGTATTGTTGATGATTTACTGGTTTACTACTTTGAACCAAATAAATACATGTTAGTGGTTAATGCTTCCAATATTCAAAAAGACTGGGATTGGCTTGTGTCTCAAAATGATTTGGGTGCAGAGTTGGAGAATGCTTCCTCCAAAATCAGCCAATTAGCTGTTCAGGGTCCCAAAGCTTTAAAAGTTTTGCAGAAACTAACCGATACAGATCTTGGATCGATTAAATACTATACGTTTAAAGTTGGCCGTTTTGCTGGTATAGATGATGTAATTATTTCAGCTACAGGATATACCGGAGCTGGTGGTTTTGAACTCTATTTTTATAATGAATCAGCCCGGCAGATCTGGGAGGCCCTCTTTGAAGCAGGGAAAGAAGAAGAAATTAAGCCGATAGGCCTTGGCGCACGTGATACACTTAGACTCGAAATGGGATATTGTCTTTATGGTAATGACATTGATGACACCACCTCTCCAATCGAGGCTGGTTTGGGATGGATTACCAAATTTTCGGATGATAAGGAGTTTATTGACAAGGATTTTTTTCTTCGTCAAAAGAGGGAAGGGGTTACACGCAGGTTAAAAGGATTTGAAATGATCGACAGGGGAATTCCGCGTCATGGGTATGAGATTGTTGATTCCAAAGGAGTTGTTATTGGTGTAGTAACTTCGGGTACCCAGTCACCTGTGCTGGACAAGGGAATTGGAATGGGGTATATTCACAAGGATTTCAGCTATTTGGACACCGAAATATTTATTCTCGTACGAAATAAACGCTTGAAGGCTAAGATTGTAAATATGCCGTTTATCCAGGTCTGAATTGGTGAGAATTTCGATTACCAGCCCGGAAAGTTTTGTGAAAATTGCAGATGGCTGTAATTTGCTCTTAAGTGGATTAAATTCCATTGCCAGACAATTTTTTTATTTTTTATTTAAATCATTAAAGATTAGCGTCTCCCCAGATGGATTTGCCAGTTGCTACCTGCCAGTTGCAGGTAACTTCAAGTGAGAATTGTGAAAAACAAACGAAACTTCCTGAATTTAAAAATTACCTTATTTCATTGAAATCTTGCCCTATTTCTGACAAATGTGTTAATTTTGCAAATAGGAACAGGATGCTTTGATATGCTGTTCCATTTTAGTAATTTTCAGAGCTATGTCATCTAATTTTAATATTTATCACCTTTAATTTCCACCAAATGAAAAAGCACAATTTTTACGCAGGTCCATCGATTTTACCTGAATACACGATTCAGAAAACTGCCGAAGCAATCCTGAATTTTGCGGGTACATCCCTTTCTGTACTGGAAATTTCGCATCGTAGTAAAGAGTTTATTGCGGTAATGAATCAGGCCATTTCATTGGTAAAGGAGTTACTTGAAGTGCCTGAGGGTTATGAAGTCCTGTTTCTTCAGGGAGGAGCAAGTACTCAGTTTTATATGGTCCCCTTTAACCTGCTCAAAACAAAGGCAGGCTATTATAATACGGGTGTCTGGGCCTCAAAAGCGTTGAAAGAAGCTAAGTTTTTCGGTGAAGTTGTTGAGGTAGCCACTTCAAAAGATAAAAATTACAATTATATTCCTAAAAATGTTGTGATTCCTTCTGACATTGACTATTTGCATATTACCACAAATAATACCATTTTTGGAACGCAGATTTACAAAGATATCGATGCCCCTGTTCCATTAGTTGCCGATATGTCATCTGACATCTTTAGCCGCCCGATCGATGTTTCCAAATACGACCTTATTTATGCCGGGGCACAAAAAAACCTTGCTCCTGCCGGTGTAACATTGGTTATTGTGAAGAAAGACGCACTGGGAAAGGCAGGACGTCCTATCCCTACCATGATCAATTACCTGACACATATTGAAGGGGAATCAATGTTTAATACCCCACCTTGCCTTCCTGTCTTTTCGGCCCTTCAGACCTTGACCTGGTTAAAGGATAACGGTGGGATTAAGGCGATGGAAATTAAGAATCTTGCCAAGGCAAAATTATTGTACGACGAGATTGACCGCAATAAAATGTTTGTTTGCCCTGTTCCTGATCCGGAAGATCGTTCACGAATGAATGTGACCTTTGTAATGGCTCCGGGTTATGAGGAACTCGAAAAACATTTCCTGGCTAAAGCAAAGGAATTGAATATTTTAGGAATAGAAGGTCATCGGAGTGTAGGTGGATTCAGGGCTTCAATTTACAATGCTATGCCTATAGAAAGTGTGGCTGTGCTGGTAGCTGCGATGAAGGAATTTGAATCACAAAACTAAATTATGGCAGTATTAAAACCTTTTAAAGGACTGAGACCACCGGTCGATCTGGCCTCAAAAGTGGCATCACGTCCTTATGACGTACTGAATTCGGAAGAAGCCCGCATTGAGGCAACCGGAAACCCATATACTTTATTGCATATCATCAAGCCGGAGATCGATTTTCCATCCGGGACCGACGAACATGATGCGGCTGTTTATCAAAAAGCAGCTCAAAATCTCGATTTGTGGCGAAAACAAAATTGGCTGGTTAAGGATGACCGTGATCTGCTTTATATTTATGCACAGACTATGGACGGAAGAACTCAATATGGAATTGTAGGTTGTGCTTCGGTTGACGATTACCTTAATGGTGTGATCCGGAAGCATGAACTCACCCGCAGCGACAAAGAAGAAGATCGGATGAAACACGTCCGGGTTACCAATGCCAATATGGAACCGGTGTTTTTTGCATATCCTGCAGTCAAAGAGTTAGATACAATAGTGAAAAATATTGTATCATCACAGTCACCGGTTTATGATTTTGTAGCTGAGGATGGTTTTGGCCACCATTTCTGGGTCGTCGATGATCTTCAGACTATTGAGGAGATTGTTCGGTTATTTGCTCAGATCCCCGCTACCTATGTTGCTGACGGGCATCATAGAACAGCTGCCGCAGCACTTGTCGGGAAAGAAAAGAGGGCAAATAATCCAAATCATACAGGGGATGAAGAATATAACTATTTCCTTGCTGTCCATTTCCCGGATAATCAGTTAAACATTATTGATTACAACAGGACAGTAAAAGATCTTAATGGTCTTTCGCCCAATGAGTTGGTGCAAAAAATTGGCCAGGATTTCGACGTTCTGAAAACGGGCAGCGAAATTTACAAACCGGATCAGTTGCATACCTTCAGTATGTATCTCGAAGGAGAGTGGTCTCAGTTGGTGACTAAGCCAGGTCGTTACAATGACAATGATCCGATCGGTGTCTTGGATGTTACGATACTTTCAAGTCTTATTTTGGATAAAATACTGGGAATTAAAGATTTAAGAACAGATAAGCGAATCGATTTTGTAGGTGGCATTCGAGGATTGGGGGAATTAAAAGCCAGGGTTGATTCCGGAGAAATGAAGGTGGCCTTCGCGCTCTATCCTGTTTCAATGAAACAACTGATCAACATAGCCGATTCAGGGAACATTATGCCTCCAAAAACAACCTGGTTTGAGCCTAAACTCAGATCTGGTCTGGTTATTCATGAATTGGAATAACTAAATATCAACTATTCCATAATCTTTTGAATAGTGATAGCTTCTCTCCAAGTGAAACTATCACTATTTTATTTTTGCCGGGAGTTAAGCTGTTACCATCACATTTCACAATCTATTTCTGAATTGTCTGTAAATCAGCTACAACTTCGGGTGTTGAAGAATACCAGTTTCAACTGATTTCTTCCCCCTTTTTTTATTAATCTGAAAGAGGTAGGTAAGCTTAACCTGGATTCCGTTGCTTTGGGATATTGAATAGGTATATTTATTCGGATCAAACAGATTAGGCAGACTATAAAACCCACGCCCTTCCAGAGCAATGGCACCCCCTCTTTTTAAGTGATATTCCATCCCCAGACCAACGGTGAAAAGCAAATCAATTTTACTGCTGGTTGGTTGTCCGAATAATTCATTGTATTTAGCATTGTCAGGCTGACTTACGGACGGATCTTTAAATTTCTCTTTTTCTGAAATCTCATAGGCAAATTCGGGGCCTAAATTGAGAATAAATCTCATGGCTTTTTTCCCGATATTGATATGAGTCATTATGGGTACACCTACATAGTTGATGCGACGGGAATAACCCACAGAATCCATTTTCCACCCTTTCTGGGTATAATTCAACTCTACCTGAAATCCAATATGTGGCTCGGAGATCAGTCTGAACATCAATCCGGCCGAATTTCCCTGCAGGTATGATTCTGAAATGTTGGGGTAAAACCTCACTTTTGAAAAAGTCATCCCCCCTGATGCCCCTATATATAACTCAGTTTTAAAATCAGTCGGTTGTCCAAAAGCAGCAACTGAGCATACAGTGATCAGCAATAAAGTAAGGTATTTCTTCATGCAATTGATTAAAGTTCAATCCAAATTTGTCAGGGTGTAAAGATAAAAAAAATAGCATGGATGACTAAACAGAATAATGCATCTGCTTAACAAATTTCAAATGCAAGTTTATAGGTGTAATTAGCCCCTTTTGTTATACATTTGGGTGAAAATTCACCCTAATGACAATTGCAGATAATCTAAATAAAATTCGTGTCACCTTGCCAACAGGTGTTCAGCTTGTTGCGGTTTCAAAAACGAAAAGTAACGAGGAGATTATGGAAGCTTACCGGGCCGGTCAACGGATCTTTGGAGAGAATAAAGTTCAGGAACTCGTGAGGAAATGGGAATCTTTGCCTAAAGATATTGAATGGCATTTTATTGGCCATTTGCAATCGAATAAAGTAAAGGCAATTGCTCCGTTTATTTCGATGATCCATGCGGTGGATAGTTTGAAGATTCTTAAAACCATAAATGAGGAGGCCCAACACGCCGGAAGAATAATCCCTTGCCTGCTTCAGTTTCATATTGCCAGCGAAGAGAGCAAATTTGGCTTTTTGCCGGATGAGGCAGAGGAACTCTTCTCCATGACCCATCTATCTGAATTATTGAATGTTGCGATATCAGGCGTTATGGGGATGGCCACTAATACAGAGGATGTGTCAGAGATCAATCGTGAATTTTCAACCCTTTGCGGTTTATTTCACCAGTTAAAAACCGGTTTTTTTCAGGGAAATGATCACTTTCGCGAAATATCTATGGGGATGTCGCATGATTACCTGCTAGCGATCGAAAATGGCAGTACCATGGTCCGGATCGGCAGTACAATTTTTGGAGAACGGTGTATTGCCGGCAAATAAATAATGAATTCTACTTCTAAGGCAAAACATTTGAAAACCAGGTTTCTTATTGCATTGATTTTTACCTTTGGCGTTATTGTGACCAAAGGGGCAGACAGCCTAACCATTAACCTGAACAACAATTCTCCAGTTCAATACTGTAATACTCCGGTTCCCATTGCCGATTCAATAACTATAAACGCTACATTCCAGGTTACCGGGATGAAAATTTCAATTAGCCAGGGTTTTATTCCGGGTGAGGATGAATTAACCTATTTGGGTTCGGTTAATTCTATTTATGGAACCTGGTATCCGGCACAAGGATATCTTTTGCTCCAGGGGAATTCAAGTTCAACCCTGCAGAATTACCAGGACGCCATTCGGTTAGTCAAATATAAAAATGACAAATCTATTCCCACCTTAGGCGATAGAAAGATTTCCATATCGCTGATCAACGCAGATTACCTGCCTGCAACAGGTCATTTTTACCGTTTTATTTCACGCCCCGGAATTTCATGGTCAGAAGCCAAAGCTGAAGCATCTTCTGATTCGATGATGTATTATGGATTAAGAGGTTATCTGGCAACAGTTACCAGCCAGGCTGAAAATGATTTTATCCGGTTAAAAACCAAGGGGGTAGGTTGGATTGGCGCTTCCGATCATGCAATTGAAGGTGACTGGCGATGGGTTACAGGTCCTGAAGGTGCGGAAGATAGTGGCCAGGGGCGATTATTTTGGCGGGGAAGAAGAAACCAATATACTGCAGGAGTGCCTGGAACAGGGCCTGTATCCGGACAATATATCAATTGGAATACTGGAGAGCCAAATGATTGTTGTGAAGATAATGTGCCACATGAGGAGGATTATGCACATATTACTTTTTTCCAAGGAAATTCGGCTGATTCTTATAAATGGAACGATCTTCCCGATTCCGGAGGTACAGGAGATTTTTTGCCAGCAGGTTACCTGATTGAGTATGGAGGTATGCCTGGGGATCCGAATGTGCAACTTTCTGCAACTCTCGATTTATTGGTGAACACTATGATTTTTAAAACCGGCACTGTTTCTCCCATTTGTGCAGGTGATACAATAACACTCAATCAGCCGGACCGGGGTGCTGTTCCCGGAACATATATCTGGTCTCCTTCTGGATCGCTCTTAAATGCATCTATGGCTAATCCTGTTGCATCTCCAACTATCCCTACAACCTATTATGTCACCGGAACTCGTGGAATCTGCATTGATTCAGCACATTACGCTGTATCGGTAAACCCGTTGCCGATTGTAAACCTTGGTAATGATACGACAATTTGTAATCCTGCAAGTATTGTTCTGAATGCCGGAGCTTCCTATTCAAGTTATAAGTGGTCACCTGATTCTGAATCAACTCAGTCTATTGTTGTAAAAAAGAATGGAATTTACGGTGTTATTGTTTCTGATGCCCACGGATGCAAAGCTACAGATCAGATAAATGTTTCCTTTACGGACAATCCCAAAATCGATTTTTCGAAACTTGATACGTTGATATGCGGAAAGAAATCTGACCTTCTTGCTATTTCAAGTGACAAAGGGAGCTTTACCATCCAAAGGCTAAGCGATGGGTTTAATTTCAGTAATCTGAATATTTCGGTTCCCGATTTTGGGACATATCAGTTTTTGATCAAATCAACTGACAATTTTTCATGTTATTCGGATTCAACCATTAATTTGGGATTTCATGATATTCCTACGGTTTCATTATCAATTGATTCAACAACTTGTTATCACTATAATCTTGATGCTTCATATATTGGTAACGCCAATTCCAATATTTCAAAATTTACCTGGGTCTTTGGAGGTGATACTATTGTCAGTGGCATAGGACTCGTAAATGAGAAAATACCACTTGGGGTTAATCAAACTAAGCGTGATCTCGTTCTGAATGTAGTACAATATGGTTGTTCAAATCAATATACCATCCCGGATATCCGGGTTATCCCCACTTTGAGTTTGTCTGTTAAGGATTCTATTCTTTGCATGCCTTTAGGTTTTGATTTTTCAGCTTCAAATACGGAAACAGGTGTAGTATATTTATGGGATTTCGGGGACGGAACAAGTGGAACAGGTACAAATCTGACGCACCAATATTCCCAATCGGGATGGTATGATATCAAACTGACCGTTACTACGGATAAATTGTGTTCCAACACGGCTTCAGTTAAAAATATGGTGTTTGCTGCACCAATACCCGATATCGCATTCTCCCTTTCACCTGACAGTTGTCTGGATCCTGGAGTTAATCAAATTTACTATACTGGAATTATCGGCACTGATGCCGATAAATATTACTGGGACCTTAAAGCTTTTGATCCATCAGAGATCGTCAAAGATCCTCTTCAGACTAAAGGACCACTTCTTTTTGATTTAAAAACCCAACCTCGGGCCAATCTTGATTTAAAAGTGATTTCTGCATATGGATGTCAAAGTGTACAGCAACGTATTTTGATAAAACGAAAACCGGATTTTTCAATGATCGCAGACTTGACTGCCGGGTGCATTCCCTTTAAGCCAGAATTGTCAGGAAAGGTCAATGACAATGTTGATCAGGTCGCTTTTTCCTGGGACTTTGGTGATGGAACTTCTGGAACCGGATCACCGGTTTTGCACACCTATGAAATTTCTAATAAAAAATACACTATCAATCTGAAAGGTAAGTCATCAATATCCGGCTGTTCCAATCTGCAAATTTTCAAGGATACTCTTGAAACTTATCCTCAGCCTGTAGCAAAATTCAGCATGAGCGATTCGATCGTTTATAACGACAAACCCAAAGTTGATTTTATCAATACCAGCTCCGGAGCGGTCTCGTGGACCTGGAATTTCGGTGATGGAATAACCTCCGTTTTGGAAAGCCCTACCCATGATTATACAGTCACCGGAGGTCGAATGGTTAAGTTGACAGTAAGTAACGATTTTAATTGTATAGATTCTGTTTCACATCACATCCTGATTGCTTTTGACCGTATTTTCCCTCCAAATGGTTTTTCACCTAATGCCCTAACTGCTGTGGATCGGATATTTTTACTCGATGCAGAGGGAATTATATCTGAGGGGTATCATTTTGTTGTCCTAAGCCGATGGGATGATGTTGTATTCGAGGTGAAGGATGAAAAAAAAGGATGGGACGGGCATATGAAGGATGGATCCTTTGCTCCTGCAGGTTCTTATCTTTGGATTCTTAATTTTACAGATTTTCTGGGACGAAAACACCGACAGACTGGTACGGTAACGCTGATCTATTGATTCCCTACATTTGGGGTATCTCCATGGTCCTGAAGAAACGGCTTCTGTGGGCTTCTCCAAAATAAAAAATCATGGAAATCTCATGCGAACCATGGCTGTAAACAGAAGTATTGGATAAGGAATAGTCAAAACTGTATCCTAACTGAAATTTCTCTGTCTGATAACCGACCATGGCGACAATAGAATTTGGTCTGATTGATAGATTATTGCGATACCATAATCCGAAAGTCAGCCAATCCTCTTTCATATAAAGGCCTGCATTTATCTGCCTGAATGATCCCTGCTGCTGGTAAACAAGATTTGGGGATAACGTGAATTCACGGGATAATAAGCCGCGATGAAAATCGTGTCCCTTAGCTCCTGCATGAAGGGTCATTTTCAAAGGAAGCCTACCCAACTGATCGCCGGTAATTACCGATTGGTCCGGTTGTGTGAGGTGGTGAAGGGCTAATCCAAAGTAAACGTCATCCATCTGCCCGACCACACCAAATGAGAAATCCGGCATAAGCTTTTGTCCATTCTCAGCCATCAGAGGATAATTTCCCGTGACCGTTCCGGTTCCCTGGTCGATCATGCCGGGAAATATCAGTCCTGAAATATTGAATTGCTTGTAAATGAACCCGGTCTGCAGAGCCAGGGAGAAAAACAGCCGGTCATTGACATTAAAATGCTCTGCATAGACGAATGAAGCGTATAAACTGCTGATAACTCCATTTAATTGAACATCATACATCATTTGAAAACCAATACCTCCCCGGGTACTGGTAACGAACTTATCGTATGCTAAATTATATGTCACATAGGTATTCCCCTGTTTCGGATATTGGTTCCGGTAATTTAAAGCGACCCTTGGCAAGGCATTGGTACCTGTAAAAGCCGGATTCAGATAGAGGGGATTGGCATAAAATTGTGAAAATTCAGGATCCTGCCCTTTCAATTGAAGGGCAGTACTCATTAAGATAATCAAAGTAAATAATAAAATACTTTTAAAAGCGGAATTTGGACTATTGGTCATCCCATTTGGTGGGAAAGAATTGTTCATGGTTGCTTGGCCTGCATTTTTACTCGTATGTTTAATCCAAAAACTCCTGCTCTTCAGGAATCTCCCTTATAATTGTCAATAGCCCCTTCAATAAATAGGCCTTTTCTTCATTGGTATTCAAAAGTGATTTTTCTATCTTGATGATTTCCTGATTAATCACTTCATCAGGGATATTGCCATACATATTTTCAATTACAGTAAAGGCTTCAAATGCAGTTAAAAAGGATTCATGGATGACCAGCTCAATGAAAACGGAAAGATATTCAGTGTAATTGAGGCCATTCTGCCAGCAACATGCAACCAGTTCTTTCTGTTCGTCCCTGTATTTTTCATTGGTAATCGCACTGATAAGCAATGTTACGCTCTTTTCATTCTTGAGCTCTGAAAAAAGATTTAAAATGCTTTTTTTGATTTCGGGGAAAGAAGTATCATGGAGTAAATCCAGAAGTCCTTCCATAATCAACAGATTGCCAGATTCCCTGATTTTTTCAATCGTTTCCAATACAAACTCCTGATCAGTTGATTGTAGGTGGGAAAGGATTTCCTTCGATTTTATATCAATGCTCATACGTACAATATGGTTTTTAGCGCCCTGCTACTCTCATTTGGATTCAACTTTATCAGAAATAAATTAATTTGTCAGTTTCCAGGGTACTTATTTTTTGGATAGGGACAAAGGTAAATTTTTTCTTCATAATTACAGGAGGAATCAGCTTTTGCTGTTGATTAAAAATACATATTATTCAACCATTAATTATTCAAAACAGGTAATCGATTCCGGATTGTAGCAGATATATCCTTGTGTTAAAAAAAACTATATTTGACCTCTTATTTTTATAATTCAGACGAATGGAGACAAACAGAAAACTTTTGCGATCACTGGGTTTGGGATATGTTATTGTGGTTGTAGTGGGTAATATTATCGGATCCGGTGTTTACAAAAAGATTGCCCCAATGGCTGCAGAACTCCATTCATCAGGCTGGGTTTTGATTGCCTGGATCGTGGGTGGACTGATAACCTTATTTGGAGCCCTTGGTAATGCTGAGGTGGCCGGACTACTGGCAGATACCGGAGGTGATTTTGCCTATTATAAAAAGGTTTATAACCGTTTCTTTGCCTTTATTTATGGATGGTCGTTGTTTTCGGTTATTCAGACAGCTGCGATCTCTTCACTGGCCTATGTTTTTGCTCAATCACTCAACAGTTTGCTTAATTTGCCGGAATTACTCCCTTCGATGGGTCAGTTTTCAATAGGCGGGATTTTCTATCCTTTCGAAGGTTTTACCGTGAAACTGACGGCCATTCTGTTAATTATCTTCCTAACCCTTATAAATATAAAAGGGATATTGACCGGAGCAGGGGTGAGTAAATTGGTGCTATTCCTGGTTTTTTCCGGATTATTTTTAATTGTGGCTTTCGGATTGGGAAGTCACCAGTCACATCCTTTTCAAAGTTTCGATTTTGGTCCTGTCTCCCAGGCTCCTGTAACTATCTCAACATTTTTTACAGCTATGCTCGCCTCATTTTGGGCTTATCAGGGATGGGCTTCTGTGGGATTTATCGGTGGTGAAGTCAAGGAGGCGAAACGAAATATTCCTAAAGGTATTGTAATCGGTGTTTTTATGGTCATTGCCGTTTATTTACTGGTCAATGTTACCTATCTTTCCCTGCTATCAATTCCTCAGCTGGAGCAAATTTACAAGTCGGGAAACCAAATTGCTGCTGTGGAGGCAGTGAGATCTTTTTGGGGAGATAACGGTGCGTTATTTATCTCATTTCTGATCCTTATTACAACTCTGGGTTGTACTAATGCAACAATTCTAGCCAGTGCCAGACCCTATTATGCCATGGCAAAGGAGAACTTGTTCTTTAAAAGCGCAGGATCTTTAAATAAGGCCAATACGCCTGCCAACTCTTTGATCTGGCAGGGGGTATGGGCCTCTGTTCTGGTGTTATCCGGAACCTTTGATCAGCTGACAGATATGATTATATTCGCTGTATTTATATTTTATGGTGCTACTTCACTGGCCGTTTTTATTTTACGGCGAAGAATGCCTGATGCACCAAGGCCATATAAGGTTTGGGGCTATCCGATAGTTCCTGCAATTTTTATTGTTTTTTGTATGGTATTGGTTTTTAATACCATTTTCACCAGGCCCAGGGAAGCAGTATTGGGACTTATCCTTATTTTTTCAGGATTGCCCGTTTATTGGTATCTGCACCGGAAAAAGCAGAAATAATATCTGGCAAGGAACGATACATTGCCAAAGATACTCGTCTTAAACAATTCAGGTAAGCCTTAATTTGGGTTCTTTTGCAAAAGTGTTACTTTTTTGACGATTTTAACAATCACTTCACATGCTTTGGCCATAGAGGTGGCGGGAACGTATTCATATTTCCCGTGAAAATTATGACCCCCTGCAAAAATATTCGGACAGGGAAGACCCATATAGGAGAGCCGGGAGCCATCAGTACCTCCCCGGATAGGCACAATCTTTGGCCGGACCCCCGATTCAATCATCGCTTCTTCAGCTAAATCGACAATATATTTTACAGGCTCAATTTTTTCGCGCATATTGAAATACTGATCTTTAAGTGTCAGTTCAGCTGTACCATCTCCAAACTCACGATTGACCATGCTTACCACTTTTTGTAAAAGCTGTTTGCGTTCCTCAATACCAATAAGGGTAAAATCACGCAGGATAAATTCGATTTCAGCGTGCTCGACCGTTCCCTGCATTCCAGTAACGTGATAGAATCCCTGATATCCATCGGTATGTTCCGGAACTTCAAATGCAGGAAGCATGGCCATTAACTGATTGGCGATCCTTATGGCATTTTTCATTTTTCCTTTGGCATATCCGGGATGAACACTGGAACCTTGAATGAGAATCCTGGCACCCGCTGCGTTGAAATTCTCAAATTCCAATTCGCCCAATTCACCCCCGTCAATGGTGTAGGCAAATTCAGCACCAAATTTAGCTAAATCAAAGTGGTCTGCCCCTTCGCCAATCTCCTCATCCGGAGTGAACGCAATCTTAACTTTCCCATGTTGTATCTCCGGATGTTGGACCAAATATTCCATAGCTGTAACAATTTCTGATATGCCGGCTTTGTCATCAGCTCCCAGGAGAGTATTTCCACTGGTCACAATTAATTGCTGACCAATGTAATGGCTCAGTTCCGGGAATATAGAAGGAGAGAGTATAATATTTTTCTCCTGATTAAGCACGATATCCTTGCCGTCATAGTTTGTGATGATTTGGGGTGAAACACCCTCCGCGGTGAAATCAGGACTTGTATCCATGTGTGCTACAAAACCCACAACAGGAGCTGTTCCGGTGCAGTTGGCAGGAAGCGTTGCGTAGACATAACCCCACAAATCCACTTCAACATCATCCAGTCCGATAACTCTTAATTCGTCGGCAAGCACCCTGGCAAAAACCCGTTGTCCTTCGGAACTTGGCGTTTTACCACTCACCGAATCGGAGCAGGTATTATATTTGACATACCGGATAAAACGTTCAGTAACCTTCTTTTCCATGGATATTTATTGTGAATTAAATATTTATGTATTTTGAAACTGTTTAAAAATTATATTTTACCTCTTTTGCCCGTAGGACATAAATCTCTATAGAATAACAAACCAATGAATAATTTTGGTCCGTTAGAACATTAACAGATAATAGGTTAATTCCCTTCGGGAAATTTGTTTTCAGAATTATACTTTCTATTAATATTTATCTCCCGCGGAAAAGTTCAAATAGACTATTAATTAAATTACTTATAATTAAGTATTTAGTAAGCAAGGGCAAATATTACCCGTTGTTTTGAAGGTTTCCCGGTGACCATACATTTTCCCTCCTCTTCCGCACTATCAAATGGAATACAGCGCAACGTAGCTTTTGTCTCCTCTTTAATTCTAAGTTCTGTCTCTGTGGTGCCATCCCAGTGAGCAAGAAAGAATCCCCCTTTTGTAACCAGTAATTCCTTGAATTGATCGTAGGAATCTACTTTGGTCATATTTTCAGCTCTGAATTGAAAGGCTTTATTGTAAATATTTTTCTGGATGGAGTCAAGCAGATCTGCTACGAGTTGATCGACGTTTTCGAGTTGTTCAACCGATTTTTCCAACGTATCGCGGCGGGCCACTTCAACCGAACCATTTTCAAGATCGCGTGGACCAATTGCCAGTCGAACAGGAACCCCTTTAAGTTCATATTCTGCAAATTTCCATCCCGGGCGCTGTGAATCCCGGTTATCGTACTTAACACTGATGCCACGGGCTCGCAATTTGACCATGATCTCCTCAACTTTGACTGAAATTTGAGCCAATTGTTCCATATTTTTGTAAATAGGGACGATAACCACCTGGAAGGGGGCAAGTTTTGGAGGAAGTACCAGCCCATTATTATCGGAGTGGGCCATGATCAGCGCACCAATCAATCGTGTTGAAACACCCCATGAGGAGGCCCAAACATAGTCAAGTTTTCCATCCCGGTTGGCAAACTGAACATCGAAAGCTTTTGCGAAATTCTGTCCTAAAAAGTGTGATGTCCCCGATTGTAAGGCCTTCCCGTCCTGCATTAATGCCTCGATTGTATAAGTCTCAAGTGCTCCTGCAAACCGTTCGTTCGCCGATTTGGCCCCTTTGATGACCGGAATAGCCATGAAATCTTCAGCGAAACTGGCATAGACGTTAATCATTTGGGTGGTTTCGGCAAGAGCTTCTTCACTCGTTTCGTGAGCGGTATGCCCCTCCTGCCATAAAAATTCTGTTGTACGGAGAAACATCCGGGTACGCATTTCCCACCGTACCACATTTGCCCACTGATTACAGAGGATTGGCAAATCGCGATAGGACTGTATCCAGTTTTTATAGGTACTCCATATAATTGTCTCTGAAGTTGGGCGAATAATCAACTCTTCTTCAAGCTTTGCTTCAGGATCGACTACAACACCTTTCCCGTCGGGATCGTTTTTTAGACGGTAATGGGTAACTACTGCACACTCTTTTGCGAAGCCATCGACATGGGCAGCCTCTTTTGAAAAGAAAGATTTCGGGATAAAGAGAGGGAAGTATGCATTCACATGCCCGGTGTCCTTGAACATTTTATCGAGTTGGGCCTGCATTTTTTCCCATATTGCATAGCCATAAGGTTTGATCACCATACAGCCCCGAACAGCAGAATTTTCAGCCAGATCAGCTTTTGTTACTAAATCATTGTACCATTGGGAATAATTTTCTTCCTTTGTTGTGAGAACTTTAGCCATTACTTACTTTTTGGTATAATATTTGCTTTTAAATTGAAAATTTCAAGTCACAAATTAACGAAAAGTTCAGGAATTTATTAATATAAAGGAGAACAAATCATGAAAACAGATGTCAGACTGCTCGCAGTCATCGCACTCCTTGTAAGTGCATGTACCACTGGATCGATGGTTACATCAAGAAGTTATAGTGACGATGCCTATTATTCGCCGGGAGACCATCCTCCTGTAGTCGCCAACACTATACCTTCAAACCAGAAACCCGAAAGGCGCCCAACTACACTATCCGGTTTACAACAGGATGATGCTGCAAAAATCGTGGATAACTATCTTTCGGATAAAAAAGAGGGTAATTCCAATAATTATGCGTTGAATAACACCCCAGTTCTTTCCGATACAACTTATGAAGCTGATGAGGAAGCCAAGAACCTGATCAATAATTATGATGAACCTGAAGATGTTGATTATACTACCCGCATCCGGACTTTTTATGATCCTTATGCCTATGATCCTTATTGGGATTCCTTCTATTATCCGGGCTTTGGATTTGGCTGGGGCCTGGGCTTTGGCGGCTTCTATGGTGGTTATGGTTTTGGCTATGGTGGATTTTATGGTGGTTTTTATAATCCATTTTTTGGCTGGGGAATGTACAATCCATTCTGGGGCGGATATTATGGTGGATACTATGGTATGGGCCATGGTTATGGTGGCGGTTTTGGCCGTGGTTTTTATAACGGAAGACAGAACTATGCAGGAAGAATGGGTTCTAATTCTATAGGCCTTAATAGTGCTAGAATTGGATTAAACTCATCTGCTTCTGGAATAAAATCAGCAGGGCGCACAGTTTCTGGTGCATCCGCTAATGGAGTCACCAAAAGCGCTTCTGTCAATTCTACTCGTCAGGCGGGGACACGTTATACAGCAGGTCAGAATGTAACTAAAAGTGCCGGTTTAAATGCAACCAATTTGCGCAGAACCACTGTTAGAAACTCAGTGACCAGCCGCGCCCAAGGGTATACTCCGACCTATTCAAGGCCAAGAACAAATATTCAGTCAACCTATAACAGCGGTACAGCACGTCAGTATTCAAGGCCACAGAGCTCCGCATCAACCAGATCATCTTTGAGTAGTTCCTATCAGAGAGGATCAAGTCGTTCAGGGGCAGTGTCCGGGTCTGCTTTGAAAAGTGGTTCTGTAAGAAGCAGTAGTTCTTCATCCCATTCTTATTCTGCCCCTGCAAGAAGCAGTTCCGGCAGTAGTGGCGGAGGAAGGTCTTTCTCCGGTGGCGGCGGAGGTGGCGGTGGCCGAAGACGTTAATCGTTAACCGAAAGTAATGCAATTCAGGATCCGCTCTTGAACTATCCAATAAAGCATAACAAATGAGTAACATAAGTGGGAGTTTTATTTGAATAATCGAAGAAGTAAATTATTGACTTTGTTGTATTCGGATAAAACTCCTTTTATAAAATCAAAAATCATTGATTATGAAAAAATTAGTACTTACCCTATTTGCAACAATAGGATTAATTACCCTCTCTTTTAGTCAGTATGTTGACCAGGCCTTAATCTTTTCACAACAGAATTTTGGTTCAACAGCCCGTTCCCAATCAATGGGAGGTGCCTTCGGTGCTATTGGGGGAGATTTCTCTTCCCTGAGCATAAATCCTGCCGGAATTGGCGTCTATCTTAAACCTGAGATTTCTGCAACTTTCGATATTATTGGTGTGAATAGTGTCAAATCAACCTACCAGGGACAATCAACTGATGATCGGAACAATAATTTCAGCATGAGAAATCTGGGATATGTATTCACCACTCCTGTTCAGGGCGGAAGTTCCGGTTTAGTGTCCTTTAATTTTGGAATCGGATTCAATAAGCTCAATAACTATAATCAAACGAGCTCAGTCAGTAGTGTGAACTCAGCGACCTCCAGAATGGATGCTTTTGCCCAAAATACCAACGGAATCACAACTACCGAACTTTATAGCGAAAACAATCCCTTTCAAAGTCAAAACGTACCATGGGAGAGTGAAATGGCCTGGCAAAATTATCTGATCAATGTATCTAATCCGGACCAAAATGGGGTAGGAAATGCCTATCAATCGATTTTGTTCCAAAATGAGCTTGTTAATCAAAGCCTTACTGTAAATAAGCAAGGATATCTTAATGAATATGTTTTTTCATTCGGTGCCAATTTTAATCATAAGTTATACCTGGGTGCAACACTGGGGATACAGGACCTTTATTATAGTCAATCATCCACCTATTCCGAGAATGGCGGATTTGGTCGGTTTGATTATTACAACTTTGCCAGTACCAGGGGGACCGGTTATAACCTCAAGTTGGGAGTCATTTACAAACCTACCTCTGCATTAAGACTTGGACTGGCAATTCATACCCCCACCTTATTTGATCTGAAGGAGAATTATAATTCTTCCATGACTTCTGACCTGCAAAATGTGAGTACAGAGGCCAATGGAGCACATTCCTCAGATTCTCCTTTTGGAAATTTTGGATATAAAATGGATACTCCTACCCGGGCAATAGCCAGTATAGCCTACCAATTCGGTAAAAAAGGGATGTTAACGCTTGATTATGAATATGTGGATTATTCTAAAATGCAATATCACGAAGGAAACGATGGCTATAATTTTTCGGTCGAAAATTCAATTATCAGTTCTGTCTACCGTTCAGTAAATAATATCCGATTTGGAGGAGAATACAAACCGATCAATGCTGTGAGCCTAAGGGCTGGTTATGAATTATTCGGAAATCCTTACAGTTCATCAGTGGTTACACCTGATCCAAATAATGCGGGTCAATATTTAACTATAGCTCAACCCAACACCAATTTTAGTTATAGAACCGTCAATTTGGGAGTCGGGTACCGGATTAATAACGTTTTGTTTGATCTTACCTATAGCCAGGGAAGCAGAACTGACTATGGCTATACCTATCAGGGAAGTGACAGCAATACGGCTACCTATTTTACCGGTTCCAAAAGCGATCCGGTAAAGTATCAAAATACCAACAGCCGACTAATTTTCACCCTGGCATTCAAACTTTAAAAAATTAATTTTTTTCCATAGTCCGGGTCCGACTTTAAGTCGGGCTCGGACTAACTTCAGGTCGGACCCGGACTTTATAAATGGACTTTACAGGATCATTCCTGCACCAACCACATTATTAGTCCCTTCATCGATCAAGATCAGGCTTCCGGTATCCCGATTCTTTTTGTACGGATCGAAAAACAAGGGTTTTGTGGTTTTGATGGTGATTCGGGCAATTTGGTTTAACCCGACACTCAGATCATCGTGAATCTCTTCGGTCGTATTGATATTTACTTTGTACTTAACCTCAGTTACGATGCAGCGCAATTCATTTGAATTATGCTTCAACTGGTATTTCCCTCTGACGACCAGAGGTTTTTCATTGAGCCAGCAAACCATTAAATCAATCTCTTGTGATTGCTGCGGTTGATTGTCTGCATCAACGATCATCGATCCACGGCTGACATCAATCTCATCTGTTAGTCTGATCGTCACTGATTGTGGGGGGAAGGCGTAGTCGAGACTCTTACCGGCAAAATCGATCGCCTCAATGGTCGTTTTTAGCCCGCCTGGTAAGATGGCGACTTTCTGACCTACCCTGAACACCCCGCTGGCTACCCTTCCTGCATAACCGCGGTAATCATGATATTCATCGGTAATGGGACGAATAACATACTGAACCGGGAATCGGGGATCTTTTAGGTTCCAATCCTGACCTACCGGCAGTGCTTCAAGCAATCCTAAAAATGTATCACCTTTATACCAGGACATATTATTGGAAGGATCTACCACATTATCTCCAAGTTTGGCACTAATGGGTAAAAAGTGAATATCCTGATTGTCTAGTCTGCTGGCAACATCGACAAAATCTTCCTTAATCCGTTCAAAAACCTCTTCACTAAAATCAACCAGATCCATTTTATTCACGCATACCAAAATGTGTGGAATATTTAATAAAGCTGCAATATAAGCATGTCGCCGGGTCTGTTCGATTACGCCATTTCGGGCATCAACGAGGATCACAGCAGCATTGGCGGTAGAAGCGCCGGTCACCATATTTCGGGTATATTGGATATGGCCTGGGGTGTCAGCAATGATAAATTTGCGTTTGGGAGTTGCAAAATAGCGGTAGGCAACATCGATAGTAATTCCCTGTTCCCGCTCAGCCCGCAGTCCGTCTGTAAGCAATGCCAGGTTTACTTCTTTGCCTCCCCGACTGATACTTGCTTGTTCGAGCGCCTCCATCTGATCCTCAAAAATAGCTTTGCTATCGTATAACAGCCTGCCAATTAGCGTACTTTTGCCGTCATCAACACTTCCTGCCGTTGTAAACCGCAATAATTCCATATCGAGATATCCGTGTTCTTTTCCAGACATAATTTGAATTGTAAAATTAAAAATAACCTTCCCTCTTGCGATCTTCCATGGCGGCCTCGGAACGCTTGTCATCAGCCCGGCTGCCACGTTCTGTTACACGGCTTGCGGCCACTTCCTGAATGATATCTTCAAGGGAATTTGCCTTGGAAAGGGTGACTCCGGTACAGGTAATATCACCGATTGTCCGGCAGCGTACTTTCTTCTTCTCCACTTTTTCATTGGGTTTTAATTGCATAAACGGAGCACTTGCCATCCATGACCCGTCGCGACAAAAAACATCACGCTCGTGGGTGAAGTATAAACTGGGCATTTCGATGTTTTCCTTCAGAATATATTGCCACACATCCATCTCAGTCCAATTGCTGATAGGAAAGACCCGAAAATGTTCTCCCATATGTTTGGCTCCGCAAAACAGATTCCAAAGTTCCGGACGTTGATTTTTGGGATCCCACTGTCCAAACTCGTCACGATGTGAGAAAAAGCGCTCCTTAGCCCTGGCTTTCTCCTCATCGCGCCGTCCTCCACCCAAGGCGCAGTCAAATTTCATCTCCTCAATAGCATCCAAAAGAGTAACCGTCTGAAGGACATTACGACTTGCATTCAAACCTTTCTCTTCTATAGCCCGGCCATTGTTTATGGAATCCTGAACGTATTTGACAATCAGTCGGGTGCCGAATTTTTCCGCCAGATTATCCCTGTATTTGATGGTCTCCTCAAAGTTGTGACCTGTATCGATATGCATTAAAGGGAAAGGGACTTTTAACGGATGAAACGCTTTCCAGGCAAGATGAAACATCACAATCGAATCTTTTCCCCCTGAAAAAAGCATCACCGGTCGCTCAAACTGAGCAACAACTTCCCGAATTACAAAAATTGATTCTGCTTCAAGCTCCCTTAAATGATTTATACTATATACCTCCATATCAAATGATTTCTCTAATTACAATAATGGTCTGCCTTATTATACTCTTTTTGAATTATTGAACAAACAGGTGACAAAAGTAGCAAATCCGATGAAAATCTGTGTCATCGGATTTGAAGCATTAGTGATCGTCCAGTTATTTTGTTTAGTCTTGGATCTTTTCAATGGCACATTTCATATCATCAGCGTTGGAGACTTTGTCGAAAAAACTGACAAAGGCGGCATAGTCTGATGCCGGATAGATTCCTTTATTAAGTTGAAAGGTACGTGTATAGCATAACTGGTTATTCGAATATTCAACTTTTGACTGATATTCACCAAATGGTGATTTAATAAAAACCGGTTTTGGCAGATTTTCAGGTTTCATTTTCGAAGACATTTGATAAATGATTGTATCGCGGTCGAATGAGGGCCTTCTTACTAAGATGTCAGTTTTTCTAGACCGTAAATTGGATGGTGCTTCGACCATACTGTTCAAAAAATTCAATCGCATCAGGTACTTTGAACCCATTGGAGTAAGGTAATTTTCAAATTCCACATTCAGTGATTCTTCAATTGATGGTATTTTAGCTTTTGTTTCTTTGTATTTAAAATTTAACAATTGAAATGCAGGGAATCTCATTCTTTCGGATATTATGCGCTTTTTATCTGCGTCATCAGCCAGATAAGTCGACAGGATGTTTTCATAGTTCAACCCTTTGTAGACTGTGTTTATTTCAACTCTCCCTGTCCCATCTTCATTGATTTTAACGTGTGATGTGTGTGTTTCCAGGTTATTGGCTAAACTATATGCAGTGGTGTGAACAACTTTACTTTTTTCATTGTCAATCAGGAGGATATCCCGATCATCAGTAAAGTTGCCGATAAAACCACAAGGTACACGTTGACTGGTACATTCGAGCCAAATGGTATCATTCTTCAGGGGTACACATAAAAATGCATGGTTGAATTGAGATGAAGGAAAATCCCTGATCATTGGGGGTGCATTTTTCCCTGCATTAACCAGACAATAATTTGCACTCAACCCAACAGCCTCCAGGAGCGTTTTCATGTAATTTGCCAACGCTTTGCAGTCGCCGTAGGATAACCTTTGAACCGTAGATGCATCGAATGGTTGCCATCCTCCAATGCCTATCTGGATACTCACATATCTTGTGCGCCCTTGCATATATTCATATAATTTCCGGATTTTCTCATAATCATCGGGAGTACCGGCGATGAGTTCATTTAAAAACTTTTTGGTTTCATCTCCGAGTACGTTTTTTCCTCTATTGAGGGTAGATATGAACTTACCAAAATTTCCCCAGGTACTAAAATCACCCTGATTTCCATCAATTTCAAAAGCCGAAGGAGCAGCCATCATGCAGGGGAATATATTCTGTTCTGGCACACTATATGGTTCCCATTCCAAAGCTTTTAGATTTCGGGCTTCCCAGTAATAAATAGTATTTGAATCATCTGAAGTGGCCTTTACCCTGGAAATGGTATTTCGCTCCAGATATCTAAATGTCAAACTTTTAGGAATTATAGCTTTATAAGAACTCTTTTCAACTGCAAGATTGAATTTTGATTGAGGATACCATGAAGGAAACGAAAAAAAACCATCCATGGATTTTTCATAAGAATACTCAACAGTAAACGGAAAATTACGGACTTTGGGATCAATATACTTCACCCGGTTGTCCTCGTATATTGAATATCCGGAAATTGCACTGTAGTCGAGGATATCGTCCATTGGTATTCTTTTGATTTGTTCTCCATTTTCATCGTAGACATGCCCTCTAACCCCTGATATCCTGCTGAACCTATCATAAAATTCATGAAAGTAGGCATCATCCAGGCCATTCTTATTTAAAATCGTTATAGCATAGGTAACATTTACAGTAGCCCTGGTAAGTGATTTTACTTCTAAAATAATTTCTTCGTTGCGGACAACAGATCTTGCATTTTCCTTCAGATCTTTTGGGATATCGGAAACTTTATATTTGATATCCCCTGCATTAACCGTTCCTGAAAATATTAAAATAATTCCTGATAAAACTCTGACCGATTTAATATTAAACATGGTTAAAGCGTTTTAATTGAAATTTGCTCGGAGTGTTTTTTAACCATTTCGGAAAATAGAGCTCTGAGGTTGGCATATTCATTTTCAGGAAAAATGGCTTTATTTATCCGAAACCTGTAGGTCAATTGTACAACATTGTCATTTTTAGTAAACTGGTACATAAATACAGCGCTTCCATCTGGTAATTTCATGGATATTGGTTTGGGGAGTTCTATGACTTGTGCCCCTTCAGGTAAAGTAAGTTTAAATAAATAGATTATTTCAGATGGGGAGATGAAATCTACAGGGTATTTGCGCTCTGCTGTTTTAAAGGGGTTGGAAGTAATTTGCTCGAAAAGAAAAGGATTGATATAAACCTGATTTCCGGAACTTGTGACCATATTTTTTATTTTTACTTTATACGTTTCCATCAGTGGAAGATAGATGCTGTCGAGATTGGTTATCTCACAGTCAATTACACTTAAACCCTTATTTTCGGCTTCGAAATTCTTTAGATACTCTTCCTTTGAGTTGAATTTTTCATATTTTTTCCTGAAATCCAGAGCTGCATAATCGTAACTGGATTTGGCAATTTGTCCTGAAAGCATATTATCGGCATCCAACTTCAAATCGAACGAGATGAATTTTTTATTCTTTTTTTCAGATTCCAAATCGATCCATCCCGATTTTTTTTCATCAATCAGCCTGCCTTGCAGGTTAATACATCTTTGAGGAAGCGTACCCACCGGAAGAAATCCTTCGGTCGCATCTACAAAATATTTTTTATCATTCAGTACAACATAGGCAATTACGTAATTCAGTTTGTTTAAAGAAGGATTTACCGGAGTTAGAAAACCATTGTCACGAGTACTAAGTGCAACAGGATAAACTTCGAAATCCAACTTTTTCAGAAGCTGAATTAGTGTCAGATTAATATCCCCTGAATTTCCGATTTTCTTATTGAATGAAGTGCTCAAATTACCGGAAGAAGCAAAAACAGACTCTCTTTCGTTCCATTTTACCGCCTTTTTAATCGCTTCCTGAGCAGCTTTTAAACGCTCAAACGGATCGCTCTGATTTTTCTTTATCTCTTTAGCTATTCCGTTTAAAAAGGAACATCCTTCCATGGCTCTTCCAAAATACTGATTTTCATTAAGCCGGGTATTCACAGCTTCCCAGGTTGTGCAGAATTCCTCATAAAACCAAGTAAGATTTATATTAAGGATCTCTATATCGAATTTGGTCATATAATTTTTTACTGAGTTCATATAGGGTTCCAGTTTAAATGCCGGCATCTCTTTGGCTACCCAACGCATTTCGTTGCTTTCAGACAGTCGTTCGAACCCGAAGTAGTTTTTGCGAAACGACACTTCTGAAGATGGTTCAAGAATCAATTCGCTCCACCGGACAGGTATCTCTTGCTGAAACAACCATTCAGATGGTAATCCGTTAAATCTAAAATTCAGATCAATCACGGAACCTTCTCTGACATTGGGCATTGCAATTCGGATCCTGGAATAATTTTTAGTAACATTTTCAGTAAAGATTGACTCGGATTTTAGCTTTGACTCAACCACTTCCCCGTTTTCAAGGTTATAGGTAATTCCCCTGATATCGGCTTTTGAAGATATGGGAAAAATCTGATTACCCCACGAAGCACCCTCTTTTTTGAAAATTTTAATGCGTAAAGTCCTTTCAAATTCAAACCGGGTTGAATTGAAATATCCATAATCACACAGAATAGCAGCTACAGCAGTGCTATCCGACGGATAAACTTTCATTTCAAGATCAGATTTGATTATTTTCCCGTACTTAACAGGCGCTTTTTGAGCTAATGCAGAGAAATGTAAAATACAAAATAACAGAATTGCTGGAATGAATTTTTGGTCCGTATTTTTCATTTTGACCGATGATTTAAAATTAGGTTAAACAGGCAGCAAAGTTAGATATTTATATTTATGTAAATAAATAATAGTGTGCAAATTGGCTAATTTTATTACAGTTTTTCTTGAATATTAATAAATTATATTAACATATGAATTTGCTTTTCTTAATTTATTAGTATAAATGTATTGCCCATGGATGTAAAACGTTGAATTTAAACTTTTGCTTACAATTAATCATAAAATTATTGGTTTGATATATTGAATGATAAACTGTCGGCGGGCAATGTAAAACTGAATATACTGCCCATATTCTCGTTACTCTTAATTTTTAATTTTCCTCCGTGTTTTTCAACAAAATCTTTACAAATGATTAACCCAAGACCTGAACTGTATTCTCCTTCAGTACCTTTTCGGTTGGATTGTACATCGTCGAGGAGGAAGAGGTGATCGATAAGCACTTGAGTCATTCCGATTCCGGAGTCCTTTACTGAAAACTCAACCAGTCGGGATGAAAGTTTTTCTGCAGAAATAGTGATTCTTCCTCCCTTAGGCGTAAATTTTACGGCGTTTGACAATAAATTTCGAATAATGCTTCCAAACATATTCTCATCTGCAAAAACGGTTAATTCTTCAGGAATCTGCTCATTAATTAAAATCTCTTTTTGGATAGCCAATTGATTTGCCAGAATTAAATAATCTGCAATTTTCTGACGGATTAAAAATGATTTTGGAACAAATGCCATTAACCCCCTTTGCATTCGTGACCATTCCAAAAGATTTCCCAGTAAACGAAAGAGGTGAACTGCAGAGTTTCGCATCAAAAATGTGACTTCCTGAATCTCCTTTAAAGTCATATCGGGTAATCTTCTGGCTAATGTCTCGGTTAATCCGAGAAATCCACTGAACGGACTACGCAAATCGTGGGCTATTATAGAAAAGAATTTGTCTTTTTCCCCATTTATTCTTTGGAGGTCCTCATTCTTTACGCGGATTAATTCCTGCGCTTGTTTATGGGAAGAGACATTTCTGATCACAGATAGAAATTGGGAATTTGCATAGGCTACGATTTTTGCTTCAAAGTAATTGATCCCTTCAGGCAGCTTTAGGGTATATTCACATAATTGAACCTCTCCTGTCTGTCGTGCAGCTTTAAATGCAACCTCAAATTGTTGTGCTATTTCTAGAGGAATGACATCAAACATGCTTTTCCCAATGAAATTATTGGGCTGAGTATACAATTGGTTGTCAATGGGCCCATGATAACTTTGATAAATGCCTTGTTGATCCTGAATAAAAATCATATCAGGAATTGCTGCCAACAAGGCAGTAACCTGAGCTTCACTTATTTTTAGCGCTTTTTCTACGTTCTTACGGTCGGTGATATCAATAGTGAATCCTGCCAGATATTGTGGCTTTCCTTCGATAATAACCGGAAATTTAATGGTTGTATAGGATTTTCCGTTAAACTCCTCTTCAGAAGTCACGATTTTTCCGGTTTTCATCGCTTCCAGATCGTCTGCTTCCAGTTTTAGAGCAAGGGATAAGGGAATAACCTCATTCAAGTTCTTGCCAATTAACTCCGAAAGAGGTTTATCCAGCATCTTTTCATAATTTTTGCTTAATTTGACAGTTTTTAAATTTTCGTCTTTAAAAAAGATATAAACCGGACTGTAATTCATGAAACTTTGAAAAATTTCTTCACTTTCCCGAAGTGCCTGTTCGGTTTTTTTAAGCTGTGTTATATCTTTGGAAAGGCAATTGACATAGAGTACTTCTCCTTTTTCATTTTTTGAAGGATCCACAGTAGTAAGGTAATACTGAAATTCTCCGGAGTGGGTACCAACTTTTACCTCAATCTCACCTTTCTCTCCCGTTTGAAATACCTTTCGGACTAATGCAAGTCGTTTTTCAGCTTCATCATCCGGAAAAATATCGAAGGGTGTTTTCCCAATAATTTCATCGGGAGTTTTCCCGAATGGGCGTGAGAATGCTTCATTTACAAAATGGTATGTTTCATCCCTGTTGAAACCGAAGATTGGTTCACTTGAAAACTGGATAAAGCTTCGGAACTTCTCCTCACTTAGGATTAAGGCCTGTTCAATTCGCTTCTTTTCGGTAATATCTTTACCAAAACATAAAAATCGTTGAGAGGACAATGTGACCGCATTTAATGTCATCCAAATCTTAGAGCCGTTTTTGTGTTTTAACTGAAGATCAGCGACTGCCTTGCCAGATTCTTTTAATTTTTTATAGTGCGCAATTCCATCCGGAAGCGACTCTTCTGCGATCACATCATGAAGGAATAAGTTCAATATCTCCTCTCTTGAATATCCAAGAGAGGTAGTTACCATTTCGTTTACTTCAATATATTGACCATTATCATCAATAATAAAGATCGAATCGGGGGCATTCTGCATATATCTTCTGAACTTACTCTCACTTTCCAATAGCGCATTTTCAGATAATTTACGTTCAGTTATATCCTGCACCATACCAACAGAGCGGATTATACGTCCGGAAGTATCCCTGATATGTTCACATTTCTCAAAAACATATTTAACTTCACCGGTATTCTTGTGAATCATCCTATGCAGGATCTCATACCCGGCAAGTTGATTATGAATAGAATCCATATAGGCCGAATTTACTGAATTGCGGTCTTCAGGATGGACCCGCTCGAGAAATGCTTCGTAAGTAGCATTGAATTCCTGAGGCAACAATCCAAAAATCCGGTAGACTTCATCTGACCAGGTGATCTGCCCACTTTGCAGGTCTAATTCCCAACTTCCAAGATGAGCCATCTCCTGAGTCTTATCCAGTCTGGCCTTACTAGCAATTACCAATCTTTCTGAAAGATCACGCCCTGTAACATCAAAATGCTGAACAATAGCATTGGTCAACCTTCCTTCAGTGTTAAAAATGGGTGAAATATGGATCTCCAATATTAGGTTTCTACTTGGCAAAGGTGAAAGTCCATCAATTTTAGAAGCATCGTATGAGGTGACAAATTTTACTGTCTTACCATTCTCAAATACCTTTTTAACTAGTGGCATGAAACCTTGTGTCTCAATTAAATTATCCTTGAAAATATTATACTTTCCTACAACATCCTCATCACTAATCTGAAAGATATCGCGGCATGACTGATTCATTCGTATAAGCACACCTTTTTCATCGGAAATCCAGAGTGGATTGGGGCTGTTTTCAATAATATTGTTCAGAAAATCCTGATTAAGTTTTAAGGCATCTTCGGTGTTCCTGTGTGCAGTTATATCCACAGCCGTTAAAAGACACCTGTCCTCATTTTCAGTAAATAGGCCTGTTAACTGAACGAACATTGGGAGAGCATCTTCACCAAGGAACGTTACTTCACAAGTTTGCCTGGTTTTACATTGGAATATTCTTTCCAGGAAGGTATTTAATATTTGCTTGGTATCATCAGAAACAAATAAATTAAACTTCTTATTAATCAGGTAGCCCCTTTCTTTTCCGATCATTTGGGATCCGCGGATATTCAATTCAAGGATATCACTCTGCTTTGAAAGTGTAAAATAGCCGGATGGTGCAAAATCGTAGAGTTCAATGTATTTTTCCCTGGCTTCATCGGCCTTTCTCTTTGCGATTTGGAGTTCCTCATTCTGCAACTCCAACTCAATTTGGTGCTCGTAAAGTGTCTGAAGAAGATGTGCTGTTTCTAAGTCATTCAATTGTTTGGAAGTTTTCAAAATCATAATTTTTAGAATCGTTTCCGCATCAGGTGAGGAGAAAACAACCATACATTTTTTATTGCAGCCTTTGAACTGCAGAAAGATGGATGTATCCTAATTATTATCAGATGATCGTTCAGATCAAAGTTAGGTATTTTTTAAGAATTTATTTAGGATGGATAAAATCTTATTTTCATGCTACTGATGAGTTTTATTACTATAAGTCCAGTTATGTAAGTGGAAAGATTTAATGCCGTAATTATATTTTTCTATATCTCAGATAATCAATTCGTAATAACATTGAAAACTGAACATTATTCATTGACGATTACTTAGATTAATCCTAGTCAGGGATATAGAGAATTTGTTCAATTGAGGTACTTACCAAGTTAAGCACAATACGGTCAACTCCCTATTGAGAAAGCGATTCTTTGTCATTCAATGATGAGTCCAATTTTTTTTGAACAGGAAGTCTCCCGGCTTTTTTTAAAGCCTGATTCAAAATGTATTCGATTTGTCCATTCATGCTGCGAAACTCATCCGCAGCCCATCGCTCCAACGCGTTGGATACTTCGGGATCGATCCGCAGCACAAATGATTTCTTGCCTGCCATTTTGTTCTAATATATTGATCCTGTATTAATTACGGGTCTGGCAGATTCATCTGCACAAAGTACTACGAGCAAATTACTCACCATAGAAGCTTTTTTCTCATCATCAAGTGATATAATATCCTGGTCTTTAAGCTGATCCAATGCCAATTTCACCATTCCCACTGCTCCTTCAACAATTTTTTGCCGTGCTGCAACAATGGCTGTTGCCTGCTGACGACGTAACATCGCACCGGCAATCTCGGGAGCATAGGAGAGATTTGAAATACGGGCTTCGATCACCTCTATTCCAACCAATAATAATCGTTCGCTGATTTCAGTCGCGAGTGAACGGTTGATTTCATCAATTCCCGACCTCAGGCATATGATCTGTTCTCCCCCTTTTTCCTCCTCAATGTTATCATAGGGATAGGTATGGGCAATTTTACGCAAAGCCGATTCTGTCTGAATCTTAATGAATTTCTGGTAAGACTCCTCTGATTTGGTTTTTTTCATCCCCGTTTTAGGATCAACCTCTTCCAATGCTTCGATATTGAATACTGCTTTGTAGGTGTCGATCACCTTCCAAACGACTATTGCACTGATTACTATTGGATTACCCTGCTGATCATTTACCTTGATAATGTCAGACTCAAGGTTCCGCACCCTCAGAGAAACTTTCTTTTTACCGTAAAACGGGTTGAGCCAGAAAAATCCATTCGTTTTTATAGTACCCTGGTATTTCCCAAAGAATACCAGCACCGCTGTTTGGTTGGGCTGTATAATAAATAAACCAGTTAACCAGAATATTCCCCCAAAGGACAAAATAAGCAGTACCGGAATAAACCAGGGATCGTGGTAAAAAATCAATCCCAGGGGTGCAAATAACAAAACCAGTGCAATCAATAAATGGAGAAATCCATTGTTCTTTAATTTAATCTCTTTTTCCATGATAAATTAATTTAATATGATACTACAATGATATCATATTAAATTCAAATATAAAAATTAAATCCATTTTTTTCATATTTAAATTAAAAATCTTCTTGTGGTTCGAAACCCCTGGAGCTGCAACGATCGATTACAGGATGTCTCTTAAAATAATCTTGTTTAGCAAATGATCAGTGTTCAGGGTATAAGGGATGTTCAAAGGGGTAGATTGAAAAACTATTTGTAATTTTATAGATTTTAGAAACAATATATTTTATTAGCATTATATGTCTGAAAGTATTAAAAATCAATATATTGAAATTAAAGGTGCCCGGGTTCACAATCTGAAAAATATCGATCTTCAGATTCCCAGGAATAAAATGATTGTGATTACCGGTCTCTCGGGATCGGGAAAATCATCCTTGGCTTTTGACACGCTTTTTGCTGAAGGTCAACGCCGGTATGTAGAGAGCCTCTCCTCGTATGCGCGACAGTTTTTGGGTAGGATGGACAAGCCTGATGTCGATTATATCAAAGGGATTCCTCCGGCCATTGCCATCGAACAAAAGGTTAATACGCGCAACCCCCGCTCAACAGTAGGAACTTCTACTGAAATTTACGATTATATCAAATTGCTTTATGCCAGAATTGGCAGAACTTATTCCCCGGTTTCCGGGAAAGAGGTAGTCCGCCACGAGGTGAGCGATGTTGTGAATGCTATTTTTTCAAGCCCTGAAGGGACAAAAGTGATTCTGCTTGCCCCATTTCAGACAAAAAAAGGAAGAACATTAGCGCAGGAGGCAGATTTACTTCAACAACAAGGGTTTACGCGCCTCGAGCTAGATGGAACAGTTACACGAATTGCAGATCTCGAAGGTGAACTTTCAACCCGGAAGAAGATCAAAGAGATAAACATTGTGATTGACCGGTTTTCAGTTTCCAATGATGAAGATTTGCTCAGCCGTGCAGCCGACTCTATTCAAACGGCATTTTACGAAGGGAAAGGTGATTGCCTGGTCCGGATGACCACCTCGGATGAAACATCATTACTCAGCTTTTCAAACCGGTTTGAGGCTGATGGAATTGTATTTGAAGAGCCCACCCTTCATACGTTTAGTTTCAATAATCCCATAGGAGCCTGCCCTGTTTGCGAAGGATACGGAAAAACAATCGGTATTGACGAGGATCTGGTGATTCCCAACAAATCACTTTCGATTTATAATGAGGCAATTGTATGCTGGAAGGGGGAGAAGATGGGGGAATGGAAAGAACAGTTGATCATGAATTCAGATCGCTTTAGTTTTCCTATTCACACTCCCTATTTTGATCTAACCATGGAACAAAAGCGGTTGTTATGGACCGGGAATCAATATTTCGAAGGATTAAACAGTTTCTTTAAAAGTGTTGAAGAGCAGGCTTACAAAATACAATACAGGGTAATGCTATCTCGCTACCGAGGTAAAACAACCTGTCCTGAATGCGAAGGTACCCGTCTGAAGAAGGAAGCATCTTACGTCCGAATAGGTGGAAAAGCTGTTTCTGAGTTGGTTAACCAGCCTGTAGATCAGCTTGGTTTGTTTTTCAATAACCTGCAATTAACTGAACATGATAAGATTGTCTCTGACAGGCTCCTGATTGAGATCAGGAACAGAATCGAATTTCTATGTGATGTCGGTTTGGGATATCTCACACTCAACAGGCTTTCCTCATCTTTGTCAGGCGGTGAATCGCAACGGATAAACCTGGCAACCTCTCTGGGAAGCAGCCTGGTCGGTTCGATGTATATCTTGGATGAACCTTCAATTGGGCTGCACTCTCGTGATACAATCCGACTGATCAAAGTTTTACGAAAGTTGCAGCAACTTGGTAACAGTGTGATCATTGTCGAACATGACGAAGAGATCATCCGGGATGCCGATATGGTTATTGATATCGGGCCCCTTGCCGGAAGAAATGGGGGAGAAGTAGTTTTCCAAGGCTCACATAAAGAGCTGGCATTTAATAATATAAGTCTCACAGCTAAATATTTAAACGGCACAGAAAAGATTTCAATACCGTCAGTTCGAAGGAAATGGAATAATTTTATTGAGATTACCGGAGCCAGGGAAAACAACCTGAAGGGGATTGATGTCCGGTTTCCCCTGAATACATTGACCGTAGTTACAGGAGTGAGCGGTTCAGGAAAGTCCTCTCTGGTCCGGAAGATTCTTTACCCGGCCCTATCGAAGCATCTTGGAGGTTATGGTGAAAAAACCGGCGACCATACCCGTATGCAGGGAGATTTATCGTTGATTACTGCCGTGGAATTTGTCGACCAGAATCCAATCGGAAAATCCTCCAGGTCAAATCCAGTGACATATCTTAAGACGTACGATGATATCAGAAAGCTGTATGCAGAACAACAGGCGTCAAAAATTAATGGATTTACAGCTTCCCATTTCTCTTTTAATATAGACGGAGGCAGGTGTGAGGAGTGCCAGGGCGAAGGGGAAATAAAGGTCGAGATGCAATTTATGGCTGATATCCATCTCACCTGTGAAAGCTGTAACGGAAAACGGTTTAAGCCGGATGTACTGGATGTAAAATTCAAGGAAAAGAATATTTTTGATATCCTTGAAATGACCGTTGACGAAGCAATTACGTTTTTTTCTGAAAAAGATAGGCACGAAGGGAAAAAAATTGCGAAAAAACTGCTCCCATTGCAAGACGTTGGTCTTGGTTATGTTAAGCTGGGACAATCCTCAAGCACGCTTTCGGGAGGGGAGAGTCAGCGCATTAAACTAGCCTCATTTCTGGCTAAAGAGAAGGACTCACCTACACTCTTTATTTTTGATGAACCAACCACCGGACTACATTTTCACGACATCCGTAAATTGCTCGATGCCATTAATGCGCTGATATCGAGAGGACATTCAGTGCTGATTATTGAACACAATATGGAGGTGATCAAGGTGGCCGACTGGATTATTGATTTGGGTCCAGAAGGTGGCGATTCGGGAGGTTATAAGGTGTTCGAAGGGACACCCGATGAACTTTTAAAATGTGAAGAATCATACACAGGTAAATACCTGATTAATAAGTTATCATAAATTTGTCATCTCCTTGTTAACCTGGTAATAATATCCTTATACTGAGGAAAGCAGACGATTAATTCACTTCGTACTGCCAGCTCGAAATCTTGAAAGTCGAATCCTGGCGCAACAGTGCAACCAACGAGGGCGTAGTCATTATCATTGACCAGGGTTGCCCCGAACCAAGTGCCGCCGGTAACGACGAACTGCGGAATTTCTCCACGCTCAATATGACACCCAATCGTGGATTTGGAATAAATACCTTCATTTGTTATTGTGTGAATGTAGATTGGAGAACCTGAGTAGAAATGCCAGATTTCATCCTGATGGATCCGGTGAAATGCTGAGAAAGTATCTGAAGTGAGTAAGAAATAGATACAGGTGGAGTAACTCCTTTCTCCCAGATACCTGTTATCAAGGCTATCGGATTTGATTCGTTCACTACATCGGTAGGTTTCTTTTAAAAATCCACCTTCAGGATGCGGTCGAAGGTCCAGTTTTTGGATTATATGGGTCAGCAGGGAATTTATCTGTTTTGATTGAGGCATCGGGATTAGTTTTGGAATTTGACGAACAAAGTTACTGAAATTAAAATATGATCATTTGGAACTTGAATATTTTAAAACTCCAATACTATTTGGTAATTTTACACTGTAAACTGATCAAAATTCCTGTTTTATGGCTCACCAAACCCTTAAAACTTCTTATTCGGATCTTGTCGAACGACTTAACCGCTTTCCGCAGGGAGCTCCCCCATCTGAACTGCTTAACAAGATTCTTAAAGTGCTTTTCAGTGACAGGGAAGCCCAACTTGTTTCCCTTTTACCCATAAGGCCTTTTACTGCTGAGAAAGCCAGCAGGATATGGAAATTAGATCTTACCTCAACGTGTAAAATTCTTGACACCCTTGCCGGAAAAGCTTTGTTGGTTGATATTGAACAAAATGGGGAACAGGAATATGTCCTTCCCCCGCCAATGGCTGGTTTCTTTGAATTTTCGATGATGCGTATACGACCCGATATTGATCAGAAGGCACTGGGCGAACTGTTTTACCAATACCTGAATGTTGAAGAGGACTTTATCCGTGAGCTTTTTACAAGAGGGGATACTCAGCTTGGAAGGGTATTTGTGAACGAACAGGTCCTATCATCAGAAAATAATTTGCATGTTCTTGACTACGAGCGCGCCACCGAAGTGATCAAAACAGCTAATCATATCGGAGTTGGCCTCTGCTATTGCCGTCATAAAATGGAACATATGGGTCGAGCGTGTAAGGCTCCTATGGAAATTTGCATGACCTTTAATACGACTGCGGCCTCGTTGACCAAACACGGTCATGCCCGGCGGATTGATCGTATTGAGTGTATGGATTTGCTTCAGGAGGCTTATGATAACAATTTAGTGCAGTTTGGGGAAAATGTGAGGGAGGAGGTAAATTTCATCTGCAATTGCTGTGGTTGTTGTTGTGAGGCAATGATTGCCGCACGGCGATTTGCCATTTTAAATCCTGTCCATACTACCAATTTTATACCAGTAATTAATGATCAGCAGTGCAATGGCTGCAGCAAATGTGTGAATGTTTGTCCGGTTGAGGCGATGACCCTTGTTTCGGCCAATGATCCTCACCATTTGAATCTTAAAAAAGCAGTTCTTAATGAGGAACGGTGTTTGGGATGCGGAGTTTGTGTCCGGACCTGTTCCTCAAAAAGTATTTTACTCAAATCGCGTGCAAAGCGGGTACTAACCCCGTTGAATGGCGTACACAAAGCAGTTGTGATGGCTGTAGAACGTGGTAAGTTGCAACACCTTATCTTTGATAACCGGGTGTTATTCAGTCACAGGGCTTTGGCTGCGGTCCTGGGGGTTCTTCTCAAACTTCCGCCCATCAAACAGGCAATGGCCAGCCGGCAGATTAAATCACAGTTTTTTGAACTGTTAATCAGGAAGATTCCGGTCTGAATGAGTTCCTGGAGGTACTGGCAGCTGGCTTTTGGCAATTGGCGGCGAGCCTGTAATTTAATATAAAACGTTTAATCTCCTGAGAACCTGTTTAAAATTCTCCATGGGAGATCAATACCCATAGAATGGTTTATTTCTGAATACAAATTTCCCGTAGGAATTAACCAGGGATCAGTTAATGTTCTAACGGATAATAGTCATTTGGATGTTTGTTTGTCTATTGAGATTAATGCCCATGGGCAAAAAAAGACTAAATATAATTTTAAACAGTCTCTGAATATAATCGCAAAAATTACAATTGATTTCTCCCGCTCATTTTAATATCTTTAGCCTAAAATAATGGACGATGATTCAGCAATTTATAAACTATATTAAAGAGAACCACCTTTTTAATCAGACTGATAGCATCCTTGTGGGGGTAAGTGGCGGGATCGATTCTGTTGTTTTACTGGACCTGCTGGATAAAACAGGATATTCAGTGGCTATCGGGCATTGCAATTTCCAGCTGAGAGGAAAGGAATCGGACGGAGATGAAAAGCTGGTGTTCGACCTGGCCAGGAAATATGATGTTCCGCTTTACAAAACGTCGTTTGATACCAACGAATATGCGCACGAAAACAAAATCTCCGTCGAAATGGCTGCCCGTGAATTACGTTATCAATGGTTCGAATCGATTCGTGCCAAACACCATCTTGATTATATTGCTGTGGCACACCATCGTGATGACCAGCTTGAAACCTTCTTTCTAAATCTGGCCAGAGGTACCGGATTATCCGGCTTAACCGGAATGCGCCCCATCAATGGGAAAATTGTCAGACCATTGTTATTTGCTTCCAGAGAAGAGATTGAAAAATACAGGCATAAAAATTTTCTGGATTTCCAGGAGGATTCATCGAATCAGAGCCTTGATTATCAGCGGAATAAAATCAGGCATACCTTATTGCCGGTGATGGAGACTTTAAATCCGAGCTTTCGGGATGGTATGATCCGTACCATGAGCTACCTCGAGGATGTGTCTAAAATCTGTGATAAGGCAATCCTGCAGGCCTGGGAACAGGTGTCTGTCCGGAAGGGGAATGAGTTTATGATCTCAATTGCTGAATTGAAATTGTTCGATCCGGTGTCCACTTACCTTTTTGAATTTTTGAAACCTTATGGATTCAATAGTTTGGTTGTTAGTGATATTATTGCCTCTTTGGATGGTATCTCCGGAAAACAGTTTATCTCACAGACCCACCGGATTGTGCATGATCGTGAATTATTAATTCTTACTCCTGTACTTCACCAAAACAGGAAATACTTTTATCTTGAAGAGGGCAAAGAGGAGTTGCTTTCTCCTGTTCACCTTAAAATAGGAGTGAATAAGCGAAAAGATTCGTTTAAAATCCCTGATTCTCCTTTGGTAGCATGTATCGATCACGATAAACTTCAATTCCCTCTGGTGATCCGGAAATGGCAGCAGGGGGATTATTTTAAGCCCCTTGGAATGAATGGATTTAAAAAGGTGAGTGATTTTTTTATCGACTCGAAGTTAAGTCTGCCACAAAAAGAAAATACCTGGATGATTACAAACGGAGAACAGGTCGTATGGATAATTGGTCAGCGGTTGGATGACCGGTACAAAATTACTCACGCTACGCAAACAATATTTCGCATGGAATTGCTTGATTGAAATCTGAACAACCGCTGGTTGCACGCTTCCGGTGCACTTAATTGCAAACTAATTCTAGATGGGCATTAACCGGTTAACTGTTAATGCCCTAAAGGACAATTGTATTTCTAAGACTCGTTTTTCTATTGAAATTAATGTCCCATGGGCAATATAGGTTTAATTGTAATTTTTATATAATCTAAGTATTTAAAAATTATTTATTTAGGTTTTACTCTAAACATCTCCCCAACAAGACCTCCCATTAAAATTCCATAAGCACCCATCGTGTACCAATGGGAAGTGATCGGACAGGTACCTGAGGCACAACCCACAAAACGCCAGTACAAAAATCCGCCAATGGCACCTATAATGCAGAATATGATGGTGAGCCGGTATTTAGTCAGAAATTCCTTCATGCTATTTAAATTTTAAAGTGCGATAAGTCCATCTACTTCGCTTGCTTTTTGGTAGATGGCAATAATTGATTCCGTATCCGGCATCCATTGTTTGCAGGAGAGGCCGATAAATTTGATGTCCCTTGATGTTTTGTAGGTTATTGTTGACGGATCGGCAAAAAGTTCCTTGACCTGATTCAGTTTTTCGGTATTGTTTTGGACAATAAACTTAAAAAAATAAAGCATTGGCCATTCGTTTTGATCTGCAAGCAATTCACGAAATTTTTCAATATTTTCCTTCATCTTTTATTAATGACCTATTAATAAACCATTATAGACGTAAATTTCTACGTCTACACCCTTAATATACTAATTCTGTAAATCCTTTCTTTCGCCGTCGCTTTCCGTCACGTCCGAGCGCATTAACCACATAGAAATAAACTCCTGGGGAAGCCAGTTTGCCATTAATTTTGCCATCCCACGCTGCCAAAACAGAATTTTCAGGAATAAAACCACTCTTATTATAATGGTGAACCATACGTCCCCATCGGTTAAATACAATAAAATCAAGTGATTCCAATGACCGGGTTTTGATGGTCAAAACATCGTTTATCCCATCCCCGTTTGGGGTGAAAGCCGGAGCAACCTTTACCAATGAAGTATCTATGACGATTGGATCTTTCAGATAAAAGGTGTCGCGGCAGGTGTACCCGGTACTCTGTTTGGCAGCAACCAGTTTTACAATATAACTTCCTGAACTTTCATACGTATAAACCGGATTTGCCGCAGTGCTTTGCGACATGATAGAGTCTACTTTTGCCCCACCGGCACCCTCTTTTACGATTACCGCATGGTCCTTGAAAAAAAACCATTCATATTTATCCGGATCAGCGTTTTCCGATGAGTTGACAAAGTTGACTGTTAAAGGCGCTTCGGGAAGCGAATAATTGGTTTCCCCGGGTTGGGTGGTTGTCCAGGTGAAATTCGCCTTTGCCACGATCGATTGATAGGTAACCTGACTGCTTTCGGTACATCCGGCACGGTCAGTAACCTGAAGCTGGTAGATGGTATTTTTTGTGGGTGGCTGATAAATTACCGGATTTTGAAGCGTTGAAACCGGCAGGTTATTGCTTGTCCAGATATATTTAAACCCTGGATTGATTGTAATTAGCTGATTGGTTGATAAGTCAGCATAAATATAGGACCCACCTGAAGCACTTCCCTGCAAATTAAAAGACTGACAATTGGAATTTGTAATGGATGCAGTGGCGGAAATCCACCCATTGATGATCCACGCCCTGAATTGATAGTTAACCCCGTTATCGGTAAAACTAACCCGGTAACAACCATCTCTAAGACCGGTCAGATTTGATTTTGAACCGGTTTCATTGGAGAAATAGCTGAATGAGCCTGAGGCGATGGTATACTTTTCCCAGCTAAACGTAACTGTTCCTCCGGAAGAAGATGCGGTTAATGAGCCATTCTGTTGTCCTTGTTGCCCGCAGAAATAATAGATGAAATCCTTGCCGTTGAATACAGGATAGGCCGTTGACTCAGTGAATGAGGCAGATGTGGAAGTGAGTGACTGACCATATGCAAATTCCATAGGGAACATAAGGATTATCCCTATTAAAATTTTCCAGGTCATTCGAACATATTCCATTGATCGTCATTTGCAGTTATTGATGTACAATATTACAAAATTATTCGGGAATGGATAAAGATAAATTTTGGTATTATAAATTACAGATGTCCGGATATATTGTTATGATCGGATTTTTCTGTAGAGACGCACAGCTGTGCGTCTCTACAGAATATTAAATCTGAATAGGATTATTTGTTTAAATTTGCAAAATGCATGACATAAGGTTGTTTGTATTTGTGCTAAATAATTAATATACAGAATTTTGTCAAATTATCTTGAGAGTTTGAACAGCGCGCAACGCGAGGCTGTGATTAATACTGAGGGAGCTTCACTTGTGATTGCCGGCGCCGGTTCCGGTAAGACCAGAGTTCTTACCTATCGAATTGCCCACCTGCTTCGAAACAGCGTTTCTCCATCTTCCATTCTCGCTTTGACTTTTACAAATAAGGCTGCGCGCGAGATGAAAGCCAGAATTGAAACAGAAGTGGGAAGCGCCATTTCAAGGTATTTGTGGATGGGCACTTTTCATTCGGTATTCTCCCGGATTTTGAGGGTCGAATCTGAAATTATTGGCTATCCAAATACGTTTACCATCTATGACACTCAAGATTCCAAAAGTCTGATCAAAGCAATCATTAAAAGTCTTAATCTTGAGGATAATACCTACAAACCTGGAGTAATTCTGAACCGGATTTCAACCGCTAAGAATAACCTGGTCACTGCGGTTGCCTATCATCAGAATGTGGCCCAAAGGGAGGCCGATCAGGCGGCCCGAATTCCCAAAACAGCGGAGATTTATCTCGAATATACGAAGCGGTGCAAAAATGCAGGGGCCATGGATTTCGATGACTTATTGATGATTACCAACATCCTTTTTAAAAATCACCCTGAAATTCTGGCGAAATATCAGCAAATGTTCCGGTACATCCTGGTTGATGAGTACCAGGACACCAACTTTTCCCAATACCTGATCGTGAAACGGCTTGCAGAACAGCATCATAACATCTGTGTGGTTGGGGATGATGCACAAAGTATTTACTCTTTCAGGGGCGCCAGGATCGAAAATATCCTCAATTTTAAAAACGATTATCCGGGATACAGCACCTACAAACTTGAACAGAATTACCGCTCAACCCAGGTTATTGTTGATGCTGCCAACAGCTTGATTGCTAAAAATAAACATCAGTTGCAAAAGACTGTTTTCAGTGAAAACGCTGTTGGCGACAGGATCAAGGTTCTTTCGGCAATGAATGAACATGAAGAGGGATACCTGGTAGCCAATGAGATTTTTGATCATCGGATGAAGGAGAGGGAAAACTATTCGGACTTTGCCATCCTTTACCGCACTAATGCTCAGTCGCGCGTATTTGAGGAGATTCTCCGGAAACGAAATATCCCCTATAAAATTTATGGAGGTTTATCATTTTATCAGCGGAAGGAGATCAAGGATATTCTCTCTTATTTTCGGTTAATCATCAATAACAGGGATGACGAATCGTTTAAGCGGATTATCAATTATCCTGCCAGGGGAATCGGTGCAACTACGCTTAACCGGCTTGAGGAGTCGGCTGCTGCTTCAGGATGTAGTATATTTGAAGTGGCCAACTACCCCGAAAAGATGCTGCTGGCCGGTTTAAATGCCGGTTCAATCCGGAAGATCGCCGTGTTCACCCAGCTAATCAATAAATATTCTGATCAATTTGCGACAACTGATGCCTTTGAATTGGCAAACAGGATCGCTTCCGAATCAGGGATTCTTACCGAACTTTATCAGGATAAATCACCTGAAAACCTGAGCCGTTATGAAAATACACAGGAATTACTCAATGCGATCAGGGATTTTTCGCTCACTGCCAATGAAGAGGGGAGACCTAACGGGTTACAGGTATTTATGGAAGATGTGGCCTTACTGACCGACCAGGATACCGATAAAGATGTAAATGCCGATAAGGTAACGCTGATGACAGTTCACTCTTCGAAAGGGCTTGAGTTTAAAAATGTTTTTATTGTAGGGCTCGAAGAAAACCTTTTTCCATCCGGATTTTCGGGTACGCTTACTTTGTCCGAACTCGAAGAGGAGAGAAGGCTTTTTTATGTGGCACTCACACGGTCCGAAAATCAGGCATGGCTGTCATTTGCCCAGCAGCGGTTTCGCTGGGGAAAACCCGAGTTTTGCAATCCAAGCCGGTTTATAGGTGAAATTGATCATCAGTTTCTTGACATCCGAAACAGCCGTTCAATTCCACAATTCCGGAACCAGGAACTTATGGCAGATAAGAGCAACAGTCACCTTCAACGGGAGGAGTCACGTTACCAGCCACCACGTAAAGCTGAGCTTCCCGGACAACGGATACAAATCTCAAAGAGTGTTTTGCCTTCAGGTTCCCAGCCTTTTCAGGGCGACAATCCCGAAACAATCAGGACCGGAATGATGGTGGAACATGAGCGTTTCGGAAGAGGAAAAGTACTGAGCGTTGAGGGTAAACTGCCCGATCTCAAAGCCAAAGTCTTTTTCCCGAATGCCGGCGAAAAAAACCTGCTTCTTAAATTTGCCAAACTTAAAATTTCTGATCAGAAGGAATAAAACTCCAGATAAGCTGTCAGGGTAATGGGAATTATACTAACAGTTAAGGATTTGCCACTGGCAACCAGTTCCTGTGGATGGCCTGCGATCATATTGAATTGATTTATCAGTCATATAAATATTTGTGAACTATTTTGAAGGTTATTTGTTTTCATTCTAAACAAGGGTCGTTACCTCCAGTACCTCGGACCCCAAACTATGACAACTCACTAATTTTCAAAAAGTAGCAAACAATGAAACGATTCCTTACCTTTTTATTGATGGTAATTTCAATGCAAATGTTTGCGCAAAATTACCCTATCTCCGCTATCAATATAACTCTTCCCTCAAATCCGGATGCTAACATCGCAAATTGGGGATCGGGAACCTCATTATTGGTGATCACTGCCAGTTCCAAGGGTCAGAACGGACGGATAGATCCCATGGTAATGGAAAGCAAATTGCTGTTAACCATTAAAAAAGAGGGGAATAAAGTGTGCGGTTCATTTACCGGAAGTTCTGCCCCGGCTTCTGAATTTAATACCCCAACAAAAGTTTGGAGCGGGAAAAATGCAGTCTCTTTTTTAGGGAAGGAATGCTTACTAACTCCAGGTGATTACGAAATATGTGTTCAGTTTTTTGGTTACGGGACCACCGGGGTCTCCCCGATAAGTGAAGAGAAGTGCAAACCGTTTACCATTCAGGGAAAGGATAATCAAACCTACCAGCCACCCCAGGCGCTGCTCCCTGCCAACGGATCCATAATTCCTTCCACAAAGGCCAGTATGCCGGTTACGTTCCGCTGGACACCTGTTGTTCCCAAACCCAGAGAACCATTGATATACCGGTTAAAGGTTTGGCAGTTGATGCAAGGGCAGACAGGTACCCAGGCAATAAAGGCAAACCAGCCTATCCTGACCAAAGACGTTGATGATCTGACACAAGTCGTGGTGAGTAATTTAATTACTGGTCCCTGCAAGCCCCCTTATCTCTGTGATTTTGTGTGGAATGTACAGGCGTTAGCCAAAGATGAGAAGACTGTCGGCGGGAATAATGGTACCAGTGAACTGATGACATTTAATCTGGGCAATCCATCCAACGGATCAACTCCTCCGGCTATGATGACAATGGGAGGTGCCAATACCGAATTTAAGATTGATTCTGCGACGTGTCTTCCAAAAACAAACGGGCAGTTCAATTATCACCTCTGGGCCCATTACGAGAATCAGAATTCAAGCGTGGACAATGTATTATTAAATGACGTCCAGTCGTTTGCCGGTTATCCGGCGAATCCCAATCCGGGCACTGAGCTAAACCTTCGCAATAATATCCGTTTAAAATCGGGAACCTACAATGGCGCATTAACCATGAATGACATCCTCGATGCCAGTTCAGGTACAATAAGCAACATTACACCATTGCCGGCTTCCTTGTCAACTCCTGCCTCACTGGCACCGAACTCTATTCACAATTTCCAGTTCGATTACTCGACACCCACCAATACCCCGGTTCAGTTTACTTTCTATGGTTTAGTCGACGATCCGTTAAAGGATAAGCCCAACCGGAATGCCCGAAATGAGATTGACAGTCTAAAATATCCCCAATGCCCCTGCAGTGCCTGTGATCTGGTGAAAATATCGGCAGTTTTGGCGGGTGAGATTCAGAATAACGGAAACGGAGGTCTGAATTTTGCCGTCAATTTGTCCGCAGGTCCTAAAAAGGTAAAACGAATAAAGGCTGATCTGGTCTATTTTGATATGAAGCCCGATGATGTAAATTGCCTGGCGTGTGATAAATCAAGCAATACCTTCGGCAATTTCGCTACAGCAACCACTTCGGATACGAACTTCACGGGAGGTGTAATCGCCGGCCATTCTGCCGGATTTGATGCCTTGGGAAATGTAGATATCAGCAATGGAATTCCGGTTAAATTTTCACTGAGCATTCCCCCGTTGGTTAGTTGCTGCAATGCGACTATAAATTTCTGTATCCGTTATATCATCACTTTTGAGGATTGTACAGTATGCAATGCTTTGGATTGTTATACCTATACAATTACCGGCTGTCCAAAAAAATAAATGGTATAAACCTTAAAAAGAAACACGATGAAAAATCTAAAATATATTTTCCTAGTTTGTGCAGCTTTCTTCCTTTTGCAGAATGCCTCAGCACAAATCCAGACTTTGGGAATCAGTCAAAGTCAGAGTGGCAATCCGGGCAATAGTTGCGGAGTCTGCTATACCATTACCGTACAATATTCGATCAGCAATATTGCAGCAACGGGAACTACCGTCGTATGTACATTTCCAAATAATATCTTTGATATTTGCAGCTACGGTGGCGGGACTCCGACAACATTAGGTACGACCACCACCTTAACCTTCAATTTGGGGAACCAGCCCACAAGTGCCAACAGTGTTAGCTACCAGGTCCGGTTCAAACCGGGAACGACCTGCAATGGCACCAATGGTATTCTGACAGCAAAGATCTCTACTGTTGAACATCCGGTTCCTGTAATAAGCACTCCATTGACATTAACTGCAGTTGTCACTGAAGGTTGGGCGATTACAAAATATATTGCCAACAGCAATTACCAGTGGTACTATGGGTATAACAGCGGGAATCCATTCCCTTATACTGTTTCAATTTGCGGAAGTACTGTTGATGTTTATTATCATATCCGCCTTTCAAATGCAGGATGTATCAATGTGACGGGTGCTTCGGTTACCGATAACCTTCCCGCCGGAGCTACCGTTGCGGGAGTTCATACCGGATGGCCAACGACCGGGGCCAATTTAATCCCTTACACAACCGGCCCGGGAACGGTAACATGGAATGCAGGAAATGGCATCAATACGTTGGATGTGAATACCTATGCCTATGATTATTACATTCATCTTACCTTCCCTATCTCCAACTTGAATACGGTAAAATGCAACAATGCAACCCTGAACGGGACCAACTCCTGTACCAACGTTGCAAAAACAGCCACTTCTGCGACAGAATGCATCACCTTGCTTGGCGCCTATCCCGGAACTGCCTGTGGTGCCTTTGGTACTCCCTATTATATTAATTATTCCTATTATTATTTTATTGGATGCCCGGCCTGGCTCGATATCAGCCTCTCACAAACCAACCAGTGCTCGGGAAGCACCACGACCTTAAACAATATTGGCTACAACTCGGCTATACCGGTCCAAATGCATGTCGATTCGTTACGGATGAATGCCATTCCTGTTGGGAAGTGGGTAACCATAACGGTAAATACCACGTGTGGCCCTTATACCCATACCTTTACCGGTGCCCTGCCGGCTGCCACGATCAATTTCTATACCCCGCCATTTAACCTTCCGGGAGCATGTGTCATAACAAACTTCAACCTCACCTCAAACATTAGCATGACAGGAAATGCTACGCAGGATTTTGGGCAGTTATATTTTACCGTATTGACCAATACCTGGAATACAAATACCACAGTTCTGCCGGGAACCACTGTTACCATGACAGGTGCAACCTATAGTACCTCAAACGGACCGTTGAATTGTACTCCATCCTTTGTAACAAGCAGTAAAATTCCCCAAATCGAAACGGTCAAGGACTTTTGCAATTACTATGCTTATTACAATTGTCTGAACCCCAATGATACCATAAAGTATTCAATCGCTGTGCATAACTACGGTACCGGCAATTTTTCGGGAGGAAGTATCCGGGATGTTTTGCCGGTGGGTCTGCAATATGTACCCAACAGCAGCACTTTCGGGAAATATTCAACTTATACCAAATGCAATGCAACCAACCAAAATACGACTGGCATTACCGTCGTCCATGCGGAGTCTACAGGCACCACCAGCCTGCAGTGGAATTTGCCAACGCTGACTGCTGACTGCAACAGCGGAAGTGACTGGTATGTGATCAACTTCAAAGCCGTTGTCACAACGCTGGCCCCTGCCGGTCTGCTGACGAATCATGAGGACTGTTACGATGGCAGCAATGCCGTGGTTGCTGAATATAACTATTGGAATAATAATGCCTCAATCTACATCTGCGAACGGAAGGTTCCACTGGAGCTTACCAAGGAGGTTAGCGCCAATAATCAGACCTGGGATAGCTGTGTTTCGGTTTCGCCCGGGGCAACCGTCTATTACCGGTTAAAAGTTAAAAATCCGGGTAATGTGGCCTTCTCGCAAATAAAGATGATGGATATCCTGCCAACCCCGGGTGACAAGTATGTAGTCAATTGCAACAGCCGCGGAAGTACTATCCCCATTTATCTGACCAGTGCCTTGCCACTTGGGAATGCCAGCACAATCGAATATTCAACCAACTTCCTGCCGACACGTGGCTCGTACCTCAATTTAATTCCGGATAATACCATCGGATGCAATTCAGCTGCTACATGGCTATCATATGCTTTAATTCCCGGAATACCCGCAGCTATCCAAAATCAAAAGGCTATCCGGATCGATTTTGCCACCTATTCGCTCGCCGCCGGTCAGACGGAAACCTATTTCTTCTCTGCACAGGTACCTCCCGGAGCGACAGCAGGGTCAGTGGGGTGGAATAGTTTTGCGGCTACTGCCTCGCAAAATGCGGTCCAGACTTTAGGCGCTGAATCACGAAAAGTTTGCGTCAATATTGTCGATACCGGTTGCGGTTGTATTGGTAATTTCGTCTGGTTCGATGCCAATGGAAACGGATTGCAGGATGCGGGTGAACCCGGAATAAACGGTTGTACGATTACACTTTACGATGCTTCAAATAATCAGGTTGGATTGCCTCATATTTCGACCAACAACATTGGCGGTCAACCCGGGTATTACCAGTTCTGCGGATTAACTGCCGGTATTTATCACCTGGTGGTGACACCACCTCCCGGGTATATGTTTACGATTCAGAATAACTCAAACCCGGCTCTAAACAGCGATATAAATCCAAATACCGGAATGAGTGCCACTTTCCAATTCAACTGCCAGGACAACAACGACCTTGATATTGGTCTGGTTGCCGATGACGGATGTAATTGTGATCAAAGCCACTGGGGAGGAATCACGATTTCCGATAATCCGGTGATCATTGATAATCCGCATAATTATGACGGGATGGCGGTCAATAAGATGAATAAACAATCGGCACCTGCCGGCTCAATCGGAGGGGCGGAGGGCTCGTCAGTTATTCAACCCAATAATTTCTCGCTTCAACTTACCTGCGGGAAGAAAGACACGGTTACCTTGCAGTGCAAGACAACCTATAATTTTACGGCCAATTATGTCTGCAGTAAACCTAAATGCGGTTCATCGCATATCATCATAACCCCACCATCCGGCAGCCCGGCCACATTCACCAATACAGCCAGTTTGACGACAAATGATGCAGGTTATTATACGGTAAACATTTACGGAAAATGCGGGAATAAGACCTGTGACAGCTGTGTATTCAAATTTAAGGTGATTTGCCCGATCTGTCCGTGCGATTATAAACTGGGAGTAATACCTGGAAAACATACCCAGACAGTGATCGAAACAGATCCCAAATATACCTCGTACAATCAGGCATTTAATATTACGGCCCCGTCAGGAGCCTTGTTTACCCAGGTTAGGGCAGAGGTTATCAGTTTCAATCTCACGGATAATTACAATAATGAATGTATCAGCTGTAAGAACCTGCCATACACATGGGGAAGCATCTTCAATGCATCGAATATCAACACCAACGCTGCAGTGGCTGATAGTATAACCATGGGGCCGCATCCACCTGTCGTCCAGTTTACCCCTGCACCAGGCAATATCTGGCAGAATCCAAGAGAAACCATATGGGGAAATTACAGCGGATTTACCCTGCCGGCCTCACTGAATATTCAGTTTGTTTTGCCGCACCCGTCTATGATTGGTTGTTGCACACTCTATGCCAGAATATGTGTTAAGTTCACTTTCAGGGACCGGAATTGCAGGGAATGTGAGGTAATCTCCTGTATTACAGTGACTATTCCGCCGTCTTCAACAAACGAAGGCACAGGTTTGCCAACGGATAAGAATCCTCAGGCAACGCCGGTTCTTCCGGCTTCAACTTCGGGTTGCGCTACCTGCGGAACTGCCGGTTCAATGACTATCCCCGTTAACCAGGGGATTATTCAGCCGGGTTCTCTTGTGAATGCAGGCACTGCACCTTCCAACGCGGGACAAAGTGATGCGGAAGCGCTGAAAAATATCGATCAAAAGATGAAGGAGCTTAGAAAATTAAAGGAGAGCGGAATAAAACGGGGTGATGTCGAACTTCTGCCCGAATTGGAGAAACAATCGGCAGCTATAAAAGAGAGAATAAAACAGCCCTCATCAGAAAATCGATTATCACAATAGTTGGTACCATATCGTAACCGGCCGGAATAAACTTTTTTTGGCCGGTTACGAATTGCAAACATTCTAAAGTTTTTCCTGGTTATCCATTTCCATAATGGAAATGACCAAATACTTATCAATTGTTTCTTTTTCAGTTATGCAAATGATCAAATACCTATTGGATATTTCTATTTCCGTTGTACAAATGACCAAATACCTATTGGATATTTCTATTTCTGTTGTCCAAATGACCAAATACTTATTGGATATTCCTGTTTCTGATGTGCAAATGACCAAATACTTATTGGATATTCCTGTTTCTGTTGTGCAAATGACCGAAAACATAGTGTAGATTGCCTATTCCGGTGTACAATTGACTTAGAATTGATAGGAAATGATAATACGCACAGGATAAAGCTGGAAGTATATCTGAATTGAGTATTAGCGATGTGGAAAAGTGTAAAAATATTTTTCAGGAAGGTGATCCTAACTCCTTATTTATGGGAGACTTCTAAAAAATTAATTAGAAAAATCATGAATTATTTAACCAAAATAGCTTTAGGTGTGGCGATAGTCCTTGCTTTAAATGCTAACGCCAGTGAAAAGAAAGATTCCCTGACCATCAAAGGCGATATGGGAATCTGGTACGAGGGATATGGGCTCAATAAAACACCGGGATCGCCAAATCCTGATTTTTACAGCTCCCGCCGACCATGGAATCTGTTCCGCTACTCTTTTAATCCAATTCTTTCCTATGGTAAATGGGAAATTCCGTTTAATTTTAATTTCAGTCCTTCACTGAACAATTTTACCACAGCTTACGGGACCAAACAAAATTTCTGGCAGTTTTTGACCAATCCGGTCAATAGCTTTGGCCTTCGACCAAAGATAGGGACGACTGAATTCCTTCTTGGGACCCAATTCCTTAAATACAGTGATCTGAGCACCGGCGACCTGGGTATCTTTGGTTACGGAATTAATTTGTCTCCCGGTAAATTCAGGATTAAGCTCTTCAAGGGGGTTTCACAAAGTCCGATAAATTATATGGCACCTTCCAGTTCCCTGCCCAACGGTGTGGTTGGCGCTTATCAGCGTAACCAGTGGATGGCACAACTGGGACTTGGTGAGGAGGGTAAATATTTCGCGGGATTCAATATTGTTAAATCTGTTGATAAAATCAGTTCAGTAAGTTCTCCACCATTGACCCCAATTGAACCGCAGGAAAATCTGGTTATCAGTTTCCTGGCAAATACCACAACTACAAAGGGGTGGAAATATAATATCGAGCTGGCTCAGAGTTTTTTCACCCGGGATTTATATACCCCGCTCTCGTTGACCCCAATCGAAGACTTCAAGCCGTTTATTAATTCACATACCTCCACAGGAAAGGATAATGCGCTGATGATGGGGATTGCCAAAAAAGGGAAGGATTGGGAAATTGGCACCAAATTCAATTATTTCGGTGCGGGGTATTATACCGCAGGTTATCAGTTTATGACTAACGACCGGTTGGAATACCTGTTGAACACCCATTTTAATGTCTGGAAGAGGAAAATGAATGTGGTTGGCAGTATTGGCAAGCGGGTTGGCAATCTAAGCCGGGTGGCAGGTCCGGATCTTACCCACCAACTCATCGCAAATATAAACGTATTTGCCCAGTTTACCGATCATTTTACCCTCAATACGAGTTTTAACAATTATGGGTTTAATTCTCTGGGGTTATCAGGATATAAGAGTGTAAGTAACGAGCTGAGCGTAAATCCCACTTACACCTGGAACAATACCAAAATGAGCAACCTGTTAAGCGGAACCTATACCTGGAGCAAGTATGATGAAACAACCATTGTTCCACCCGGGACCACTCATAACAATACGCAAACTGTTCTGATCCTTTATGTTCCGACCTTTTTTAACAGCAAGATCAGTCCCGATTTCAGCGTCATGTGGTTTAAAAATTCTGCTCCGACCATTGATCTGACTCTGCTTACGGCCACAGGTGGAATGAGCTGGAAACTGAATAAAAAGTTCAAACTGAAAGGGCAGTTGCAGTATAGTCTGAGCACCACACAACCATACACTGCCAATAAAAATCTTTTGGCCACTTCTGGTTTTGACTGGGAAGTATTTAAAAAACTAACCTGGCAATTTTCAGCAACTGCAAATCTGTACCATTATGGATCTCAATTGCCAGGAAGCTTATTAGTCCCTGTTTATTCAGGTACACCCGGATATTTTGAGAGTACGGTGAGAACAGGATTACAATACAAATTTTAGAAATAACTGATAGAAGATATGAAAAAGTACCCAATATTCTTATTCCTGGGAATACTCCTGAGTGTTCAGGCAGTACGGGCTCAAATTACCCTGAGCCTTGCTTTAAATCCCAGACCGGACCCTTATCTTTCTGAATGGATGTATCCTGTGAATGGTCAGATGATTATCTCCTTTTTTGGTGGGACGGTGGTTAAGGATCCCAATGTAAAATTAAGAACGACATTACTCGATCAAAGCGGGAGTGTGATTGGAATATCGAATATCAATTTAGCAAGAATATATACCTTAAGACAGGGTGTTAACCAGTTCACAATGGCGGATGCCCTGCAGCTGCAAAATCTGAGATTATCGGGCAACGTACAGAATCTGTTTCTCCGGACAGGTCGTCTTGCTGCAGGGCAGTATCAGCTCATTGTTGAGTTAACAAATACGACAGGGGATGTTGTTGAGGCTAAACAAGCCAAACAGTTTTCGGTCATATCGTACCAATTGCCAATTTTGATGCAACCGGCGAACGAAGCTCAACTGGATGCCCATATTTCACAGAATATGATCATTTTCCGGTGGACCAGCCTAGTACCGAATTCTTCGGAGCAGACTTTTTACCGGGTGCAGGTGTTTGAAATCCTGCCAGGTCAAACGCCGATGCAGGCTTTCCGGGGTAATCGTCCATTGCTTGATGAACCGGCCTCACGAGGTACAACGCAATACATCTGGCAGCCAAATCTGCCCATGCTCGATTCCACAGCCAACCATCGGTTCATTTGGACGATACAAACCATGGATGCTAAGGGTATTCCAGTCCCAAGTAACGATATGAATATCCAGGGTCGCAGTGATCCGTTTGTTTTCAGTATCGTCAACCAGACTGGTACGATTGAAGAGAGGAGTATAAGGATTGAAAATTCAACCAAACACTGAAAAAGAGCTGACGGGAAGTTCGGGTCAATTCCGGCGTTAACAAATCTAATTATTCAAAAATGAAAAGGATAATCTTCGTTTTTATAATAGGCTGTTGCTTTTTGCAACTTTCTGCCCAGAATAACCAGGATGTTAAACCTTCAACCCTGGTTTTTCATGTTTTTTATGATGATTTTAAAACTGCCCAGCAAATCCGGACCAGCTCCTTAAAGAACGTGCTGGATAATCATTTGTGGAGCAAGTTTGGGGAGATGCAGATGGGTCTTGGCGTCAATTACCTGAAGGGGTTGAATAAAAATCTCGATTTTATCGCAACCCTCAATGGGAGTTCGACCGATTACCTCTATAAGAATGGAACCACAAACGGCAGCAGCGCTTTTTTGTTGGATGCCAATGCGGCGGTAAACCTCAAAATGCTCACTGACCGGCACAAGATAGTCCCTTACCTTTCCGGTGGAGGCGGGTTTTCACTTTACCAGGGGAAAACCGGATTTTATCTTCCTGTTGGAGCCGGAATCCAGTTTCATATTTACAATTCAGCCTTTGTCTTCACTGAAGTACAATACCGGAATGCCCTGACTTCCCAGGTTAATAACCATTTTCAGTACGACATTGGAGTTGGTGCCAGTTTAGGAAAAAGAAAGCCCCAACCTGCGAAAATAGTTGAAATGCCGGTGCCACCGTCTATAGTTAAAAAAGAAGTTGTTATCTTACCCAAAGATCTTTTGGTTACTGTAACCGACGAAGCTACAGGTCAGCCGCTCCCATACGTGGCTGTAACGCTTGGTAGTGCTGACGGCAGGATGCAGTATGGTTCGACTGACGATTACGGAAGAGTGACTTTTAAGGCCTTAATTCCGGATACCTATACGGTCAGCGGTTCTCTTAATCATATCAATTCGACATCACAAACTGTAAAGAAAGAGAACTTCACGACCAATGAAAACCAGGTTGGGATTAGCCTGACCCACAATGATCCCCGATTTACCCTTGCCGGTGTAGTCATCAACAAAACCCAAAATCGTCCGGAAGCAGGAGCGGATGTCAATATTACAAATGAAGAGGACCATAATCTGGTGACGACACAAAGTCATACCGGTGATGGGGTTTTCCGCACTCAGTTAAGGGCCGAAAGTGATTTTACACTGGTGGGAAAGAAAGCAAATTATATTTCCAACATTGAGAATATTACAACGAAAGGTTTGAACAGAAGTACAACACTTTACGTAAAACTGGAACTGGCAATCGAAGAGGCCAAAGTTGGGCAAAGCATTCAATTAAAGAACATCTATTTTGAAGTTGGAAAGGCAAGTCTGAATACTGCTGTTTCTTCTGATCTCGATAAATTAATTCAATTTCTTAAGGATAATCCGGCAACCAGGCTTGAGATACAAGGACATACAGATAATACGGGGAGTCTGGTTCTGAACAACAGACTGAGCCAGTCGCGTGCAGACCTTGTCGTTGAATACCTCACAAAAAATGGGATAGATAGGGGTAGGCTTATTGCAAAGGGTTATGGTCCATCATTACCAGTAGCTGACAATACAACCAATGAAGGGAGGGCCCAAAACAGACGTGTGGTTATGAAAGTATTAAAGTAGAACAGTTTTATTTTAAGGTTGATTGGGTTAATATTCAAACCCATTTGAATTAACCGTTAAAAACGATTAGCTTTGTAGTTGCAAAAACAGGTAAGATTTGGAAATCCGGTCATTACCTATAATTCATATTAAACGATGCTAGAACGCGATTATAACACACAGCGTAAGAAGATGAAACTTCCGGAATACGGGAGAAGTATTCACAAAATGGTTGATCACATTATGCAGATTGAAAACAGGGAAGAACGTATCCTTGCTGTAAAAGGGGTGATAGATGTGATGGGAATGATGTATCCCTATCTTCGAGATATCAATGAGTTCAAGCACAAGCTCTGGGACCATATTGCGATAATGTCTGATTTTAAACTCGATATTGATTATCCTTACGATCCCCCCAAGCCGGAAACGTTTATTGAAAAACCGAGGTTGATTCCTTATCAGCAGAGCGATATAAAATTCCGCCATTACGGCAAGATCATGGAAAACTATATCGCTGCAACCGCTCAACTGGATGACGAAAACCCTGCAAAACCTGTTAATACTGAACTTCTGGCCAACCAGATGAAAAAAACTTATCTTGTCTGGAATAAGGATGCCGTTGAGGATTCAAAAATTCTGAATGACATGGTTTTTCTGTCACAGGGAAAACTTAAACCAGATCCTGAGATGCACCTGCAGGAGGTGAACGACATTTTTAAACAGCAACCTAAAAAAGGAAAAATCACAACCATCTCCAATCAGTCGAGAAAACATAAATAGCCCTTTACATTAACATGGCCAGGTTTATTATTGAAGGTGGTAACCCGCTGACCGGAGAATTATCACCGCAAGGTGCCAAGAATGAAGCTTTGCAGGTGATTTGTGCTACATTGCTCACTTCTCAGAAAATTACCATCTCTAATATTCCGGAGATCAGCGATGTATTGAAGTTGATCGAGATACTCCGCTCTTTGGGTACAGTCATCGAACGTCCTGCAAAAGGAGCTTTCACGTTTCAATCGGATCATATTCGGATTGACCACCTAAAGTCAGCTCAATTCTTTGCTCAGGCTGGAAGTTTACGGGGATCTTTAATGATTGTCGGTCCGATGCTTGCCCGTTTTGGTATTGGAATTATTCCCCAACCGGGTGGAGATAAAATCGGAAGAAGAAGGCTTGATACCCATTTCAGGGGATTTGAAGCACTTGGTGCAAAATTTATTTTTGATGAGCTGGAATCCTCCTACCGTGTTGAAGCAAAGCAGTTAAAAGGATGTTACATGTTGCTCGACGAGGCTTCAGTAACCGGTACTGCCAACCTGTTGATGGCTGCCACACTGGCAAGTGGCACAACCACCATCTATAACGCAGCCTGTGAACCATACCTTCAGCAGTTGTGCAAAATGCTGAACTCGATGGGGGCCGATATCCGGGGAGTAGGATCCAATCTTTTAACGATTAACGGAGTTACTTCTTTAACAGGCTGCAATCATGTGTTGCTGCCCGATATGATAGAAGTTGGCAGTTTTATTGGTCTTGCAGCAATGACTGCCTCGGAAATCACCATTAAAAATGTGGGATTCGATCAGTTGGGTATCATCCCTGAATCGTTTCGGAGATTTGGGATACAAATGGAGCTCAAAGGTGACGATTTACATATTCCCTCTCAGGATCATTATGAAATTGAATCGTTTATTGACGGATCAATCCTTACGGTTGCGGATGCTCCCTGGCCCGGCTTAACCCCTGATTTGCTAAGTATCTTTTTGGTGATTGCTACCCAGGCAAGGGGAAGTGTATTGATTCATCAGAAGATGTTCGAAAGTCGGCTCTTTTTTGTGGATCGGTTGATTGATATGGGGGCAAAAATTATTTTGTGTGATCCTCATCGTGCCACCGTTATCGGATTGGATAAATCACATCCGTTGCGTGGAATCAGAATGAGTTCTCCGGATATCCGCGCCGGGGTTGCACTGCTGATTGCAGCACTTTCGGCTACCGGAAAATCAACGATCGATTATATTGAACAAATTGACCGCGGTTACGAAAATATAGATCTAAGACTTAACGCAATTGGCGCCAAAATCAGACGGGAGTGAATGTTGGTAGAATAAATTATGATATTGAATTAATATGCACATTATGAGAAATATAAATATTGTTTTATTGATAATGATGCTTGGGATTTCACCGGCCCTGGCACAAACTGGCATTCAACAGGGGATTGAAATTGGAAATAAAGCTCCTGAAATTATCGAAAACTCAATTACGGGCAACCCGTTAAAGCTATCATCCCTTTCCGGGAAAATCGTGTTGATCGATTTTTGGGCATCCTGGTGCAAACCGTGCAGGAATGAGAATCCCTTTGTAGTTGCATCTTATCAAAAATACAAGGATGCCGCGTTCATTGATGGCAATGGGTTCACGATTTTTAGTGTGTCTCTTGATAAAGATCCCAAAGCCTGGAAAAATGCCATTCTCACGGACGGGCTTAGCTGGGAAAATCATGTATGTGTCCTCAACAGCAATGCCTCCTATATCCAAAGTTACAATATTAGCATGATCCCAACCAATTTTTTGATTGATGGGAATGGTGTAATTCTGGCAAGCAATCTCAGGGGTAAGGCGCTCGATGAAAAGCTGGCATCCCTTAAAAAGTAGGAAAAATTTACAAAATCCAAAAGGTTCCTGGTCAGGTAGTATAAAATGACATTGATGCAGTATCAGATATGCCATTTTGTCTATCATTAAGCAATTGGCAAAATTTTTGAGGTACACTCTGGGATTTTAAACGATAATTATTCAGATGAAAAAGAAGGAGCATAAAGAAAGCAATAAGGATATCAATGATAAGGTAAATGATTTAATTACTGAAGATCAGCGCTCTAAAAAGTATTCAGATACTTCTAATTCCGGGAATGAAGATCAATGTCAACATGAGGAGGTATTATTGATTCCTGATGAAAAAGCATTGCTGGAGGCTAAAGTTGCAGAGTCAGAAGTGGCTTATAAGGAGATGAATGATAAATATCTTCGTTTGTCTGCCGAATTTGACAATTATCGGAAAAGGACCCTACGTGAGCGGATTGAACTGACAAAAACTGCAGCTGAATCGGTCATGTTGAGTATCTTGCCTGTAATGGACGATTTTGAGCGGGCAATGCATTCCATTGAAACAGGACTTGATTTTGAGGCCACAAAAGAAGGCATATTATTGATTTATAATAAATTCAATGAATTTAGCAAGCAAAACGGGATCACTGAAATAGATGCTGTTGGAAAAGTTTTTGACACTGATTTACACGAAGCCTTGACAAAAATCCCTGCTCCGACTGAGGATTTAAAAGGGAAAATTGTACAGGTAATTCAAAAAGGTTACTATTTAAATGATAAGGTTATACGATTTGCCAAAGTTGTGGTGGGCGAATAACAAATTTACGGTTAAAACCACGCAATAAACTAAGCATGACTAAAAGAGATTACTACGAAGTTTTAGGAGTAAGCAAGAATGGAAGCGCCGACGAGATAAAAAAGGCATTCCGGAAAAAAGCAATTCAATATCACCCTGATAAAAATCCTGGTGATAAACAATCTGAGGAAAAATTCAAAGAAGCAGCTGAGGCATATGAAGTATTGAGTAGTCCTGAGAAGAAGCAACGATACGATCAGTTTGGACATGCCGGATTAGGCAATCAAAGCGGTTTTGGTGGTGGTGGCCGGTCTATGGATGATATTTTCTCAATGTTCGGAGATATCTTTGGTGGCGGCGGATTTGGTGGATTTGGCGGATTTGGATCAGGAGGAAGGTCTCAGCGGGTCAATCGGGGATCTAACCTTAGGGTCAAGGTGAGTCTTGATCTTAGCGAGATTGCTCATGGTGCCGAGAAAAAGCTTAAAGTAAAAAAATATATTACCTGCACAACCTGTCATGGTAGCGGTGCTAAAGGGAGCAGCGGCTTTACCACCTGTTCAAGCTGTCGTGGTTCCGGTCAGGTAACCCGCGTCAGCAATACCTTTCTGGGACAAATGCAAACTACATCTACCTGTCCAACCTGTGGCGGTGACGGAAAGATTATTTCGCAGAAATGTGACACGTGCTATGGTGAAGGGATAATTCAGGGTGAAGAAGTGATTACTGTAAAGATTCCTCCCGGAGTTGCTGAAGGAATGCAACTTTCACTGGAAGGAAAGGGGAATGGAGCTCGACGGGGTGGAATTCCCGGTGATCTGCTGATACTGATTGCCGAGGAGGAGCATCCCGAACTTACCCGCGATGAGAATGATCTGATCTATAATCTTTACCTTTCATTTCCTGATATTGCCTTGGGTGTCACTACCGAGATCCCGACTATTGACGGAAAGGTGAAAGTTAAAATTGAATCGGGTACTCAACCTGAAAAAATTCTTCGCCTTCGCGGAAAAGGATTACCCGATGTAAATGGTTACGGAAAGGGTGACTTATTGGTGAAAATACACGCCTGGGTCCCACAGAAACTTACCGCTGAAGAACGAAAAACACTCGAAAAGCTTCAGATTTCTCCTAATTTTGCCTCTCCACAAGGGCAGGATGGCAAAGGATTTTTTGATAAGGTGAAAGATATGTTTGAATAAAATTTCGGGGAAGGGGTTGGTCGCAACCAACCCC
>CAIXZH010000102.1 GCA_903923905.1 uncultured Bacteroidia bacterium
AATTAAATAAGGTCAATCTTGATTTTTGTATTCGGATTTAGGCCAGTTTTATTAACCATCCAACGCGAAGGAATCTTTGCTACGGGAAGTTATTTCCATTATTAAACGATAAATTGCAACAGCCATGAAGGACAGAATTACACAATTTCTTAAAAGTGAGGGGATTTCCCCTGCTGAATTCGCCGATAAGATTGGTGTACAGCGATCCAGTGTTTCACATGTCCTTAATGGCCGTAATTATCCAAGTGCCTCTTTTATACAAAAGATGCTTGGAGTATACAAAACATTAAACTCCCGCTGGTTACTGCTGGGTGAGGGTGCCATATTTGAGACTAAACCACCTCTGGCTAAAGATTTGTCATTATTTAAGGAAATCGCTGAAACTCCTGCTTCTTTCGGTAGTTCATCATCGGGTGGAAAAACAGAGGTGAATCCTTCTGAAAAGGTTCCTGATCAACCACTTGAAAACCTGTTTGTTCAACAAGTAAAGCCGATTGAGCCTAATCAATCCGCCAGTTTAAATTCAACCCTGCCTACTTCTGATTTAAACGGTTATATCAATGATATTAAGGATGTTGAGCGAATAGTATTCTTCTTTAAAGATAAAACTTTCGCAGCCTATACTCCTTCAAAATAGAATTTGACCTATCTTTGCATGAATTAGTGCCGTTTTAGCGTGTCAGTCAAAAGAGTCGGGCCAACAGCTTTAAACTGCCATCAATGAATTTATAAATTTCATGCAGATGAGAAAAACCGTTCAGAACCTGAAGGTCATTGAAAATCTTCAACTCAACGATGATCATCATTTATTACAATTAGAGGTGCCTGATCAACTGGAAACGATCTTTCCAGGCCAGTTTGCCAATTTGTTGGTGAACCATTCGCCTGGTGTTTTCCTGCGCAGGCCATTTTCTATTTATTCGGTTGACTATATTAAAAATACAATCTCTGTATTTATAAAGGAAATTGGAGAGGGAACGCGCGCGCTAGGCCAAACTCCGGTAAATAGCTATATCAATAGTATGTTTCCACTTGGAAATAGTTTTACTATTCCAAATGAGCCCGAAAAAATTCTCCTGGTCGGTGGAGGAAGCGGTGTTGCTTCATTAATGAATCTGGCACAGGAACTTAACAAGAATTTAAATGACGTTTACATCTTAATAGGCGCCCGATCGTCAGCAGATCTGGTTGAACTTGAACATTTTTCCCAATACGGAACGGTGTATACAACAACCGAGGACGGAACACAAGGGGAAAAAGGCTATGTAACGAATCATTCTATTCTTAGGGATCAATTCGGCCAGTTTAAACGCATTTATAGTTGCGGTCCCGAACCTATGATGAGGGCAGTGGCTGCAAAGGCAAAGTCCCAATCGGTATTCTGTGAAGTATCCCTTGAAAACACCATGGCTTGTGGCTTTGGCGTTTGTTTATGCTGTGTAACTGAAACTATCGAGGGGCATAAATGCGTTTGCACAGACGGGCCAGTATTCAACATAAATCAATTAAAATGGCAGATCTAAGCACAACCATCCACAAGTTAGAACTCAAAAATCCAGTACTGACAGCGTCAGGTACATTTGGTTATGGATTGGAATATGATGATTTCCTGGATGTCAGCCTGTTGGGAGGAATAGTGGTTAAAGGGACAACCATCCATCCCCGGCAGGGAAATGCATATCCGAGAATGGCCGAAACAGCCTCAGGAATGCTGAATTCAGTCGGCCTACAAAATCGGGGTGCCCGATACTTTGCCACAGATATTTATCCGAAGCTGACCAAATACAATACAAATGTGCTTGTTAATGTTTCAGGGTCAACCATCGAAGAATATATTGCCTGTGCTGAGATTATTAATGAGCTGGATCATATCGCCGGAATTGAACTGAATATTTCGTGCCCAAATGTGAAGGAGGGTGGAATGTCATTTGGGACATCCTGTGGTTCGATTGAAAATGTAGTCAGTGCAGTCCGAAAAGTATATCAAAAGACCATGATCGTTAAACTGACCCCAAATGTTACCGATATTGGCGAATTGGCAAGGGCAGCCGAATACAGTGGAGCAGATAGTTTATCATTGATAAATACATTGCTTGGAATGGCCATAAATGCTGAGACCAGGAAGCCTGTGCTGGCCACAATTACAGGTGGTCTATCGGGACCAGCAATAAAACCAATTGCATTACGCATGGTTTGGGAGGTTGCTAAAGCCGTTAATGTTCCTTTGGTTGGCATGGGTGGAATCATGAATGCAACTGACGCCATCGAGTTTTTTCTTGCTGGAGCTTCAGCAATTCAGGTTGGGACCGCAAATTATATTGATCCGACAATAACCTTGAAAATTATCGACGGAATCGATTCTTATCTTAATTATCATAAATTCAATAAGTTAAGTGATATTATAGGTTGTTTACAATTGTAAATTACAAATGTAAATCAATCAAAGGTGTTTTTTACTACTAAGTTAAATCGGGTATCATATGCATAAATTGCCGAATCTTATTTGTTTAATCTGGCTCGCTGTTTTTCTTTTCTGCCCTTTTAGGCAAGTCTCTTTCTCTAATCGGAATTCACTTTTGTCACCTCTGAATGAGTCATTTAACAAGCTGGTATTCAATAAATTAATCGAAGAACAAAATGCCGGTGTTATCGATGCATTCATAGAAAAATTCAGAATTCAGAACGGTTTAAAAGGTGTTGCTGTAGCAGTAGTTAAAGATGAAAAACTGGTTTTCGCCAAGGGATACGGTTACGCTGATGAGGAAGATCAAATTCAGGTCACTCCCAATAACCTTTTTAGATTAGCAAGCGTTTCAAAACTGATTACGGCTGTGGCAGTAATGAAACTTGTTGAGAATTCAAAAATTTCACTTGAATCGAAAGTGTTTGGCAAAGACGGGATTCTCAACGATGAACAATTTTTGAATATCAAGGATAAACGGCTTGAGAAAATTACGGTTCGTAACCTGCTTAACCATTCCGGGGGTTGGACCCAACATTACGGAGATCTTGCATTTCTCCCTAAAACAGTTTCCAAAGCGGTTGGCGATCCATTGCCAGTTACCATTGATTCTTATATTAAATTTGTAACTATGCATCGGGTTCACTTTGAACCGGGATCAAACAGTGTATATTCAAATCTTGGGTACCTGATATTGGGACGAGTGATTTCAAAGGTTGCGGGTACTGATTATGAATCATTTGTAAAGAAAGAAGTTTTAGCACCGGCAGGAATTACCGACATGCGTCTTGGTGGAAGTTTTTTGAATGAAGCCCTTCCCAATGAAGTAAGATATTACCAGCCTGAAGATGGACAACCAATTGAATCATTCGATGGAAGTGGTCGTATGGTTTCAAAAATTTATGGAGGAAATGATATCCATTTGCTGGGATCTGCCGGCGGATGGCTTGCATCACCCATTGACTTAATGAAGCTAATTGTGGTCATCGACAATGAGCCTAAAGTTAAAGACATTCTTTCTGCTGAAAGTATCAATGCAATGACTCATGTGGATCCCTTTGGTTTAGATCCGCTTGGATGGAGAGCGACAAATGAAAAAGGCGAATGGTGGAGAACGGGTACGTTGCCGGGGTCTTCGGCGCTCGTTAAACGACAACCCGACGGAATTTCATGGGTCATACTCTCCAATACCAGCAATTATAAGGGTCCCCACCTGGCAAAGGAGATGGACCGTGTGATGTCTCATATTTTGCTTAAAGTGGATCAGTGGCCTGACTATAATCTTTTTTCTTTCCTGGGAAATTGAACTATTTTTAAGTTAAATTTAAACTAAAATTTAATCTTTTTGTTAGTTATCAATATGCACACGAAAATGTGTACTTTTTATGATTGATTATATTAAAATGTAAATAGTAAACAATGTCTGACTTTAATGTACTAATACCAAAACTTGGAGAGAGTATCCAGGAAGCTACAATAACTAAATTATTTGTAAAACAGGGAGATACAGTAACTGAAGATGAAATTCTGTTTGAAATTGCTACTGATAAAGTAGATTCCGAGATTCCATCTCCTGTAGCCGGAATCATTAAAGAGATCAGATGTGCGGAGAATGATTTAATTCCTGTGGGTCAGATCGTGATTGTAATTGCCTTGGACAATGACGAAAATTCAATTCCCGAGCCCGGAGTTATTGAAGAAAAAGAAGATATCAGGGAACCGGAACCTGTCGTCGAAATAAAAACGCCACAGATTATTACAAAAGAAGAGCTGAAAAATACAGGACGTTTTTATTCGCCGCTCGTTAAAAGTATTGCTTCGAAAGAGGGGGTTACCTTATCTGAACTTGATTCTATAACTGGTAGTGGTTTAGGAGGCAGAGTTCAAAAAAGTGATATCCTGTATTTCGTCGAACAACGTCAGGGTGGGGTAAAAGGAGCCCCTTCGCAACCGGCACCTGCGGTAAAGGCTCCAAATATTCCTGCTGCTCCTCAGGTCGAACGGCCTAAAGTCTCTGTCTCAATCGGAGCAGAAGATACAATCCTGAAAATGGATCGCATCCGTAAGTTAATTGCCAATCATATGGTCATGTCTAAACAGGTTTCGCCTCATGTGACGACAGTTGTGGAGGCTGATGTCACCAATATAGTACTTTGGCGCAATGCAGTTAAGAATGACTTCGAAAAGAAACACGGTGAAAAGCTGACCTTCATGCCTTTATTTGTAGAGGCTACTGCAAAAGCATTGGCTGAATTCCGCCAGGTCAATGCCTCAGTCGATGAAGATAATATTATTTTGCGCAAACATATCAATGTCGCAATCGCTGTTGCCACAAATGACGGTAATCTTGTTGTCCCCGTAATTAAAGATGCTGATTCAAAAAATCTGGTTGGATTAGCGCGGGAGGTCAACAATTTTGGCAAAGCCGGTCGTGAAAACAAACTCGGTCCGGATGATCTTCAGGGAGGAACCTTCACAATAACCAATTTCGGATCTTTTGGAGGCCTTATCGGAACTCCGATTATCAACCAGCCCCAGGTCGCCATTCTGGCAGTAGGTATCATCGAGAAAAAGCCCGCTGTCATGGAAACTCCAACAGGAGATGCGATAGTTGTCCGACATAAAATGTTTTTATCGCTTTCGTATGATCATAGGGTTGTAGATGGGATGCTGGGCGGTAAATTCTTACGCCGTATAGCAGACTTACTGGAACAATTTGAACAACCTCAAAATATTTGATTTAGAATTAAAAATGCTTAATATGAAAGTTTTACACGATATGCCCGTAGAAAAAATCTTTACAATCAAAAACACAGATAAAGAGCTTCTTAAAAAATGGCTTTATCTGATGACTGTTGGGCGTATTATCGATGAAAAGGCACCAAATTATCTCAAACAAGCCATCGGATGGTCATATCATGCACCATATGCAGGACATGATGGGATTCAGCTTGCAATAGGACAGGTATTTAACAGGGAGGAGGACCATCTTTTCCCTTACTATAGGGACATGCTAACCAATATATCAGCTGGCCTTACTGCAGAAGAGATTATATTAAACGGAATATCCAAAGCTGCAGATGTAACCTCCGGAGGACGCCATATGTCAAATCATATTGGTAAACCTGAATGGAATATTCATAATGTATCCTCAGCAACTGGCAATCATACTTTACATGCCGTCGGAGTAGCCAGAGCCATCAAGTATTATAAAGGCAAGGGAGTAGCTATAAGCTCTCAAGGAGAATCATCTGTATCGGAAGGATATGTTTATGAGGCGATTAATGGCGCCTCTACAGAAGAGCTTCCTGTTATATTTGTATTTCAGGATAATGGATACGGAATTTCGGTACCTAAAAAAGATCAGACAGCCAACCGCAAGGTAGCCAATAATTTTACCGGATTTAAAAACCTGAGAATCATCCATTGCAATGGAAAAGACGTATTCGATTCCATCAATGCCATGACAGAGGCGAAAAAGTGGTCATTGGAAAACCAGCACCCTTGCATCGTTCAGGCTAATTGTATCCGGATTCACTCTCACTCCAACTCTGACAGACATGATTTATATCGCAATGAAGCTGAATTGGGTTATGTTTTAGAGTCTGATCCGTTATTGAAGTTTAAGCGGATGCTTTTGCGTTACGAACGACTTACTAAGGAAGAGATCCATGAGATAGTTGAAAAGGCAAAAGAAGAGGTTAAATTGGCACACCGCAGTGCTATGGCATCTCCGGACCCGGATCCGGCATCAATCTATGATTTCATTATTCCTGAACCATATCCAGCTTCAAAATATCCTGAAGGTATTCATAATTTTGCCGGTGAGAAAAAGAAATTGATTGAAGGGATCAACGAAACTCTAAAAGCCGAGTTCCGTTTAAATCCGGATACCTTTATCTGGGGTCAGGATATGGCCAATAAGGAAAAGGGTGGGATATTTAATGTTTCCAAAGGGTTACAGCAGGAGTTTGGACCGGCACGGGTATTTAACGGACCGATAGCAGAAGATTTCATTACCGGTACAGCCAATGGGATGTCTCGTTACAATAAAAAAATACGTATTGTTGTTGAAGGTGCTGAGTTTGCAGATTATTTCTGGCCAGCCATGGAGCAATATGTTGAAATGACCCATGAATATTGGCGAACGAATGGAAAATTTAGTCCAAACGTAACTATTCGCTTAGCATCAGGAGGTTATATTGGCGGTGGATTGTATCATTCTCAGACTACAGAAGGGACACTCTCTACTTTCCCCGGAATTCGAATCGTGTATCCCTCATTCGCAGACGATGCTGCCGGATTACTCCGCACTTCCATCCGATCAATGGGGCCTACTCTTTTTCTTGAACCAAAAGCACTTTACAACTCTCCGACTGCTGCGACTCCAATACCGGATGATTTTGAGGTTCCTTTTGGAAAAGCAAGAATTCGTAGATCTGGAACTGATTTAAGTTTAATAACTTACGGTAATACAACTCACCTTTCACTTAAAGTTGCTGAACGTCTTTCGCGGGAAGGTTTCAATATTGAAGTAATGGATATCCGGTCTTTAATACCTTTAGATAAAGAGGCAATCCTTAACTCCGTGAAGAAAACAGGAAGAGTACTGGTAGTTCATGAAGATAAAGTTTTTGGAGGTTTTGGAGGTGAATTGGCAGGCATCATTGGCGAAGAGGCATTTGAATTCTTGGATGCACCTGTTCGCAGGGTTGGTTCTGCCTTTACGCCGGTTGGCTTCAACAGAATTCTGGAAGCCGCCATTTTGATTAACGAAGAGAAGATTTATATTGCAGCTCTCGATTTGTTAAAGTATTGATCGCTAAAGTTTAATAAAAATATAGTATATTCGTAGTAACAAATGGATGAATTTCTCTTGACACAGGCACATCCGTAATTATTTTAAAGAAGTATCGAATGGGAAAAATTGGCCTTTTTTATAGTTTTAAATCGAAGAAGACAGCGAAAATTGCCGGAATCATTCACAACGCGTTCTCCGGAGTTGAAGTTCAGCTTGTCAATGTTGATGAAGTTCACAAGGAACAATTCCTGGAATTTAACCAGATGATTTTTGGCGTTCCAACCTGGTTTGACGGAGAATTACCAAATTACTGGGATGAATTACTTCCTGCACTCGAAGATGTGGATTTTTCAGATAAAAAAATTGCTGTTTTTGGTTTGGGGGATCAAAAAGGATATGCTGAAAATTTTTGTGATGCCATTGGAATAATGACCACTTTTTTTGAAGAGAAGGGGGCCTTGATTGTTGGTAATTTCCCTTTGGAAGGATATACTTTCGAAAGGTCAAAGGCAGTTAAAGACGGACAATTTAGAGGTTTACCTCTTGACCAGGAAAATCAGGCACGGTTAACCCATAAACGAATTGAAAATTGGGTTGAAATCGTTAAAAAAGAGTTTAATTGATTCCAATGCGTTTTTTCTTTTTATTGGATGTAACGAATTAATCAAATATAAATTGGGAGTAAATTAACCATGCATATTTATGCTGAGAGGAATTCGCGATGTAATTTATATTGCACTGGTGGTTTTGGTATTCTATATCGCTGTAAAGGTAGAAATTTACCACTCAAGGTACTGGCCTGAAATTATCCGTGTTCGTAATATTCAGTTGACATCTGTTGATTCCATTATTTATCAATCAGATTCATCCTTAATCCCTATCAACTATAGAGGATCCATTGACTTTCGGGATGTAAATCCGGACAAAAGAAAGGATTTGTTTATCATGCATATTTTACCCGCAATTGTGATTACCCGGGAACGTTTAATGGATGATTTGCACCATTTAGATTTCCTTGAAGATCGGATTAATCAGAGAAAATCACTATCAAAATCTGATTCTTCGTTTTTGGTTAGCATAAAACAAAGGTATGAAACCGATTCATTAGGTGAATTAAAAAAACGTATTTATCCTCATCCGGTCAGCCTAGTGCTAACCCAGGCCGTGCTTGAATCAGGTTGGGGAACCTCCTCCATATTTCGAAACGGGAACAATATATTCGGAATAATGTCCTTCTCAAGTGACGACCCCAGATCACAAATGCCCTATATTGAAGGTGATGATGACCGGTATTTACGAACATATAATTCTGTTACAGAGTCAGTTGAACATTATTTTCTCTTTATCGCAACCGTATCTTCCTACAAGAAATTCCGACAAAAACGATGGGAGGGGGGAACTTCTGCTCAATTAGTGCGGTATTTAGGCAGATACCACGACCAATCAGAACAATATGCCGAAATGGCTCAGTCAATCATTGCCAGCAACAATCTGGAACGATATGACAATATTTCAATCAATCCAAAGTACAATGGAACTATGACTTTGAAGTCTTTCTTAATGAAATATTAATATTTTGATAATCAAACAGGTGATGTTATAAAGCCATATAGCTTTAACTTTGTCTCATAAAATTGATAATATGAGAATGAAAATTAAAAAGACCATAGCAATCGTAGCCCACGATAACCGAAAAAAAGATATGGCTGAATGGGTCGGTTATAATTGGAAAGAATTAGCTCAACATACACTCGTTTGTACGGGTACTACCGGGAAAATGGTTGAAGATGTGATCACTTTAAAATGTAAGGAGTTTGATGCCATGCCACCTCAGGTTATTATTCTAAAATCGGGTCCATTAGGTGGTGACCAGCAACTTGGTTCGATGATTTGTGAAGGAAATGTGAATTTGCTCATCTTCTTTTGGGATCCGATGCAACCACAACCTCATGACGTGGATGTTAAGGCACTGTTAAGAATTGCTGTTTTATACAATATCCCAACTGCATCAAACCGCTCAACTGCCGATTTTATCATTTCATCTCCCTTATTTCACCTTGATTATAAACCAATTATTAAGGATTATTCAGCCTACATCACCCGGGTAGTAGAATAGCCTTAGAATGATATAAAAGATGAGGCCTTGCATGTCTTGGATACTGATGGTCTTTAACCTAATCGACTACAGCTGAACAGCCTATTTTCCGGCTGTTTTCTCCTGCGGAATAAATTTAAGTGATACTGAATTAATACAGTACCGAAGTCCGGTTGGAGGTGGCCCATCATCGAAAACGTGCCCAAGGTGAGCTTCACAATTCGAGCAGGTTATTTCAGTCCGAACCATTCCATGACTTTTATCGCTAATTATATTGATTGATTTTAGGTCAGCCACATCATTAAAGCTGGGCCAACCACAACCAGACTTGAATTTTGATTCCGAATTAAAAAGAAGTGCGCCGCAATTGGAGCAATAGTAGTTTCCTTTTTCATAAAAATTGAAATACTGTCCCGTAAATGGCCTCTCGGTCCCTTTATTGCGCGTAACTTCGTATTGTGCCTGTGTGAGCTCAGCTTTCCATTGGTCAGCTGTTTTTGTCACCTTAGGCGTAAAATGTTGCTCCTTTAAATTATTCGTTCGAATATCACCTTGACCCATAATCTGGATATTTGTTAAAAGTGAGAAAAGAATTAGGGTTGAAAAAAATGTTTTCATCAAGATCTTTTTTTTCTCTAAAACGAAAAAAAGGGCTGTTTTGTTCATTCGCTAATATTCTCTGCAATTTGAATCGGATAATGTACTTATAACCAGACCTATGCATGTCTCATAATTAATATTATGTTAATATATGAATGTATAAAAAGAGGGAAGTAATTCCCTCTTTTTATTATTTTTTATTCAATGCTTCAAATTTATCCATCATTTTAAGACGATAATATAAATTCTTTAACTGGTCAAGAATATAAGTATCCTTAGGATTGTACTTCACTGCATTCTCAAGATAAGGAACAGCTTCTTTGAAAAAATCATCAGCTTTCTTCTTCTCGGCATCGTAACGAACCTGATCGGTGGTTGGGACAGCGTTAGCAACATCAAATTGTTTTACACCGCGGTTAAAATAGATCACTCCAATATTATAATAGGCATCAGCATTTTCAGGCTTCATTTCGATTGCTTTTTTGTAAACCTCAATGGCATCATCCTGACGCCCTAGTCTATCAAGTGCAACACCTTTTGCCAAATAAAAGGATGAATTATCCTTTTCTTTGGCAATCGCTTTATCAAGATAACTAATAGCTTCATTAGGCTGACCTGACATGATATAATAATTAATCAACTGCACATTTATGCTTAGGTCGTTAGGATATTTTTCAAATGCCTGTTTCATTATTTCAACAGCCTTGACGGTATCCTCTTTTGTACCAAGTTGATGGTAAGCACTGATAATCTGAGCATAGGAAGAACCACCATTATACCCGTATTTTGTACATTCCGTGAAGTATTTAATGGCTTTGGCATATTGTTTGGCATTCATCGCTGCTAGCCCGGTATTGTAACAAATTGCTGTATCGATAGCACCGTCAGTTTTGAACAATGGAGTTTTGTCAATTAAAAGCTTTTTCTCAAAATAATCTGCAGCCTTCGCGTATTCATTTGCCTGATATGCAGCAACAGCAGCAGTGATCAGCGTATTAGTAAAGGATAATAGTTTAATTTTGAGAATCTGACTACCACCCTTTTCGTCCAATTCCATCGCTTTCATATAGGAACTATAGGCTTCTTCAACGGGATTTGGTACCAGCTTCAGAAATTTCTCATCTTTGGAAAGTATAATTGCCTCAATGATTTCACCGCGAGCCTGCCAGGCTCCACTCCATTTTAAGGTTTTCTCAGCTTTTGGATTGGCCGGATCTACTGTTTCTTTAATCGCTTCCCAAGCCTTATCAAGCTTTTTGTCTTCCTTATATGAAAGTGCTGTTGCCACTTTCCCCTTCTGGGCAAAGAGTGCAGTAGTGAACAGGAATATTAAAACTGTAAAAATTAATTTTTTCATGATTTAAAAATGTTTGTTATAAATTAATGCGAAATTGAACCATATTTTTAAAAATACAAAAATAACAATTGCTTTTAGTGTTTGAAAAGAACTAATCAAGTTCGCTGTCATCTTCTTCAGTATTAGAAAGAAGTTCGCCATCATCCATGACAATTTCATCTACCTCTTCATTTTCAACGCGAGCTACTGAAGCAATTGAATCATCTTCACGAAGGTTGATCAGCTTGACTCCCTGAGCTGCACGACCTGTCATCCGGATTTTAGATATCGGCAGTCGGATAGTAACACCCGCCTGCGTGATAATCATCAGGTCATCAGTATCGGTAACATTTTTAATAGCAACCAAATGACCTGTCTTATCGGTGACATTTATAGTTTTCACCCCTTTGCCTCCCCGGTTAGTTATCCGGTAATCTTCTATTTTAGACCGTTTTCCGTATCCGTTTTCAGAAACAACCAATACATCCTCCACATCATTTTCAACACAAATCATCCCTACCAGCTCATCACTCTCGTTAGCGAGACTGATACCTCTGACTCCTGAGGCCGTCCTGCCAATTGCCCGGGCATGTTTTTCGTGAAACCGGATTGCTTTTCCTGACTTGATGGCAAGCAGAATCTCGTTATTTCCGTTGGTCAGACGAGCTTCAATCAGTTGGTCATTTTCACGTATGGTTATCGCATTAACACCATTTTGCCTTGGTCGGGAATACGCTTCAAGCGGGGTTTTTTTAATTACCCCTTTTTTGGTGCAAAGAATAATGTAGTTATTGTTAATATAAGCTTCATCTTTCAATGAAGTGACATTGATATAGGCTCTCACCTGGTCATCAGCTTCTATGCCCAGGAGATTCTGAATTGCCCTTCCTTTTGAAGCTTTGGTTCCTTCAGGTATTTCGTATACCTTGAGCCAGAAGCATTTACCTTTCTCAGTAAATAAAAGTAATGTGTTGTGCATTGTGGCTATAAACATATGCTCAAGAAAATCCTCTTCTCGCGTACTTGATCCTTTGGATCCTGTCCCTCCTCGGGCTTGAGTCCTGAACTCGGTAAGTGGTGTCCGTTTGATATAGCCCATGTGTGATATAGTAATGACCATATCTTCATCGGCATAAAAATCTTCAGGATTAAAATCTTCAGAAGCATAAACAATTTCAGTACGTCTGGCATCACCATATTGGGACTTAATCTCCATTAATTCGTCCTTGATAATCCCCATTCTTATTGACTCGTTCGCCAAAATCTCCTTTAACCAGTCAATATATTTACTCAGCTCCTCATATTCGGCATGGATCTTATCGCGCTCAAGACCGGTAAGTCTTTGTAAACGAAGATCAAGGATTGCACGGGCCTGAATTTCATCAAGTTCAAAATTCTGCATCAATCCTTCCCGCGCTTCTTCAGGTGTTTTAGCATTCCGGATCAGGCTAATTACCGCATCCAAATGGTCAATTGCAATAATAAGTCCTCTCAGAATATGTGCTTTTTTCTCCGATTGCTCAAGATCATATTTAGTACGTCTGATAACTACTTCGTGCCGGTGTTCTACAAAGTAATGGATCAGATCTTTGAGGTTCAGCATTTGAGGACGCCCCTTAACCAAAGCTATATTATTGACATTAAAGGCATTCTGAAGTTGAGTAAACTTATATAGCTTATTCAGTACAACACTGGCCATTTCGTCGCGTTTGATATCCACGACAATTCGCATTCCTGTACGATCAGATTCATCGTTGATATTCGAAATCCCATCAATTTTTTTCTCGTTGACCAACTCAGCAATTTTGATAATCAATTCTGCTTTATTGACCATGTAAGGAATCTCTGTGATAATGAGTTTTTCACGACCATGTTCAACTGACTCAATTTCAGCTTTACCTCTGACAACAATTCGACCTCGTCCGGTTTCAAAAGCTTCCTTTACACCAGCATAGCCATAAATTATTCCACCAGTTGGAAAATCCGGAGCTTTGACGATATCGATCAACTTACCAATCTCAATATCATTATTATCAATATAGGCGATGATTGCCTCGATGGTATCCGAAAGATTATGAGGTGGCATATTAGTCGCCATTCCAACCGCAATACCTGAAGTACCATTTACTAAAAGCATTGGAATCTTTGTCGGTAACACGGTAGGCTCCTGAAGTGTCTCATCAAAATTGGGCCTGAAATCAACGGTATTTTTATCCAGGTCGGCAAGTGCTTCTTCAGCAAGCTTTTTTAGACGTGCCTCCGTATAACGCATGGCTGCCGGACTATCACCGTCAACAGATCCAAAGTTTCCCTGGCCATCAATAAGTGGATAACGAAGTGACCATTCCTGAGCCATTCTGACCATGGCAAAATAGACGGATGAATCACCATGGGGGTGAAATTTACCCAGCACCTCTCCCACTATCCTGGCAGATTTCTTATAAGGTTTATTGGAAGCGCTGCCTAATTCACTCATTCCATATAAAACCCTGCGATGTACTGGTTTAAGTCCATCACGGACATCAGGTAGAGCCCTTGAAACAATCACAGACATCGAATAATCAATGTAAGCTGTTTTCATTTGCTCCTCAATATTAATCTGTATAATCTTTTCTAAATCAGACATATATGCCTTATTCGTTTAATTTGTGTAAAGTCACACAAAAATAGTAATTTTAAACTTAAAGTAAGTATAAATTGTTCTTTTTATGTGGCTGAAAAATGCAAAGGAATAACGATTTGGAAAACAATGCATTCGAGCTCGGATTTGAGGTGAAAATCATTTGGTTTATTGTCGTTATTAGCTTGATATTTAATTAAATAAACCAGGATATTTGATTTTTATTAAAAACATATTTCTTTGGCAAAGTTCTGTTTATTGTGAATTATTAGTTAATTTAGTCGCAAAATATAATCGGGTTATAAAACAAAAGACAATAAATATATTATGGATTCAAAATTCTCTCCCCGTATCAAGGATGTGCTTTCATATAGCCGCGAGGAAGCCATCAGATTAGGAAATGAATACATTGGCACTGAGCATCTTTTTCTTGGGATCATTAGAGATGGCGAAGGAATTGCAATTGATGTAATGAATAAATTACAATTGGATTATATGACCATGCGCAGAGACCTTGAAATTCAATTGCGCAAAGATAATTCACTGCAGTTCGAAGCCAATATACCATTACTTAAAAACACAGAAAAAGCGCTAAAACTAGTATTTCTTGAAGCACGTGCAATGAATGAAAGCACTGTTAATACTGGTCATCTGCTTCTGGCGATCCTAAAAGAGAAACAAGGGATTATCAGTTCTATTTTTAAGCATTATAATGTTGGTTATGACGAAATTAAATCCAAAATTGAAGAACTGACCCGGATAGAAAATAAATCCGATTTTCCTGAAGACAGCGACGATGATGATATGTTCGGGAAAGGTGGCGGAAGCGTTAGTGGCCCTTCCGGTTCAAAGGGGTCTTCAACTCCTAAGACCGATACACCGGTTTTGGATAATTTTGGGATCGACATAACCAAAGCAGCTATCGAAGGGAGCCTTGATCCAATTGTAGGAAGGGAAAAAGAGATCCAACGGATTGCTCAGATTCTAAGTCGAAGGAAAAAAAATAATCCCGTTTTAATTGGCGAACCTGGAGTCGGAAAATCTGCTATCGTTGAAGGTCTAGCATTGCGAATATCTCAACGTAAGGTCTCACGTGTGCTATTCGATAAACGGGTAATAAGTCTGGATCTGGCATCTATTGTGGCCGGGACCAAATACAGGGGGCAATTTGAAGAGCGGATGAAAGCTATTTTAAATGAACTTGCCAAAGTTGATAACATCATTTTATTTATTGATGAAATTCATACTATCGTTGGTGCCGGAGGTGCGACCGGATCTCTTGACGCCGCCAATATGCTTAAGCCTGCACTGGCCCGGGGAGATATTCAATGTATAGGTGCAACCACACTGGATGAATACCGGCAGCACATTGAAAAAGACGGCGCCTTGGAACGTCGTTTCCAAAAAGTGATGGTTGAGCCCACCACGGTTGAAGAAACTATTGAAATTCTTCACAATATTAAGGAAAGATATGAAGATCACCACAATGTAACCTATACCCCTGAAGCCATAGAAGCTTGTGTAAGGCTCACTACCAGGTATATATCTGATCGTCACCTACCTGATAAAGCAATCGACGCACTGGATGAAGCGGGATCAAGGGTCCATATTACCAATATTACTGTCCCTGAAAGGATCATTAAGTTGGAAGAACGTATTGAAGAAGCCAGAAGTGAAAAGATACAAGCAGTAAAAAGTCAGAATTTCGAACTTGCTGCCAGTTTTAGAGATCAGGAGAAGAACCTGCTCGCTTTGGTGGATAAGGAAAAGGAGATTTGGGAAAAAGAATTGGAAAATCATCGGGAAATTGTTGGAGAAGAGCAGGTTGCAGATATCGTAGCTATGATGTCAGGTATTCCTGTCCAACGGATTGCTCAGGCTGAAGGTAAACGTCTGCAAAACATGTTCAATGATATGAAACAGAATATCATTGGACAGGATGATGCCGTACTTAAAATTACCAAAGCAATTCAACGCAACCGTGCAGGGTTAAAGGATCCGAATAAACCTATCGGATCTTTTATTTTCCTTGGACCCACTGGTGTTGGTAAGACTCAGCTGGCTAAAGTATTAGCCAAATATCTGTTTGATACTTCTGATGCCCTGATTCGTGTAGATATGAGCGAATATATGGAAAAGTTTTCCGTTTCAAGGCTCGTCGGAGCTCCTCCCGGATATGTTGGTTATGAGGAAGGTGGACAGTTGACTGAAAAGGTCAGGCGAAAACCTTATGCCGTAATATTGCTTGATGAGATTGAAAAAGCACATCCGGACGTTTTCAATATTTTGCTGCAGGTAATGGATGAGGGACGTCTGACCGACAGTTTGGGGCGCAAAATTGATTTTCGCAATACCATTGTCATCATGACCTCTAATATTGGAACCAGGCAACTTAAAGAGTTTGGACAAGGGGTTGGTTTCTCAACCCGGAAATCGGCTGACGAAGAAAATGAATATGCGAAATTTGTCATTCAAAAAGCCTTAAAGCGTGCATTTGCCCCTGAATTTCTGAACAGGGTGGATGATGTCGTAATATTTAATCCGCTGGAAAGAAGTCATATCGAACAAATTATAGACATAGAGCTTCAAGGTTTATACGAGCGGGTTGAAACGTTAAAATACAAGCTTGACATTACTGAGGATGCAAAGCGCTTTATAGCAGATAAAGGATTCGACCCTCAGTTTGGAGCAAGACCACTCAAAAGAGCTATTCAAAAGTACTTGGAAGATGAGATGGCAGAAACGATTATTGGTAATGTGATCAATGAAGGTGATAGGATCACAATCGATTTGGATGAAACCAAAGAGAAGATTGTTGTACGGATAATTCCTCATGAATCAGTTTTGATAGATAAAGAAAAAAGCGGCGAATAGCCGCTTTTTTCTTTATCTATCCTTTCTTCTCCCCTATTTTAGCCTCTTCCCAATAATAATCCATCTCAGCAAGACTCATTGAATGAAGTGATTTACCCTTCATTAGAGTTTGCTCTTCCAGATAATTAAATCTACGGATAAACTTCTGATTGGTTCGCTCCAAAGCGCTTTCGGGGTCAATCTCATATAAACGGGCAACATTCACAATAGAGAAAATAAGATCTCCTAATTCGTTTTCCATGTCTGGCCGGTTATCAACACGGACTTCGGCCTCAAACTCTTCAAGTTCTTCCTTGACTTTATCCCATACCTGCTGTTTTTCTTCCCAGTCAAACCCCACGCCCCGGACCTTCTCCTGTATTCTGTTCGCTTTAACCAATGCGGGAAGTGCATCGGGAACCCCTTCAAGAACACGTCGTCCCCTACCCTTTTCCGTTAATTTGAGCGCTTCCCAATTCTGTTCAACTTCGAGTGCACTGCTAACATCAATATCTCCAAAAACATGAGGATGGCGATATATTAGTTTATCGTTCAGGTTATTAATAACATCCCCAATATCAAAATTATTCGATTCAGAACCAATCTTCGCATAAAAGACAATGTGAAGTAAAAGATCCCCAAGTTCTTTTTTTACTTCATTCGGGCTACTTCGAAGGATTGCATCCCCTAATTCATATACCTCTTCGATGGTAAGTTTTCGCAATGTTTCAAAAGTCTGTTTTTGATCCCATGGACATTTCTCGCGAAGTTCATCCATTATGTCAAGCAGTCGTTCAAACGACTCTAATTGTTCTTTTCTGGTTTTCACTTTATTCCGGTTTTTGTGGCAGCGAAGGTAAGCAAATGGTTCAAAAAAATGTTTATTTTGTAGAATCAAAAATGGCAGGCATGATCGAGCATAGTTTTCAGCTGGAAGGGATCGAACCAACAGAATTTTACGGTGTTAGAAACTCCAAAATGGAGTTGATCAGATCGTATTGCCCAAAGATTTTAGTTGTAGCCCGTGGTCACACTATTAAAATAAAAGGTGAAGAGAGCGAAGTCGGCGATTTTATCCGTAAATTTCAACTGATTATTGAACATTACTACCATTTTAATGCCCTTTCTGACGAAACCATCCACCAGATAATGATGGATGATATAAGCACCATAGACCAGAGTATCCAGAATGCTAGCGACGTTCTGCTCTTTGGAAATACCGGGAAACCAATTCGTCCAAGGACTTCAAATCAACAAAAACTCGTTGACGGAACTAAAAAAGATGATTTGATATTTGCTATAGGACCTGCAGGAACAGGTAAAACATATGTTGCTATTGCACTAGCAATCAGCGCATTGAAAAATAGGCAAATTAAGCGGATTATCCTTAGTCGCCCAGCGGTTGAAGCAGGAGAAAACCTTGGATTTTTGCCAGGTGACCTTAAAGAAAAAATAGACCCTTATCTGCAGCCTATCTACGATGCCCTACTTGATATGATTCCTCCCAAGAAACTGGAAGAGTACCTGAAGGATGGCATAATTCAGATAGCCCCGCTTGCTTTTATGAGAGGAAGAACATTAAGCAATGCTTTTGTCATTCTTGATGAAGCCCAAAATACCACAATCCCACAGCTAAAAATGTTTTTAACTCGTATGGGATTGAATACTAAGTATATAATTACAGGCGATATCACACAAATTGATTTGCCAAGAAAGCAACATTCTGGATTGATTCTCGCTTTAAAGATTTTAAATGGTGTGGAAGGAATCTCGACAATTCATTTCGATAAAAGTGACATCGTACGTCATAAATTAGTCCGGGAAATTGTTGATGCCTATGACCGTTACAACATCCTGCATAATGAAGATTATTAATAACCTTTAAAATTAAATTTATATGAGTAATGCAATAGTTTCTACCGAATTCTCTCTTCCGGGACAACTGAGTTTTTATAAAGGTAAAGTGAGAGACGTTTATAATATTAATGACGATTACCTGGTTATGGTTGTTACTGACCGAATCTCTGCCTTCGACGTTGTTTTACCCAAGGGAATCCCCTTTAAAGGACAAGTTTTAAATCAGATAGCGGCTAAGTTTCTGGATGCCACTTCAGATATTGTTCCTAACTGGAAAATTGCGACTCCGGATCCAATGGTTACGGTTGGACATTTATGCGAACCATTTAAAGTGGAGATGGTCATCCGGGGTTATTTGACAGGTCATGCCTGGCGGCAATATCGGGCAGGAAAAAGGGTTCTTTGCGGGGTTGAAATGCCTGAAGGGATGAAAGAAAGTCAGAAATTTCCCAACCCTATCATTACACCAACTACCAAGGCAAATGAAGGGCATGATGAGGATATTTCGAAGGAAGAGATTATTAAACAAGGACTTGTATCAGCCGAAGAATATGAAATATTGGAAAAATATACGCTTTCGCTTTTTCAGCGTGGCACTGAAATGGCTGCAGAGAAGGGTTTAATATTGGTAGATACAAAATATGAATTTGGAAAAAAGGGGGATCAGATATACCTGATTGATGAAATACACACACCCGATTCATCGCGTTATTTTTATGCTGAGGGATATGAGGCGCGTTTGGCAAAAGGGGAAAATCAAAAACAGCTTTCCAAGGAATTTGTGCGCCAGTGGTTGATTGAAAATGGATTTCAGGGACTTGAAGGACAAAAAGTACCTGAAATGACCAATGAATTGGTTAACCAGATTTCAGATCGGTATATTGAACTTTTTGAAAATATCACAGGAGACAAATTTGTCAAAGGCGATGTTGCCAATGCAGGTGGCCGAATCGAGAAAAATATCCGGCAGTTTATTGCAGAAAAAGTTTAAGTGATCATTATTTGAATTAATCTATAATTCTGGCAAACATTATATTAGATAAGATTACCAGAATTTATTATTCATGTTTATTATAAAAGCGCAGAACACTTTGGAGTTCCGCGCCTTTATATCTTTATATTCTAATAATACAGATTTCTGTATTCAGAAAGCTTTTATTCTGGATTTTCTTATTAAAAAATATTATTCCTTAGTATCTGAATCGATAGAGGGTTCTTCGATTACTGATTCATCAGTTACATCTGAATCAAAAACTAATAAACCTTTTGTATTCAATAGATTATACCATGAAATAACCTTTTTTACATCAGAACCATACACGCGCTCCTTATCATATTCTGGTAAAATTTCCTCAAAATAGTCCTTGAGTTCTTCAGGAGAAGATTTAACATCAAGGGCCTGCCCGCCGTTTTCCTTATCCGCAATTTTTTGAAATACTTTTTTTAGAGGAACATCCTCAGATGAAGTATAAATTGCAATATCCTCCAGCGATGACATCTTAGCGTCTGCATAAGCAGTTGATTTTTTTCCTGTTAACAATGATTCTATCACAACATTGTTCTTCCCTTCAGATATCACTTTATAAAGTCCGGGTTGTCCGGAAATGGCTAAAATTCCTTTTAACATAAATTCTTCATTTATTTTTTGCATGGCGAAGATAGTCATTTTTAAATCTTCGGCAATAAGTTATAGGGAAATGAGTCATTCTCACTTCCCTTTTCACAGTTATAAATTCATTTGTTGAATAAAACCAATTTTTAACCATCGCCCCGGTTCAGGAATATTTCCAAAATCGAAATACGATTTATTGAACAGGTTGGAAGCTTCCAGGTATAATGTCGTACCTTTTTTATTCCAGTGTAACCGGCTATCAACCAATATAAACGGTTTATATTCCACATTTTGGCCATATTGGGAACCGTTCCAGTAAGTGTAGGTTCCGTTTCTTTCCTGATAGGATATTTGCCAATTGATTCCTATATTTTTCAGAACCTTGTGTGAAATGCCCAGGTTTATTTTATATTTCAAATAATCAAGAACATACTGAGATTCGTAGATTCCTGATTGTTTATTTTGGGTTAACCACGAACAATTGAGGTTAAGTGACTGGATAAATACTTTTTTATCCAACAGTTTCTCAGGATTGATTTTTGCTGAAAATTCAAGTCCGTTAGTATTCAATTTTGTAATGTTTTCGGCATACCAAACATTATCATTCGGCATTTTAACCCAGTCTATCATATTCTTCCCATCCCTGTGGAAATAGGCAAAATGACCTTCAACTCCCTTAAGCTGATATTTAAACCCTGATTCGTACTCAACAGCCTTTTCCGGGAGCAGCAAGGGGTTGCCAATATTTGTTGGACTCGAATAGTACAGATCAGTAAAAGTTGGCATACGGAGGGATGTATTAATTGATAAATAACACTTTATAGAATTTGAAATCCGATAACTCAGATCAGCTCCGGGGAATAACTTCCAACCTGCTTCCAATTGCGAATTCCAATTCGCCATGAGACCTGCGGAGGCGGCAAATTTTTGAAAATTGACAGAGTGTTCCACGAATAGACTGAAATTCGACCGGGAATCTGATTTAGTAAAAAAATGACCCTCTTCACCAGGGACTGGAAGTGGTTTTACTAATGATAATCCAAGTACATTGCTTAGGATATTTTCACTTCTAAAATCGGTTCCAAATGCTGTTTTTCCAAGAGGAGAGGCAATCCATGAATTTAAATTAATCCCATAAACATCTGTAAGATGATAATTATCTGTTGTATACCATGAAGGAATTAAATTCGGATATCTGAAAAGCTCAAAGTGGTCCTGATTTCTTCGCCAGTATACTGACGGCGTAAAATGGAGTTTATTACCTGTTTCCAGTTTAATGGAGGCAAAGGTTGTTTTTACATGTTCGTATTGATCAGGAAATGCAGGAGTATAGAAGCTATTTGCCCCAAATCCCCTGTCGGTGTGCCCGAGTTGCCAATCCAGATCGCCTGCCTTGGTTGTCAGTTTTCCCTCATAAAAGGCGTCGGTGAGCTTAAAATCGGTGTTTTTGATGTATCCGTCAGAACTTCGATGGTCCACAGAGACAAAATTACTGATCTTTCCGGAAACGAATGTACCAGAAAGTCCGCCATCATAAAAACCATTTTGTCCTGTACTTAGACGGGCTTTTAAGTTTGACTTGTCTGAAGTTCCTGTGATTATGTTGATTGCGCCACTGAAGGCATCAGGCCCGTAAATGCGGGATGCTGGCCCTTCCAGAATTTCAATGCGGTCAATAGCATCTAAACTAACCGGGAGATTCATTGAATGGTGTCCCGTTTGCGGATCACTGATGTTGATTCCATTGAGCAGGATGAGTACCTGGTCGAAAGAACTTCCGCGCATACTGATATCGGATTGTACTCCCAAACCACCGCGTTGCCGTATGTCAACGTCCAAAGCGTAGCGAAGTAAGTCCTGAAGGCTTTGGACCGGCGCAGTTTGGATCTCTTCCTTCCCAATTATTTTGACGATGCGCGCCACCTGTGAGAAGGCAACAGGGGCTCGCTGAGCGCTGACAACAACTTCTTCAACTTCAATATCTTTCATTGAGTTAATTGTGTCGTGTCCGGCAATCATCATGTCTCTTTCAGCATTGGCAGGTATTGCGAATAATAAATAACAAACGCTTAAGCACCCTATTCTCACTACTTTGTGAAGGCTTTGAAAAATAGAATACCCCTTTCGGCCAAATTTTCTGAATGTTGCAACATGATTCGCCTGGCGCACCAGACCTTTTTGTTTCATAATTTGTAATTTTAAATTTAACGGCGCAAAGGTATTCAAAGATTTTATTTTATAGTTTTGAAGAATCATTTTTGCATGCTTCCGGAAATAGAGCAAAATTGAAAAGTCAACAACTAAACAAAAATCAAATGAAAACAAACCGTAGAGATTTTGTTAAAATGGGAACTGTGGCCGGTGTTGGTTTAGCAGGGTTGGGTTTAACTGATAGTAATGTATTTGGAGAGAATAAGCTTAATGGCAAAAAACCGGTAAATCAGGATCCCAATGTTGTAAGGGTTGGTTTTATTGGTGTTGGAGGTCGAGGAAGTGGACATGTTCATGATTCAATAACCGTTGGTGGAGTTGATGTTGTGTCGATTTGTGATATAAACCAGGAGGCGATTGATAGGGTTCAATCAATGGTTGTTAAAAATGGCATGAAGGCCCCCAAAGCTTATACCGGAAGCGATCATGCATTTGAGGAGATGCTTAAAAATGAAATCCTTGATGCAGTGATAATTGCGACTCCCTGGGAATGGCACGTTCCAATGGCAATAGCTTCAATGAAAGCTGGTGTTCCCTATACCGGAGTGGAGGTTTCCGCTGCCAATACACTTGAAGAATGTTGGGATCTGGTGAATGTTCATGAACAAACCGGAAATCAGGTTATGATCATGGAAAATGTTTGTTATCGGCGCGACGTAATGGCCATTCTTAATATGGTTCGAACGAACCTGTTTGGAGAGCTGATTCATTGTCGTTGTGGATATGAACATGATTTGCGTGGGGTAAAGTTTGATATGATCGCCAATGACCTGAAAATCGGAAAGGAGGCCCATTCGGAAGCCATGTGGCGTGGCCTTCACGCTGTTAGGCGAAACGGAGACCTCTACCCTACGCATGGACTTGGACCGATCGGAGTTTATTTGGATATTAACCGCGGAAACAGATTTTTGACACTATCAGCCATGGCCACAAAGTCAAGAGGTTTAAAGAAGTTTGTGGATGATCATGTCAGTAAGGATAGTTCTTACCATCAATTGAATTTCAATCTTGGCGATATTGTGACTTCCATGATTAAATGTGCTAATGGCGAAACAATCATCGTAACACATGATACGAATTTACCTCGCCCATATTCTCTTGGTTTCCGGGTTCAGGGAACTAATGGTCTCTGGAAGGGTGAAGGTGGTGGCGATTGGCAGGACACCGGCGAGCAGATCTACGTGGAAGGACAAAGTAAACCTCATACCTGGGATAAGGCCGAAGATTGGTTAAAGAAATATGATCACCAATATTGGCGTGAAAAAGGTGAAAAAGCTACAGGTTCAGGTCATGGCGGAATGGATTTTATCATGCTTAACGACTTTTTCGAAACTGTCCGTCATAAAAGACTGGTTCCTCTGGATGCCTATGATGCTGCAGCCTGGAGCGCGGTTTCAGCTTTGTCTGAAATGTCAGTTGCCAAAGGAGGAGAGCTGGTCGATTTTCCGGACTTTACACGCGGGCAATGGATTAAACGTCACCCGGGTTTTGCACTTGATACTCAATTCCCTATCGCCCCTGAACGAGACTTTATTAATAATTTGTTTTAAAATTTAATTTGAAATAATAAGCCCGGCAGGTTTTCAAAACTTGTCGGGCTTTTATATTTGGTAAACGAGTCAATTAATCTCTTCTTACTCCCATGTAGATCATAATATAATACAATAAGGTGGCAAGGGAACCTAATGCTGCAACAATGTAGGTATAACCTGCCCATTTTAAGGCATCCTCGGCCTTGAGTTGCGTCTGTGAATTGGTTATACCGGATGTTTTGATCCAGATCAAAGCCCTGTGACTGGCGTTGATTTCTACAGGTAAAGTAATAAAACTAAATAATGTTGTCATGGCAAACAGGACAATTCCCGCTAATAAAATTGCCGGAAAAGTATTCACCAGAAGAATTCCAGCCAATAAAATCCATTGCATCCATTGTGAGGCAAAACTTACAATGGGAACTAAACCCGATCGTAATCCAAGCCACTGATAAGCTGCTGCATGTTGTAATGCATGTCCACATTCATGTGCGGCAACAGCTGCAGCTGCAACATTCCGACCATTATAAACATCTTCACTCAGATTAATCGTTTTAGTTGTCGGATCATAATGATCAGTAAGTTTTCCTTCCACCGATTCAATTGTAACACCATAGATTCCATTATCCCGCAACATTTGCTCAGCGACTTCCCTTCCCGACATTCCATTTGAAGTCGCGATTACAGAATACTTCTCAAAACGACGTTTTAACTGATGGCTGATTAACCAACTCACCAAAGCAAAAACAATAAATATTATCCAACTTCCAATCATAGTTTAATTTTTAAATTCATTCAAATAATTACAATATCTCCAATCAAATTTCCGGCCAAAATACAAATTTCTGCAAAATTGGCAGATGCATTAATTTAATAAAAATAAAACCTTGTTTTTATAACAAATTAATTGAAATTTCGTATTTTCAAGAAAGCAAATCTTTAATGTTAATTTTTAAAATTACAGGTATGAAAAAAATTATTTCAATTTTCCTTATCGCTAGCTTTTTTTTCTGTTTTATTCCAGTTCAGGCGGGAAATAATATGCAAAACTCAAGTAAGTCGGAAATCCAGAACAATAAACATCATGGAAAAGGTCTCAAGAAAAAAAGATCAGATAAAAAGAAAAACAAAGATGCTAATTCTGAGAAACAAGCCAGGGAATTGAAAAAGAAAGAGATTGAAGCTAAAGAACGTTCAATTGACAGGAATATAAAGGTCAAAAAGGTTTCGGTTGATGACAATCTGCCGGAAACGGTTCATCAAAGGAATATCCCATAGGTTTTATAATGTTTTTGTGTGAAAATCGACGCCCGAAACCCCACCTGAGATGATAAATTTCATCGCCTCAGTGGGTGGAATCTCAAGCGATTTTATGTTTGTTGAAGGAACAAAGTAAAGCTCTCCTGAAAATCCGTAAGAAAAAGGACAATAAACAGTAATCAATGCATTGTCATTAATATGTATTGGAGTATCCTGGGTTATAAATCCAATTTTCCATAAATTATTCTCTCTGTTGATCAATATCATTACCGGGCGGTGAAATTTTCGTTCTTTACCGATAAAAGCAGAAAATAAATCGTTAATTGACGAATAAATTAATTTAAGAAAAGGGGTCTTTTGAAGAATCCTGTTAATTAAATTTTTAATTGGTCTGGCTAAAATAGTCTCCCCAACCATTCCTAATAAAACAAGAAAAACAAAAATAATCAGGATTCCTAAACCAGGAGTCTTGATTTCAAAATGTTCCTGCAAATAAGTCGATAACAATCCATCGGTAAAAGTAAAAATCCGATAAACAATATATACCGTAATCCCTAAAGGAGCGACTAGTAAAAGTCCCTGAATAAAATACGTAAACAATTTCTTCATTCCGGCTGCGTTTTATTCTGCGAAAATACGAAAAAGTTAGCAAGGTTTAAAAGCCCATAATAGATCCCATACCTATCTCTCACTCGAATTTAAATTGAAAGTAAATGGTCGGATAGAACGCGCTCCGTCAGACAGATCATCTGTGTTTGTGATTGCCGAAATGCTTAGTTCATTGAATCCATTCTTCGCTTAGAATTTCACCTTTGATACCTATGATAACAGCTTTAACTGGAACTTTCCTCATTGCACGTGATATCGCCATCTCAACTAGTTGAAGCAATCCTGCGCAGCAAGGCACTTCCATAATCAAAACCGTAATTGTATTAACCTTCGCCTGATCTATCAACATAATAAATTTTTGTAAATAGTTTTCTTTACCCTGATCAAGCTTTGGACAAGCTATGACCAATGTCCTGTTTTTTAACCATCTCTGATGAAAATCGCCAAGAGAAAATGCACTGCAATCAGCTGCAACCAATAAATCAGAATGGCTAAAATGGGTTGCACCCGGGTTAATTAAATGGAGTTGAACAGGCCATTGCCCCAACTGAGATTGAATTGAGCCTTTAATTTGATTATCAGCCATTTTTAATTTTGTAAGATCAAATATTATGGTTTTTGATCCCGGACATCCACGACTGAAACCAGCTTCATCATTCATGCTATCCATTTGATGAACAGCCTTCTTTACATCATGAATCATAAATGATAGTTTTAATTCATTTTCAATAAGATACTTCATTCCTTGTTTTAAATACACGGTTTCGTTGTGTTCATTTAAATGCCGAAGATGAGCAACAACAGTATTAAATCCCTTGGAAACCATGATTTCCATAACTTTATACTCATCATAAGGCTCAGCTTCCCTCTTTTCAATGGTGATTGCCCCTTCAGGACAATGACCGATACAAGCGCCAAGCCCATCACACATTAAATCACTAATTAAACGAACTTTATTGTCAATTATTTGAAGTGCACCTTCATAACAATTTGGGACGCATTGTCCGCATCCGGTGCACAGGTCCTCATCAATTTTTATAATATCGCGTTCCATTTTCTTAAAATTAAATAAATATTTGCTTATAGTAAAGCATCGAATTTAATGGATCTCCTGTATTTCTGGTGACAAAAATACGATAAGGATAACTTCTGTAGTGTAACATTTGTGACACTAATATTATATTTGCAAAAAATAATAATAATATCTGAATGTTTGAAATTTTAAAATTAGCTCCCTTATTTTTTGGACTGGAAGTCCAGGAAATTACAATTTTAATAAATAAGGTTCTACATCAGATACAGCATTTTTCAAATAATGAGGTTTTAGCCTTTTCAGGTGATCGAATTGAAAAAGCAATGATTTTATTGGAAGGTAAACTAAAAGGTGAAATGATTGATTACTCGGGTATCAGTCTTAAAATTGAGGGGTTAGATCCGCCGCAAATGGTGGCTCCGGCATTTCTTTTTGGACCACAAAGCATATTTCCTGTCAATTTATCAGCGTTATCTGAAGGAAAGATTTTAATCATCTATAAAAATGACTTTACTTCGCTGTTATCTAGTGATTCACGAGTTTTAACCAACTATCTCAATATCGTTTCGGGAAAAGTTCAATTCTTATCTCACAAAATTGCTTTATTAAGTTATAAAACTATCAAAGAAAAAATTGCTTCATATTTATTAAATCAATTGAATCCCGGATCATCATCCCTTATAATGAACCAAAGCCAAAAAGGATTAGCTGAAATGTTTGGCGTAGCTCGTCCTTCATTGGCACGAACGATCAGCAAAATGGAAGAAGATAAGATCATTCGCTGGGAAAGAAATCGGGTAATAATACTAAACCTTAAATCACTTGAGTTAATATTAGGTCATTTAGCATGATGCAACTTCAGAATAAAAGCTATATTGAAAAAATGAACAGATGGGGTGAAGAGCGCAAGCCCTTTATTTTCATCATTGACTTCGAAATGAAAAATCCTATCATTCTTCCCTTACATGAGGCAGCTGATAATGAGATCTATTTCAAATTTCCAACTAAAAATAACATTAATAATCAATATTTAAAAAAAAGAGAATTTGTTTTCAACAAATTTCCGGTAAGCTATAGGGTTTATAAAAAATCATTTGATCACGTTTCGAATGAAATAAAAATAGGCAATTCCTTTCTTACAAACCTCACATTTCAAACCCCTATTGAAACAGATCTATCACTTAAGGAGATTTTTTATAACAGCGATGCACCTTATAAATTACTGTTTAAGGATCTATTCGTTGTTTTTTCACCGGAACCTTTTATTACGATATCAGATGATACAATTTCGTCCTATCCAATGAAAGGAACCATCGATTCATCTGTTCCAGATGCTGAAAGAAAGATATTAGATGACAAAAAGGAAACAGCTGAACATCATACTATTGTAGATATGATCAGAAGTGATCTTTCGAAGGTTTCCACAAATGTGAAAGTCGAGAAATTCCGGTTTCTGGACAAGATTAAAACTTCCAATAAAACTTTATTACAGGTAAGCTCCAAAATTACAGGTAAGCTTCCTGCAAATTATCAGGCTCATTTGGGTGAAATTCTTTCGGCCTTGCTACCCGCCGGGTCAATTTGTGGGGCTCCAAAGAAAAAAACCCTCGAAATAATCAGTAAATCAGAGACGTACAAAAGAGGATATTATACAGGAGTATTTGGCATTTTCGATGGTTCTGAACTTCAGTCTGCTGTGATGATCAGGTTTATAGAGAAGAATGGAACGGAATTTTTGTTTAAAAGTGGAGGAGGGATCACATTTTATAGTGATCCTGAAAAAGAATACCAGGAACTAATAGATAAAGTCGATGTACCAATTTATTGAGACCATTTGTTATGAAAATAATTGCTTCCAGCGCCTTGAGCTGCATAATCAAAGGTGCAACCGCACCAGAAGCCACTTTTTTGGAAGCCAACCTGACCTACAGCTTGAATCGTACCTCTCAGTTCCTGCAGACCTACAGGATGAAATATTGAAATGTACTGTTATCTATGGAATTGATATTGTGAATATTGAATATGTTTTATACCAAATCAGACCAATCAGTTCATTGCGTATGATTATAGATGATAATATAGATTACGAATTTAAGTATGCCAATAGATCCAAACTTTTCAAATTATATCAAAAAAAAGGATATTATGATGATATATTGATTGTTAAGAATGGCTTAATAACTGACATTTCGTATGCGAATACTATATTCTTACATGATAACATATGGTATTCGCCCAAAAATCCACTCCTGATCGGTACCAGGCTTCAGGGGTATCTGAAAGAAGGAAGAATCACTCCTACCCCACTCCGCCCTGAAGATCTTCCACTATTTTCAGAAGCCCGTATTATCAATGCTATGATTTCAATTGAAAATTCTCCGGTTATCCCAATCAGTGAAATCTGTTTCTAATTTAGAATGCTTCAAAATTAAGGTGTTACCTCAATTCTTACTTTCATTTTGAAAACAATCATATAATATTTCTGTTTATTTGAGTGAATTTAAGGTTCATTTTGAATCATTTGCAACCTTTTGGTTGATTTAATCATCAAATAGCTATTAAGATTTAAAAGAACAGTCATTTTTCGTTTAGTTTAAAAAAAAATAACATTGATGCGTTTCACCCGAAGAAAATTAAATCTATATGTCTTGAGAAGGAGAAAAACCATTTGGACATTCATAGAACTCCTGTCTTTATTAATTATTTTAGCACTTATTCAAGTCCAATGCCGGCATGACGGACTCAATGTTGCAACCCTTAAACCAGTTTGTTTTGATACCCAAATTGCGCCTATCTTCATAAATAATTGTGGAAGTTGCCATAGCGCAAGCAGATCCAGAGGTGGATATTCATTTGTGGATTATACCTCAATCCTACAATCGGTAACTCCATATAATGCAGAAAAAAGCACTGCTTATCAAGCGATTACAGGGAAAGCATTTAAGCAATTAATGCCTCCTGGAATTCCGCTTTCAGAAAATGACCGCATCTTAATCCGAGTCTGGATTGACCAGGGAGCATTAAAAACCACTTGTACTGCAGATACCACTGGCACAAGTGGTACAGGAGGTACAACACCGCCATCAGGTGGAACCGGTTCACTGGTTTGTTTTCAGAGAGATATTCTGCCGGTTTTATTATCCTCATGTGGCACAACAGGTTGTCATAATCAGACTACAGCCAAAGAAGGTTATATCATTACAAGTTATGCCTCTGTTATGAGTAATATGGTGGTGGCAGGTTCCCCAAACTCCAGCAGACTTTACACTGCTGTTGCCAATAATAATATGCCACCAAGCTCTTACGCTAAGTTAACCACTGCAGAAAAGGACAGTATCTATAATTGGATCAAGGATGGAGCACTTAATTCAACTTGTTCATCGTCATGTGATACCACCGGAACAGTCACCTATTCGAATCAGATAGTCGCTATTATGACTGCAAACTGTGTTTCATGCCATAGTGGTTCCTCTGCTCAAAAGGGAATACTTTTGGATAGTTATACTAACGTAAAAGCAAATATGGATAATGGGAATATATTATCGGCCGTACGTGGGATAACTTTACAAATGCCACCAGGAGGTCTATTAACAAATTGTGAAATGCGTCAGCTTGAAATTTGGAAAGCCACTGGCGAAGTACAGAATTAACTCAAAAATATGAAGAATTTAATTTTAGTAATTGTATTTTTCTCTCTTACCAGCTGCTATTATGACAGCGAAGAGGCTTTATATGGTACCCCAGGTTCAACTGTATGCGATACGACAGTTACTAATTTTAGTACCGTGATTCAACCAATCCTCTCCTCCAATTGCTGGGCATGCCATTCAAACTCAGCGGGACCATCCAGCGGTGCAGGAGTTTTATTACAAAATTACACTGATGTAAAAACTTACGTCCAGAATGGTAAACTGATTGGCGATATTCAGCAGCTGTCAGGCTTTAATCAAATGCCCAAAGGGGGTATGAAACTAAGTGATTGTGATATACTTAAAATTCAAACCTGGATAAAAAAAGGAGCACTAAATAATTAAATTAATGAAAATAAACTCGCTAAAATCTGTAATTATATTAGGATTAATAGTATTATTCTCTAATCAAGTCTGGAGCCAGGATCTTGATTCCTTACTGGATAAGGAGATTAAACCACAAACAATTTATGCTGCCGCAACCTTCAAAGCTACCAGAATTGTCAATGGGCACTCAGTTGAGCAGATGAAAAAAAAACAGCTTGATTTTAGAATTTCGCATCGTTTTGGAGATATCAATTCAGGCTCCTATAATCTTTATGGATTGGATAATGGTTTAATTCATTTCTCGTTAGAATATGGTCTGACAGATTGGCTTGAAGTCGGAATTGGACGAAGTACCTATCAAAAAACATTCGATGGATTCGCAAAAGTCTCGATTCTCAGGCAAACCAGCGGGGCTAAAAATATGCCAATTCATTTGACCTATTTATTTAGTACAGAGTATATTTCATTAAATACGGACACATTGATGAAAAATGCATATTCGCGAATGTCGTATATTCATCAAATTCTGATTGCCAGGAAGTTCAATGAGAGTCTTTCATTGCAGTTGACACCTACTGTCATTCACAGGAATCTTGTTCCAACAGAATTGGATAAGAACGACCTCCTTGCAATTGGGTTAGGTGGCCGATACAAGTTATCAAAGCGAATAGCCTTAAATGTTGAATATTACTATGTCTATCGACCTAATGAAAAGGCAATCAGTCAATCGATTCCAACCCCTGTTAAATATTATAATCCGCTTTCAATTGGTATTGATATTGAAACTGGAGGACACGTTTTTCAGATTATGCTGACCAATTCACAGGCAATGCGCGAGGGTGGTTTTATCGGCAAAACTACTGAAACATGGAGTAACATGGGTATCCATCTGGGATTTAATATTTCAAGAGTTTTTTCATTTACAAAATAATAATGCAATGGTTATGAATAAGTTAATTCTCTATTTTGTCTTTAGTCTGATCGTTTTTAACGTACAGGCTCAAAACCGGTTTTTCACCAAAGATGCAAAAATCAATTTCAACTCTTCAACCTCTGTCGAGGACATTGTTGCAGAATCTAATCAGGCCACCACATTAATTGATATTGATAAAAATGAAATTGCATTTTCAGTTTTAACTACCTCGTTTAAGTTTCGCCGGGCATTGATGGAAGAGCACTTTAATGAAAACTATATGGAATCGGTGAAATTTCCAAAGGCAAAGTTCAATGGGAAAATTATTTCTCCTATAGAGTGGAAAAGTGAAAAGGTGGTTCTGGTTGATGTTAAAGGAGTATTGACAATGCATGGTGTAAGCAATGAAATCATTTTAAAGGCTCAGATTATACCTGGAAAAAATAAAATTCTCGCCATAACAGAATTCAAAGTGATTCCTGAAGCTTTCGGCATATCAATTCCATCCGCAGTAAGAGATAAAATTGCAAAAGAGGTAACTATCAAAATTGATGCAGCTTACACCCCTTATCAACCATAAAACTTTAAATATGACCAAAAGAAAAACGGTTCAATGGCTACTCTGGATTTTACTTATTGGATTGATTGCTGCGTTTTCTGCTATTTATTTTGCTTTTAATATGCCGCGCAGAAATCTTGCAAATGAAAATTCAGTTTACTTGCTATCCGCCAAACAGTTGATATCAGATTTTCGGAATGATGAGACGATTGCAACCAAAAAATATCTCGATAAGGCTATAACAGTTACAGGTGAAATAAAAAGTATTAGAAATTTGGATAACCATAGTATCGTCTTTAGTCTGGAAGATGCAATGGAAGGTGTGAGCTGCACTATCGATAGTGCAGATATTGTAACTTATGCCTCAAAACTTTTACATTATAAAACAGGGTCAAGAGGAACCTTTAAAGGGCGATGTTCAGGCATGCTTATGGATATCCAGGTAATCAATTGTGTACCGGTTCAGGGAAACTAGAAACGCATAGAAACAAGTTTAAATAGCTCATACAATTAAATGAATGAGCTATTTTTATTTAAAAAGCAATTCCAAAACTTACTCCACCCCGAAACCATGGATATGGAATATTATTTGCCTTTACTATTACCTGAGTATCTGTTTGATTAACTGAGAGCTTGTTTTTGATGAACGAGGGTAAATTTGCAATATTTTGAGCTATCACTTCATTTAAAACACCACTACTGTCCGGTTAAGAATTCCAGAGTGACAACTGGGATCCATCGGGCTGGTTATTAAAATTATTATTGTTTTCAAAAAGTTCTTTGACAGGGGTCTTTTCGAACAGAGTAAGACCCAAAGTTTGAGCGAATGTATAA
>CAIXZH010000103.1 GCA_903923905.1 uncultured Bacteroidia bacterium
CAACTATCACGGTGAATGCATTATCAGTCGTTACTTTTACCGCTCAACCCGGATCAAGTACCTGCATTGGGGTAGGCGTAACCTACTCCACCCAGGCTGGAATGACAAGCTATGTCTGGGGATTTCCAGGGGTATTGAATACGGACTATAGCATCACTTCAGGAGGTACCGGAGGAAGCAACACAATTACCTTGCAATATTTAACAGCTGGCAGCAAAACTGTTACGATCAATTACACCAACGGGAATGGGTGTACTGCTGTTGCGGCAACATCATCAACAGCGACCACCGTCAATCCGTTACCACAGGGAAGTTTAACTGCAAACGGACCATTCTGTGTCTCTGGTGCAGGGCAGTTGACCTGGAGCTCTTCTGCAGGAACAGGGCCTTTTACGGTTATCTATAATGACGGCGCCGCAAACCGCACAGCATCAGGTGTGGTAAGCGGAACATCATTTGCCACTTTCACGACCCCTGTTACCTCTACGACTACCTATACCCTGGTATCGGTCACTGATGCAAATGGCTGTATAAGAACCACCGGTTTTACAGGCTCATCTGCTTCAATTTCCATTAATCCGGTTACGACCATTTCGAACCAGTCAACCGGGGGCCAGACACAATGTGCCGGTGGAACGTTTAATCCAATTACCGTTACTGCCACCGGAGCCGGAACCTTATCCTATCAGTGGTATAGCAATCCATCGGCGGTTACTTCCGGAGGAACCAACCTAGGTTCATCCAATGGGGCACAGACTTACAGTTATACTCCTCAATCAACTTCTGCAGGTACCCTTTATTACTATTGTGTGGCGACCGGGACTTGTGGAACGGTTACAACGGCAACAAGTACTATATCCGGAGCATTTTTAGTTAACCCTGCTGCCATAGGAGGTACTGTAACAGGTGGCGCCTCGGAGATCTGCCTGGGTGGATCAACTGGTACCCTGACCTTAAGCGGATATACAGGTACAATTGTAGAATGGGATCGCCAACTCAACTCCGGTGGTTGGCAAAGTAATGGGAATGGTGGAAGTACAACTTATTCAGAAGTGCCTTACGGAGCAGGAACATGGCAGTACCGGGCTCTCATTCAAAACGGACCGTGCCAGGCTTATTCATCTGTGGTTACTGTGGTAGTTGATCCAACAACAACGGTAGGGTGGCTCAGTGGAGGTACAACACCTATTTGTCAGGGGGCATCCCTGGGAGTCATGACTTTAGGGGCCAGCACCGGAAGTATCATCCGGTGGGAGAAAAGGGTTAATTCAGGGACCTGGACCAATATTTTAAATAATTCAAATACGTACTCCGAGATCCCAACATCTGCCGGGACCTGGGACTACCGTGTTCTTGTGCAAAGTGGAACCTGTTCGTCCTTATATTCGAATGTTTTCACCGTAGTAGTAAATCCAACATTAACAATAACGCTAGGTCCAAATCCAGTGGTTTGCCTGCATACCACTACAGCTTATCTTAACTATACCGCAACTACAGGCAGCCCTTCACTCTATAGCATCACCTTTGATGCGGCAGCAGTCAGTGCAGGAATGGGTAGTTTTTCAAATTATGGATTAAATGCCAGCCCTATACCTATCAATGTCCCATGGGGGATAACTCCCGGCGTTTATAATGCAATTTTGAGCGTTGGAACCTCTACTCCTGTTTGTTCAAGTATTAATTATCCGATAACGGTAACTGTGCAGGATAATACCGTGGCTGTTGCAATTACGGGAAGTACAACACCTTGTCAGGGCACGTCACAAACTTATACTGCTACCAGCTTAAGCGGAGCGACATATAACTGGACTTTCCCTTCAGGCTGGGTGCAAACAGGTGGCGGAACCACTAATTCAGTAACCGTGACTGTTGGATCCGCTTCAGGGAATGTACAGGTAACACCCATTTTTACCTGTGGCAGCGGGACAAGCCAATCGCTGGCCGTCACTACTACGTTATTGCCAACTACTGCAACAATCAGCACTACACCTTTAAGCTATTGCGGTATATTGGTTAGCGGATCACTGGGTGGAAATAGCCCAGTCAGTGGCACCGGCGCATGGTCAATTGTTAGTGGAGGTACCGGAACATTCAGTTCACCGGCAAGCGGAAGTTCAACTTTTACAGCCAATGCTTACGGAAATTACGTTTTAAGATGGACCATCAGCAACGGAAGTTGTACAGCCAGTACAGCGGATGTTACCGTAAATTATTATGCAACACCAACCACCGCAACTGTCGGAGCAACCCAGAACCTTTGCGGAACACTGGTAAGTGCAGGATTGGGCGGAAATACACCAACCAATGGCACAGGAACATGGTCCATAGTGAGTGGAGGTACAGGAACTTTCAGTTCTTCGGCCAGTGGAAGTTCAACTTTTACGGCTAATGCTTATGGCCCTTATGTGTTGGCATGGACCATCAGCAATGGGACCTGCACCGCAAGTACAGCAAATGTTACAGTCAATTATTATGCCACTCCAACAACTGCCACGGTCGGATCAATCCAGAACCTTTGCGGAACCCTGATAAGTACGGCATTGGGCGGAAATTCCCCCACCAATGGCACAGGAGCATGGTCCATTGTAAGTGGAGGTACGGGAACTTTCAGTGCTTCAGGCACCGGTAGTTCGACTTTCACAGCCAATGCTTACGGCGCCTATGTTTTACGCTGGACCATCAGTAATGGAACCTGTACGGCAAGTACCGCAGATGTTACCGTAAATTATTATGCCACTCCAACCACTGCAACTGTCGGAGCAGCCCAAAACCTTTGCGGAACTTTGGTTAGTAACGCATTGGGCGGAAATACACCCGCCATTGGAACCGGGGCATGGTCTATTGTAAGTGGGGGAACAGGAACATTCAGTTCACCGACTTTAGGAGGTTCAACTTTTACAGCTACTGGTTATGGATCTTATGTATTACGCTGGACCATCAGCAACGGAAACTGTACATCAAGCACTGCAGACGTTACCGTAAATTACTTTGCCACTCCAACAACAGCCACTGTCGGATCAACCCAAAACCTTTGCGAAACCCTGATAAGTACGGCATTAGGTGGAAATTCTCCCACCAGTGGCACAGGAGCATGGTCTATTGTAAGTGGAGGCACTGGATCATTCAGTTCATCGGGCAGCGGAAGTTCAACTTTTACAGCCAGTACTTACGGAAGTTACGTTTTACGCTGGACAATCAGTAACGGAACCTGCACATCGAGCACCGCAGACGTTACCGTAAATTATTATGCCGCTCCAACCACTGCAACTGTCGGATCAACCCAAAACCTTTGCGGAATTTTGGTTAGTAACGCATTGGGCGGAAATACGCCCACCATTGGAACCGGGGCATGGTCTATTGTCAGTGGGGGTGCAGGAACATTCAGTTCACCGACCACAGGAGCTTCAACTTTTACAGCTACTGGTTATGGATCATATGTATTACGCTGGACCATCAGCAACGGAAACTGTACATCAAGCACAGCAGATGTTATTGTAAATTATTATGCCACTCCCACTACCGCCACTGTCGGGCCAAATCAAAACCTTTGCGGTATATTGGTAAGTGCTGGATTGGGTGGAAATACTCCTGGTGTTGGATCCGGAGCGTGGTCTGTTGTGAGCGGGGGCTCGGGATCATTCAGTTCATCAAATAGCGGTAGTTCAACTTTTACTGCCAGCACTTACGGCACCCATGTTTTACGCTGGACCATCAGCAACGGAAGTTGTACTGCCAGCACTGCGGATGTTACTGTAAATTATTATGCCACTCCTACTACCGCTTCGGTAGGGTCAAATCAAAACCTTTGCGGAACTTTGGTAAGCCTGGCATTGGGAGGAAATACCGCTGTCAACGGCTCAGGAGCATGGTCAATCCTTAGTGGGGGCACAGGAACATTCAGTTCATCCAACACCGGAAGTTCAACATTTACTGCTAATAACTACGGATCCTACGTTTTGCGCTGGACCATCAGTAACGGAACCTGTACGGCAAGTACCGCAGATGTTACGGTAAATTATTATGCACCTCTAACTGTTGGGATTAGCGGCGGAACGTCACCAATATGTTACAATACCGCTCCGGGAACATTTACCGCAACGGGAAGCGGCGGCACCGGCGCCTATACTTACCAATGGTATAATTCCTCAGGCAGTATAAGCGGCGCTACAAGTTCAACCTACGCTCCGGGAAATATTACTTCCACAACCGGATATTACTGTGCAATAACCAGTGGTCCATGTGGAACGGTTAACACATCCACTACCACAATAATTGTAGATGCAAATCTGACAGCCGTTATCAGTGGAGGTACGTCACCAATATGTTACAATACCTCTCCCGGAACATTTACTGCAACAGGGGATGGCGGAACCGGATCTTATACCTATCAGTGGTATTCAACGACTACAGGCATAATCACAGGAGCGACCAGTTCAACCTATGCTCCGGGAAATATTACCACAACAACCGGATATTACTGTGCTGTGACCAGCGGTTCATGCGGAACAGTAAATACCTCTACGACAAACATTACCGTTTATGGCAATCTAACGGCCGGGATAAGCGGCGGAACTTCCCCGATTTGTTACAATACTGATCCGGGAACATTTACAGCTACAGGAAGCGGTGGAAACGGCACCTATACTTACCAATGGTATAATTCATCCGGTATGATCACCGGAGCCACAAGCTCAACCTACGATCCCGGAAATATAACCGCCACCACCGGATATTACTGTGCTGTGACCAGCGGTTCATGTGGAACTGTAAACACATCCACTACGAACATAACCGTTTACGGAAATCTTACTGCCGGGATAAGCGGCGGAAATTCCCCAATTTGCTACAATACTGACCCGGGAACGTTTACTGCAACAGGAAGCGGTGGAAACAATTCCTATTCTTATCAATGGTATAATTCCTCTGGTATTATAAGCGGCGCCACAAGCTCAACCTATAATCCGGGAAATATAACCACCTCTACAGATTTCTATTGTGCAATAACCAGTGGTTCATGTGGAACTGTAAACACGTCCAGATCTACCATAACTGTATATGGAAATTTAACGGCCGGGATCAGTGGTGGAACCTCACCAATCTGTTATAATACCTCGCCGGGCACATTTACGGCTACGGGAAGCGGCGGAAACACTACCTATACATACCAATGGTATAATTCATCCGGTATGATCACCGGAGCCACCAGCTCAACCTATAATCCGGGAAATATAACTACCACAACAGGTTACTATTGCGCAGTAACCAGCGGTTCATGTGGAACTGTAAACACCTCCACCACGAACATAACCGTTTATGGCAATCTCACGGCCGGGATTAGCGGCGGAACTTCCCCAATTTGCTACAATACTGATCCGGGAACGTTCACTGCAACAGGAAGCGGTGGAAACAATTCCTATTCTTATCAATGGTATAATTCATCTGGTATTATAAGCGGCGCCACAAGCTCAACCTATAATCCGGGAAATATAACTGCAAGTACAGATTTCTATTGTGCAATAACCAGTGGTTCATGCGGAACTGTAAACACGTCCAGATCGACCATAACTGTATATGGAGATTTAACAGCCGGGATCAGTGGAGGAACCTCACCAATATGTTATAATACAGCACCAGGCACTTTAATTGCCACTGGCGGTGGAGGAAACGGATCCTATACCTATCAATGGTATTCGACTACCGGGATAATCACCGGAGCGACCAATTCAACATATACTTCCGGCAGTTTAACTTCCACCACAGGATATTACTGCGCTGTAACCAGCGGTTCCTGCGGAACAGTGAATACGCCAACGACTACAATAGTTGTTTATCCTGATTTGACGGCCGGGATCAGTGGAGGGACTTCACCAATATGTTACAATACCGATCCGGGAACATTTACAGCTACAGGAAGCGGGGGATCAGGTTCTTACAGCTATTTATGGTATATGAACGGATTATCCACGGGAGTGGTCACCCAAACTTTTACTCCTGGCAACCTGACCTCCACATCCGGAATTTATTGTGCCATAACCAGTGCTTCCTGTTCTATTGTGAACACATCTACCACGACCATAACGGTTACGCCATTACCTACCGCAACAATCAGTTATTCCGGCGCTCCCTTTTGTACCTCTGTAACTACGGCTCAACCGGTCACACTGAGTGGCACAGCAGCTTATACAGGTGGAACCTTCAGTTCGACAACAGGATTATCACTTGATGCAGGATCAGGTGCAATCATTCCATCAACATGCACTCCCGGATCATATATGGTAACTTATACGGTCCCGGCCAGTGGAGGATGTGGCACAGTTACCACCACTACTCCCGTTGTGATCAATCTGGATGGATCATGGACCGGCAGTGTGAACACTGACTGGAATACACCTGGCAACTGGACTTGTAACCAATTGCCCTCCATTACGTCTGACGTCCTCATTTCGACAGGATTGACACATTATCCCACTATATCATCGGGTTCAACTGCAACATGCAGAAACTTATCCATACAAAACGGGGCAACATTAACGGTTACCGGGAATATCCTGCAGATCGCAGGAATAATCACTAACAGCGGTACATTTACCTCCTCAGCCGGAACCATCCAGATGGAAGGATCAGCTGCCCAGACCATTGGTGCAGGTACTTTTGCTGCTAATACAGTCATGAATTTAACCGTTTCCAATTCTTCAGGGGTAACCCTTGCCGGCCCATTGAGTGTTACCGGAATTGTAAAAGCAGCAACCGGTGATTTAACCTCAGGAGGCAATCTGGTATTGATCTCATCGGCCGGTCAAACAGCGCTGGTTGACGGTTCAGGCTCTGGCAATGTGGTGGGCAATGTAACCATGCAACGTTATCTTCCCTCGGCTTTTGGGTATAAATATATCAGCTCTCCATTCCAGTCAGCTACAGTTAACGGATTGAGCAGTTATGTAGATCTCGGCGCCACTTTCCCCAGTTTTTACAAATATGATGAGAATAACCATCATGACTCAACCACTGTTTCGGGCATTGTTCCGGCATATCAATCAGGATGGGTCAATTATACCGCCGCGACTAATCCTCTGGTTCCCCAAATGGGTTATGCGGCAAATTTCGGTACAACAGGAACCCCGGAAATCTATAATCTTTCAGGAGTGGTAAATAATGGGAGTTTGTCGGTTTCGTTGATGAATAATAACCGGAAATATACCCAGGGTTTTAACCTGGTAGGTAATCCCTATCCTTCTCCAATCGACTGGAATGCTGCAATCGGATGGACTAAAACAAAGATTGACAATGCGATTTATTTCTTTAATGCTGATGCATCAGACCAATACTCCGGAGTTTACAGCAGCTATGTCAATGGTACAGGAACCGGGAACGGCACTAACCTGATTGCCTCTATGCAGGGATTCTTTATCCATGTATCGGATGGATCGTACCCAATTACCGGAACTCTTGGGATGACCAATTCGGTCCGGACCAATGATCTTGCCCCAACTTTCAGGGATGCTACTCTGGATTCCCGTACAATTCTCCGATTTACAGCAACTCTTGAAACAAGCACTCCAACTGAGGATGTAGCTCTCCTTTATTTTGATAACCAGGCCAGCCGTAGTTTTAATAAGGAGCTTGATGCATTAAAGCTCACCAACACCGCCATTCATGTTCCAAATTTGTATACCTTATCGACTGATCCAAAACAATTGTCAATCTATGCAATTCCTCAACCTACCGACAGTACCACAAGAATCCCGGTAGGAATCACCACCCTAAGCGACGGATGGGTAGATTTTAAAGCCAGGGATATCAGTAGTCTGCCTGCCGGCCTTTATATATATCTGGTCGATAATCTGCACGGAATCACCCAGGATCTAAAGAAAAATCCGGATTATCGTTTCAATTTGAAGGCCGGAACCTACAATCAGCGGTTTACTTTGGTATTTTCGTTGACCGAATTAAATCCGATTGCACCTGTTGCAGAAAAAATGTTTATTCTTAAGCGCTCGGCTTCGCAATACACGGCAACCATAAACCTTCCAGGGACTTCAGGGGGAAGTTTGTATGTTACCAATATGCTCGGACAAATTATCCTACTGCGGGAAGTGTTCGATCAGCAAACGGTAGAGATCAATCCCGGCTCAAGCAGCGGACTTTATATTGTTACAGTAATCTCCGGTAACCGGAAGCAATCTGAAAAAATATTAATGCAATAAGACCATGAATAACTCTAATCCATCTTCATTGATCAACATACTTCAAAAATTATTGTATTTAATGATTTTTGAAGCCATCCTTTTCCTTCCGGCCATGGGTCAGGAAAAACCACCCAAACCAATCTCTGTTACCGTAAATACACTGCAACATCTTAATTTTGGAACCATCATACCTAATGGCCCTTCAGGTGGTACTGTGACAGTTCAATCTAATGGAATCCGAACCTCTTCGGGAGAGATTATCCTTCCTTTTGTTGGTACATACTGCAGTCCGGCAATATTTGAATTGACTGCTTTACGAGGAACATTAATAACTATATTAACACCTCCAACTATTTTGTCTGGAAATCATGGAGGTGCTTTAAATCTTACACTTGGAATACCCAGTACGGGATCACAATTTGTCGTAAGGAGTACAACAACAGAAATATTCATCGGTGGGACTCTGACTATTCAATCTCTTATTGCAAATCCGGCAGGATTTTATAGCGGAACTTTTACTGTCACTTTTAATCAAAATTAGCCTAACCTATCAAGCTTCTAATGAAACAAACATCGTTGCCTGAATTTTTTAAATATCGGAAATCACCATTGATTTCCCTTATTTTTATTATTTCTGCATTCATGTTTGTATTAATGAGTTGCTTCCCATTGCATTCTATTGCCCAAAATGAACCTCAATATGATGAGATTTCGATTTTATTAAATATCCAACAATTTGGTGGAACTGAAATTCCTGCAGTAATTTTAGATGAAACTGTTTATCTTCCTGTTAAAGATATCTTTTCCTTTCTGAAAATTAAAAATAATCCTTCCGCCCAGATCGATTCAATTACCGGTTTTTTTATCAATCCACAGGCGACCTACTCGATTGACAATATTCATCACCGGATTAGGTATCAGGGAAAGGAATATGTACTTAAAATCAATGATTTAATAAAGACAGAGACAAACCTTTATCTTAAATCAACCTGGTTCGGGCAACTTTTTGGACTAGATTGTATTTTTAGTTTCCGAAGTTTATCTGTTAACCTCTCAACTAAACTAGAATTGCCGGTAATCCGTGAAATGCGTCTTGAACAGATGAGGGCAAATATGAGTCATCTCAGAGGAGAGGTAAAAACGGATACTACCATTGCAAGAAAATATCCTCTCCTCCACCTTGGGATGGCCGACTGGTCGGTAATCTCTACTCAGCAATCTCCCGGGGGCACTGATACCCGGGTAAACCTCGCATTAGGAACTGTGATTGCAGGGGGGGAGGCTAACGTACTGCTGAACTATGATAATACTTCCACTTTTACAGAGAAACAGCAACAATACCAGTGGCATTTTGTCAACAATGATCAACCTGTTCTACGCCAGGTGACAGCAGGTAAGATTAATGCAACAGCTACTTCCTCCATATTCGATCCAATACTAGGAGTGCAGTTCACCAATACACCTAGCACATATCGACGATCCTTTGGAACCTATACACTTAGTGATATAACCGAACCTAACTGGATGGTAGAACTTTATGTCAATAATGTACTTATTGATTACATGAAGGCAGACGGATCGGGGTTTTATAAGTTTGAAGTGCCTTTAGTTTATGGGAATTCAGCCGTAAAACTCAAATTTTATGGTCCCTGGGGTGAAGAGCGGACAAAGGAACAAAATTTAAGTATCCCATTTAATTTTTTACCTCCAAAGGAATTGGAGTACTCGTTAAGTGCTGGTTTGGTCGAAGATTCTATACACAGCCGATTCGGGCGAGCATTGATGAACTATGGAGTTAGTCGCCATTTAACGATCGGGGCTGGTGTTGAATATTTGTCATCTGTAGCAAAAAGTCCTGCAATGCCATTTTTAAGTGCTTCAATTCAGTTAATGAGTAACCTGATGATCACTGGAGAATACACAAATGGTGTAAAATCTAAAGGCATTTTAGACTACCGCCTTCCTTCCAATCTTCAGTTTGAGCTGGATTATACTAAGTACGTACCCGGACAGAAGGCTATCATTTACAATTACCTTGAAGAACGAAAAGGTGTCGTTTCCATACCTATAAGGGGAAAAAACTTTACACTTTATACTCGATTTACAGTCAATCAAATTGTTCTACCCGGAATTACAAATACCAATGCCGAGATGCTATGGTCTGGATCAGTTCATCAGGTAGCTACAAATTTCACAACTTATGGACTGTTCACAGGTGTAGCTAATCCATATATTTACAGCAATTTAGCCCTTACTTTCCGATTGCCTAAACGTATTACCCTAACTCCCCAGACACAATTTGAGTACAATCACGAGCGATTCATTTCCGCCAGAGGGATTATTGAAAAGCCATTATTCAAACATGGTTATTTGAATATTTCATTTGAACAAAATTTTGCGAGTAAAACCCGAAATCTGGAGGTTGGGATTCGGTACGATCTCTCATTTGCCCAAGCCGGATTATCTGTCCGTAGTACTAACACAATAAACTCCTTGATTGAATCAGCCAGAGGAAGCATACTCTATGACCACAAATCACACTATCTGGGAACAAACAACCGGACCAGTGTTGGTAAAGGTGGCATCGCTCTTCTCCCATACCTCGATATCAACGGGAATGGTAAGCGGGATAAAGGTGAGCCTAAAGTCCCAGGTTTGCAATTCCGGATCAATGGGGGAACCATTAAGCGGAGTGATAAGGATACCACTATCCATATTTTAGATCTTGTTCCTTATACCAGTTATTTTCTGGAGCTTGATAAAAACAGTTTTGACAATATTGGCTGGCAGATGCATAACCTGAGTATGAAAGTGAACATCGATGCCAACCAGTTCAAGACCATCGAAATTCCGGTTTCGGTGATAGGAGAAGCATCAGGAAATGTTTACCTTGAATCGAGTGCACAAGGACGAATATTGGTATGCTTTTACCGCCTTAATGGAACCCTGGCAGGTAAAGTCATGACTGAATCTGATGGCTATTACAGTTATTTGGGACTTACGCCTGGTAAATTCACAGCCCGGATTGATCCGGAACAGCTTAAGAAATTAAAAATGGTTTCTGTGCCGGAAAGCATTCCAATAAATATCGCCCCTTCACGCGACGGAACGATTCTGGATGGACTGGATTTCCATCTTAGCCTGATCAATAAGGAACCAGTAAAGGAACCGGCCAAAGATACTACCAAAGCTGTGAGTAAAGTAATTCCTGTTAGTATTGTTGCCAATCCTTCAGAAGCTCCTAAATCAACTCCTGCAACTGTTATTAATCAACCAGTATCCACTAAAACTCCGTCGACTATTCCTGCAAATCAGGCAGTAAGCATTCAGGCTCCGTTGTCAACCGGTACAACTCAGCCGGCAGGGACTCCGGCAAACCCGACTTCACTGATTAAAGCAACGCCTGCAAATCTTCCAACAACACCGGTAATTACCAAAACTTCACAGGTATCCAATGTGAACACTTTGCCGGTAAATATTTCAAATCAAAAAGCAGTCGTGGCAAATAAAGTTCCGGAGCCAATCACCAATCAACCAATTGCCGGTAAAATTGAGTCCAAGACAACGGTTCAAAAAACAGATAGCATAATAAGTAGCAAAAAACAGGTTACAATCAAACGGTTCGGTTCTGCAATTCAAGCGGGGGCCTTTACCAAAGAGCAAAATGCAGTTAATGTTAAGGAACAACTGATCAAAGTAACTGATAATCCGGTTGATATCCTGCATGAAGATGGACTATATAAAGTACAAATATGGGGCTTCAAGGGAAGAAAAGAGGCTTTGGAGTATCTACCAAAACTAAAACGGAAAGGTTTTAACGCGGCGTTTGTGGTTCGGATAGATTAGATTAAAAATCTGAGAGTTTAATGAAGGTGATAGATAAGAAGTAACTGGATGGCTGGCAACTGGCGGCTGGCAGATCTTCTTCTGAGAAGCTACTGCAGTCCGAATTGAAGCGGTCATGTGATTTTCCGTCGCCTTTTTCTTCCCCAAGAGTTAAGAATGGAAACAACATATTAGCAACAGGTAATCGCCAGTTGCTAAAAGCCAGTCACAAAAACCTATTCTAGCAAGAGCACATTCCTTTTATTTACTCCGATATTCCACCTAAAACAATTTCTACCCTCTGACCAGCTTATACTTCTCTATTTTTGCATTCAGCGTTGGACGCGTAATATCAAGAATATGTGAAGCTTCGAGCTTATTCCATTTTACCTCATCGAGTATCCGCTTGATATGATATTTCTCCAGTTCTGCAATGGTACGATACTTCAGAATCTCCTGTTTATTCTCGACTTCAGGATTTTGTCGGTTATTCAGTGTGATGTTTTCAACTTCCAATACATCATTCTTTGACATCACAATGGCCTGAAGAATGGTATTTTCAAGTTCCAGTACATTTCCATGCCAGTTATGAGCTTTCAAAAGATCGATTACTCCCTCCCCAATTTTTACGACATTTCTGTTGAACCGTTTATTCAGTTTATGTAGAAAGTGGACAACCAGATCACGGATATCTTCTTTTCTGTCCCGTAAGGGTGGTAAATCGATTGTAAATACCTTTAATCGGTAATACAGATCTTCCCTGAATTTGCCATCTTTTATTAAAGCCTCAAGATTCTTATTGGAGGCAGCAATAATCCTGGCCCTCATCGGGATAACTTCTTCTCCCCCAACCCTTTCAAATTCCAGTTCCTGAATGACTCTCAATAATTTCACCTGGGTATTCAGTGATATCTCGGAAATTTCATCCAAAAAAATGGAGCCTTCACCGGCCAACTCAAACTTCCCTTTTTTGTCCCGTATTGAACCCGTAAAAGATCCTTTGACATGACCAAAAAGTTCACTCTCCAACAGTGTTTCAGTCAGGGCACTACAATTCACAATGACCAATGGCTGGTTAGCAGTAACGCCTGAGTAATGAATTAATCTGGCTATAAGTTCTTTCCCTGTACCAGTCTCTCCCTGGATTAAAACATTAACCTTATTGAGCGAGATACGACCAATATTTTTAAATATCTCCTTCATCTGAGGAGTTTTACCAACAAGAATATTATTCTCAAGCATACTTTCACTCGAGGCATCTTCGAATCTCACCTCATGAAGTCCACTGCTTACCTTAACCGAATTCAGGGCTAATTGAACCACATTCTTTAGCTGAATCTGATCAATAGGTTTCTCAATATAATCAAAAGCGCCTAATTGGATCGATTTAATGGTCAAAACAACATCCCCGAAACCGGTCAGCAAAATGACAGGGATGCCAATATACAGTTTACGTATTTCGGTCAGAACTTCAAGCCCATCAATGCCAGGCATCTGAAAATCAGTTATTACGAGATCAGGATGTTCTGAACGGACCAATGACAAACCAACCTCCCCATTCTCTGCCTGAAGAGTTTTATATCCGAGTCTTTCGAGGATTTCCTTAATTACCTTCAGACTCAACTTATCATCATCGATTATAAGAATCTTCTCCATAAATATAGACTTTTACATACAAAAAATATTTTACCATGCAGGATTGCCATAATTCTAATAAAGAGCATCCTGATTCTGAGAAACTGTAACAAAAATACATTTAATAATTGATATTTTACAATAATTTTACATACAAAATGTAAAATTATTTAGTGTGATTTAATTGTGTATGAGCGACGATCATAGATTGATGAGGTGAAACTCGTCCTATCACCATCAGGATAGGAGCAATTTTTAGACAATTATTGGGCCAAATAATAGCCAATCAGGATTAATGTCTAATTTTGATAAGTTGAGTATTGACAAAAGAGGGTATTAGAAATTAAATGATAACCACACTATGCTCGAGAAATTATTCAGATTAACAGAATACAAAACTTCAGTAAAAACTGAAATTATTGCAGGTGTAACCACCTTTATGACCATGGCATACATCCTGTTCCTAAATCCAAATATCCTCTCCTCCACCGGGATGGATAAAAATGCGGTGTTTTTTGCTACCGCTATTTCTGCCGGATTTGTAACTATAGCGATGGGATTAGTAGCTAATTTTCCAATAGCACTGGCACCCGGAATGGGGTTGAATGCCCTCTTTGCCACTGTAGCCCTTACAGGTGTCGGCATGCCCTGGAGGGTAGCACTGGGGGCTGTATTTATTTCAGGGATTATCTTTATTATTTTGACCATTACAAAGATCAGACAGATTCTGGTAATTGCAGTTCCAAACTCCTTAAAACGTGCCATTACGGTTGGAATTGGTCTTTTTATCACCATCATCGGATTAAAGCTTGCTGAAATCATGGTCGTAACCACTTCGTTGATTCCCCCAACTCTGGAATCCATTACGAAATCGGGTGGTTCAGCCTTGCTGAAATCTTTTGAATGGAATATTGGCATGGGAAGCTTTCACAATCCGGGCATGGTGCTTTGTCTAATTGGACTTGCTATAACGTCCTTGCTAATGGCCCGTCATGTAAAAGGATCTTTGCTAATTGGTATTGTTCTTTCCACATTGATTGGAATTCCCTTGGGGGTAACGATCATACCCGAACATTTTGCATTTTTCTCGCTTCCAGACTTCCGCAACCTGGCTGTAGGAGAATTGGATATCCTTGGAGCCCTTCATATGGGTATCTGGACGGTTGTCTTCACCTTTACATTTGTCGAACTTTTCGATACCTTCGGAACCCTTGTAGGAACAGCTAACCGTGCGGGTCTAATTGATAAAGAGGGTAACTCTCCTTTGATAGGGAAAGCAATGCTGGTGGATGCATTTGGTGTTTCCTTCGGTGCCTTAATGGGAACTTCAACAATAACTGCATATGTTGAAAGTGCTGCAGGAATCAGTGAAGGAGGACGAACGGGTTTGACTGCCGTGACAACCGGAATCCTTTTTCTGTTGGCAATTCTGATCGCTCCTTTGGCAACGATGATTCCCGGAGCAGCAACAGCTCCCGCCCTGATAATCGTCGGAGTACTGATGGCCTCTTCAGTCCTGGATATCGATTTCAGCGATTTCACAGAAGGTTTCCCGGCCTTTATCACCTTCGTACTGATGCCTTTTACATACAGTATTGCCAACGGAATTGCGGGTGGAATTGTCTTCTATACGCTCCTTAAAGTTGGAACAGGACAAGCGAAAAAGGTACACTGGATGATGTATCTCCTTTTTGCCATTGTGGTAAGCCGATTTATCTTTTTGAGCAATAACGCTTAAGAAATTTCAAATTGATGGTCTCAAAATTCATATTACTTCCATGACAACCTAATTAATTTGGAAAAATATTCTAATTTTGTCAAAATTGAAGGGTTGTTAGCTCAGTTGGTTTAGAGCATTACCTTGACAGGGTAGGGGTCACTGGTTCGAATCCAGTACAACCCACTTCATTTATCATCCAACCTTACTTTTGTGTTATCCCGAAAAGGAGGTTATCCACCTCATGGTTCCTGACAACCCCCTAATCAACCTCAGTAGGCATTTATTCCATAGAATTTCATGCTTGAAATGGTATCCATAGAGCCTTATTATTTTTTTATAACTGTGCACTTTTCAGGTTCAAATTATACCTTTGACTGACTAACATAACAAATCTCCAGACTATATGAAAACGCATTTCATCAGAGTTATTTTCCTGATAATCGTTTCTGAAACAGGTGGTCTCACCTGCTTCTCACAAACAGAGACGGCTGACAAAAATATCAGAATGTATAACTATCCGATGAACCCCCGGGAGCATCCCGATGATCTCCGCCGGGTTGTTAAACCACCCGATGCCGCTGTCTTCGGAAATCAGATCCAGTTTATGGCACTGCGCGGGCTGGAAGGAGACTATAAAAAATCCCTCGATACCTATACCCTCAAATATGACCTTGGTAATTTCATATGGCCCTCATACCCTCTGATTTACCAGGCAAACCTGCCTGAGGTCCTGAACGAGTTGAAAAAGAGAAACTTATATCTCTTCGATTTATGGGGGTATGTTCCAGGCTCCGGCCCCGGAGGTTACTGGCAACAATTTGTGGTTCCGCAGAAAGCGCTCAACCTGTTTGAAAAAGAACTTGGAAACCGTTGGATGGGGATGGATAACGGCGAACAGGATGGCCGGTACGTCGGAGGATTTGCCAATCAGATGATAACCCCGGGTAGCAGCAGAGAGGAACAATACCTGAATTTTCAAAACCATTTTCAGGGGCTAACCGACCGGCTTGGGAACAAGATGTCAGCCCTCGTTTCCTTGAATTTTGGTCACTATTTTCTGAAAGAGGGCGTTTACACGATGATTGGTGCCGAAACCGCCCAGGGGTTGCCAAATGCCCAGGTTTATTACTCTTTTCTTCGAGGAGCCGGGAAACAGTATGGAGTACCCTGGTTTGGAAATGCCTCGGTATGGAACCGGTGGGGATGGAAGAATTATTCAGGCGTCACCAGTGACAATGGGGGCGACAGGAAAGGGACCAGCCTAAGCCTCCTCAAAAGATTGATTTATAGCCATATCATGTATAATTGTGTGGCAGTGGGTTTCGAAGCCTCCTACCTTGATAAAAAGGAAGAGCTGAGTCCGATCGGCAAAATACAGCAGTCGGCAAATAAATGGGTAAAGAAATATGGCAATCCGGGTAACCTCTACACACCTGTTGCGGTAATGACCGATTTCTTTTCAGGATGGACTTTCCCAAGACATCTCTATTCCGGAAATATTTATCGTGTTTGGGGCAACCTACCCTATGAAGAAGGCGACTATTTAACCGACAATATTTTCAATTTGTTTTATCCCGGATACCAGGATGCATCCTATTTCCATGACGAAACAGGATTTCTTTCACCCACCCCTTTTGGTGATGTTGCAGACTGTATTCTAAGCGATTGCCCGTTATGGTTACTGCAGCACTACCCTATTCTGGTGATCGGCGGAAAATTAAAGGGGGGAAATGAGATAAAGGAAAATCTGGAAAAATATGTGCAGCTTGGAGGCCACCTCATAATTACAGCCGGAAACCTTGAGAACATGCCCGATGGGATATCGGGGATCCATGCCGGCAAAGGAACTGTTTCCATTGACGCAAATGCAACAATATCTTACAACAGATCAACCTTTAAGGAATCCTCTCCTTTTAATGTGAAGGAGATCATTTCAGCCGATGGCACCAAAACCATTGCTAATGTAAATAGCATAGCACTGGCTGTTGAACGTTCTGTGGGCTTAGGTAAAATAACTGTTTTTGCCTCCCCTTTCGGATTAGGCACTAACCCAGGAGATTTGCCAAAATCAGAGGTAGACCATCCATTAAAATCCCCATTCCCGTTACTGAATCATGTCCGGCAAATTCTGGATGACCTCATCAGCCAAAGTAAAATATTCAGCACCGATAATGGACTCAGCCTGATAACCTGCTGCAAAAACAAAGATGAATTTACGGTGGCCGTATGCAACAACAGCTGGCTCGAAAGGCCCTTAAAAATCATTTCGAGTGGAGGCAGAATCATCAGCACAACCGAACTCCCAATCGATTGCTCAGAGCAACATGCAGTTGGTTTTTTACCTGAAAATGTCAATAATCAAACCGGGAGGAATACCGGGAAAACGATTGCTGGCGGTGATATCCGGATTTTCAACCTCAAAATTGAAGGTAAGCACATCGGGGAGATCCCCCATATTCAACCATTGCCAAATCCTGTTAACAGGGGAGTGACTCTGCGAAATATCTCTTCCATCAAAAAGGAGATTTTGCTTCGGCCCACCTTCTTTCAACATTTCGACCGGGTCGTGATCGACTGGAAGTACCTGCTGGAAAAGAAAAATTCAGTACTTGTCAATGAATCGGGTTGGATAAGCCGTCAGGGACTAAAACTGATTGTTGATTTTTCATCAGGAATAAATCTCTTTCCCGATTTGAGGCTGATAAACAATGATTCCCTCGAATATATCCAAAGTATGGAAACCATTAAATCTGTGATCAGTAAAATGGCCCAGCTTGGTGCCGCCGACCTGGTACTTTCCACCCACCGGATGGTTGAGAATAATTTTACACCGGTTCAATTTGATCTCTCTTTACAAAAAACCCTGAAGGAGATCTGTCAATATGCTGCAATAAATAAAATAAATGTCAGTTTGAGGATGGCTTCCGGGAGGGATACTGACAATCTTGGGCAAATCTCTGCGATAGTAAAATCTGTAAATGAGCCGAATCTGTTTGTGTCTCCCTCAACGGCCCTGTTACTCGCAAAACCGGAGAAGCTTGGGGAAAACATCGAATTGCTGAAGAATCTGAAATTCCGGATTCTTCTTGTTGGCGCTCCTGAAAAGGATATTTACGGAACACTTTGGAACACGAACAAACCAATCTGCGATTTTCAGGATAAACAGGCTTTAAAACAGCTGCTGTCTGCCAATCCCGAATGTGCCTTGTTGCTTGACGGCCTATATTCATCATCAGATGAGGAATATAAGGATATCACCTATCTAAATCAGAACAATTTTAATGCTCAGTAATTGATCCAATCATTATGAATCCTGCTAAATTAATCCTCATTTGTCTCCTTTTACGGGTATCGATATGCCAAGGTCAGAACCGGATCTCCGGCACCGCCTCCGGATTACAGTCAGCCATGATCTGGTCTTCATCCGTACCTGATGGGAAACAGAAATATGTCGCCTTCCGTAAAACCTTTGATCTTAATGAGGCACCTGCTAACGCTGCAAAGCTTCGGATATTTGCAGATTCCCGATACTTGCTCTGGATCAACGGCCAATATATTTTAAGAGGTCCCTGCAGGTTTAATCCGAAAAGAGCTGAATTTGACGTGGTCGATATTCGCTCCTTTTTGAAAAAGGGGAAAAATGTTATGGTTGTTTTGGCTCATAATTACGGCAATGCTGTCAACGGGCATATTATGAAACATTCACCGGGGATAACTGCTGATTTAAAAATATCGGGCAAAGAGATTATTCGGACCGACTCAACCTGGCGTTATAATGATCAGACCCGATACCGGGATTCTCCCGAATCGTGGAACACAGTTCCTGATGTGATAGACGCCCGCATCGATGCAGGTGACTGGATATCTGCAGATTATAATGACTCCAAGTGGCTGTTTGCCAATTCAATCGATGGAGGCAATTGGGGAGAAATGTTTCCGCGCGAAATTCCGCTGGCAAAAGAAACGGAACTTAAGAACCTCAGGTTATTGCCTTCAGGCAAACTGCTAAGTTCAGCATTACCAATTGAACTTACATCAGGACAAGAGATCCTGGTTGATTTTGGACAAATGTCGATGGCTTATACCTCAATGGATCTGGATGGTGAAGCGGGAAGCCGGTTAACTATGCAATATGCCCTGCGGTATAAAAATGGAAAACCTGCAGAAATGTACGGCGACGGGAATCACTATACGGCCCGGGCAGGCCTGCAGAATTTTATCACTACCGATCAATGGGGAAGTCACAACATGCTGGTGAAGTGCGATTCGGGACATGTCAAATTGCTTGGGATCAGGATTACCGACCGCCGTTATCCTTTTAACCGGATCGGGAGCTTCAATTGCAGTGACAGTATCCTGACCCACCTTTGGAAGATGGCTCAAAACACGATTGAGGTAACCAGTGATGACGGTTACGGTTCTGACGCCCGCGAAAGAAATGAATGGATTCAGGATTCAGGAAAGGCAAGTTTTTCAACAACCCGGGTAGGATCTGCCGGTCAGGATAATGACGGAAAACCCGTTTATTCGGACCCACGTCTGCTGAAAAATATGTTACGCCATGCCGCGCAGTCACAATTGCCCAATGGCCAGCTCCTGGCAACATTTCCCACAGACCGGGGACCAGAAGATTGCCATTATATTATTGATGATTATTCATGTCAATGGTTTGAGGCCTTAAAAACCTATTACGAGGCTACCGGGGACAAGAAATTTGTCCGGGAAATGTGGCCTGCACTGATGGCTCAAATCAACTGGTACCTGAATCACCGCACTCAACGGGGGTTGCTCCTCGCCCGTGAATACACCTCATTCGATAATCCTCTTGCGTACATCACCTGCGAAGGGGCAACGATCAATGCATTTTTCTATTCGGCCTTAAAGGCATCAGAATATCTTGCCGGAGTTTTAGGTGAGAGCCAGAAAATGGGGGAATTTAAAAAATCGGCTGCTGATCTTATGATTGTATTTAATACGGAGTTTTGGAATGAACAGGAGAGTGTCTATAATTCGGCATTTTATAATGGAAAGGTTTATGCTCCAACGTCCCATGCCCAGCTGATCGCGTTGCACTATGGTCTCGTTCCAGGGAATAGGCTGGCATCAGTTCAGAAATGGTTTCTGAACAATTATAAAAATCCGGGAATTAAACATAGTTGTGCCAATCCAGATTTTGAGCAGATGGTAAATCAGAAGGACGGAATTGAGATGCCCGTTACTTATTTCTGGGTTTTCAGTCAGCTTTACCGGATGGACTCAGACAAACTGGACAGAGAAGCAATTCAGGAGATCCGCCGTCGCTGGACACCCATGGTTGTATTCCAGCAGGATGCCGGCACCCTGTGCGAATCGTTTACCGATGAAAAAGGGGAAGGTGCAAGCGAGTCCTGCCACAATTACGGTTCCGTTCCCGCTTTTTTTCTGAGCTCATACGTTCTGGGCGTGAGAACGGACGGACCTGTCTGGAAAAAGCAGATAGTAATAGAACCCCGGCTCGGTGATCTGACCAATGCCAGCGGTGTTGTGGTCACACAATCCGGACCGGTCACTGTATCCTGGAAACGGTCAGATAAAGGAAATCCATTGGAATATACGGTTAATATCCCATCCGGAATTCATTCCACGCTTCATCTGCCCAAATTATCGGAAAAACCGAACCTGACCATGAACGGGAAAGTTCTGATCAGCAACGGCGTTCCTGCAAAAGGGATCAGTACGGAGGGCAGATGGATCATTATTCAAAATATCCCGCAGAATTGTTCCGGGAGATTAGATTAAATAGGATTCAACTGCTTTAATACGCTGGACCTGTTTGGACTATTAAATGTTATAACTTTAATTTTTTAGTTAAATAAATATCAGGCCCTTACGAATTATTCTGACGGTCCGTTCTGATCGCTGTCAGACTGGTATTTATTTCATTTTTGGCGGTCACAGAATGTCCCCGACAGGAATCCTTATTCCTGTATTATCTACCCTGGCCTTCTGTCTTAAATTCATAGTGCCCGGACTTAAGCTCAAAAACTGACTTTCCGCCTTCATATCTGATAAACGTTACTCCTTTAGAAAACGAAGCATCTTCCCCTCCTTCAGATATGTTTTTGGGATCAGAAGCGGGAAGATACAGGGTTGCTGAGGTGTTTACCGGGATGGTGACTGTATAGCTTAAAATTCCATTCTTCATTTGCCACCCGCTTTCAATCCGGCCATACATCGAGTCGTAATACCCATTGGCAAAAGTCATCTGACCGGTAGGATCGGGAATTGGCTGAAGGAGAAAATGCTTAAACCCCGGCTCTCTTTCGTCACGCTGAATTCCGAGAGAATAATTAACCAACCATGCCCCAACTGCTCCAAAGGAGTAATGACTGAATGAATTCATGCTGTTGTTACCTCCAAATCCCTTTTCAACGGTATAGGAATTTAGCCGCTCCCAGATGGTTGTGGCACCCTGTTCTACCGAATAAAGCCAGGAGGGATAGGTTGTTTGCTGTAGAATGTGATAAGCAACATCGTTATTGCCATGATCAGAAAGCGCCTTACTGATCCACGCTGTTCCGATAAAACCGGTCATCAGACTGAATTCAGGATGGGTCATGCCACTGTCATCAGTATTTCGCCGTTTTACAGCTGCAACAAGATTTTTTGCAGCATAGGGTATATTTTCCGGACTAAAGGCATTCAAAGCGAGCGGGACCGCATAGGATAACTGGTTATCAAATTCCTTTCCGATATTTGAGGCAGAAGCTTCATTTTTACCGGAGGGATTGTCTGTTGGCTTGTAATCTGTTGCTGCCTTGATGGTTTTGCGGGTATCGCTGCTGACATACGTTTTATTGAAGAATTTTTTCCGTTCATCCCTCCTTTTACTGAATGATTCAGCCTCTTCCGGCTTAACCAGAACCAGGGCAATTTTGGACATTATCTCGAGATCATAAAGATAATAAGCCTCCCAAAGTAGTGTATTGTCGTTTTTATCACCTTCCGGACTCAGCCAATCGCCCAGCGGTCCTTCATTCATTAATCCCGTATTTTGATCGATGCGGGTTTTGAGGTATGCAAGGTACTTTTTCATAGCCTCGTAATGTTCACTAATCATTACCTGATCGCCATATTGCTGGAACGATTCCCAGGCAACGGTGATGCCGGCACTACCCCAAAGGATTCCGCCAAAACCTCCGCCCAATGGAGCCACATCGGTAAACCGGCCATCCTCGCGCTGAACATCCGCCATTGCCAGCATATGACGTCTTAAAAACTGGGGGGCATTCGTGATATATGAAGCTGTCCGGGAAAAAACCGAGATATCACCGTTCCAGCCCATTCGCTCATTCCTCTGCGGACAATCGGTCGGAATCGATAAAAAATTCCCTCGGGTTGACCAGGTGATGTTTTCCCATAATTTATTCACTTTGGGATTTGATGTCTTATAGGAGGAGGCCAATTCTTTCAGGGAACTGATTACCTTCCCTTTTATTGAGTTGATGGACAATGGTTTATCGATTCCGGTAATCTCGATGAACCGATACCCATGGAACGTAAAACGGGGTTGGATCACCTCATCGCCACCCTTGAGAATATAGGTATCCTGTGCCAGGGCTCCACGGATATTCTCAAGCATAATCATCCCAACCTTTTTCCCGTATTCGGGGAGATCGGGATACTTCACTTCGGCATAGCGCAGGGTGAGCTTCTTCCCGGCAATCCCTTTTGCAATCCTGATCTGCGGAACACCAACCATGTTCTGACCCATATCATAGACATATACACCCGGACGAACCTCCTCCATACTTATTGCATTCAGCTCTTTAACAATGCCGGCATTGTCTCCGAACTGGCCCGTAAGCTCCATGTTATCGTAATTCAGGATTGGCGCCATCCCATTTGTTCCAAGGTGGTTTTGGTCCCGGAAAATTTTCCCTTCAAGAGGCACTTCTACCGCTTTATTCCAATGCTGATCATTATAACCTGCAGTATTCCAACCTGAAATTAAAGATTCTCTGGAAGCATCATAAACCTCTCCCTGGAAAAAACTGCCATAAATGAGCGGTCCATGATTGTAATAGGACCATTGTTTCGGATTAGTCGTTACAATTTGGGTTGAGCCATCCGAATAGGTAATAACTAATTTGGCAAGCAAGGATTGCCGGTCACCAAAAAAGTTCCAGTTCTGACCACTATAGGTGATATTTCCGCTCCACCACCCTTCTCCCAACAATGCTCCAATTGCATTCGTTCCACCTTTGATCAGACCGGCCACCTCATACGTCTGGTACAAATGGGTCTTGTTATATTGGGTGAGACCCGGGTTGAAATAGTCGTCTCCAACCCGTTTCCCATTGATGTATATTTCGTAAATACCCCGGGCAGTAACGTACAATCTGGCTTTTGAAATCTTTTTAGCCTCCGGATTAAAGGTAGTCCGGAGCATTGGCATTGAGTTTTTGCTGGGATTGGCAACAATTAGTGATCCATTTTTTCCTCCTTCGATCAAATAACCACGATCTGAAATTCTGATTCCCCAATCCTTCCTATTTACGAATTGGGAAAAAATACCTGAATAGGTTTCCGGACCACCCAAATTCTCACTAAAAAGTTTGTTTGACGGACTGCGAAAATTCCGGATCTCAACATCTGTGAAACTCGCTCTTTGACCCGGTTCAACCGAAAATCCGATATCTGCGACCATCGGAAAACTTATAAAATCCCCGCCACGACCCACCGGATTGAGGAATATACCAGGCGAATTATTTTGGTTGTCAGGTGTGGTCAGTTTATGGGCATCATCTTTCCCGTCAATGAACAGGTTTGCAGATCCAAAGACCGATTCGCAGCAGATGTTGTGAGACAGATATTTATTATCATTGTTTATCAGCATCTTAGGAACTGAGAATGTTTTAAAAGGCTGGTCGGCTTTGTCGTCAGGATGGTAGCCAACGCGGTAAACCTTTATTTGTGCGAGTCCGGCATCTGACCCGTCCATCTTCGAAATATCGAGTTCGAATTTGATGTAACTCTCATTTTTTCGGTTCTCAACCCCGAAAATATTTTTGTTTTTGTCCATCAGACGCGGGTCATTCGCACCAAAGATAAAACCGGCTTTGGTGGTACCCGATTCCTTGTCGAGTTTTAAGTTATAACTGATTTTGAAGACAGAAAGATAGGGGGAATATAGTACGAGATCATCATCACCTCCGCCAATCCAGGTAGCTCCATCCCAGGCCGAAAGTTTCGGATCAGGATTCATAAGACCGGTTTCAAACCATGAAGACCCGGCTGATTGCAGGTCGTTTTGGTCCCAGACTGTGACTTTCCAGCTATATCGCGTCGTTGGTTTAAGAGGGTGTCCCTGGTATTCAATATTTAAGGATTTATCATTTGCAACCTTTTTACTGTTCCACATCACCTTCCCTTCCGGGTTTGTGACCATAAGCTGAAAAGCGGATTGCGAAATTCCCCTTTCACCACCCGAAGCAGCCATTTGCCATGAAAACCGAGGTGCTTTGACATCAATCCCAAGCGGTGTCTTTGCATATTCCACCCGGAGATTCTGAATCGCTGCTGACGCTTTGGCCGTGACGGTGACCGATAACAAAACAACCAGAATTACAAGAAATTGCATCTGTTTTGAGCTAAAAAGTCTGGTCATAATCTGATGATTTAATTGAACTAAAAAGGTGAATAATTTTGTTGGCCTATAAATTGGACAAACTGAAACGTTGTTCGATAAAAACAAAATAAGACTTCAGAAAACAACTTTACTATTTGGCAATCAAAATATTTGAGACTGCCCTTTCCCCGGTATGGTCAAACTTTTTATTGTCGCAAGGGATATTCACCACCCCGTCAAAGGGCTTACCGGAAATCCACATCGTTGTTGAACCACCTCCATCAAGATTGACTGCCTCCTTACAATGTAACGATAACATCAAGTCGGTCAGTTCAGAAAGAGACATCCCTCTTGCCTCTTTTGCCCTGCCATCCACTGTTACCAGGACAATTTTATTTCTTCCGATTTTCCCTACTGAAGTCCTTGGATGTCTTTTGATAACCAGTGAGGAGGAAGAAAGGGGCGCTTTCACCTGACTGCTGATCAACAAAGGTCCTGTTACAAGGACATCCCTGTACATCAGATGACTATTGTAAAAACCATTCGCTTTTGCACCTTCGATTGTGACACGACCATCATTACCGATTAGCAATGCCCCATTCAAATCGGCGATCGGGGACCATTTTTGTGACCTGTCTTTATCCAGAATCACTCCGCCGGTTTTGATATAGGTGACAGACCCTCCCTCTTTGATATTGAAAAAACCTCCGTTTACGGCCGCCAGAGCCAGCTTTGCAGAAGCCTGTTTGCTCACAATAACATTTTCATCCGGGTGATAAGAAAGGGATAATTTTCTCTTATGTAAATTGATTATCAATATATTAATATTCTCAGGAATTGAATCATTCAATACCGGATGTGCAGATTTCCAGATAAGACCTGGTGCAATTCGCTCACTCTTCCACCTGATCCGGCTAAAGTCGGTGATCTGCGCCGAGAGATTTCCCCAAAGAACAAAAAGCAGGATGAAAAATGAAATCCGTAATGATGAATTGCTCTTCATAATATTTAGATTTAATGAATTTCCTGCAAAGGAACTCATAATGTTCCAGCCAGATTAAGAATTCATCGGATTGTTTAACGGGAATTGACTTTCAGAAATTCCCCGGGTTTATTCCCCCACTCCTCATTCGGCCGTGGCCCCATCTGCAAGACAAGCATTCCCCCTTTTATGAGGTCAGCATGGTTAAACCATGGACAATTGAGGGGTTCTCCATTCAGTAAAGCCGACTGAATATATTTGTTTTTGGTTGATACATCCTTTGCCTCAATCGTAAAGTTTTTGCTTTTTCCAACATGGATAACGGTCTTCTCAAAGATTGGACTGCCAATATCGTAGACTGGATTCCCGGGGCATACCGGGTAAAATCCCATTGCACTGAATACATACCATGATGACAACTCTCCCTCATCTTCGTCTCCGCAGATTCCTAACGGGCCGTCATTGTACCAGATTTTCATGATGTCTCTGACCCTTCGTTGCGTCTTCCACGGTTTTCCCGCATAATTGTAGAGATAAGGGATGTGAAAACCAGGCTCATTGCCATGATTGTATTGCCCAATCATTCCGGTGCCATCCGGAAACTTATTTAGGAATTCAAATTTCAAACCTTTTCCTCCAAATTGCTCCTGAAACAGGGCATCAAGTTTATGGTCAAACAGTTGGTTGCCTCCCATCAGCCTGATCAAACCGGCAACATCGTGCTGAACCTGGAAGGTATATGTCCAGGCATTTGTCTCCGTATAATAATCACGTCCACCCTGGCCTCCGCTCCAGATTGGATCCAATGGTTTCTCGTTAAACACCCAGTTTCCGTCGGCTGATTTTGGAGCCATAAAACCAATCCGGGAGTCAAAAAGATTCTGATAATTGTGTGACCGTTTTATGAAAAAATCATAATCAGATATTTTATTCAGCGATCTGGCCATTTGCGCAAGGCACCAGTCATCAAAACTATGCTCCAGAGTAACAGCTACCGCCTGTCTTTTCTCAAAATTGTGAACTGCGGGTACCCACTCCTTTTCACCCAAACGAAGTGCAGGAAAAAATCCCTTGGTTTGATAGACACTATCCAATTCAGTGAGGGGGCCATTGCACCACGGAAGCATCGTCGCTTCCATGGCATTTTTTTTCATCGCTTCATAAGCTTTTTCAACGTCAAAATCCCTGAATCCCTTGAGCCAGGCGTCGGTTATTGTTGCAGTTTCATGACGTCCGGTCATTACCCGGTGATCCAGGGCTGCATCTCCCAGCCAGTGACGTTGCTCATACATACGGACATAAGACCGCACAAAATCATTCTGCCGTTCAGGTTCAATGATAAGATTCAGCGGGAAAAGGGACCGGAATGACCCCCAGCTTTCTCCCGGCTGGTAAAAATCATGCCCTTCAGTCGGATGAACCCGATTATCAAAACTGCTGAAGTAGCGGTTATCTTCTGTAAGATTTGTCAGTTTTCTACCCAGCGCCCGGTACATAGCCGTATAAAAAATGCTCCTCTGGCTTTCGCTCCCTCCGGTAACCTCAATTTTACCCAGTGCCTCATTCCAAATTTTTCTTCCGTGAGCTTTAACTTTTTCAAAATCCCAGTCCGGAATTTCCTTTTCGAGGTTGAGCCTGGCCTGATCCGTGCTGATGTATGAAAAACCAACCCTGACCTGAACCGCTTCCCCTTTTTTCGTTGGAAATGAGGTGTAAAAACCGATATCAATCCCCGACTTTCCGGTTTCCCCTGACGTGATTTTTTTATCTGCTATGCCGCCACAAATTTTTAAAGGTTTACTGAATGCCGCATGGAAATAGAATTTCCGGTCTGGCAGGGCACCTTTGGGATAGGTCTGGAAACCTTCAATAACCTGTTCGTTCAAAATTCTAAACTCTGAATTCTTAAAAAGAGTAACGATTAAATTGGAATTTGCCGATTCGGGGTAAGTAAAGCGGTAAATTGATGAATGTTCCGTTGCCGTATATTCAACCTCAATGTTGTTGTCTTCAAGAAGCACCGAATAATAATAGGGTGTGGCCTTCTCCAGGTCATGGTCAAACCTGGATGCATTTTCGTCCGGGCTTGCCTTCAATTCACCTGTTGTGGCCATTAACAAGAATGTTCCTGCTCCCTTTGAGAAATCATTCGACAACGAAACTGTTGAAAAAGCATAGATCCTGTCAGCCAGATAGACATCCCTGATTCCCGGAGTGGTGGTTGGAATGAGTCTGATCATCCCGTGCGGAAGCTGGACATCGGGTGTTGTTGCAGTAAGGAGATGGCCAATCGTACCAATATTCGGCTTGACATAATCAACTGGTTCCTGGCAATAAACAATGCTTGCAAACACATTTAGGAATATATTGCTGATGAGAATCAGCCTTAAAAAACTTTTGGTTTTGATATACATATCCAGTTTCTTAATATTTTATTGAAAAGGCTTTCTGATATTAATTAAATTATCAACCAAATATTCCGGTGCGTTGCACCTTTTGGTCTCAAATTATTAACCATCTATAAATATCGCGGTGCTCTGCACCTTCATAAGTAAGCGAAATGATTTAATGTCGTAATTATATCTTTCTATATCTCAGATAATCAATTCGTAATAACAAAAATCCGTTAGATGACGCGGAACATTATTCATTGACAATTACTCAATTTGTTATTATTTCAGTTTTATTCCTTTGGTTTACTTTATCCCCTGCTTCTTAAATACTTTGACATAATATTAAAATTACATTATACCTGTTTTGTCTGGAGAGCATTAATTTCCATAGAAAAACAATCTAACAGAATACCAATTATCCGTCTGGACATTAACAGATTTAAAGTTAATTCCCAACGGGAAATTTATTTTCAGAATTATGCTTTTCTATGGATATTCATCTCCTTAGGAGAAATTTAGACAGTTTCCTAAATCCACTGAACCAGAGGATTCAATATGTCAATTACCCGTTTGCTAATTTAATCCCCCCTGACCGCGGTATAACTTCAGCGGTTTATCCAGTTTTAATTTCAGCACGGTCATATAGTTATCCAGAACATTCTCAGGAATGTCGATATATACCAATCCTGGAACCGGGCTCCATGAAATCTTGCCAACCACCTTATGCGACAGTTGGGTGCCGTTTCCGACCACCGAGATCTCCTTAATATTATTGACCAGACCTTTAAGCATTACCGTCCCGGAGACATGCCCGTGCAGAAAGAGGTAAAGCGAAGTGGAATCTTTTGACAGTGTGGTTGGCCCGTAAAAATGGCCCTGTGGAAGACCCCCTAATGTGTTAAAAATTGCCTCACCGTGTTTCTTGTTCCAAGCTCCCAATTCCTTTAATACGTGAATCTGTTCATCAGGAATTGTCCCATCTGCCTTCGGTCCCATATCAAGTAACAAATTGCCGCCATTTGAAACGGCATCCACAAAGATCGTGATCACCTCATACGGAGTTTTCCAGGTATCATCCCGATGATAACCCCAGTTTTCGCTGGTTGTCATACACAACTCCCACCAGTTATATTTAGGCCGCGAAACCGGAAAGTTTTGTTCCGGAGTTTCATAATCACCATATCCCTGGAGGCGTCCGTTAATAATCGCATCCGGATTTCCGGAGAGGATCAGATGGCGCACTTTCTGCGATTCCCACTCTTCGGCGCTATGCTCCCAATCGCCGTCAAACCACCATAAATCAGGTTTAAACATCGCATTAATCTCTTTGATCTGCCCCTGGAAGAAATTCCGGAAGCGTCCCCAGCGTTCATAATCATCGGGCACGCTGTAACGCGAACTATCCTTTAAAAACCCCGGGTAGTTTATGTTTGACCAGTCGATCAGCGAAAAATAGGCGCCACATTTAATATCCCTTTTCCTCAGTTCCTCAAACAGCGGCTTCACCATATCCCGTTTTGCAGGTGTTGATTTTACGATGCTCAGGTCATTCAGCTTTGTATCGTACATCGCTACCCCATCGTGATGTTTGGTGGTTAAAACCGCGTACCGCGCACCGCTCTCCTTGATCAGGTCGGCCCAAAAAACCGGATTGTAATTCTTCATGGTGAACCCTTTGAGCTGTTTCATGTAATCGGCATGGCTTATTTTTTTGTTGTGAAAGCTCCACGATTCATCGATCCCATCGACGGCATAAATTCCCGCATGGATAAAAATACCCAGTTTCGCATCCCCAAACCATTGCATCTTATGGCTGATATCCTTGGGATCGATTTTAGACTGAGCAAACCCCTGAATCGTTGCTGACACCACCAACCCGCACAATAAAATTATTCCTTTAAACTTCATGACTTAATTTTTTATAATTCGTATTCGTTATTTTTTAATTCCAGCATCGCGCAACCTCTTAACAGGGGAACATTCAGGATAAAGCGCTTTCCCGTTTTCCGGTATTCAATATTAACCGGAATCCCTGACCCGGGATACCAGGCAAGACACTTAAACCCATCTTTCAAACCATCAGGATCATTTAAAACCACCTCAACTTTATCCTTTCTTCCATAAACAACAGGTATTGAATACCCACCTTTAATCTTAAAAAGATTTACTCTTGCCAAACCATCCCCGACACTGATGACATGTGATTTGAGAACCCATTCGCGTCCCTGCATCAGTTTCATCAGCGGGCCATAATCCTCGTAAAAGCGGTCCACATCGGGAGACTGCGTAATGGAATGATCGTTATTGGGAAACGGGCACATCGGGAAGATTCCCATATAGAGGTATTTCTGGAAGAAACTATCGCCCCCTTCCATTCTTACGGTCTCCGCATTATCGGTCCAGCCCAAAGCGGGCTTGGCAATACACATAAAGGCAGTAAGATTCAGGGAATTGCCGCAATAGGTAAACTCATCAAATAACCCGTCAACATCGCCGAGCAAATCGATGCGCTTATCGTGGTTATTGGCAAAGATCACCTTGTTTGCTCCATGCAGAATTGTTGAAAGTTTGGGGGAAAGTTTTTTCCAGGAGGTGACCAATGACCGTACAGGCTTACCTTCAAACCAGGAAATCCCGTCATCCGCCCGTTCATTGAACATTCGGAACCAGTCGAAACGATCAATGCAAATACCAAAGGAATTGGGGATTTCGGCGACATGCCGACGCGCCTGTTCCACCAGAAAATCACTGTAAACACTGTCGCCGCAGTCCATCGCAATCCCATCTTCCCAGGTATAGAACGGCACCGGAATTGGCGCATTTTTAAGTTTCGGATCTTTTATGCAGGCTTCGGGTACCGGCAGTATTGCTTTCTCAAATTTGGTATAAAGGATATCATTGCACTCTTTCCAGATTTCCGAATCGGGTTTTCGGGCAACCCCTGAAAGCGGAGGATATTTGACTTTGGAGCCAAATTCCGTGACATTGAAATAGTTCAAGACATAAAATCCTTTTCCCCTGTACTTTCCGGCAAAATCATCCATTCCGGCAATCGTAATCTGATCACCCCCAAACCGAGTCCATTTTTCATTGCGCTGAACTGGAGGAAGATACATGCCCATATACGGAAAATCAAAACTTGCCTGCCAATTGACCGTAAAGGCCATTCTTTTCATCTTCGCTACATCAAAATTCATCGACTCCATCGAATAAGAGGAATAGGCAGCCGTACCCCCCATCTGGTTTGCCAGCGGATTTTTGGGGAGAAAAAATTCGGGATAAGAGCTTTTCATCCAGGCAAGACCGCATCGCCAGTCATTTTGATGGAGGATCAGATCAAACGAAAATGTAAGTGTATTTCTTTTCGAGATCCGGTTATGCAACCTGGTGAATGTAACCGAACCATCTGAAGTGGTTTTCATGGTCAGGTTAATGATATTATCCCTGGGAGAAAGTGCAATCGTCAATCCTGCATCTTCATTTTCCTCAAATATGGAAACCAACGGGATGCAAATCAGGTTTTCCAGGTTAGGAATAAACCCGACAGCCATATTGTCGTATTGGAAATAAGGGGCGCCATAATAATAGGTCGCATTCACAAACGGAATCGGGATCAATGGATCGATCCAATAATGTGCCTTGTCACCGTCGGGTGGCTTAATTTTAGCTAAATCATGTGGCAGGCTGATACCAATCTGTAATGAATCAAACTGAGGTGAAGCCCAGCTGGTCCAGATTTTGGCTTTCCCTGTTTTGATCGGATAGGTCATCCTGGTATCAATCCGGGTCCCCCAGGATTCCCCTTCTCCCCTGATCGTCAATTCACAATGGATGCTGTTTTTGGTAGGGATAAAATGTTCGGAAAGTATGCAGGATGCCCGCAAAGAGTCATTTACCAGCTTTTTTTCAACCAGAAAAGAGCCATCTTCACACTTGCGGGAATGGATGACCCCCTCAACTTTACATCCCGCCAAATCGGTGGTTAAATGAACCGGGGCAATCTTTATCCCGTCGGAACGCAGAATTGAAGTGATCTCGCCGTCATTTGAAATTCCGACCGTCAGATTCTTTGTCTTCAGGTCGATGGCCGAACAGGTGAAAGTCAGCACGATTAATAAAAGAAGAGAGGTTGGTTTTTTCTGAAATTTTCTCATTTCCTTTCCAAAGTTATCTATTTGAGGTTCGGGTTTCACAACTCCCGGGTATTTTCTGCAAATTTTAAGTTGTATAAGAGCTGTTTAATAACAGGAAAATCAGCGTGCCATAAAGCAAGGTTAAGCTATGCGGTTGGCTCTTGTAAAAATATAAAACTATCCTTACCTGATCAATTAATTTTAAACGCTGATTAAATGGATTTCAATATCATAATATCGTGCCTCCTTTCTGAAAAAAACACCTAATTTTGATCCACTTTTAACATAACCAGATCATGAGGACAATCCTTCTTCTTGTCATAAGCCTCTGCCTGACAACCGCAGTCGTGGCACAACTCACAATCGTAAAAAACGGGAAAGCGACCGGCCGGATCGTAGTGGATCAACGCTCTGCGACTGATCTGCAAGCGGCCAAGCTGTTGAACAGCTTCATTAAAAAAATAACCGGAACCTCCCTGCCTGTTGTTTCTCCCGGAGTTAAAACGATGGCAGGCGACCTGTATATTGAAAGCAAACCCGGGCAGGATGTCCCTGGCATTCACGAGGATGGTTTCCGGTTCATGAGTGATCACTCAGCCTTCCGGATTACGGGAGCCAAAGGATCAGGAACTGTGTATGCTGTGGTTACGCTGCTGGAGGATTACTGGGGAGTGCGGTATTATGCCGCCAGTTCCTGCACTTTCCCCCAAAAGAGGGAGCTTATTCTCCCCTCGGGGCTTAGCCGGACGGAAAACCCCAATTTTCAATACCGGCAAACCCAGGCCTACAGTCTGGCAAAAGATTCACTCTATAAAATCTGGCACCGGTTGAAAGAGCCAACTGAGCTCTTTGCAGGTGGATACTGGGTGCATACTTTTGACCGGATCATGCCATCGGCCAAATATGGGAAAGCTCATCCGGAATACTTCTCGTTTATCAACGGTCAGCGCCGACCGGGTGCCGCAAGCCAGTGGTGCCTGAGCAATCCAGCGGTTTTTGAACTGGTTTCCCAAAAAATTGATTCAATTTTCAAAGCCCATCCCGACCGGAAACTGATCTCGGTGAGTCAGAACGACGGGAACAACACCTATTGCACCTGCGAGAAGTGTAAAGCCATTGACGACGAGGAAGGGAGTCCTTCGGGAAGTCTGATCCGCTTCGTAAACAAGCTGGCCATCCGTTTTCCCGACAAGGAGTTTTCAACGCTGGCCTACCTCTATTCGGTACCACCCCCTAAACTTGTAAAACCGCTGCCCAATGTCAACATTATGCTGTGCGATATTGACTGCTTCCGTGAAGTCAGCCTGACAGAAAATGGTTCAGGAAAGTCATTTATGAAGAATATGGAGGGCTGGGCCAAAATATCGAATAACATCTTTGTGTGGGATTATGGGATCAACTTCGATAATTATATCTGTCCGTTCCCGAACTTCCATATCCTTCAGACCAATATGCAATTGTTCAAAAAGAATAATGTGAACAAGCACTTTTCCCAGATTGGCGGAAGTAAAGGGGGCGATTTCTCGGAACTCCGGAGTTATTTAGTGGCTAAGCTGTTGTGGAATGTGAACTGCAATGCGGACTCGGTAATTCAGTCTTTTTTAAAAGGATATTACGGCGAAGCAGCCCCTTTCCTTTATCAGTATATTAAAATACAGCAAGGTGCGCTGCTGGGAAGCAATATCCCGTTATGGATTTATGATACCCCTATTACCCATAAAAACGGGATGCTGAATCCGCCACTGATGTTGAGGTACCGTCAGCTTTTTGACAATGCAGAGAAGGCAGTGGCTTCTGACAGTATCTTTTTGAAAAGGGTCTGGCAGCAAAGACTCTCAATCCAGTACGCTGAACTGGAAATTGCACGGACCAATGGGATCGGGGACGTGAATTGGATCAAAAAAGAGCTGGAACTCTTCAGAAGCAGGGCACAACTGCTCGGCGTTACCACTCTGAACGAACGGAATAACACCATTGAGGAGTATTGCGATCTTTATCTGAAAAGAAATCTGCCGTCAGAAAAGAGAAGCCTGGCTCATTTATCAAAAGTCAGCTTCCCGCTGCCTCCGGATAAGCCCTATGATAAAATTGCAGACAAAGCGCTCACCGACGGTTTTTTAGGCGGGGCAACATTCAATGAGAGCTGGATAGGCTGGTGCGGGAAAGATGGAGAGGTAATCATCGATTTGGGAGAGGTAAAAGAGATTGAGAGTGTGCAGGCAGATTTCCTTCATAAACTAGGTGCCTGGATCCTCCTTCCTAAAAGCATTTCGTGCTATACCTCAACTGATAATGTGAATTTTAGCCTCATGGGAAAGAAGGAACTCATTGAGGATCGGTCGGTGGAGGTAAAATATGTGAATGTCGGTGTTTCCTCCGCGGAGAAAATTAAGACCCGTTATATTAAGATGCACATTGAGACGATCGGACTTTGCCCGTCGTGGCATTATGGCGTCGGTTATCCCGCCTGGTTTTTTATGGATGAAATCTGGGTGTATTAAGGTAGGCTGTTAGACTATTAGGCTTTAGGCTATTAGGATGTAGACTATTAGTATGAGGGGCCGGGATAATTATCGGGGTGATCTTCAACTATTTTTTCAGATAAGAAAGGTAGTATCAATGGTAACTTTACCACCAGGTGCACAAGGTATAGACTAAGAACAAAAATCTAATATCGTGTTTTTCTGATTTTTGTGGCCTTAGTGATCGGTCAGTTGGCTGTCCTTATGATCATTGTGATTAAAACTTTCGGTGATACACCCTGAATAAAAAGCATGAAGAAACTGTTCAAATTTCTCCGCAGGAGATCAATATCCATAGAAAAGCATAATTCTGGGAATAAATTTCCCGTAGAAGGGAATTAACCGTTTATCTGTTAATATCCTAACGGACAATTGTTTCTCATGGGCTTGCATTTCTATTGACATTAATGCCCGATGGGCAAAAGAGGTTTAAATATATCTTTTACCAAGTCTGTAAATCATCTCGGAATTTATTCCGGTTTTCCGGCAAGACCACTGCAGGAATTTTGAACTATAATGATCAAAAAATGTTCAGAAGTCTTTGCTGACCGTGCGACATCGGGGTCCCGAACTTCAGTCATTCAGGTATAGACCCCAGTAGTTTTCATTTATGTTCATGCGGTTTGACAAAATATTCGATAGTTCTCATCCACACTTCAGATGGTTATATTTTAACCCCGGTTTGTTTTGCACCCCGGTAGTTTTCATTTTGGACCACCATTCTGATGCCCTCATCGAGGTCACAGGTTTATAGAAAAGAATATACCCAGGTCACATACGACCCCAAGGTCATACCTCATCTCCATTCTTAATTATTCTATAAAGATGCAAATCCTCCGGATTGGTGTCACACTGATTTTTCAGCAAACCATTTTATGGGTAGCGCTCATCTATAAGGTAAAAAAGCCTGAATGCCTGAAAAATCCCTACTATTTTCTACTGAAATACAAGGGTAAATCCTCCCTTCAAATGTTCTCCCTTTTTAAATTCCGGCCTTGGTCCGGTAAAAAACCGGCATGATCCGGGACCGTTTAGTCCCGCAACCAGCAACCTGATTGGTCCGCCATCCACCCACGCCCTGACATTTTGAGACCCATCGGATTGAACCCGAATCTCCTGTCCATTTTCATTTTTTAGGGAGGCATATAGAATATGATCCTTGGTACTCCTGAAATCGTTGGTTCCAAGCCTGTTGGAATTATCTTTCCAATCACACGCCGGGATTTCACGCGGAGCTTCCACATATTTCCGGTTTACCGGAAGCGCGTCGGCAACCCCCTTTAACCGGTTGATATCCCAGTCGGGGTAGGTGGTCCACAAACCTTTCCTCTCCCAGCTTAGCCGGTTAAATGATTCCGGCAGCGTAAACAGCAAGCCAAACTGGCGCAGCAGGTTTTTCCCCGTGAAACCGGTGAGAGCCACATAATCATAACCGATCGTTACCGTTCCGTTGGTATTAAAAATATAATCCTGGGTCCCTTCAAGCTTGTTTCTCTGGATTCCACTGAGGTTTACATGTATTGTTCCGTCAGACTTTTTCCGGCAAATGAGCGACACCATCCTAAAACTGCTGTCCGGTCTGTAAATTAAAGGTTGAATATCCTGAGTATAATTATTTGCAGCAACACCGGGTGCCCCCCCATCGTCGTCATTAAACGGAACCAGCATCATTTCACCTCCATTGGAAACAATTTCATCCCCTTTTGAAGTGAAGCATGAAATTGTCCCGTTAATTTTAGCCACCTTAAAGATTAATTTCCCGGTATCTATGACAAAGTTGTCTTTCTCTTCCGCAAGCTTCAGATTCACTTTCATTGCAGCAGCACTGAGATTTGCAGGTTTTCCCTTATGAATCAGTTCCTCCTGACAGATAAAACCTCGGGGATCATTAAAAATAAGGAGGAGCGAATCAGCTTTCCCGGATTCTGAAAGATCTATATCAACTGATCCCCTGCTCAATGGGGCAAGCGATACCTGAACCGGAAAAAATCGGTTCCCAATCCTCGCTTCAATTTTAAGCTCACTCAGGTTTGTGAAATTGTACCTGTTTTCGAGATCGAGTCGTATTTTGTCGTTTACCGCTTTAGCCGTTTGAAGATTGGTGATGATTACGGGAGCATAGGATTTTTTCATTCCGGTATATTCGGGCTTTTCACGGCGCCATCCATCGATAGGTCCCCAGGGACCGTAGCCGCAGATTTTGTCCTTTGAAAGATGAAAAATGTCATCAACTCCCGACCAGATTGCTCCGCCCAGGCACGCAGGATGAAGATAAACTGAATCGACCATTTGTTTGAGCGTATTGGCATATGCATCCGAGCGGACTGAAGGATCGGTTTCAAGCTCCCTGCGGGCATAGCATTGAACGTGCATATATTCGCCGAAAAAGGTCGGGCGCAATTTCTCCTTGTCGGATTCCCGAGGACCGTTTAATTCGGGATAATGATAGTTGGCCAGGTCAGCGGTGCTCTTAGCGTTATTATAGTCCCCCCAGCACTGGTCATGAAATGAGGTAGGTCTTGAAGGATCGAGTTTTTTATCTTCTGCCAGCACTCTTTCCCACAAAGGACTCCAGCGGCTTTCATTTCCAAGCGACCAGATAATTACCGATGGATGTTGTCTGCCAGAGAGAATATTTTCAAGATTGGCTCGTACCAAATAAGGCAAAAACTGCGGATCAAGATAATTCCAGGATTTCCAGACAGGGCTAGCCCCATGATCGATCCAGCACAGGGAGGATTCGCTTTCGACAAACATCCCAAATTCGTCGCAGGCCTCTAAAAACTCTTCGGACGGGGGATAGTGGGAAGTCCGGATATAATTGCAGTTTCCGACCCGAAACAGCTCCACATCCCTGCGGCAAAGCTCAGGCGTAAGACTTCTTCCCCGCAAAGGATGTACCTCATGGCGGTTTATACCCCTGAGTTTAATCGGATAATTATTTACAAAAAACCGATTCCCGCGCAATTCAATCTGCCGAAACCCTATTTTCTGGCTGATAGTCTGAAGAACTTTACCGCTATTTACCAGTGAAGTGGAGAGAAAGTATAAATTGGGATGTTCTGGATCCCACTTTTGGGGCGATTTTACAATAAAGGTGCTCTTAAGCGCGCTGATTGGTTTGTCAACAGGAACCTCGAATGTGTCTTGGTTCAGCGGGACAGAGTGGCCATTTCCATCGCGGAGCGTAAACTTCAGAAAGATTCCCGACACCGGATTATTGCCTATATCCACCTTCGTGGTCACATTCACCGAGGCATCGTGGTACTGAGCATCAAATTTCACAATCCACGAAAAATCGGTGATGTGATCAGGCGGAACGGTAAAAAGGGTTACTTTTCTCAGGATTCCACCGACCGGATGGGCCGCATACTGGGAGGTACAGGCTAAAAGATCGGAAACTGTCTCACATTGAACATCCACCTCAAGGATATTTTCTCCGGTTTTGACTGCATCTGTGATGTCGAGTTCAAATGCGACAAAACTCCCTTCGTGTTCACCAACAGGCTTTCCATTAATCTTGACTCTTCCAAACGAACTGATCCCATCGAAGCGAATTTTTATTCGATTCCCTTCCCAATCTTTGGGAATTGCGAATGTTTTCCAATAAGCGCCGGTTTTACCTTTTGGAACTTTGAAGCCTTGCATTTCCCATTCACCGGGAACTTCTATCTCGCTGGCTTTAAGGATCTCTCCAGACTCAGGACTGAATTTCCAGGTACCATTCAGCGAAATTCTTGAATCTTTGACCCCGGAAACGGTTTCCGGAACCGGGGATAAAACCGGGAGATCAAAATGCATGGCGCTGATGACCTGCCGTAATGAATCTGAATTTTGGGCAATCAGTGTCCCTGAAATCATCAGGAGCGCAATGATGGGATAAAGTTTGGTTCGCATAGTCGGAATAGGTAACATAAGAACAATATAATGTGGTAATTATTCACTCCTTATTTTTCCCATTACTTAACCGTTTAACTTTCTTTTCCTCAATTATTTGGATAGAATTTTCTTTTTTAGGATTGCCGTAGGTATAAAGTATGGGTAGGAGATTAAAATCGCGTAAAATATTTCGTCCCGGATAGGAGGAAACCTTGCATATAATTCTATTTTACCCATATTTAATCCCTGATGGGATTGGAAATCTAATATTAAACAGCCGCTTAGGATTAATGCTGAAAATTACTTTATCCCATCAAGAGTTCCAAATCCTTTGCAAAGAGTATTATAATTTTCAATAAAGCCTTTCTCCGATTGCCGATTTAAGCTTATAAAGATTCACGGTATAATCGATTCTTGATTTAAGCAGCATAAGCCTGCTCTCAGATAATGCAGTAGAACCATCAAGCAATTCAAGGTTGGTAATGACACCGGCTGCAAAACTCGCCTTTGCCAGGACATAGGCCTGAGTTGCCTGTTTGAGCTGCAATGCCGACTGATCCACCTTTTTCTGCGACGCCTTCAGACTTGCCTGGCTTTCAATTACTTCATCAATAATATTTCTCCTGGAAATTTCAGTCTCGTCATCGCTCACCTGAATGGCAGATTTGGCTTCAATGAGTTTATATTTATTCCGCTTCCCGTCGAAAATGGGAATAGCTAACCCAACACCCGCAGCGAAATTGGATCTTGCCTGAGCCATATAAGGGATATATCCGTTTTTTATTCCGCCGGACAGAAAGGCGTTGAAAACCGGGTTATTCAATGAGCCGGTAAGGCTGTATCGTAACGCTGCCAGTTTCGCCTTTTCGCGTGCCAGTTTCATCTCGTCACGGTTTTGTAAAGCGGTGGAAATAAGGGTGTCGCTCTGCAGATTAGGGAGGAAAAGATTCAATTCTGTTTTAACACGTTGAACTTTCGTTTCAGGTTTTCCCAGTAAAGAATTCAGATGACTCACCTGAACCTGACGGGCTGTTTCAAGGTCTGTCCGTTGATTCTCAATCGCAGAAATCCGTACCTGTGTGGTTAAAATTTCATATTGTGTGGCTGAACCCGTCGCCTGTTTTTTCTGGACAAAAAGAAGGTGTTCGTTTAACGTATTAAGCTGTTCGTCTTTGATTTTAATCGCTTCCTGCAAATATTCAAGTGCAAAATAGTTGTTAATGGCAGCTTCCGAAAGTCTTTGTTTTACCTGCTCAATCGACTGTCGGGTCACTTCCTTGCCTTGTCTCTCAAGTGAAACATTTTTCGCGGTTTTGCCAAAATCGGTAATTGTCTGGTTCACATTAAATGCAGCATTATAGTTGTCCCTTGGCATCAGCTGAAAGTTCCCGAGACCCGGAAAATTGATTTCCGAGATCGGTCCGATCCGGGTATAGGTCGATGCAAATTCGATATTAGGAAGCCCTCCGGACCGGGCTATCCCGATTTTGGCATCCGAAGTATTGAGTTCCTCTAATGACTTTTTAATCATAGGATGGTTCTGAACCACATCCCGGATGATCGTAGTGAGTGATAATGAATCAGTGCCGAGAGGTTCACTTTTAAGTTGTCCGGCAGACAATATTCCTGCAAGAAGGAGCAGGGCGAACAAGTTCTTTTTTGTTTGAAATATCATATATTCAAGCTTTTACAGGTGAATTCTTGTGTTTTGTTCTCATAATAATTACAGGGAAGAGCCCCAGGAAGGTAATTATGGCAGCCATCAGGAAATCGTCGTCGATCCCGGCGATGTAGGCCTGTTTGCTGACATGGGAGAGAATCATATATTTACTCTGCTGAGCAGCTGTCGCGAAATTACTTCCCATATGCTGTTGTGCGAATTGGGTTAAATGTGTCGCTACATTTTTAAACTCCTGCGATCCGGATTGAATGGCTGTGCCGAACATTTGGGTGTGAAAATTTATCCGTGTAGTTAGCATTGTAGCAAAAATAGCAACACCCATACTACCCCCTAACTGACGAACGGTGTTGGAGATACCTGATGCCTGTGCCATCTTATCACGGGGAACTGTCAATAAGGCCAAATTACTTAAAGGAGTGAAGATTATTCCCATGGCAAATCCCCTGAGATAAAGCGAGGTCATCACAAAATTATGTTCGGTCAGATATGAAAGCTGGGAGTTCAGGGCAAAACTGATTCCTAAAACAATCACTCCCACAATTATAGGGAGTTTAGGACTTAATTTATCGGATACTCTTCCGGCAACCGGAGACATGAACCCCTGGATAATTCCAACCGGAAGGAATACGGATCCCGCCTGAACAGCAGTATATCCCATCGAATTTTGGAGGTAGAGCGGCAACAGAAAGGTACTTCCGAACATTCCCATACTGAAAATCAACATGACCAAATTACTCATCCCAAAATTATAGTCTCCTAGAAGTCTTAAATCAATCAGCGGATTATCGGTTGTCAGTTCTTGCGTGACGAAAATGGCAAAGGCTAGAATCGAAATGGCAAAACAAACCAATATGTAGGTGGCGCTCCATCCTGCAGAATTGCTGGCTGCACTCCCTTCCGAGAGGGCATAGAGCATCAGCGGGAGAAAAGTGACCACCGAGAGAAATCCAATCAGGTCAAAGCTTCCGGCCCGCCGGTTTATATATTCCCGTTGGATCAGAATCGTAAAGACCATTGCTGCTATTCCAAACGGAATGTTAACGTCAAAAATCAATTGCCAGGTGAAATTATCCACCAGATAACCACCGATCAGCGGCCCAAAAGAGACCGACGCTGCGGCAGATATCGCCCAGAAACCAAGCGCCATTCCCCGCTCCTTGGGTGGAAATTCCCGGGTGATAATGGCCATCCCCAGTGGCTGGATGGTTCCCGCGCCCAATCCCTGGATAATGCGGGAAATGATTAATGTATTTTCATCATTCGACATTCCGCAAAGCAACGATCCTATGGTGAACAGCAAAACGCCCATGAAATAGAGCCGTTTGTATCCGAACCTGTCGGCCAGCCACCCTGATGTCGGGAGCATTACAGCCATCGAAAGCATATATGCAGTGACGACCCATTCAATTTTATCAATGCCTACCCCAAACGAAGCCATGATTTTTGGCAGCCCCACATTAACAATGGTGCTGTCAAGAACTGCCATAAAAGTACCGAGCATAATGTTCGCCAGCAGGAACCATTTGTAGTTGTCATGCTGGGGGTGAAACCCAGAATCACGGTTACGCAGTTTCCTGCGCAATTTATGCGAGAGAGTAATTCGCGCCATTTATTACCGGATAATTTTAACAATTGCTGACATCCCCGATAGAATTCGGAAAGCAGAAAGATTTTTTCCATCCTTCACACCCTCAATTGAGATTTTTAACTCTACCCGTTGTGTCACTTTAGTGAAGTTTCCTGAAGCATTGTTGGCCGGAATCAATGAAAATTCAGAAGCGGTATTAGAACCAAGTTCAATAATCTTCCCGGTAAAAGTAACTCCGGGATAGGTATCCAGTGCGAAAATACAAGGCTGCCCAATATGCAGATTTTCCAGCTTTGTCTCTTCGAGAAAAACGCTGATCCATAGATTACTATTATTGACAATCGTAAATATTGACTGACCAGGCTGAGCAATATCTCCCGGCAACAGCCAACGTTTGCCTACCAAGCCATCGCTTGGGGCATACAGGCGGGTATTGTTGATTTGGGTCTCAATCACATTTATTTGAGCCATGGCACTTTCAACTGAAGTTTGTGTAGTTTTAATCAGGGTACTGGAAACCTTAGCCTGAGATTTATCGGCTTCAAGCTGAGCCTTGGCAGTTTCAAGGGCCTTTTTGGCATGATCATATTGTTCCTGCGTAATTACATCACTCCTGAACTGACTTTTTGCCCGGTCAAAATCTTCCTGGAGCTTGCTGATGGTAATATCCTGTACTTTGTTGTTCATCAAATCGTACTGATATTTTGCCTCTGCTTGTAAAACTGCAGCCTCAGCCTGAAGTTTAGCTGAAATTGCCTGATTCTTCTGAGCTACCAGATCGGTGCTGTCAATTAAAACAATCAGTTGCCCTCTCTTTACAGAATCCCCCTCTTTAGCAAATTCCTGGCTTATTCTTCCAAGAATCTTGGAACTAACGGCTACATTATCCGATTCCACATGAGCGTCATCGGTATTAATGTATTTGGAATAATCAATATACCAATAAATGACACCGCCCAACAGAAGCACAATAATCAATATCAAGGGAATATATACTTTCCCGCTTTTTTCCTTCTTTACCTTTTCCATAAAATATTCTTTCTGTATTGTTATTAACTCTTTATCTGTTTTTAAAGCTATCTAAATTCTCTATTTTCCGTGAGATGAAGTTTCCAGGTCAATTGTCAATACTGAGATCAGAATCTCCCTGAGCAATTGAGAGGCTGTAAGAAGTTGTTCCTGTTGAAGTCCACTTAGCAAAACCAATTTACTCTTCAGGGTCAGGCTTAAGGTCTCCTTAATCTCTTCAAAGTCAATTAACCCTTTATCTGTCAATGAGATATTAATAATTCGGCGATCTTTCGGATCATTTTGGCGAACCACATATCCCTCGTCAATAAGCTTGTCAACAATAACTGTAATATGAGGTTTTGGCATTGACAAACATTTGCCAATGTCTGACATCGAAAGCATTCCACGTCTTTTCAGACTCTCCATAACAAACATTCCGCCTGGTGTAATGGAACTCTTTGTGCGCAAAGGCTTTGAAATACTCTTGTACAACAAGGGGTGAATAGCCATAAGATTTTCTGCAATAATATCCACTTTTAGTTTCGTCATCGGAAATATACATCTTTTATAATGGTTACAAAAGTATAACTATTACTTTACATGCTAAAATTCATTTGTTAATTTGTGGTTAACATTTCAGGCAATTTCTAGATTTTAAACCCTTCTTTTCCTGTATTCCAAAGGAGACATCCCCATCACTTTCCGGAAAACACGTGAAAAATAAAATTGGTCATCAAAACCTGTTTCACGTGATACATCGGCAATTAGTAAACCGGAGTTATCGAGGAGTCGACATGCGCGTTGAATTTTTAACTGGATGAAATATTCGATTGGGGGATGACTGGTGCGGGACTGAAAAATTGCAGAATAATAGGATGGAGATAAGCCTGTTTGTGATGCAATATCACTCAGTTTCAACTTCCGGCCGAGATTCTCGAGCATAAAATTAATACTTTGGGCAACCGGATCATTTTCATCTGCCTGTTTCACTAATCTGAACTGGCTGACATGGGTGAATGAAGACAATAAATAATTAAGGCATAGGTTTATGTATTCTAGTGTTTCCATGCTAAAGCCCCGATCAAGATTCCTGAAAATCTCAGCAAAAAGGTCTATCCGGTCACCTATTCGCGATGTTTTGCCCCGTTCTATAGCGATACTTTGACAAGCCGACCGGGTAAATAATCCCGCCTTCACTCCCGAAAAATGGATCCAGTAGATCGTCCATGGATTCTTTTCCCTGGAATGATAAGCATGCGCCATTCCGGCAGGAATTATGAAAAAATGATCTGGCATAATGGTGTGCCAGGTCTCTCCAGTCCGTATTTCTCCCTCACCTTCAATACAATAAATCAGGATAAACTGAGAACTTCCCATGGAACGCTCCCGGAAATGATGGCGTGCCAGCGGATAATAGCCAATATCGGTGAGGTACAAATCAGAAATCAATGGATTTCGCCTGACCAGACCTTCAATTTTCTCCGGAAGGACAAAACTGATTTGTCCCGGAAATCCATCCTCCTTCTTCATTTAATTCTAAATTCTTAGTTTAAATTATCATGGATTGTCTTTTAAAATCCAAAATAACCTAATTTTCAGGAATAAAATTTAAAATAATTGTGAGGGATAAAAATTAATATTTTGATTTACAAATAGTGATATAATCCATATTTTCATAAAATTGTTCATTTTAAATAGATTGTGTATGGCTAATTTTGCTTTAACTAAATCGGACACTTGTGGAAAAACCTAAATTCAACCGGCCATTTATTCTGGGCATTACCCTGGTCTCTGCAATGGGCGGACTTTTGTTTGGATACGACTGGGTAGTAATCGGCGGGGCTAAGCCATTTTATGAGCGTTTTTTTGAAATCGCCTCATCACCTTCCCTGCAAGGGTGGGCCATGAGCAGTGCTCTGATCGGTTGTCTTGCCGGCGCAATGGCTTCGGGTTATCTCTCTGATCATTTCGGACGCAAACGTCCTTTAATAGCAGCAGCTGCTTTGTTCACCATTGCCGCCATCGGTACCGGTGCTGCCAATCAATTCACGCTCTTTATTCTGTTCAGGTTAATCGGCGGGCTCGGAATCGGACTGGCATCGGCGATCTCACCCATGTATATTGCTGAAATTTCACCGGCTCATCTGCGCGGAAGGCTCGTCTCCATCAATCAACTCACCATTGTAATAGGTATCCTTGCCGCTCAAATCATCAATTACCTGATTGCAGACAAAATTCCGGAAAATTCATCAGCCAAGATGATTTTGCAGTCGTGGAACGGGCAGACCGGTTGGAGATGGATGTTTTGGGCAGGAACAGTCCCGGCATTACTGTTTTTTATTTTTTCATTCTTTATTCCTGAAAGCCCTCGTTTTCTGGCAAAAATGGGGAAATGGACGGACGCATCCTTAATTCTGAAGCGGATTGGCGGTGCCAAATATTCATCTCAGGAACGGAAAGAGATTGCAAAAACGATCCAGAATACAGATAACAGCATCGATTGGAAAGTTTTGGCATCAAAAAGGGTTCGGCCTTTACTGGTTTTAGGAATAGTTCTGGCCATATTTCAACAATGGTGCGGTATCAACGTAATCTTCAATTATGCCGAAGAGGTATTCACTTCAGCCGGCTATTCGGTAGGTGATATGCTTTTTAATATTGTGATTACCGGAACTGTTAATCTGATATTTACACTGTTGGCCATGCGAATGGTTGACAGCTGGGGCCGGCGGAAAATGATGCTGCTTGGAGCCGGCGGACTAGCGATCAACTATTTGATATTGGGAACCAGTTATTTTCTGGAATTGAAAGGGCTGGCAATATTGGTGCTGGTTATGGCAGCGATTGCAACCTACAGTATGACCCTTGCGCCGATTACGTGGGTAGTCCTTTCCGAAATATTCCCGAATAAAGTTCGCGGTACAGCTATGGCCATCGCCACTACTTCACTCTGGATAGCTTGCTTTGTTTTAACCTATACCTTCCCGATTCTGAACAGGGTATTGCACGCCAGTGGAACTTTTTGGCTATATGGCTTGATCTGCCTTTCCGGATTCCTGTTTATCCTGAAAAAATTACCTGAAACGAAAGGTAAAAGTCTGGAGGAGATAGAAAAAATGAAGTGACAACTATCGGGGAAACCTACGTGATCTATTGTAGCTATGTGGTTTATTAAAAGAAACAGAATAGAAACTGATTTAAATTTTAGGGTGATTTATCGAAACAAATAATAATTATGAAATTTATTAATATTATACTTAGCTCTCTGATTATTTTATCAGTTGCCTGCCAAAAGCCGGGAACCCAAAACAAGATAGATCTTTCAGGCACCTGGCAATTTGCCGCCGATCCTTCAGACAAGGGAATTCCGGAAAATTGGTTAGACAAAACATTCACGGACAGCCTGAAACTTCCCGGATCGATGACATCAAACGGAAAGGGGGATGCCATTACCCTGTCAACACCCTGGACGGGTCAGATTGTGGATAGTTCATTTTATAAAAATCCCGAATATGCCAAATACCGGGAACCGGGGCAACTCAAGATCCCATTTTGGTTGCAACCCCTCACTTATTATAAAGGCGCTGCATGGTATCTAAAAGAGGTAACTATACCGAAGGAGTGGAGTCGCCAATCCATTGAACTTTTCCTTGAGCGCTGTCACTGGGAGAGCCGTCTCTGGGTTGACGATAGTCTCATCGGAATGCAAAATTCCCTTGGAACACCACACAGGTATGATCTGACGGGTATCTTAACTCCCGGAAAACATCTGTTGATACTTTGTGTAGATAACCGGGTAAAGGATATCGATCCAGGGTTGAATTCGCACAGCATATCAGACCATACCCAAACCAACTGGAACGGGGTCGTCGGAAAACTTTCCCTTATAGCCAGACCACTGATTAACATTAAGAATATTCAGGTTTACCCGGATATTGAACACAAAAAATTTACGGCCCGGATCCGGGTCAATAATTCCGCTAAAATCCCGATGATTGCAACGCTAAAATTATCGGTAAGCGGTCCCGGTACTCCTGAAAATCAATCTCATCATTTTACCTTGTCTGCAGGGGAGAATATCCTGACAATGGAATACCCGATGGGACAGTCCCCTAAACTTTGGAGCGAATTTCACCCCGAAATTTATCAGCTCACGGCTACTCTTAAGTGTAAACATCAGGAAACAACTGACACGTATCAGACAACTTTTGGGATGAGGGAGTTCAAGGCTGTAGGGAAACAATTGCTGATCAATGGGAAGCCCACCTTTATGCGTGGAACACTCGAATGTGCAATCTTTCCAAAGACAGGTTATCCGGCCACCGGCATCCAGGAATGGCTTCGCATTTTTAATGTGTGCCGGGCGCATGGACTGAACCATATGCGATTCCACTCCTGGTGCCCTCCGGAAGCCGCTTTTGAAGCCGCCGACCAAACCGGATTTTACCTTTCGGTGGAATGTTCATCCTGGGCCAATGGTTCAACGACTATTGGTGATGGAAAGCCCATTGACAAATATCTCTATGATGAAAGTCAACGTATGGTTGAAAATTATGGCAACCATCCCTCATTCTGCATGATGGTTTACGGGAATGAACCAGCCGGGCAGAACCAGATCTCATTTCTTTCGAATTTTGTCAAATTCTGGAAGAGTAAGGATAACCGCCGAATTTACACCACCGGTTCCGGCTGGCCGATCATTCCCGAAAATGACTACCTGAGTTCTCCTGCTCCACGGATTCAGGGATGGGGAGAGGAATTAAAAAGCATTATCAACGGACAGCCACCACGGACCGATTACGACTGGTCGGCCTTTAATTCCAAATATCTTCAGCCAATAGTAAGCCATGAAATCGGACAATGGTGTGTCTACCCAGATTTTAAAGAGATTGCCCTATATGATGGTGTTTTGCACGCCCTTAACTTCGAAATTTTTCAGGAAACTTTAAAAGAACACGGCATGGCACAACTGGCTGACAGTTTTTTAATTGCCTCAGGAAAATTACAGGCGCTGTGTTACAAAGCCGAAATTGAAGCAGCATTGCGAACCTGTGGATTCGGCGGATTCCAGTTGCTTGATCTGCACGATTTCCCGGGACAGGGGACAGCTCTGGTTGGTGTGCTTAATGCCTTCTGGGGTGAGAAAGGATATATTACTCCTGCTGAATATAAGCGGTTCTGCAACAGTACAGTTCCTTTAGCCCGATTGAAAAAATGTGTTTTTACAGGAAATGAGCCTTTTGAAGCGGCGATTGAGGTGGCTCATTTCGGGGATGTCCCAATCTTAGACTGTACTCCCGAATGGAAAATCTCTGATAAAGTCGGGAAGACAGTTCAAAAAGGCAGATTCGTAAAAACCGCAATCCCTTTGGGAAATGGTTTTAAACTTGGAAATATCAGCTTACCGATATCATCCTTTGAATCTCCTCAGAAACTCACCCTTGAAGTAACTGTAAATCAATTCAGCAACAGCTGGGATTTTTGGGTTTACCCTGCAAAAAAAGAGAAGATTGCAGGTGAAAACAATATTCAAATAGTCAACCACCTTGATTCCAAAACAGCTCAGTTTCTGGAAAATGGTGGAAGTGTTTTGTTAAACCTGAAAAAAGGGACTCTTGCCGGCGCTATGGGTGGAGACATCAAAATCGGATTCTCAAGTATTTTCTGGAATACTGCATGGACTCACGGACAGGGGCCGCATACCCTGGGCATTCTTTGCAATCCAACCCATCCTGCATTAGCCGGTTTCCCCACTGAATTTTACAGCAACTGGCAGTGGTGGGATGCCATGAGTCATTCGGGGGCAATCAACCTGAGCACTTTCCCTTCCGGAATTACCCCTATCGTGAGGGTGATTGACGACTGGTTTACCAATCGTCCGCTGGCTTTATTGTTCGAAGCTAAAGTCGGAAAGGGAAAAATACTCGTTTCAGGTATTGATTTGAACACTGATCTGGGAAATCGTCCTGAAGCACAACAGCTTATTTACAGCCTGAAAAAATACATTGCCGGATCGCAGTTTAATCCGGCAATCACCTTGAATATTGCACAAATTCAGAAACTTACAAAATAATGCCGATGAAATATTTAACCACATTCATTAAAAAGTCAGCCATGAGAACAATCCGGGGGTTCACAATTTTTGTTGCCATCTTTATCTTATTCATTCCTGCATTATCAGTTGGTGCCGAACCTTTAAAACCAGCATTGGGGGATGATGATGAAATACTGACCCCAAAACCGAATCCTGCCCCAAGGATTAACGGACCATTGGTTTATGGATGCCGACCAGACCACCCGTTCTTATACCGGATTCCATGTCAGGGGGAACGACCCATCCATTTTTCAGTCAAAGGGCTTCCTCCGGAATTAAAACTTGATCCGACAGCTGGTATTATTACCGGAAAAACACCTGCCAAAGGAGAGTATTCAATGCTAATTCATGCAAATAATTCAAAAGGGAAAGACCAACGGCAATTCAAACTTGTTGCCGGTGATCAGTTGGCGCTCACACCTCCCATGGGCTGGAACCACTGGTACGCCCATTACGACCGGATCACCGATAAAATGATGCGCGAGGCTGCAATTGCTATGATCAGCAGCGGCATGGCCGATGTCGGTTATCACTATGTCAACATCGACGATTGCTGGATGAACGCCCCAAAAAATAATGATCCCCTTCGCGTGGGACCCTTGAGGGACGAGCAGGGAAATATTATACCCAATAAACATTTTCCCAATATGAAAGGGCTCACCGATTATATTCATTCCACAGGATTGAAAGCAGGAATCTACACCTCTCCAGGTCCGTTAACCTGCGGTGGGTTTACCGGAGCCTGGCAACACGAAGAGCAGGACGCGAGGCAATTTGCTTCATGGGGATTCGATTTTTTGAAATATGACTGGTGTTCTTACGGGGACCTTGCAGGAAAAAATGTCGATCTGGAAGGTTTTCAGAAACCTTATCGTAAGATGGGCAAAATCCTTAAATCCCTGGATCGTGATATGGTTTTTAACCTTTGTCAGTATGGCATGGGTGATGTCTGGAAATGGGGTGGCGAAGTCGATGCGCATTCCTGGCGAACCGGGGGGGATCTTGGATTTGAACTTGATCGCATATTTGATGTAGCATTAAAGAATGCTCAGATCGGTCAGTTTAATAAGCCAGGCGAGTGGAACGATCCCGATTATATCCAAATCGGATGGATCGGTAATGCCAATAAAATGGGGATACCCGAACTTACCCCCATGCCGGCCAATATGCAATATGCCTATATGTCGCTCTGGTCCCTGCTGGCTGCTCCTCTCATTTACAGTGGCGACATGTCGAAACTTGACCCCTTTACCCTCAACATCCTTTGTAATCCGGAGGTCATTGAAGTGAACCAGGATCCTCTTGGGAAATGCGGGGAAGTCATGAACCGTTCGAAAGAGTGCTTTTTGATGGTCAAAAAACTGGCAGACGGCTCAATAGCTGTCGGGCTCTTTAACAGGGGTAAAAATAAGGCAGATATCTCTATGACATGGAGTGAGTTAAAAATATCGGATGGACATCAGGTCCGGGATCTGTGGCGTGAAAAAGATCTGGGGGTTTATAAGGAAAAATTCAGTGCCCTTGTTCCTTCCCAGGGGGTTGTGATGATTAAAATATCAAAGTAATTTTATGGCATGTATAACAAATAATTGTTTCTGTGACGTTTAGTGTGGAGAATAGGAATATTTCCCTTATAGCAGTTGGCCATTGGCTTCTGGCTGGTGGCAGTTTTTTAGCTAGAGAAAATCGCTTCTTCCAGAACAAGGTTTCTGATAAAAGCCAATTGCATTCTTGCTAGACGCAAGTAGCCCGCAGCAAGGAGCAAATCATTAACCAATTAGCAAAATGAGTAGCTTATTCCCCCCACGATTCATTAAAGAGCCAACAAATTCAAAAAATCAAATCCTAAAACAATGAACAGACGCTATATTTCCATTCTCCTGTTTCTTTCACTCATTTCCGGATGCAGTCGAAACGCCCTCTTTACAATTAAAATTGCCGATTTTGGTCTGAAACCGGGGACTGGAGAAAATGCCATTCCTGCAATTATAAAGGCGCTAAAAGAGTGCAAAAAGCACTCAGCATCAGTGCTAATTTTTGAAAAGGGACGATACGATTTCATGATTGATTCGACCCATAACCGGATCTATTATGAATCAAACACTACCAATGACTCACCTAAAAATCTGGCTATTCTGATTGAAGAATGCAACGGTCTTACGCTGGATGGGGGAAATTCCGAGTTCGTTTTTCATGGCGCGATACAACCCATCAGCGTAGATCACAGCGCCCGGATCACCATTAAAAATGTCAATATTGATTGGGATATCCCTTTGACCGCCCAGGCAAAAATTATTGCGACCTCACCTAAAAATATTGATCTTGAAATTGATACGAAGCAGTTTCCATACGAGATAAACGAGGGTAAACTGATCTTTACCGGTGAAAACTGGAAAGCCAGGCCGACCGGATTTATGGAGTATGAAGCAAATACGCACCGGATAGCATCCGGCACCGGTGACAATGGTTGCATCCGGGGAGATTGGAGCAAATTTACGGAGGAGGAACTAAAGCCCGGAATCGTTCGGTTGAATGGCCCGTTCACCCGTACCCCCGCCGTCGGAAATTACCTGATCCTGCGCCACAGTAAACGGGATCATGCCGGAATCTTCATTCTGGAAAGCAGTAATGTGACTCTTGAAAATGTTAATTTGTATCACACTGCCGGGTTGGGAATCCTGTCACAGTTTACCCGGAACCTGAATTTGCGCAATGTAAAAGTCATTCCAAACAATGCTAAAAACCGCTATCTCAGCGGGCATGATGACGGCTTTCATTTTTCAAATTGTGCCGGTAAAATATCAGTCACTGACTGTGAATTTGGGGGGTTGATGGATGACCCGATCAATGTTCACGGAACCAGTGTCCGGATTATTGAGAAAACGAACGACCATCAGTTGAAATGTCGTTTCATGCACGAGCAAAGTACCGGAATGACCTGGGGTCATCCGAATGATACAATCGGTTTTATTGAACACAAGAGGATGCAAACCGTTTCGAAAAAGTCATTAAAGCGCTTCGAAAAGATAACTCCCGAAGAATTCCTGGTCGAATTTAACGACCCTTTGCCCACCGGAATAATTGTCGGCGATGCTTTGGAGAATTTAAGCTGGTCACCTGAATTAGCTATCCAAAACTGCATTTTCGGAAGTTGCCGGGCCAGAGGTCTGCTGGTTTCTACCCCTCGTAGAGTACTGATTGCCAACAATAAATTTGAGTCAAGCGGCTCGGCCATCCTGATAGCCGGCGATGCCAACGGCTGGTACGAGTCGGGGGCAGTTTCGGATGTAACTATTACCAATAACCTGTTTAAGGATGGTTGTATGACCTCCATGTACCAATTCTGTGAAGGTATTATCAGTATATTTCCGATCATACCGGAAGTTGATCCACTCAAACCATTTCACCGGAATATCACCATCGAACACAATACCTTTAATGCGTTTGATTTTCCGGTTTTATATGCCTTGTCAGTGTGTGGACTAAAATTCAAAAATAACCGGATTATCCGTTCGCACCAGTTCGAACCCTTTCATGAACGCAAGCACTTCCTCACCTTTGAATCGTGTTTAAATGTTGAAGTAAATGGGAATCAATTTGAAGGTGATGTATTGGCAAAAGATATCCGCCTCGAAAAAATGGATAAAAGTCAATTAAATTCAGACCTGAAATTATTGACCAAATCATTTGAATAAACTTCCAAAAAATTGAAAAACAAAATAATAGAAAAAGGAAGCCAGGTCATTGCCTGGTACGAAAAGGTAATTATTCCTACCTACGGTATAGGGAAACCGGAGAAAAACCCCATGTTTCTGGAAAAACGTGTTTACCAGGGTAGCAGTGGAGTGGTATACCCTCATCCGGTGATAGAGAAAATTCTCGATGAAAAGATTGATAAGGAGTGGAATGCCATTTTCATCGAGAATCAATATTTGAAAATCATGATCCTCCCCGAACTTGGCGGCAGGATCCAAATGGCTTTTGACAAAACCAAACAGCGCCATTTTGTCTATTACAACCGGGTAATCAAACCTGCCCTTGTCGGATTAACCGGACCCTGGATTTCAGGGGGGATCGAATTTAACTGGCCACAACATCACCGGCCTTCAACCTTCGAGCCTGTCGATCATTGCATTGAGAAGAATAAGGATGGAAGTATAACTGTATGGTGCAGCGAGGTGGAACGGATGTTCCGGACCAGAGGTATGGCAGGTTTCACCCTTTATCCCGATAAGGCTTACCTGGAAATCAAGGTGAAACTTTATAACCGGACGAACTTCCCCCAAACTTTTTTATGGTGGGCAAATCCCGCGGTCAAGGTAAATGACGATTATCAGTCCGTTTTTCCTCCCGATGTCAACGCGGTATTCGACCATGGCAAACGGGATGTCTCGGAATTCCCTATTGCAAGGGGTACCTATTACAAGGTGAATTATTCACCGGGAACCGATATTTCGCGGTATAAAAATATTCCGGTTCCCACCTCTTACATGGCTATCAACTCGAAATACAATTTTGTAGGAGGTTATGAAAACGACACCCAAGGGGGGTTATTGCATGTTGCAAATCACCATGTTTCGCCCGGGAAGAAACAGTGGACCTGGGGGCACAGCGATTTTGGGAAAGCATGGGACCGTAACCTGACAGATGAAGATGGTCCCTATATCGAACTGATGTGCGGTGTTTATACCGATAATCAACCCGACTTTTCGTGGCTGATGCCCGGAGAGGAAAAGACCTTTTCACAATACTTCATGCCTTATCGTGATTTGGGTGTGATTAAAAATGCCACCAAAGAGGCAATGGTAAATCTGGAAATCCTGGATGGAAGAGCTACTGTAAAAGCTTATACTACTGCTGCTTATCCTAATGCCAGAATTTTATTGGAGATCGGGCAACAAATTTTAATCGATGAACGGTTCGATTTCCATCCTGCATCTTTCTATGAAAAATCGGCGAAACTTCCGGAAGGACCAGATTCCCCAAAAGTACAGATTGGCATTTTTTCTTCTGCAGGGAAAAATCTGGTAAGCTGGGAATCTGGAACTGACATTCAAAAGCCGATCCCGGAACCCGCAAAAGCTGCTCAACTGCCGGAGGAAATCAGCAGTAACGAGCAGCTTTACCTCACAGGATTGCATCTCGAGCAATATCGCCATGCCACTTACAACCCCGCAGATTACTATTTTGAAGCACTGCACCGTGATCCAAAAGACTTCCGTTGCAACAATGCTTTGGGATTATGGTTCCTGCGGCGGGGTCAGTTTTTAAAAGCTGAGAATTATTTCAGAAAGGCCATTTCAACACTGACAGAACACAATCCGAATCCAATCGATGGGGAACCTTTTTATAACCTTGGACTTGCCCTTTGTTACCTGGGAAACGAAGAGGATGCTTATGATTCATTTTACAAATCTATCTGGAATGCAGCATATCAGGAGATGGGATATTTCCGGTTGGCAACACTGGAAGCAAAAAAGCATAACTGGGAAGAAGCACTTGAACTGATCGACCGGTCATTAATCAGGAATTGGCACAATCATAAGGCTAGACAATTGAAGGTAAGCCTTCTGCGAAAACTTAATCGAATCGACGATGCGCTTCTATTGGCAGAAGACTCTCTTGCACTTGACAAATTTAATTTCGGGGCTTTATTTGAAAAATGTTTGATGAAACCTGACAGGTTTGAAGAACTGACCAACCTTATGCGTGGCAATATACATGCTTATATCGAATTTGCACTCGATTTTGCATTAGCGGGACTGTTCGATGAAGCTACCGAACTGCTCAAAATCGGGATAAGTGAGCAAAATGATAAGCCGGTTTACCCCATGGCCTATTATTATAAAGCGTGGTTCGAATCCCAGGAAGGGAATCCTGCCGATTCTCTGAAAACCTTGAAGATTGCTGCCGGAGCCACTTCTGATTACTGTTTTCCCAATCATAATGAAGCTGTTACAGTTTTAGAATGGGCCAAAAGGCAAAACCCTGTTGATCCCAAAGCCCCATACTATTTGGGTAATTTCTGGTACAACGCGCTTCAATACGACCAGGCAATTGAAAATTGGGAATTGTCAGTAAATCTTGATGATCAGTTTCCTACTGCGCAACGAAATCTGGCATTAGCCTGTTTTAATAAATTATACGAACCTCAAAAGGCGTTGGCTTTTCTAGATAGAGCTTTTGATTTAGATCAAAGTGATTCCAGGATATTGATGGAACTTGATCAGTTATACAAACGGCTCAATTATTTGCCGGAGAAACGTTTGAAGAATCTGGAAAAGCACCTGAATCTGGTAGAAGAGCGTGACGACCTTTACCTGGAAAGAGCCACACTTTACAATGAACTGGGGTTGTACGACAAGGCCTATCAGCTCATTATGAACCGAAAGTTTCATCCATGGGAGGGTGGAGAAGGAAAGGTTACCGGTCAGTATGTGCTTAGTTTGATTGAAATGGCCAAAAAAGCCATTGAAGCAAAGGCTTACGAAAAAGCGATTGATTTACTTAACCAGGCACGTCAATATCCCGAGAATCTGGGTGAGGGGAAATTATTCGGGGCTCAGGAGAATGAAATTTTTTATTGGCTGGGCTGTGCCTTTGAAGGGGCAGGTATGACCGATCAGGCAGTCGAATGCCGGCATATCGCGTCCCGGGGATTGAAAGAACCGGCAACTGCAATCTTTTACAATGACCAACAGGCAGATACCATTTATTTCCAGGGAATGGCTTTAAAGCATCTGAACAGGATTAAGGAGGCTAAGGAGCGATTTGAATCATTAATCAGATTTGGGGAATTGCACTTGAATGATGCATATAAACTCGACTATTTCGCCGTTTCGCTGCCTGATTTACTAATTTGGGACGATGATCTCACTAAACGAAACAACGAGAATTGTCAAAAACTGATCAGACTTGGGGAATTGGGGCTGTCCCAACTTTAATACTTCCTTGTAAACAGGATCTGCAAAAAACTAGCAACTGATTGTTATTCATATCTATATAAATTAATTTAATCGTTGAAGTGCAAAGGAAACTGAATTGCAAATGCAAAATCGGTGCATCCAAATATCTCCATCGTTAGTAAAAATACTGAACCAACGGCCAGCGAAGCTAAAGGATTTAATCTAAATAACCCCCAGTTTCGTTTCACTTCACTGGGGGTTATGGATCTGGTGAAAACCGGAACCCTGACAAGGACAGTTTTTCAATTAATTATAATTAGACTAATTAAAACTATGCATCATATATATTTGATATACAATCAAATATAAGATTATCTGTTAATCAAAATATTGTTGAAATAATTTGTATTAACTAAATTATGAGTGTAAATTTAAAAAAATTACACTCATTGTAAGTGTTGGTATATACTTAAATATTAATTCAATTAGTACCCCACACAATAGTGATCCAAATATAAGAACCTAATCTTAAATTCTAATCAATATTTTATTTGACCATAATGAACTATTCTGTAAGATTTCAGCCCGAAAAAAGAAGCGCAATAATCAATGGTATTTCAACCTTGATTGATAATAATGTGCCTCTTAGATTATCTATCGTCTTTAATAATCAACGAATTTATTGCTACTCTGGCAAAAGGTGTGATATTACTCAATGGGACAACCTGAAGCAAGGACTTAAAAAGGGTCAGATTGCACCGAATGGTCAAAACCACAATGATTTCAATGATGATCTGCTACATACCAAATGGGTTGTTAAAGAACTTTTTAAATCATACGAATTTACTAAGATCATTCCTACTCCGACCCAGGTGCGTGAAGATCTAAAGCGTAATATTAAAAAAGATGAAATAGAAATCATACCCCCGCAAGAAATCAGCTTTTTTCAATACTTCAAAAAATACATTGAAGATGCACCTGTTAGCCCTGGTCGTAAAAGAAGTCTGAATACAGTTTACAAAAAAGTCATTAAATTTAATTCCGATACAACATTTGAAAATCTGGATGCTCAATATCTTTCCGATTTCCGTAAAGATTTACTTAAAAGTATAGGACGAAATACGGTTTGCTGTGAATTAAAACGTCTTAGGGCATTTTTCGGATATGCCAACAAAATGGGATGGACGACGTACTATCCCTTTAAAACCTTTACAATTGATTCTGAGAGTTATGGAGACCCAATATTCATAACATTAGAGGAGAGAGATCAGCTTTACGATGCAAAGATAAAAGATCCAAAATTGTCACACGTTCGTGATATTTTCATTCTGCAATGTTTCATCGGTTGTCGGGTTGGAGACCTGACGACATTAAAACATTCCAATATCATTGACGGGTGCATCGAATATATTGCCGGGAAAACAAAAGATAATAAACCACGCATTGCCCGGGTACCACTGACAAAAAAGGCGTTAGCAATTATTGCCAAATATCACTTGCCTAACGGCGATTTATTACCGTACATTCCAGGTCAGAAATATAATGAAAATCTCAAAGAACTTTTTAAAGATCAGCAGATCTGTCGCATGGTAACTAAGCTTGATCCAAGAACACGTAACAGTATCCAGATCCCAATCTGCGATATTGCCTCATCCCACATGGCCCGGAGGGTCTTTATTGGAGGGCTTCATCACAAAGGGGCCAAGAATGAGATTATCGCATCAATGTCGGGCCATGTTGAAAACTCAAAAGCCTTCGCCCGATATTACAATATTGGAAAATCTGATCAGCAATCCGCAATATCACTCATCGAATAAAAATAAATATGTAAACCTTGTAAACCCTGTAATC
>CAIXZH010000104.1 GCA_903923905.1 uncultured Bacteroidia bacterium
ACCTTTCCAAGCGATTCAAATAATTCCTGGACCAGATCAAGCTGAGCCTGGGAACAATCCGGAGCTGAAATCAGGGTCATCGATTCCTGAAGTGCTACTGCAGTGTTCGGCATTACGCGTAAGGGAATGACCCCTGATGGTAGTAATTCCTTCATTTGGGCAATGCTGATACCTGTCATCAACGATACCACGAGTTGTCCAGGTTTCAGAATCGGCTTAATTTCTGTGATCACCTCAACTGCCTGGTAAGGCTTAACGGCAACGATAATCAAATCTGCCATTGCTACGGCAGTTTTGTTGTCCTGTTCAATACGAATCCCCTTTGCTGCCAGATCATCAAGCAGTTGAACCCGCCGACGAGAAACAGTCATTTTTGAAGCTGAGATTCCTGCTTTCATAAAACCTTCAGCAACCGAACGTCCAAGGTTGCCTCCTCCTACGATAGCTATTTTTAAATTCTTTATTTCCATATGTACAAATTAGCAATTTTTGAGAAACGCAATTTACAATTAATTCAACAGCTTTACCAATGCCTTCACAAAAAGATCACATTGAGCTTTGGTTAGAGTAAGAGGCGGAAGAATACGAATAACATGGGTGCCGGTAACTCCGGTGAATATTTTCTCTTCAAAAAGAAGCTGTTTCCGGATCGGACCAACCGGAAAATCAAATTCCATCCCGATCATTAATCCTTTACCACGCAAATCCTTAATCTGAGGAATGGCTGAGAGTTGAGTGAATAAATAGCTGCCAACTTCCATGGCATTTTCGATCAGATTTTCTGCTTTCATGATGTCAAGCACTGCGATTCCGGCTGCACAGGCGAGGTAATTTCCGCCAAAAGTTGTCCCCAACATTCCAGACCAGGGTTTTAGATCGGGACTGATCAGAATGCCTCCGATCGGAAAGCCATTTCCCATACCCTTGGCTACCGAGATAATGTCGGGGCGAATGTCAGCATATTGATGTGCAAAAAACTTTCCGCTCCTTCCATAGCCGGATTGGATCTCATCCAGAATTAAAATAGCGCCATGTTTCTTGCATAACGCGGAGGCGGCTTTCAGAAACGATGGCTCCGGAACACGACAACCACCAACGCCCTGGATTCCTTCAACAATCACCGCAGCAGCATCACCCTGCTGCAAAGCTGTTTCAAGTTGAGCAGTATCATTTAATGGCAGAAATGTCCGCTTTACAGTGTCGTTTATCGGAGAGATAATTTTTGGATTATCGGTTATGGCAACTGCTGCTGAAGTTCTGCCGTGAAATGCTTTTTCAAAAGCGATGATCCGGTCTTTCCCCGTATGAAAGGAGGCCAGCTTCAGGGCATTCTCGTTGGCTTCGGCGCCCGAATTGCAAAAGAAAAGCGAATAATCTGGATAACCCGAGAGCCTCCCTAACTTTAATGCAAGTTCCTCCTGCATAGGATTCTTTACCGAATTGGAGTAGAAACCTATCTGCTGAAGTTGGTCTGTAATCTTCCTGACATATTCAGGATGGGTATGACCTACGGAAATTACAGCATGTCCGCCATACAAATCAAGATATTCAATACCTTGATCATCTGTAATATAGCAACCGTTTGCCGATACAGGAACGATATCGAAGAGGGGATAAACATCGAATAGTTTCATATTTTATTTTTTAAAGACTCAGAGTCTGTTTAAAACTGGATTTTCCATCCCGTCAGGGAATAAATAGGGGTAGAAAACAGAATTTTATGCGAGGTCTCGTCCCATCCGGAACGAAATATTTTACACTATTTTCATCGTCTACCCATATTTTATGCCCACGGCATTGTCTTAGAGGGAAAATATATCCGAATAAAAACGAAATAGAATTTAATCAAATACATTCAATCCCTAAAATCCTATCGCCTTCAGATTCAACCCGCACCGCTCATCCAGTCCGAACATCAGGTTCATATTCTGGACAGCCTGCCCGGAGGCACCTTTCAGCAAATTATCGATGCACGAAATGATCATCAGCTTATTGCCGTGTTTTTCCAGGTAAACCAGCCCTTTATTGGTATTGACCACCTGTTTCATGTCCGGATTTTCGGAAGTTATGTTTACAAACGGATGAGTGGCATAAAATTTATTGTAAATTTCAGTTGCATCTGTCAGCGTCCCCTCAAACCGGGTATAGGCTGAGACAAATATTCCGCGGGTATGATTTCCCCTGACAGGAATAAAGTTCACCTCCTTATCGAAGCCAGGCTGAGCCTGACGCAGACTTTGGCAGATTTCACCAAGATGCTGATGTTCAAAGGCCTTGTAAACCGACAGATTATTGTCTCTCCAGCTGAAATGGGAGGTCCGTGTTGGTGCCTGACCCGCTCCGGTCGACCCCGTTATCGCATTGATATGAACCTCGTCGAGCAATAACCCGGCCGATGCCAGTGGGATTATTGCTAACTGAATAGCAGTTGCAAAACACCCTGGGTTTGCAATCCGGGAAGCACCCCTGATCTGCTCACGGTTAAGTTCAGGAAGACCGTATATAAATTCATTCCCTTCCCTCTTTAATCTAAAATCGTGACTCAGATCAATAATTCTGACTTGTTTAGGAATACTGTTATTGTTCAGATAATCAACCGACTTACCATGTCCTGAGCATAGAAACAGCACATCGGTATCTTCAAAATTAATATCCGAAAAAACCATATCGGTATCCCCGAGAAGATCGGTATGGACAGAAGAAACGGGTTGCCCGTTGTTGCTCCTACTTTGGATATATTTTAAATCGGCAGACGGGTGATAGAGTAATATGCGGATCAATTCACCGGCCGTATAACCGGCACCGCCCACTATCCCGACCCTGAGGTTACCAGGTTGAGTCATTATTTTTGATTTACTGAATGATAGATCTTTAACTGATTGGCAAGGATTTTGGTGAATCCTTTGGCATCATCGGCTGTCCAACCTTTATTCATCTCGCCATATTGCCCAAATTCGGATTTCATCAGATCATGTTCTGATTCGATTCCTACCAGCTGGAAATGGTATGGCCTTAGGGTAATGATCACTTTACCAGAAACATTTTCCTGGCTGTTTTCGAGAAATTTTTCGATATCGCGCATTACCGGTTCGAGGTACATCGCTTCGTGCAAAAACATCCCGTACCAGTTACCTAGCTGTTCTTTCCAGTATTGCTGCCATTTGGTCAGGGTATGTTTTTCAAGCATCTGGTGAGCCTTGATAATCAGCATCGGGGCAGCCGCTTCGAACCCTACCCTTCCTTTAATTCCAATGATCGTATCCCCAATATGCATGTCGCGTCCGATAGCCCAGGCAGAACCGAGCTTCTCTGCCTCATTGATGGCATCGACCGTATTTGGGTAAATCTTGCCGTTCACACCTTTTAATTCACCTTTTTGGAATTCCAGGGTAATAGTCTCTTCACCTTCCTTCTGAAGATGAGTAGGATAAGCCTCTTCCGGAAGTGTTTTGTCGCTCTGAAGCGTCTCTTTTCCGCCAATGCTGGTACCCCAAAGCCCCTTATTCACCGAGTAGGCCATCTTCTCAAAATTATCAACTACACCATGTTTGCGCAGATAGTCAATCTCTGCATCGCGGGATAATTCGAGATCACGGGTAGGTGTTATGATTTTAATTTCGGGAGCAAGGACTTCAAACGCCAGGTCAAAACGGATCTGGTCATTCCCGGCACCGGTACTTCCGTGGGCCACATGAGTTGCCCCGATACTTTTGGCATATTCAATCACGGCAAGTGCCTGAAAGATCCGCTCAGAACTGACTGAAATCGGGTAAGTATTGTTTCGCAGTACATTGCCATAGACCATATACCTGATTCCCTTGTTGTAATATTCTTCGGTGACATCAATCATCTTGTGGGATTTGACACCCAATGAATAGGCCTTTTTCTCGATAAGAGCCAACTCTTCCTTCGAAAATCCGCCGGTATTGGCAATGGCAGTATGAACCTCCATACCCTTTTCAACTGACAGATAAATTGCACAAAACGAAGTATCCAATCCTCCGCTGAATGCCAGAACTACTTTTTCCTTCATGAAAATATTTTATTGATAACTAATTTTAAACCTGATTATGTAAACGTTCATTTAAATTAAGTACCTGGAATGATTTAAAGTCGCAATTATATTTTTCTAAATCGCAGATAATCAAATTGTAATGGCATTGATACGTCAGATGATGGAGAACATTATTCATTGACAAATACTTAGCGTCCCAAAACAACAATTTTGCTCCAGTCGATAGCCGAAAACAAAAGTTTTTCATTTTTGCGTTTTTCGAGCCACTCCTTGTAAATTTTAAACGGCGTTTTCGGCTTTTGCTTTTTGGCCTCCCAAACCGGATCATAAAGCATACCGGTGCACAAACACTTGGTTTTATTCATCCGAAGCAGGATATCATAATTCACGCAGCTTTGGCATCCTTTCCAGAATTGCTCATCATCAGTGAGTTCTGAAAAGGTGACCGGACGGTAGCCCAGTTCTGAGTTTATTTTCATTACGGCAAGTCCGGTAGTCAAACCAAACAGCTTAGCATTGGGGAACTTTGTGCGGGACAACTCAAATGCTTTCATTTTAATACTGCGTGCCAATCCATGCCCCCGGTAATCCCAGTGGACAATCAATCCTGAATTGGCCACATATTTGGCATCGTTCCAGGTTTCAATGTAGCAGAATCCGGCAAATTTTTCACCATCTATGGCTATTATTGCTTTTCCTTCCGAAATTTTGGAGGCGATATATTCATGTGAACGGCGGGCAATCCCTGTTCCGCGCTCCAACGAAGCCTTTTCGATGGTATCATTTATTTCATCCACAAAACGAAGATGCTCCTCTCCCGCTATCAGCACCAGGATTTCAGGTTTTAACTGAATATCTTCCCTCTTTTTAAATATCATAACTTCAGAATTCGATTTTAATTAAATTTTACTTTCCAATTTTGGCATAATTGATTTCAACACCTGAATCACATCACTACGCCCAATTCCCTCCCGCATAATCAGCAGGATAGTATCATCCCCGGCCACTGTTCCAAGAATTTCATATGGATTAACCTTATCAATCAGGATTGCGACACTGTTGGCATAACCCGGCAAGGTTTTAACAACTCCCAGATTTGATGAAAATTCAATCCCAACCACGCCGTCTGCCATAAAATCACGTTGCGAAACAGATGAGGACAACTGACCTCCTGCAACTTCATTTCCGGCAAGACGATAGATATATCCGTTCTTATCGTCACTCACTTTCACCACATGCATCGATTTGAGATCACGCGAAAGCGTTGCCTGAGTGATATCACATCCCTGCTCCAGCAAATGAATCAACAGCTCATCCTGGCTGCTGATTACCTCTGCCGAAATAATCTTCTTTATCAATTGAATCCTTTGTGACCGATTCTTCATGAGTGCATTATTCAATGAATATTTATTCCATTAAAGAGTGCAATTTTATGCATTTATTTTCATTTATCAGTATTTACATGCATATTTATTTAATTTGAACCCTGTTTATTAAATCAATGTGAATATTTATAAATTTTTATTTATAGCTTTGCGAGTTTCACAGAATTAAACTACTTTTGCAGCTGTGCGACATCAACTAAGAATATCGATCAAGAAGACGCGGTAAAATGCGTTTTTACTACTGATAAAAAGGTAGTGAAAACGCATTTTTTTTGAGAATTAAGTGTTCAATATTAAGTTAACCAGAGAAAAACAAGCGAATAATGCGAAAAGTAAAACTGATTCTTGAGGATGGAACAGTATTGAAAGGAAAATCATTCGGTTATGAAAAATCGGTGGCCGGAGAGGTAGTTTTCTATACTGCGATGACCGGCTATCCCGAAAGCCTTACTGATCCTTCCTATACCGGACAAATATTGGTTTCGACTTACCCTCTGATCGGGAATTACGGAGTACCAAAGGATCACAAGGAGAACGGAATACATAGGCATTTTGAATCGGACAGGATCCATATCACCGGTCTTATCGTTTCCGATTATTCTGTGGGATTCAGTCATTGGAATGCGATGATGAGTCTGGGCGACTGGCTTAAATCACAACATATCCCGGGGCTTTATGACATTGATACCCGTCTGCTGACAAAGATTTTGCGTGAAAAAGGGTCATTGCTGGGCAAAATAGAGTTTGAAGGTGAAGAGATCGAATTCTTCGACCCCAATCTGGTTAACCTGGTTGCAATCGCCAGTACCGATACCGTTGAAACCTATGGTGACGGAGAATTCAGGATTGTTTTGGTAGACTGCGGCGTTAAAAATAATATCATTCGTTGTTTGTTAAACCGGAACACCACTGTAATCAGGGTTCCCTGGGATTACGATTTCACTAAGCTTGATTATGACGGACTTTTTCTGACCAATGGTCCCGGTGACCCTGCGATGTGCGACATCACCGTCAAACATATCAAAACCGCTATTCAGCAGGACAAACCAATCATGGGAATCTGTCTGGGTAATCAATTGCTGGGGCTTGCTGCGGGAGCAGAAACCTATAAACTCAAATACGGGCACCGAAGTCATAATCAACCTGTTTTACTCCGGGGAACAAACCGCTGTTTTATCACTTCCCAAAACCACGGTTTTGCAATTGCCGAAGAAACAATGCCGGAGGGTTGGGAATCGCTTTTTGTGAATGTGAATGACAATACCAATGAAGGGATCCGGCACCAGTCGAAACCGTTCTTCTCGACACAGTTCCATCCTGAAGCCTCATCCGGCCCTGTGGATACCGAATTTTTGTTTGATGATTTCATTGAAAGTGTAAAAAAAAATAAGTCAGATAAATGATTAACTCAACTATAAAAAAAGTAATCGTCCTGGGTTCTGGCGCTCTGAAAATCGGGGAAGCCGGAGAATTTGACTATTCAGGTTCACAGGCCCTCAAAGCCTTAAAAGAAGAGGGGGTCTATACGATCCTGATTAACCCCAATATTGCGACAATCCAGACTTCCGAAGAGATTGCCGATAAAATCTATTTTCTTCCGGTGACTGCCACATTTGTCGAAAAAGTGATCGAAAAGGAGAAACCGGACGGTATTCTCCTCGCTTTCGGTGGACAAACTGCATTAAACTGCGGAGTGGATCTGTTCAGGCAGGGAATCCTCGAAAAGCACAATATCAAGGTAGTTGGAACTCCGGTACAATCGATTATCAATACCGAAGACCGCCAGATCTTTTCCGATATTCTGCACGAAATAGATGTGCTTACTCCAAAAAGTGTGGCTTGCGACACCATCGAAAAAGCGAGGGAAGCTGCAAAAAAACTGGGTTTTCCTTTAATCATCAGGGCGGCTTATACCCTTGGCGGATTAGGTTCGGGCTTCTGTTCAAACGAGGAAGAATTGAACAAACTGGCTGAAAACGCATTCAGCTATTCTCCCCAAATCCTGGTTGAAGAATCAATCAAGGGATGGAAAGAAGTTGAATATGAAGTTGTTCGCGATGTTTATGACAACTGCATCACCGTTTGTAACATGGAGAACTTCGATCCGCTGGGAATTCATACCGGTGAATCAATTGTAGTTGCGCCATCTCAGACCTTGTCTAACGATGAATATCATAAATTGCGGGCCCTCTCTATTAAGATTATCCGTAAAATCGGCGTCATCGGGGAGTGCAATGTCCAGTTTGCCCTCGATCCAAATTCAGAAGACTACCGCGTGATTGAAGTAAATGCGCGTCTTTCCAGATCCTCTGCCTTGGCCTCCAAGGCAACGGGTTATCCGCTTGCCTTTGTTGCAGCCAAACTTGGTCTGGGATATGGACTGCACGAACTGAAAAATTCAGTGACCAAGGTAACCACTGCCTGTTTCGAGCCGGCACTCGATTATGTGGTTGTTAAAATACCCCGCTGGGACTTGAATAAATTCGAAGGGGTTTCAAAAACGCTCGGCTCAAGTATGAAATCGGTTGGCGAAATCATGGCTATCGGCCGCTCCTTCGAGGAGGCGATCCAGAAAGGGATTCGCATGGTGGGAGCCGGAATGCACGGCTTCGTTGGAAACAGGGGCGAAATGGAGATTACAGACATCGACGGTGAATTAAAAAATCCTACCGACCGGCGTATCTTTGCCATTGCCGAGGCCATGCACAAAGGTTATTCAGTAGATAAAATATGGGAGATCACCCGAATTGACAAATGGTTTCTTCAGAAACTCAGAAATATCTATGAACTTCGGAATAAACTACTGGAATTCAATACGCTCGAAAAATTACCGGTTGATTTATTATTGCTGGCCAAAAAACAGGGATATTCAGACTTCCAGATTGCCCGGCTTGTTCTTAAAAACTCAGATCAATATATTCAGGCTGACCTTTTAAAAGTAAGGGCTCTGCGGAAAAGCCTCGGTATTGTTCCGGTTATCAAACAGATCGATACCCTTGCTGGAGAATATCCGGCAAAGACCAATTATCTGTATGTCACCTACAACGGAACAGAACACGATGTAGAATTTCAGCATGACAACAAATCGGTGATCGTTCTTGGATCAGGAGCCTATCGCATCGGCTCTTCCGTTGAATTTGACTGGTGCTCGGTAAATGCAGTCAACACCATCCGCAAGGAGGGGTTTCGTTCAATCATGATCAACTATAATCCGGAAACTGTATCTACCGACTATGACACCTGCGACAGGCTCTATTTCGACGAACTCACTCTTGAGCGGGTTCTTGATATCTGTGATCTGGAGCAACCATTAGGTACAGTCCTTTCGATGGGGGGACAAATCCCGAACAATCTGGCCATGAGACTACACCGGCAAGGAGTTCCGATTCTTGGGACAACTGCCGAGAAAATTGATAATGCCGAGGACCGGAACAAATTCTCGGCTATGCTCGACAGGCTTGATGTTGATCAGCCAAGGTGGAGCCAACTCACGACAATTGAAGATATTAACCGGTTTGTAGACGAGGTTGGATTCCCAGTTCTGATAAGACCCTCCTATGTCCTGTCGGGAGCTGCCATGAACGTTGTTTCCAATAAGGATCAGCTTCATCATTTCCTTACACTCGCCACAAAAGTTTCGAAGGAACACCCGGTTGTTGTATCGGAATTTATCGAGAATGCCAAGGAAATAGAGGTTGATGCAGTGGCTAAAAACGGCGAGATTGTTGCTTATGCCATCTCTGAGCATGTCGAATTTGCGGGGGTTCATTCGGGAGATGCCACGATTGTATTCCCTCCGCAGAAACTCTATATAGAAACCATCAGGCGGATTAAGAAGATATCGCGCAAAATTGCCAAAGCTTTGGAGATCACAGGTCCGTTCAACATCCAGTATCTTGCCAAAGATAATGATATCAAGGTAATAGAATGTAACTTAAGAGCTTCCCGCTCCTTCCCGTTTGTATCAAAGGTTTTGCGAACCAACCTGATTGAAATAGCCACAAAGGCGATGCTCGATGTTCCTTTTCAGAAGCCGGACAAATCGCTCTTTGAACTTGATTATGTCGGCGTTAAAGCCCCGCAATTCTCCTTTCACCGGCTTTTAAATGCAGATCCTGTTACCGGAGTTGACATGGCATCTACCGGAGAGGTGGCGTGTATTGGTGAGAATTTTTATGAAGCGTTACTCAAATCGATGTTATCCGTCGGTTACCGCATCCCGAAAAAGAGCATTCTGATCTCCTCCGGTCCAACACGCGGTAAAATAGAACTTCTCGAAAGTGCGCGGATGCTGAAGGAACGTGGTTTTACAATCTACGCAACAGGGGGAACTCACAATTTCTTCCAGGAAAATGGGATAGAGACCGAGCAGGTCTTTTGGCCTGACGAAGATGATAAACAGCCCAATACCCTTGATCTGATTAAGAACCGGATAGTGGAAATGGTCATCAATATCCCTAAGGATCACACAACGCGTGAAATCTCAAACGGTTACAACATCCGCAGAAATGCGATCGATTTCAATATTCCGCTTATTACCAATGCCAGGGTTGCCAGCGCTTTTATTTACGCGATCTGCAAGCTTGACCTCGATAACATATCGATTAAAGCATGGAACGAATATAAATAAAAAATGGTTGTTGAGACGCACTGCAGTGCGTCTCAACA
>CAIXZH010000105.1 GCA_903923905.1 uncultured Bacteroidia bacterium
CGATTGGTCTGTTATCTTTTGATTTGTGGCATCCCCCTCTCAAAGGACATCCCTCACACCTTGTTGCCTGATAGCTAGCAATCTCACTACGATAACCACGATCAGATACCCGATCTGTTGTGCCGATTCGCTCCATTTTTTGACCCATCGGGCAGGTATAAAAATCACCATTAGGATTGTAAAAAAGGTTATCTGCCAAGAAAGGGTTGTTCTTGAATGATCTCTTTTGCTCTTTATGTATCTTTGAATTAGTTAATATTGAGCTAATTACAAGATGGCTATATTAAACTCATCTATAAAAACCTTATTATCATCTTCTTAGACCTTAGTAGCCTAATGATATCCCACCACCTGGAAACCTTATTTACTTTATTCATTCAATTCTTCCTGTCAATAAGGTAAATAAGGTTGAGATTGCTAATTGTTGATCAAGGCTACTAAGGTTTTTTTGAGAAAAATAAGGAATTAAAAAAGGAGCTCGTTTGAGCCCCTTTTTCTATCTGAAAATTTATTTCGCCTAACTTTTCACATTACTTTACCTTATTAACAATTGCGCTGAATGCAGCGGGATTGTTCATTGCCAGATCGGCCAGAACCTTGCGGTTAATTTCGATTTGAGCACTCTTCAGTTTACCCATGAATTGTGAGTAAGAAAGACCTTCGGTGCGGACAGCGGCATTGATACGCTGGATCCATAATGCACGGAACAATCTCTTTTTAACTTTTCTGTCGCGGTACGCATACCCTAATCCTTTTTCGTATGTGTTTTTGGCAACCGTCCAGACATTTTTACGCGAACCAAAGTAACCTCTGGTAAGTAGCAGCAACTTTTTCCTTCGCGCTTTTGATGCTACATGATTTACTGATCTTGGCATTTTGTTTTGTTTTAGGACAAATGGCGTTCCCGTTTAAAGGAATCTTGGTTGCACATTGCCCGGTTAAACTTAAATAAATAACTCCTTAAAAGAGAACATTAACGCATTGCGAGCAACCTCTTGACATGATTGGTGTCAACATCGGCAACTAAACCCCACTTGGTAAGGTTCCTTTTGCGCTTGGTGCTTTTTTTGGTCAGAATGTGACTCTTGTAAGCATGTTTCCTTTTAATCTTTCCTGAGCCGGTCAGAATGAAACGTTTCTTAGCCCCGGCATTCGATTTCATTTTAGGCATCTCTGTCCAAAGTATTAAATTATTTTTTCTTTTTAGGCGAAATAAAAATAGTCATTCTCTTTCCTTCGAGCTTAGGAAGCTGTTCCACTTTCCCCACCTCTTCCAACGCATTGGCGAAGCGGAGGAGCAGAATTTCCCCTTGCTCATTGTATAATATCGACCTCCCTTTAAAAAACACGTAAGCTTTTACTTTAGCGCCCTCCTGAAGAAACTTCTCGGCGTGTTTCAACTTAAAGTTGTAATCGTGATCATCCGTATTTGGTCCAAAGCGTATCTCCTTGACAATGATCTTGGAAGCCTTGGCTTTTAACTCTTTCTGTTTTTTCTTCTGTTCGTAAAGGAACTTCTGAAAATCGGTAATCCTGCAAACTGGCGGTTCGGCATTTGGTGAAATTTCAACCAGATCAAGTTCCAGTTCATCCGCTCGGCGCAGGGCATCCTGAATTCTGAAAACCCCCGGATTTTCAATATTCTCGCCTACCAACCTAACTTCAGGAACACGAATCTGATGATTGACCCGAAATGGTGATTTCTCTTCTTCTTTGGGACCCCTTGGCCCATTGCCTCTTATAACTGCTATGGCTATATCCTCCTATTAATTAATTAATTCACGACTACTTCCAGGCATCCGCCAACTGTTCTGAGACCTCTTTGTCAATAAATGCACTAAACTCATCAATTGTCATGGATCCCTGATCTCCCTCTCCCTGACGTCGCACGGCTACAGTATTCCCTTCGAATTCCTTTTCGCCGACAATCAACAAATACGGAATACGCTTAATCTCATTATCCCTGATTTTTCTGCCGATTTTTTCGTTGCGGTCGTCAATTCCGGCGCGAATATCGGAAATATTTAATTGATTTGAAACTTTTTGCGCATATTCGTTATACTTTTCACTGATTGGTAATACTACCACCTGCTCAGGGGTTAGCCATAACGGGAATTTACCTGCTGTATGCTCGATTAGAACGGCACAAAAACGCTCCATTGATCCGAATGGTGCCCGGTGTATCATCACGGGACGATGCCGTTTGTCATCTGCCCCAATATACTCTAAACCAAAACGTTCCGGAAGATTATAGTCAACCTGGATCGTCCCCAGCTGCCATTTCCTTCCCAATGCATCCTTGATCATAAAGTCGAGTTTCGGCCCGTAGAAGGCCGCCTCTCCCAGTTCGGTAACCGTTTTCAACCCTTTCTCAGCACAAGCCTCAATAATTGCATTTTCTGCCTTCTCCCAGTTTTCATCCGAACCGATATACTTTTCCTTGTTGTTTGGATCACGCAGAGAGATCTGAGCCGAGTATTCCTTGAAATCAAGGGCCCGGAAGATGATGAAAATAATATCGATCACCTTTAAAAACTCCTCCTTCAACTGGTCGGGACGGCAGAAAATATGTGCATCATCCTGGGTAAAGCTCCGCACACGGGTCAATCCATGCAACTCACCGCTTTGTTCGTAACGGTAAACGGTGCCGAATTCTGCCATACGGACAGGCAGATCCTTATATGAACGTGGTTTAAACTTATAGATCTCACAGTGATGCGGGCAGTTCATCGGTTTGAGCAGGTATTCCTCTCCCTCGTTGGGAGTACGGATCGGCTGAAACGAATCTTTGCCATATTTCTGAAAGTGCCCTGAAATCTTGTAGAGTGAAACGTCAGCAATATGGGGGGTGATCACCTGTTCATAACCAAATTTCTTCTGTACCTTTCTCAGGAACTTCTCGAGCTGGTCGCGTAAAGTTGCCCCTTTCGGCAGCCAGAGCGGAAGGCCCATCCCTACTGCAGGTGAAAAATGGAACAGCTCCATCTCTTTCCCGATTTTGCGGTGATCCCGTTTTTTGGCTTCTTCGAGCAAAACCAGATACTCTTCCAACAGTTTCTGTTTCGGGAAGGTGATCCCGTAAACCCTGGTCAGCATTTTGTTTTTCTCGTTCCCGCGCCAGTAAGCTCCCGCAATATTGGTCAGCTTAACTGCCTTGATAAAACCTGTATTAGGAAGATGGGGGCCGCGGCAAAGATCTGTGAAATTGCCTTGTTTATAAAGCGTTATTGTACCGTCTGTAAGATCGGTTATAAGCTCAATCTTGTATGGATCACCCTTCCCTGAAAATAGTTCAAGGGCATCAGCTTTGGAGATCTCGCTCCTTATGATATCCGATTTCAACCTGGCCAGCTCCAATACTTTTTGTTCAATCTGAGCAAGATCCTTGTCGCTTAATATCTTTCCCTCGGGAAGGTCAATATCATAATAAAATCCGTTATCCACAGTCGGACCAATCCCAAACTTGGTTCCGGGATAGAAAAACTCAATCGCCTCTGCCATAAGGTGGGCCGAGGAGTGCCAGAACGTTTCCTGTCCTTCACGGTCATCCCACAAATGCAGTTTGATTGATGCATCTGAATCTATCGGGCGGGAAAGATCCCTCACCTCTCCGTTCACAGAGATCGAAAGGACCTCTTTAGCCAACCTGCTGCTGATCGCCTCAGCTATTCCGAGACCTGTAATCCCCTGATCGAATTCACGTACAGAGTTATCAGGAAGTGTAATTTTTATCATCACCAATATTTTTTTCGAAGGTGCAAAATTAACAATTCTCCGCCTGTTCTTCAAAAATATCGGGAAGTTTAATCGACCTATTTTTGGAATGTCCAAAATAAATTTGGCAGGTCTCCCCAATTTTTAATATTTTTGAAGAATTAAACAGCCTTTATATTCCATATTATGCGCAGAATAGTTTTGATTTTGTTCTTAATGTCAGCCTGTTACACTAATTCTCAGGCACAGCAGATCACCCTTGAGGACCTTTTCGTAAAAAGAAGTTTCCGCGAATCAACTGTCACCGGTTTAGCTTCGACCAAAGACGGGTTAAGCTATACAACCCTTGAAAATGGAGGAAAAGAGATTGTAAAGTACAGTTACAAGACAGGGGAACGACAGAGCCTGATTCTTGACATTCAGTTACTTAAAAATGATTCCCTAAATTCTGTAGGTGAATATGTGTTTAGTAGTGACGAAACAAAAGTATTGTTGCTTACCAGCCGTAAACAGATTTATCGCCGCTCTTTTACGGCAGTTTATTTTGTGTACAACTTCATAACCAGGGAATTGACCCGTCTTGCACCAGGCAGACAGCAGGTTGCGACCTTCTCTCCCGACGGTGAAAGGGTTGCATTCGTGCGGAACAACAACCTGTACGTAAAAAGTCTGCGGTTTGGCACAGAACGACAAATGACGATAGATGGTGAAGTAAACAAGATCATCAACGGAGTTCCGGACTGGGTTTATGAAGAGGAGTTTGAATTTAACAAGGCATTCGAATGGTCCCCTGACAGTAAACAAGTTGCCTATATCAAATTCGACGAAGAACAGGTTCCCACGTTTGCTTTCCCGGTTTATAAGGGACTTAATCCAATTCATCCTGAAAACAGTACCTATCCCGGGGAATACCGGTTCAAGTATCCCAAAGCGGGTGAAAAAAATTCACTGGTCAGTGTCTGGGTTTATGATATTAAGGCCGGCCAGAACATCGAAATGGATATGGGAAATGATAAAGATTATTATATTCCAAAAATTCTCTGGAGTTATGGCGGTAAAAATCTGGGAATATTCAAAATGAACCGGTTACAGAACAAGCTCGATCTTTTATATGCGAATTCATACAGCGGAGATACCCGGCAGATTTATACCGAAAAAAACAAACGATATATCGAAACCGATTATCTCAATAACTTTCAGTTTTTACCCGATGATAGGAGTTTTGTCATTCTGAGTGAACAGGACGGTTACAAACACCTTTACCTTTACGACAACAGCGGAGTGAAGGTCACACAGCTCACATCAGGGAAATTTGATGTCCTCAAATTTTATGGGTATGATCCTGCAGGAAAGACATTTTACTATCAGGCTGCAGCTATTTCCCCGATGCAACGTGAGGTTTACGGAGTAACCTATGAGCCAAAAAAGAAATTGTCACTCAAAACGCAGAAGCTGTCTGCACAAAATGGGACCAATAATGCCGAATTCAGCAGCACATTCAAATATTTCATCAATGATTATTCGAATCTGACCACTCCGTTAGTTGTCACACTGCATGAAATTTCAGGGAAACAGCTTAGGATCCTGAAGGAAAACAATGAATTAAAAGAAAAGATTGCCGCAAAGAAAATCCCCATGAAGGAGTTTTTCACCTTTAAAAATGTTGAAGGGACTGAGCTTAACGGATGGATGATCAAGCCTTCCGATTTCAGTACCGGAACGAAATATCCCGTTTTAATGACCCAGTACAGCGGACCTAATTCGCAGGAAGTACTTGACAAATTCGGGATTGGATGGGATAACTACCTGGCGCAAAATGGTTACCTTGTAGTATGTGTTGACCCCCGGGGAACCGGTGCCCGTGGTGAGGATTTTCGTAAGTGCACCTATGGTCAGCTGGGGAAATATGAATCGGATGATCAGATAGAAGCGGCCAAATATCTTGCGGGCCTGTCTTTCGTAGATGGAAAGAAAATAGCAATCTGGGGGTGGAGTTACGGAGGATTTATGTCGGCAATGTGTCTTGCAAAAGGGGGTGAATTATTTAGGGCAGGTATTTCTGTTGCTCCCGTTACGAATCAACGTTTCTATGATACAGTTTACAGCGAAAGATATATGGGGCTTCCAAGCCAGAATCCCGAAGGGTATGATGATAACTCGCCGATAAAGCTGGCTGCAGGGATCAAAGGGAAGTTACTGCTTGTTCACGGATCGGCAGATGACAACGTTCATTATCAGAATACGGTTGAATTTGCCGAAGCAATGGTGCAGGCGGGGGTCCAGTTTCAGATGATGGTGTATGCTAACAGGAATCACAACCTCCGCGGAGGGAACACCACCATGCATCTCTATACGATGTTTGACAATTTTCTGAAAGAAAATTTGAAATGACATTATTCTTAAAGGGGCGTAATATTTGCGCCCTTGCAATAATTTTTTACATAATCTCTTTGGCTATTCTTAAATTCGGTCTATATTTGCACCTCAATTTACGCCCAGATGGTGAAATTGGTAGACACGCTAGTTTCAGGGACTAGTGACCGCAAGGTTGTGCAAGTTCGAGTCTTGTTCTGGGCAC
>CAIXZH010000106.1 GCA_903923905.1 uncultured Bacteroidia bacterium
TATCTGACCTTGAGTGTACGGTTTAAATATCGGTTGCATAATCAATGATTTATGCAACTAATATACTAAAGATCAATTGAATGACCAAATATTTACAGTATTATTTTTATGAAAAAAGAGGGTGCCTTTTTGGACACCCTCTTTTTAAATTAGATAGTGTTTCTGTTATTGGATCGTCAGGTTTATTGCCATCGGCGATGAGTAATCGAACCTCTAAGTCACTAAACCGAATCTGCCCTAACCCTTTCCGGCCTATGGCAAGGATATCCTTAGATTCCAAATTACCCCTTTCAGCTCAGGCAATACTGTTCTGCACACATAAATTGCTTCTTGAATCTTTACCTCAGGCGATCAGAGGCTTCGCTTTAAAGAAAAATATGAACGATTGAAATAAAATTACTGCAACTTAAAAACTCCCTTAATACTAAGGCTCAGCACTAAGAGTTTGAGCTGCTTTTTTACCAAAGGCAAATTCCTATATGAATTTCGCTAGATATTTTCTGGTCTAAAGGAGCACAATTTAAACTAAAATTTTAAGTATAATCTAAATACTTAAGGTTTCTACTATAAAATATTGTTAATATACTAAAAAGGTCATTCAATTATACCGCAAAACAGTAAGTTTTTATCAACTTTGCTGCGCCTAAACAGGAAGATATTTTATCATTAAAAGTTGCTGACAATGAATCTATTATTGTTCCGTTTTTGTAAAGTGATCATATTTATCACACTTTTATCCATACCATCACTTCTTGCAGAGAAAGTACAAACTGCAAGGAATATACCTGCAAAGGAATCCGTTTCCAGCGGAAATTGTGATTACTACGTCATATTTTTAACCGGGGATTTTGGGTACCTGAATTTTGACAAAGCAATTGTTCATTATCTGAATGTTAAAAATGTATCTGTTGTGGTGATAAACTCAAAAAATTATTTTCGCTCAGCAAAGAATCCTGTACAGCTGGGACGCGATTTTGGATACATTATAAATCAGTATAATAAAAAATGGAATCAGCATAAGGTTGTACTTATGGGTTATTCAATGGGAGCGGAAGTAATCCCATTTGCTATTAACCATCTGGATGAAAAAACAAGACTTCAGGTGATGGATGTCGTATTAATAGCTCCAGGTCAGAAAGCGATATTCAGATTAAAACCTACAGATTATCTTTTTGAAGAAAAAAAAGGAACCGATATATATACGGAATTAGTAAAGATGCGAGCCCTGAGACCTTATATCATTTGCGATGACTCTCCATATTCAATCCGCCGGAAAAATCTGGATGGAGTAAGCGATCATGACTTTTTGGGAGGCGGACATCATTTCGGGCATAACTATATGCTTCTTTCAAAGCTAATTGGCAGAAGATTAAATTTGGAATAAACCATAAGGTGAAGCAATATTAATAATCATTTATTTCTTACAAATATTTAAAGCCTGGAATACTGACTCATCGGGCTTCTCCTATCAAAGCAGTCGAAATTGAATTATTCACAAATGGAAGAGCCAAAATTGAAAAATTACCAGCCAATAATGGGAATTCATCCGGGTAATTCGGCATTACCATTAAGAACTTAAAATAACGTCAGGAGGAATAAGAATCAAGACCTGTCTACGAAAAATATTTACCGAATAAAAAAGAGGTTGTCTCAACGTTTGAGACAACCTCTTTTTATCGTTATCAAACAAATTTATTTTGCCGGAGCCGCAACTTTTTTTAATTTCTTTTTTCCTTTTCCCGGTACCTTCGCATCTGGTTTTGCTTTATCATCTGGCTTTGGAGCAACCTTTTCAGTTTTTGCAGGAGCATTTTTAATTTTTTTCTTTGGAGCATCCTGAGCCCTCACAGAAATCAAACCTAGAACAAATACGAAACTTAATAAAAGAACTAACTTTTTCATAATTGTAATTTTAAAATTGTTTACAGCTCAAAGATATTTCGTACATTATGAAGGGATCATGAAGATTCAAGAACACAGGGTTATTTCCTCTAATTATTAGATTGGGTAGACTTCATGTCGTTTCAAAGACCTGGCCTTAATGTATATAATTAAGAAAATACTTTTAAACCGGAACCTATCCCTGCCTAACTGAGCCCCAAAGAGCAAATGTCAGCAGTAACAATGAAATCCATTCATTCAAATCTTATTTGAGAAGTTTTCAGCTTTCTGATTATCAAATGAATGCTCCCATTTAGCCATCACAACTGTCGCGGTACAATTCCCTATGACGTTTACTGTTGTGCGTGCCATGTCCATCAGTACATCAATTCCCAGAATTAAGAAGACAGGTGTTGCAGGCAATCCAAAGCTTGAAAGAGTTCCTAATAATACAACAAGGGCCGCACGAGAAACCCCCGCGACACCTTTACTGGTAAGAATTAATACAAAACACATGGCAAGTTGTTGTCCAAGCGAAAGATGGATACCTGCAACCTGGGCTACAAAAACAGATGCCAGTGATAAATATAAAGAGGTACCATCCAGATTAAAGCTATATCCCGCCGGAATTACGAATGCGACTATTTCGCGAGGTACGCCAAATCGCTCCATTGATTCGAGTGCCACTGGTAGTGCGGATTCAGAATTTGCTGTAGCAAATGCAATTGAAGCCGGTTCACTCAACGCAAGAAGGTATTTCTTAAAAGGTATTTTTAAAATAATCACCATGGGAAATATTACCAAAAGCAGAAATGCCAGCAGGGCAAGATATAATGTGGCCAATAATTTCAACAAAGTCGAAAGTACGTCAAGTCCCAGATGTCCGATTGTAAATGCGATAGCTGCAAAAACGGCTAACGGTGCATAATACATGATAATTTTTGTGAATTTAAACATTACTTCTGCCAAACTTCCGGTAAACCGAAGCATGGGGGCCCTAAACCGATCGCCGCTTTTTGCAACGGCAATTCCAAAAATGATACTAAAAACAACCACCTGAAGAATGTTCCCCTCAAAGATCGACTTGATAATATTCTCGGGAAACATATTTAGAAGAAAATCCGACCAGGAATGAAGCTTTGCCGTTGTTTCGGGGATATTGGAAATTGAAGGCAGGATCAACCCCTCACCGGCTTTACTTATATTTATGGCAATAAGTCCGATAAACAAAGCGATAGTTGAAACCACCTCAAAATAAAGAATTGATTTCCAGCCTAGTCGTCCAATCAGTTTTAAATCATTATGACCAGCGATGCCGTTTACCAATGTTGCAAATATCAACGGTGCAATTATTGTCTTTATCAGCCGCAGAAAGATATCGCTCAGGAATTGGAGGTTTTTGGCAACCTCCGGGAAATCAAAACCAAACTCCCCACCAACAACAATACTTATCAAGATCCAAACTGTAAGAGACCTGCTTCTCAAGGCAAAAAGCATCAACAGGATCACATTGAAAATGCGAAACAGGGTAAAAAAACCAGGAATTATAAGAATGAATTTAAATGAGGAAAGAGCGAAAAGCAGAATTGTAATACTGGTTATTAATATACACCCAATATTGAGTAGATGGCCCGTCTTTTTTAGCATTTTAAAGAAAATGATAGGAATTCAAAAATAAAGAATATTATTGGAACAAAAATATTCTTTGCTAAATTCACATTATCACTCACGTGCAAGCATCGCCAAAGAAGTATTTTCAAGCTTACTAAATGTATAATCCCGGATGTCTTTAAAGGTACCACGGATTGCACAAGTCATTTCATCTTTACAGTGGTCACAAGGTTCGTAATATTTTACAGAGGTACATCGCAATAAGGCTATACTCCCTTCTGTAAGACGGACAATTTCAAGCAGATTTATCTCTTCAGGATTTCTGATCAGATAGTAACCACCGGTTTTACCGAGTTTACTTGCTAAAAAACCGTTCTTTTTTAATTCAAGCAGAATCGATTCCAAAAATCGCTTCGGGATTTTTTCACTCTCTGCAATCTCATTGATCATTAAAGTGCCTTTGCCAAATTCCTTAGCCAGTTTAACTAAGGCAAGCATGGAATATCTGGTTTTCTGTGTAAGCATGATTATCCTATTCTGCTGATGTATTGCAATTTTTCAGGATTAAGAATCTCAAACTTTTTCCCTTCAATGGCGATAATTTTTTCGTTCTGCCACCTTGACAATGTCATGATGACATTTTCGGTAGAACAACCTGCAAATTCAGCTAACTCTTTTCGTGTTAAAGAAAGAATGAAGATATTGCCATCATAAACCTCTTCTGCGAGGTAAAGGATAATATCAGCGATTCTCCCCTCTTTTTGCTTGTGAGCCAGGCTGATAAAGTTCATAACTGCCTTTTTAAACATTTCGGAAGCCACCTGAAACATCATCATTGCGAATTTGGAATTCTCCATCAGGATATTCTCCAAAACTTTGGCATCAATTAGAATTGCCTCGCAATCCTCAACAGCAACAAATGAGAATAGGTTATTGTCCTTATAAAAAAGATTAGCTCCACCTAATATTTTAGGCGCTGCTACAATTGTAATTATCAGGTTTTTGCTGATCTCGTTTTCATAGTTAAACTTGATAATGCCCTTTTCGAGATATACGATATGGGTGGGGATTCCCCCTTGTTTAAGGATCGTTTCTCCTTTCCTAAAATTCAATTTAACTGATGATTTCTCTATCTTTTCAAATTCCTTTTCACTGATGAACTGAAGTGAAATCCTTTTTAACCATGTAAACTCCTGGTTATTGCCGACACGAATCATGCGTATATAATTTGTTTTTTAAAGGTGGTATGAAATCGAAGATCAGCGAAGCGAAGAGCCACTGTTACTTATTCTTTCACGGTTTACGATTTTTAACCCTGGCCTTTTCATTTTTAAGTATATTGTTTGTTAAAATCTCACTAAAACTCATGGATATCTTCACTTGACGTTTACTGGTTGAAGAGCGAAGGATTATAAAGACTTCCCAACTATCTGAATGAAATAGTTAATTCAAAAGTATATATTCATTGATTAAATATTCAATCAACTCAAACGAAAATACTCAAGCAAATATACATTAAATCAATTGACAATCCTGATGTATTTGAAAAATCATTAAACAGAGTTATGAAGCGAATTAAAAATGAACATATAATAATTTCTGATTCCCAGTTTCTGGTGGCCGAGGTACTGAAATCGCTAATAGAAGCAGACGAACGCTACACGCTGGCTGGAGTTGCCTGCAACCAAAGCAAACTTCATTCGCTGCTAATAGAATTCCGAAACGCACTGCTTATCAAAGACTTTGCAAACACAGATTTTCAAGGAATTGACGATCCTAAATCATCAAGAAGAGATATCCTCAGTTATCGGTATTAGTTCTTACCAATTCATTGACCAATATTGAATTTGCCGCACTCACAAAATTGGGAATCAGAAATATCATTTACAAAACAGCTCCTAATGAGGTTGTGATTACTGCCTTTGATTCTGCCATAAAAGGAGAGAACTTCTATTTGGATGAGATCGCAGGACTCCCCGTCTACCACCGTCAAAGAGCCAAACCGAATACTGAGTCTCAGCAACAGCTTACCACATCAGAGTTTGAATTGGCGTGGTTTATGGGAAATAAGAACTGCTGAACATTCTACTCTCATGGTAAAGTGGAGGTAAATATGATCAGGGATGTCACTTTCTAGGAGACAATTTTCAACGATCCACCAGCTAAGTTTGAAGCTGGAACCCCAAATGTGGCCGATGCTGTTGGCCTTGAAGCGACTGTCCATCCATCATTTGCATTCGATAATACAAAAAAGGAGATCGATTATATGGTTGAAGCTATACCTAGAATTCAGTACCTAAGCATTAAATAATAGTTCATTTGGAAAAAGTTTGCAAATAAAAATTCTAATTGATCAATGATTCATCACTTAGTTGTAAATTTGGACATTAAGTAAGGATATCTTTGGATCTTAATCCGATGTGTAAATTTAAGTTCAGGCTATCCAGGGAGCATAGTAAATATGCTGAATTGTCAGGACATGCTAAGTTTTTCATGATATGAATCCAAATGCCATCAGAGAATTTGCTGCTTCCTTCCAAAAAAGCAGAATCCTTTTAAGCGGTTTTGAACTTGACCTGTTTACTAATATTGATGAATCCGGAACAACAAATCTTCAGCTCGCTGACAGTTTGCAATTAGACAAACATGCCTGTGAACGTCTGCTGAATGCCTTGGTATCCTTAGGTTTTCTTACCAAGCAGAACCAATTGTTCTTTAATACTGCCGAAAGTTTTACCTTTTTATCTAAGAGAAGTTCAGGATATCTGGGAGGGCTGATGCATTCCAACCATCTTTGGAATACCTGGAGTAACCTCACCCAGGTTGTGAAAAGCGGAAAATCGGCTCATCCTGCTGAAATTAATGACCGAGGAGACGAATGGCTTTTCTCTTTTATAAATGCGATGCACGACCGGGCAATAAAACAAGCTCCGTCACAGCTGGCAACGATTGATTTATCCGGTGTGAAATCCATTTTGGATATCGGTGGAGGTTCCGGTGCCTATTCAATGGAATTTGTGACTAAAAAACCGGAAATTGACGCAACTGTTTTTGACTTGCCCAATGTAGTGCCTATTACCAGGAAATTCATTGATAAGGAAGGCTTTTCAAACAGAATAAAAACATGCGCAGGCGATTACATCACCGACGAATTACCTGAAGGATTCGATTTAGTATTTTTATCTGCAATTATTCACAGTAATTCACTGAATATCAATCTGAACCTAATCGCAAAATGTTTTAAATCCTTAAACAAAGGAGGTCAGATTGTCATTCAGGATTGGATCATGAACAATGAAAGGACGCAACCAACAACCGGAGCTATTTTTGCCATCAATATGCTTGTCGGCACAGAAGCCGGCGATTGTTTTACCGAACAGGAGGTTAACGAAATGCTAATTAATGCAGGATTCAGAAATATTTCAAGACTGGAATTTGAAACAGGCTTGAGTCAGGTAATTGCCCAAAAGATCTGAACACACTTATTATATATTTATTTATTATTTTCCAACCTTTATTGCTATGAAAAAGTTAAAACTTGTCCTGATCATTCTTGGTATTGTAATTTTGAATCCTAAGAGTTTTGCCAATGGCCATAAAATTGTGGTTGGCACCTGGAAGGTTGCTGTTGCTGAAGCTCCGGACCAATATGTCAACAGCTCTTTTATCGTTTCGGAAGTAAATGGGGGACTTATCGGCAAGGTAGTTTTTGAGGATGGACAGGAACTTAAGGTACCAGATATCCAATTCTCCAAAGATATAATTCAATTCATAGTCAACATCGAAGGGAGCGATATTAAGGTCTCAGGCAAGGTTGAAAACTCAAAGATCACCGGTAAAGTTGAAGCTCCTGACGGAGTCCTGGAAATGTCCGCTGTCAGGAAATTGTAAATCAGTTTTAATTTCCAAAACAGTACAGTCAGGAAACTCAAAATGCGAACAATTATAAGTACTTCAGTGTCTCGTTTGGTCTATGCGGATTATTTCCGGAAATACTCAGATATGTGAAAGAGAAACAAATAAGATTCAAATGAACTACGAAGAAATCTTAAAAAATCAACGTAACTATTTCAATTCCAATCAAACGAAGGCTATTGAATTTAGGATAGAGCAGTTAAAAAAGCTTAAGAAGCTTATCAAAAATCGGGAATCGGTCTTTTATGAGGCAATCTACAAAGATTTTAAGAAATCGGAATTTGATACCTATACCACAGAATTGAATATTATTTACCAGGAAATTGAGGAGTCAATTCAGAAACTCCCCAAATGGTCAAGGCGAAAAAAGGCCTGGACCAATCTTTTAAACTTGCCTGCACGAAGCTATATTATTTCTGAACCGCTGGGTGTTTGTTTGATAATCGGAGCATGGAATTATCCCTTGCAACTCACTTTTGCCCCTTTGGTAGCTGCCATTGCTGCAGGTAATACCGCTATTATAAAGCCAAGTGAGATTTCATCGGCCACAAGTGCAGCGATAGCACAACTGATAAATGAAAATTTCCCGTCTGAGTTTATGGTGGTGGTTGAAGGTGGGGTCACTGAAACGACTGAACTCCTGGAACAGAAATTTGATAAAATATTCTTTACCGGCAGCACTACTGTTGGGAAAATTGTCTATCAGGCCGCAGCAAAAAACCTGACCCCTGTTACGCTGGAATTGGGTGGCAAAAGTCCCGCAATCGTTACCCGGAATAGCAATATTAAAGATACTGCAAAGCGTCTGGTATGGGCAAAATTTCTGAACTCAGGCCAGACCTGTATTGCTCCAGACTATGTATTTGTTGATGTAATAGTTAAAGATGAGTTGCTTTTACATCTGAAGGATTTTATCCGAAAATTCAATTACTCATTTGAAAATGATAATTATGTTCAGATTATCGATGAGAAAAACTTTCACCGCTTAACCGGATTAATAGATCCTTCAAAAGTCTATTCTGGCGGAGAAAGCAATCTTCAAAAACGATACATTGCCCCAACCATTCTAACCAGCATAACCTTTGAGGACAAGGTTATGGAAAATGAAATATTTGGTCCAATCCTTCCTGTAATCTCCTTTTCTGATCTGAATGATGCAATACTAAAGATAAAATCCAGACCAAAACCATTAGCATGCTACATCTTTACAAATGATAGATCAAGCCGAAACAGGATGTTAAATGAGCTGTCATTCGGAGGGGGTGCGATCAACGATTCGGTCATGCATATATCCAACAGCAACCTTCCGTTTGGCGGTGTCGGGAACAGCGGAACCGGAAGTTATCACGGAGAAGCCGGATTTATTGCCTTTTCCCATTTCAAGAGCATCCTTGACAAACCATTCTGGTTTGAACCAAATCTGAAGTACCCGCCATATTCAGCCTTGAAATTGTCCTGGATAAAATATCTGATCGGCAGATAATACCAAAAACTGTATACCAATTCGTGGGTTAGTTTCCTCTTTTCACCAGGAAAAGTTTCACGATACCAAACCTTTTAATGAAGATGAGCTTAGGGTTATCTCCCTATTCCAATATGTAATACCACAAATAAACATCCGTATTTAGATCATTCTTTCTAATCTGATCTAATTGCCAGGAATAAAAAGAGCAGGAAATTCCGGCTTTTAAACAACTCTTTCAATATCCGGGCCTGGCATAGCTATAGTCTGCCAATATTCAGGAACCTATTTCCAATATAACGAACCAGGATATTAACAGGTAGATGAATCTAAACAAATTGGTTCATTGGACGCTATGAACTTTGTAGCTGGTAATTTGTTGATCTATAAAAATCAATAAAAGACTTTTTTGTCTCATTATTAAGCTAATTTATTTGCCTTCTGTGAATATCGATCCTAAGGATCATCTTACTATTACCGGGGACCCGATTTTGGCAGACAAATACTACGCAAAATATTAAACATTAAATTTCACCTTACAAACAATGCTCATGAAAAAAAAATCAATCATCAGCAAATGAAAAACTGTTACAGCGATCTGGGAAAAATCCTGAAACACTATGGCTACACTTTTGAGGATGTTGTGGCTGAGAATGTTTACACGACCAATATGGCTGAGTTTATCGAGGTCTCAGCCTACCGGAACACCATTTATAAAAAGCAATTCCCGACAGGTACCTGGCTCGAAGTAAAAGGACTTGCAATAGAAGGACAATTGATTGAAATAGATATGGAAGCCCATAAATCCAAATAGAAATCATGAGAATTACAATTTTAATCAACTTGTTATTGTGTTGTGAATTAGTTGCAGCACAGAAAAACAGTCATGATGCTATTATTAAAATATCCGCCAATAGAATAGAACAGCAGGTAATTGGATGGCGTCATGACATTCATCAAAACCCTGAACTGGGAAACCACGAAACGCGAACCTCAGCAATCATTGCCAAACACTTGCAATCATTGGGTCTTGAAGTCAAGACAGGTGTCGCGGTCACAGGAGTGGTTGGAATATTAAAAGGAGATAAACCAGGGCCGGTAATTGCTCTTCGGGCCGATATGGATGCCCTGCCCATTATCGAAAAAAACGACCTGCCTTTTGCATCAAAAGTTATGACTATATATAACGGCAAGGAAACCGGCGTGATGCATGCCTGCGGACATGATGCACACGTTGCCATCCTGATGGGCGTTGCAGAAATTTTATCGGGAATGAAAAAAGAGCTGAAAGGGACTGTAAAATTTATTTTTCAGCCTGCCGAAGAAGGAGGGCCAAAAGGGGAAGAATTTGGCGCTGAACGGATGGTGAAGGAAGGCGTTCTTGAAAATCCAAAGGTGGATGTGATTTTTGGTCTCCACATGGACGCGCTATTGGAAATCGGCAAAATATCCTATCATCCTGGCGCCGCATTGGCAGGGACCGGTGATATGAGAATAACAATCAAAGGAAAACCCTCACACGGTTCGCAGCCCTGGTTGTCGGTTGATCCAATTGTTGTGTCTGCAGAAATCATTAACAGTTTGCAGACAATAGTAAGCCGAAATGTGAATCTTACTGAGAATCCTGCAGTAGTAACCATTGGGGCAATAAGTGGTGGCAACCGTTTTAATATCATTTCTGAACAGGTTGAGATGCTGGGAACTGTGAGAACTTTCAGCGATGCTGATGAAAAACTGGTTTTTAGCCGTGTCAGACAGGTTTCTGAAAAAACAGCTGAAGCTGCCGGCGCAACTGCTATTGTTGAGTTGCCTTATTCAAATCACTATCCGGTTACATTTAACAACGAATTACTTACTAAAGTCATGCTACCTTCTTTGCAAAAATCTGCAGGGTCTGATAATGTTGTGCTTAAGCCAGCTAAAACAGGTTCTGAAGATTTCTCATTCTATGCGCAGAAGGTTCCTGGTTTATTCTTCTTCCTTGGTGGTTTGCCGAAAGGTAATGACCCCAAAACAGCAGGTCCGCACCATACACCAGAATTTATAATCGACGATAGTTCATTTAAAACAGGGGTGATTGCCTTCTGCAACCTGGTGTTTGATTATCCGGAGCTGAATAAAAAATAGACCGAAATTGGAAGTCCGAAGACCGAAAAAAAACACTTCGGTCTTCGGACTTCCAACTTCCAACTTTAAAAATATGATAGCAAAATCAATCCAAGGAAGTTCTGCTTTAGAAATTAAAACCGCTCTGGAACACAGTATGACTGATGGCTACAAACCTACTCTGGCCTGTGTGTTTATGTCTGTAAAACACGATCGTGAAGCGGTTAACAAAGTTTTGGATGAAGCAGGTATTGCCATTTATGGAGCCACAACAAATGGAGAGTTTACCGGTGAGGGAATAAGTTCGGGAGAAATTGCAGTGATGCTGCTCGATATCAATCCTTCATACTTCCACATTGTGTTTGACGAATTTTCAGAAAAAAATTACAGACAAACTACCCGGGCTATTGCAACAAAAGCATTGGAAAAATTTGCACATCCCTCCTTCCTCATTGCCGGCAGCAACTTAAACACTGATGCGGAGGAACTTTTGCATGGTTTTGAAGACATGCTTGGCACACAGGTCAATGTGTATGGCGGCATGGCCGGAGATGATTTTGCATTTCTGGAGCAATTTGTGTTTACAAATAATAAATCAAGTAATAACGGTATAGTGGCTATTGTTCTGGATGAAGACAAAATCAGCATAAAAGGAAGGGCTACCAGTGGATGGAAAGCAGTGGGCACTGAAAAAACGGTTACAAAAAGTGTCGGCAATCAAGTTTATACAATTGATGATACTCCGGTACTGGACCTGGTAATGAAGTATGGCGGTCTTGAAAACGTGACAGCGGAAAATTTTGCATTAGAGCATTCTACGACGTTGAACTTTCAATTACAGAGTGAAACCGGTGACCCCGTGTTGCGCGCCGGGCTTTTGGTTGATTGGAGCGACCATTCCTATTATTGCAGCGGCTCAGTGCCACAGGGATCCAAAGTACGGTTTACACTCCCTCCGGATTTTGATGTAATTGAAAAAACAATTAAAGGCAGTGAAGAGTTGAAAGCAACAGAAATACCTGAGGCTGATGCTCTGTTGTTGTTTAACTGTGCGGGGAGGCTTCTTGCACTCGGACCTTTGATCAGTGAAGAAATAGAAGGAATAAGAAGAGTGTGGGATGTTCCCATTGCAGGTATGTTCTCCACTGCTGAACTGGCACGTACCACAAACGGAAATTTAGAGATGCATGCGTTTACCGCTTGTACAGTTGTATTGAAAGAAAAATAACTAAATCATGAACCCGAACCTCCAAAAGATTACCGATATTCTTCAGCAAAACGAGCAATTGTCAGTTGAAGAAAGAGCTTCGTTAGCTAAAGCCGTCAGGGATACCGAAAGCGAGATGGCTATAACTGCCTTCAAGCTAGACCGCACTGAGAAAGTCAAACGCACTACGGCCATTCTTTTGGAGGAAACCATCGAAGAGCTGGAACATAAGCGGAAAGAGGTTGAGGCACAGAACCGGGAGCTCGAAATTGAATTTTCACTTGAACGGGTAAGAACAGTCGCGATGGGGATGCGCAAACCCGGCGACTTGCTGAGCATTTGCGAAATACTGTTCGCAGAACTTCGCAATATGGGTTTCGGCGAACTCCGGAATGCCATGATCAATATCCATAACGATGAGAAAGGGTCGTTTCTGAATTATGATTTTTCTGAAACCGGAGGCGCCACAGTTACTGATATTTTATACAACAGCCACCCGGCAACTGAAAGCCTTGTAAAGCAGATCAGAAAGGCAGAAGATGCTTTTGCAGAAATTGTGATCGACGGCAGTGAGTTGAATGAATCGAGGGAGTACCGTAAAAAGATGAGGGAGCTGGATGACCCAAAATTAAATAATGTTTCACTTCTCACCTATTATTTCTTTTCCATTGGTACCGGTTCTATCGGGATTTCAACATATGAGCCGATTTCCGATGAAAAACGAAACGTTCTGAAGCGTTTCCGCAATGTCTTTGAACTAGCCTATCGCAGATTCCTTGATGTTGCACAGGCGGAAGCTCAGGCCAAAGAAGCAAGGCTTGAACTGGCACTCGAACGGGTTCGTGCACGGACCATGGCGATGCAGAAAAGTGATGAACTTGGAGAAACTGCCTTTCTCCTTTTTCAGCAGTTTCAGGAGCTGGGCGAAACACCTGACCAGATTACAATAGGAATCATCAGGGAAGAGGCCAGGTTAATCGAATTCTGGATAACCATTAACGGAAATCAGATAGACCGGAATGTGGTTGCGTCGGTCGAGGAACCTAATCTGATGAACAAATTATTTGTCGCCTGGAAGGGGAATGAAAAATCAATAGTAATCTCTCTTTCGGGCAAGCAACTTAGTGATTTTATCTCTTATCGAAAAGAAATAAGCCGCCACATCGAGACTCCTTCACCCGGTCAATATTCAGAGAATCGGAGGGCAGTCCACAGTGCTTTTTTTTCAAAAGGGTTCATAACTTTTTCTTCAGCTGACCCTAAGCCAACAGAAACTTTGCGGCTGTTGGAACGGTTTGCCGGGGTGTTTGACCAAACCTATACCCGTTTTCTCGACCTTCAAAAAGCCGAAGCGCAGGCACGTGAAGCACAGATTGAAGCAGGTCTTGAGCGATTCCGTTCACGAATGCTGGGGATGCAAAAAAGCAGTGATCTGGAAGAAACGACAACCGTGATGCACCAACAAATGAGCGCTCTTGGTATTGTTCCGGAAGGAGCGATAGTGTCAATCGTCCTTATCGACAAAAAAACAGATACCGCCATCCAATGGATTGTTTCTGATTCTACGCTTGTCAGACCTCCGGAAGGTGAATTGCGCAGCCCGATGAACGAACATCCACAATTAATAATGACCTACGAAGCCTGGAAACGAAAGGAACCTTTGTTGATTCGTGATATCAGCGGGGAAGAAATGGATGATTTCAGGAATTATTTCCTTTCACTTCCTTCGTTTCAGAAACTCAAATCTGAAATTGACCAATGGCCCGAGCGACTGGTATGGTCGGAGGCATCTTTTTCAAATGGAACACTGGGTCTGATTTACACCGCACCTCTCCAACAGCCAACTCTGGATATTCTTGTCCGCTTCTCCAAGGTGTTTGACCTAACCTATACCCGTTTCCTCGATATCCAAAAAGCGGAAGAACAGGCACGGGAAGCACAGATCCAACTTGCTCTTGAAAGAGTTCGTGCAAGAACAATGGCTATGCAACGAAGTGATGAATTGGCTGAAACTGCCGCGATATTATTTGAGCAATTCATTGCATTGGGTGAAATGCCGGAAAGGATGGCCATAGAAATTGTGAATGAAGCAGAACATGTTTTTGAAATCTGGGCTACTGAGCATGGAGGCAGGCAATTTAATTCAGTGATTAAGACCTCGCTGGATGAACCCTTTGTAATGCAGAAGATGTACATGGCCTGGAAGGAACGGAACAAATCGATTACAATTGATCTTCAGGGAAATGAACTGGAAGAGTATTTTCAATTCCTGAAGAAAATGAAACTGCCGGTTGACCGAAAAATATTTGGCAAACGCAGGGTGCAGAATGTCGCAACCTTCTCCAGGGGAATACTTACAATAATCACCCCTGAACCCCGCCCCCAGGAAACTATTGATATACTGGAGAGGTTTGCCGCAGTGTTTGATGGCACTTACACTCGTTTTCTCGACCTCCAAAAAGCAGAAGAACAGGGGCGGGAAGCAAAAATTGAAGCTGCACTTGAAAGAGTAAGGTCACGCAGTATGGGTATACACAAAAGTGAAGAATTGGTTGAAGTCGTTCGGCTTCTTGATAAGGAAATAAACAGATTGGGAGTAGAAGTGAACGGCTCGCAAATATTAACTGATTTTGCCAATCCGGAAGAAGGTGTGAATGATTGGTTTGCCGTGGAGGGACAGGATTACCTTGAAAAATTTCATATTCCTTATTTAGAACATCCCCTTACAAAAAAGATCTATAATTCCTTGCATGACGGTGTTGGTTTTTATACTGAGAATTATTCAAAGGTTGAAAAAAACAAGTATTTCAGGCTGCTGTTCAAATACTCCGATTTTAGAAAGGAGCCTAAAGAAAGACAGGAATTTCTCTATCATTCACCCGGATGGACTCGGGCCTATGTGCTATTTAAAAACTCTTTATTGATTTTTCAACGGTTTAATCTTAAGGAATTTACCAAGGAAGAAGAGGGAATTCTCAAACGATTCGGAAAAGTTTTTGAGCAAACCTATACACGTTTTCTCGATCTGCAAAAAGCCGAAGCACAGGCACGTGAAGCGCAAATCGAAGCAGCATTGGAACGGGTGCGTTCTCGTTCGCTGGCCATGCATAAAAGTGATGAACTTCAGGAAGTAGTAAACACTGTGCATGCCAGTTTGGTAGAGCTTGGCGTCAAAATGGATTCAGCCAACTTCAACATCTTGTATGATGGTTCACGTGATATGGACTTGTGGATTGCAAATATCTATTCACAACGCATTCACGTTCCTTATTTAGATCGCAAACCTGTTCGGGATATGATGGATGCCCGTGACCAGGGAATTACCTCGCTCCAGGTTGCATGCACTCAGGAGCAAAAGAATATCTTTTGGAAGGAAGCTTTTGAAACAACGGGATTCAGCGTTGCTTCAGCAGAAAGGAAAAAGTTTATTCTGGAGAGTAAATGCGGGACTGTCTTGTGGGCGTTGGCAAAGCATTGTGGCATTCAATTAAATAGCTATTCACGTGATTCGTATACTCTGGAGGAAGTTGAGATTACGAAACGATTTGCCAATGTTTTTGAACAAGCCTACGTTCGATTCCTCGATTTGCAAAAAGCAGAGGCTCAAGCTAAAGAAGCACAGATTGAAGCTTCCCTTGAACGCGTGCGAAGCAAAACCATGGCCATGCACAATAGCCAGGATGTAGGTGATACGGTTTCATCCATGTTAGATGAACTGGTTAAGCTGGGTGTCGAAACAAACCGCTGCGGGATATTGATCTATAGCGATACGATGACCGCTGAAGTCTGGACGGCAAAGTCAAAACCGGAAGGAAAGGCTACTTTAACAATGGGTCAACTGGATCTGGCAGTTCATCCCCTTCTCTCCGGAATATATCAGGCATGGAAAAACAAACAACCATTATTTACTTACACAATGGTTGGTAAGGATTTAGTAGCCTATTACAAGGCAATCAACGAAACTAAATATTATCCGACTAGTTTTGAGATGAATACTTTGCCTTCAAAAGAATTTCACAGTGATTTCTATTTTGCGGAAGGCTCTATTTTTGCCTTTACAGCTGAGCCTATACCTGCGGTAGCTACAATGATCTTTAAAAGGTTTGCAGGTGTTTTCGGCCAGACCTACAGGCGTTACCTTGATTTGCAAAAGTCAGAAGCAAATGCCATTGAAGCCATAAGACGTTCTTCTCTTGATCGGGTCCGTGCTGAAACTGCCTCCATGCGTACTACCGATGATCTGGAACGGATCACCCCTTTAATCTGGAACGAACTTACAACACTTGGCGTTTCGTTTACACGATGCGGCGTTTTTATTATGGATCAACAGCAGGAACAGATACATACTTTTTTATCGACACCTGATGGTAGGGCAATTGCTGCATTTCATCTCCCTTATGATACCGCACAAACCACATTCCAAAATCTGGTTGAATATTGGCAAAAGAGACAAATTTATAAAGAGCACTGGGATGAATCAGCATTTATAAACTGGACCAGAAACCTGGTAAAATCAGGCGTTATAGCACCATCTGAAAAATATGTTACGGGAGATCATCCAACAAAACTGGATTTGCACTTCCTTCCGTTTTTACAGGGGATGTTGTATGTAGGCAATGACACACCATTGAATGACGATGATTTGCACCTGGTGCAAAATCTTGCCGATGCCTTCTCCACCGCCTATGCCCGTTATGAAGATTTCAACAAACTGGAGTCGGCCAAAGCACAGATTGAAAAAACGCTGGTTGATCTGAAGCAAGCCCAGGCACAGTTGGTGCAAGCGGAAAAAATGGCCTCGCTTGGAGAACTCACCGCAGGCATTGCCCATGAAATTCAAAACCCGCTCAACTTCGTGAATAACTTCTCGGATGTGAATAAAGAGCTTATTGATGAAATGCAGCAGGAAATGGATAACGGAAACCTGGCAGACGCAAAAGCCATTTCAAATGATATCAGGGAGAACGAACAAAAGATAAACCACCACGGCAGACGTGCCGACGCTATTGTAAAGGGGATGCTTCAACATAGCCGTAGCAGCAACGGCATTAAAGAACCAACAGATATCAATTCCCTGGCTGATGAATATTTGCGTCTGGCTTACCATGGCTTGCGTGCAAAAGACAAGTCGTTCAATGCGATAATGAAAACTGATTTTGATGAAACAATCGGGACCATCAATATTATTCCTCAGGATATTGGTCGGGTGATTCTCAATCTGATTACCAATGCGTTTTATGCGGTGAAAGCCCCCCTGCCCCCCGAAGGTGGGTTTAAAGACCCATCAATCAAACATGAACCGACGATTTGGGTGACTACAAAAAAAGTTGGGGATATGGTTCTGATTGCTGTCCGGGATAATGGTCCCGGGATTCCAAAGAAAATTCTCGATAAAATATTTCAACCCTTTTTTACAACCAAGCCAACCGGACAAGGAACTGGTTTAGGATTGTCACTGGCATACGATATTGTAAAAGCGCATGGCGGGGAGTTAAAGGTGGAGACGAAGGAAGGCGAGGGTTCGGAGTTTTTTATTTCGCTACACTATTCGACTAATATTTAACAAATCGTATGAAGAAAATAATTTTTATCGCATTTATTCTTTGTTCAATTGGACTGCAGGCTCAGTTCAGAAAGCCTTATTTTAATACTATGTCAGCCGAAAACGGTCTGCCTGAAGCAAATATTTTGTGTTCTCTTCAGGATAAACCTGGTTATTTATGGTTTGGCACCCAAAACGGATTGGTTCGGTATGATGGGTATCGATTGAAGCAATACCCGATGCCCGATGACAAAGGAAATCCCATTGTTTTTTGCCAAGTTGAATTTTTGCATGAAGATAAAAACGGTATCATTTGGGCGAATATTACCCGTGAAGGATTGTTTTGTTTCGACCGTCAAAAGGATGCTTTTTTTAAAGCTCCTTTCGATACTGCTACGCTGTCAACCTTTAAGAATTCGTTGATCTTCAATTGGGTTGAGGATAAAGTTAATGGCATGGACTTGTTTTTGCTTCAGAATAACCAAAGTAACAAATTGGAAATAGTTGTACATCATCAGAAAGAAAATCATTTTGAAATCTATAATTCTGCTGGAAAGGGGAAATATCATCTTCCTGTTGTAAACAGTATCGATTTGACACAGGATGTGTCCGGCAGAATATGGGTGGCATCCGACAGCCTGATTAACCGTTATGATCCTGAAACCAGATCGATGATTCCCAATCAGGTATTGCCCGATCTCAGCAAACAATATATGATCGATGTTATGACTCCCGATCCGAATGATGCGGATGTCATCTGGATAAACGCTCTATTTCTGGAAACTCCTCCTTCAGCAACTCCAAAGCCACGGAAAATCTTTAAAATAAATACGAAGACCAATGAAAACAGGATTATTGATCCGGATAAAAATGACCCCACGAAATTGTCTGATTTCTGTATTCATGTATTTACTGACTCTTTGAAAAGGGTTTGGTTCAGCACCTTAAAAGGGATCTCAAGATACAATCCGGAGACCGGAACTGTAACTAATTTTCCGTTAAGCCTGCCAACCTCGTTGAACAGCGAGAAAACACATATCGAAGCAATTGCATCGGATAATGAAGGGAATCTTTGGATGGGTGGCTATTTTAAAGGTTTGGTTTTTCTGAATACAGAAACCGCAAGTACTTCGATGTACAAACACAGCAGTGAAGCGGGCAGCCTGCCTGATCACAATGGAATTAACCGGGTATTCTTTGACCAGACCGGAACCTTATGGTTGAATATGCCCTTCACGGGTATTGCCTCATTGGACCGGCAAAAATCCATGCTCAATCCGATTATCATCGATCCGCCAACTTCACGAAAACCAGGTAAAAAAACTGAAGACGAATACTACATTCATGGGAAATACGGTGACAATAGTTTTTTTGTAAAAGATACTACCGGTCTGTTCATCTGGAATTTACAGGAAAACAGCTATCAGAAAATTGACCTTCAAAATCACAAAATCTACAAGCAAATCACATCAGTAATCGACGATAACGAAGGTCTGGTCTGGATTTCCACAGTTGCGTCCGGCTTATATTCTTATAATCTGAGGTCCGGAAAGCTTATCAATTACCGGAATATTCCGAATGACAGTTTATCGCTGAGCAGCAATTTCATTACCGGTATGACAGAAGATAAGAACCATAACTTGTGGATTGGCACCCGAAATGACGGAATATGCAGGTATAGCAAGGCCAGTGGAACATTTTCCAGATATCCGTTTAAACAGAATATTTTAAAGGTTAAAACGAAAAATGCACTTGACGACGGAAATGTTCTGTCGATGGTTTTCGATACTAATGGAAATCTATTCGTAGGAACAAATCAAGGCGGGATTAACCAGCTGAATATTGAAACCGGCGAATTCAAATCTATTGTTGATTATCCTTCAGGTCTGGTCTGTGTCATCAGTATATACCGTGATAGTCATCAGCGGTTATGGGTTGGTACTTATCTTTCAGGCCTATTTTTAGTTGATCTGAATTCCGGTAGTTTTAAAAGGTATTCAGAGAAAGACGGTTTGCTTTTCAATTCGGTTATTGGTATTAATGAAGATCAGGAAGGCAATATATGGACTTCTTCCCCAAGAGGTTTATCAAGGCTAAATCCTGAAACGAATCATTTTACGAATTTCAAAACCTCCATACTGATTTTCAATTTTAATTGGTCTGATATTTTCAAAGATGCAGAAGGGAATTTTCAAATTCCGGTAAAAAGCGGATTAATATCTTTCAATCCGAATCGGATTAATATGAGCCGGATACCGCCTTTGGTAACTATCGAATCGGTGACTTATCAATCGTCGGCCAGCAACAAAGACAGTGTTTTTTACACTGAAGGACGGCAAAAAAAAGAACTGAAACATAACGAAAATAAGATCAGTTTTCAGTTTGTAGCTCTCCATTTTGAAAATCCGGCGAACAATAGTTATTCCTGCAAATTCGATGGAGTTGACAAGGATTGGGTGCAGATTGGAACTCAACGTACAGTCACTTACAATAATCTTTCGCCCGGCACTTATATTTTTCATGTAAAGGCCGGTAATAGTGATGGATATTGGAATGATCAGGGTGCAGCATTTACATTGACCATTTTGCCTCCGTGGTGGGAAACATGGTGGGCATATAGCGCTTATTTGTTGATTTTTATAGTAGGATTATATGGTTTTGATCGCTTTATGCGCCGAAGACTTATTCAACGTGAACGTGAGCGATCGAGGGAGATGGAATTGACTCAGGCCAAAGAAATTGAAAAGGCCTATACGGAGTTAAAATCCACCCAATCCCAATTGATCCAATCCGAAAAAATGGCTTCATTGGGAGAGCTCACCGCTGGGATTGCCCATGAAATACAGAATCCATTGAACTTCGTCAATAATTTCTCGGAAGTAAACAGAGAGTTATTAGTGGAAATGAAGGATGAACTTAAAAAGGGAAATCTTGATGAAGTCAATGCTATTGCTGATGATATTATAGGAAATGAAGAAAAAATCAACCACCACGGCAAACGTGCCGACGCCATTGTAAAAGGTATGCTCCAGCACAGCCGCAGCAGCAGCGGAGTGAAAGAGCCAACCGATATCAATGCCTTGGCAGACGAATATCTGCGTTTGGCCTATCACGGCCTTCGAGCCAAAGACAAATCCTTCAATGCAACGATGAAGACAGATTTTGATGAGTCAATCGGTATGATCAATATCATTCCACAGGATTTTGGACGGGTGATTTTGAATTTGATTACCAATGCGTTTTATGCTGTCACTGAAAAGAAGAATGGTCCGACAGAATCAGCAACTGGAAAAGCTTCAGACTTTAAAGGTTCTGAAGACCTTCCGGGTCTCTCCATCTATGAGCCAACGGTTTCTATAAGTACCAAAAGAACAAATAATAAGGTTGAAGTGTTAATTAAAGATAATGGGATTGGCATCCCTCAAAATGTTCTGGATAAGATCTTTCTACCCTTCTTCACAACAAAACCGACAGGGCAGGGAACAGGATTGGGACTCAGTATGAGTTACGATATTATTAAGGCCCATGGCGGCGAATTAAAGGTAGAGACAATCGAAGGAGAGCAGACCCAATTCATCATCAGGCTTAACCGGTTTTAAATAAATTGTAAGGACTTAAAATGATTGATAAACTTAACTATTCAAGAAAATGGGGAAAAAAGCGCAACAATTAAGCTGGAATGGAATCGATCTCGATTCGCTCCGCCAGGTGATGGACAAGCCTGCTGATGATGCTGTATCAGCTCTGTTGGAATCTGGGTCAATGGATCATTTGCGCACGCTTCTGATCGAGATGGCACAAAATGACAGTATTGTTTCTGATCAGCTTCCAAAGCCGATGTATGATTTTATCAAGGGTGAATTAGCTTACACATTTTCTCCCGAGGATATAGAGTTCTTTAATCAAACCCATGAAATCTGGAAAGAGAAAGGGATGAAATTTATTTTCATTTTGATGTTCCGATCATTGCCCTATACCTACATGGCCGAAAAACCTGCCAATGTACTCAAAATGACTAAGCTGCTTATCGAACAACCCGAACGTCGGATTTTTGAAACTGCTCAGTTTGTATTTGATGTAATGGATAAAAACTGGTGGGAACCGGATAAAAGGGGAATTCTCACCGCACTTAAAGTCCGGATTATGCACGCGGCAATGCGCCATATTATTTTAGACAATAAAAAAGGTGAAAAATGGAATGAAGCCTGGGGTAAACCGATAAATCAGGAAGATATTGTAGCCACAAATCAGGTGTTTTCACTCGAGTTTTTTAAAGGGATGGCCCTGTTGGGAGACACTCTCACCCAACAGGAACAACAGGCATGGTTTCACACCTGGAAGACAATAGGGCGGATTATGGGAGTTCAGGATGATTTGATTTGCAAAGATATAAACGAGGCTTGGACATTGCAGCATACTGTCTATAGCCATTTATTCAAAGATAAAACGGAAGCAGGAATCCCACTGACTAAGGCATTGGTGCAGACCATGGAGCATTTCCATTTGCCACTTGAGCTAACCCTGTTGATCATGAAAAGAATGTTGGCTGACGATCAGTTTCCTGACTGTTTCGACCGCATGTTGGGACCTTCCTATCGGGAGTTGTATCCTGATTTTTTCGCCAAGCCTGAAACCCCCGACGAAAAAGAGAAGCACGAAAAACTTTTACGCACCCATTTTCACGATCACCTGAAAAAGTATTACGTTACAATTCTGGATAAAAAAACAGATTATCAAAAGGTTAAACCTAAACAAGGAATCTTTGAGCGAATAATTGTCTGGGTGATGAAAATGATTCGCCGGATTGAAGACCGGAAACTCCTGATTGACCTTCATATTGATATCCTTCATGGAATCCTCCATCATGACGGAACCCATGACCTGATTGATGAACTGGATGAGAAACTGATCGTAGATTCCATGTCTGCATTAGGTGGTATCATGATAGGAATCTTATCTCTCCACTTCAGAGAAGGAAAACAATCGGGCTTCAGAATTCCGGCAGATTTAAAGGAATATTGGTCATTGACTTGAAATATTATAAACAATGGATGCTGAGTATCGGAAATCAATTATAAGCTATTATGATAATACCCGTTTGGATTATCGGGTGCTTTGGTTTAGCAAAAAAACAAGGGCGGTGCACTTCGGCTATTATGATCACGAAGTTAAATCCCACGGTGAAGCACTTTTAAATTTAAACAAAGTAATGGCACTTAAAGGTGGCGTGAAAGATGGAGACATCATTCTCGATGCAGGATGTGGTCGTGGTGGAAGTTCTCTCTGGCTGGCAGAGAACTATAAGGTCCATGTTACTGGTATTACCCTGGTACCGCATCAGGTTGAAAAGGCCCAAAAAGCAGCCCGTAAGAGTCAACTGGACAGCAGGATATCGTTTTCTGAGCAAGACTATTCCAATACCAATTTCAAAGACAACACTTTTTCGTTAATCTGGGCTTGCGAAAGTATGTGCCATGCCAGCGAAAAACTGAATTTTTATAAAGAGGCTTTCCGGTTACTTAAACCTGGCGGCCGACTGATTTGTGCAGACTATTTCAGAGCCAAAAGACCTTTGCTACCTCAGGGTGAAAAACTTCTGCATGACTGGCTGGATGGTTGGTCAATAAAAGACATCGATGAAGCGTCTGAACATCAAAGACATGCTGAAAACTGCGGGTTTACTGAATTTGAAATAGAAAACATTACCGAATATACAAAGCCATCCCTAAAACACCTCCATTCCATGGCAAGTAAACTTTGGAGTTTAGGGATATTTCTGAAAGGAATTGGCCTTCGTAACAAGGTAAATCATGGAAACCATTTCAGTTCGATCAAACAGTTTGAGGCTCTTGAAAATAAGTTGTGGTATTATGGTTTACTTTCTTTAAAAAAATTCTAAAGATGAAATCTTCAGAATTTATTCACAAAGACTATACCATCTTAAAATCGCTTTTTAAAAACGAGCGAAATGAGATAATTCTGGCGAACAGGCTCCTTGATAATCAGAAGGTAGTTTTAAAACAATCAATATTGCTTAATGAAAATATACTGAAGATTTCAAAATTAGGTCACGAGTATGATGTCCTGAAAGATCTTAATCATACCGGTATCCCAAGAGTTTACGGAATTCTGTATGATGGTAAAACGGTTGCCCTGGTCCAGGAGTACATCGAAGGTACCGATTTAAGAAAACTGATTTTCGAGAAGAAGATCAACCTTAAACAGGCCCTTGAAATAGCGATTCAACTTGCAGATATACTGCAATATATACATCAGAAAGGGGTAATTCACAAGGATATTAATTCGAGTAATCTTATGATTACCAGCGATGGAGCCCTGAAATTACTTGATTTTGGAATCTCATCAAATCTTTACCTCGAAACCAATGAGATTTTGAATGTAGATCAAATCGAAGGTACTTTGGTCTACATCTCCCCGGAGCAAACCGGGCGGACAGAATATTCAGTGACTCAAAGTTGTGATTTTTATTCTTTTGGGGTATTGATGTATGAATTGCTTGCAGGGAAACCTCCATTCGATTCTATAGATCCGCTCGAAGTTATCCATTTTCACCTGTCCAGAAATCCGGTACCTCTATCGTTGATTATACCCGATTTACCCAAAGGTTTAGACCAGGTTATTGCCAAGTTAATGGAGAAAAATCCTGATGACAGGTATCATAGTGCTGCTGGTTTAAAATCGGATTTGGTGGCCATAATGAAGCATTTCCTTTCAAAAGAACCCTTAATCAACTTCAAAGCCGGATTAAACGATATTACGGAGCAATACAAACAAAGTCAGAAATTGTATGGCCGTGAAGAAGAGAGAAATGAATTGCTGGGGTACTACAAAAATCTGAACCAGCTAAAATCGATGCTTGTTCTGGTTGCAGGTTATTCCGGGGTTGGAAAATCGGCACTTATCAGACATATTAAATTTCCAATCATTCAAAGTAAAGGGACTTTCATTAGCGGCAAGTTTGACCAGTTTAAAAAGGATATCCCCTACTACGCATTTATTGAAGCCATTCAGGAGTTCATAAAAAACCTGCTATCAGAATCAGATGATAAAATTAGCGCCTGGAGAGACCGAATTGTATACATTCTGGGCGAAAATGCCGGACTTATTACTGAGGTTATCCCTCAATTGGAGAAGATCATTGAGAAACAGCCCGCAGTTCTTAAATTACAACCCGCTGAACAGGAGGCCAGATTTCATATGGTCCTTCTCGATTTTATCTACGTGTTCAGCACCTCAGAGAGTCCATTGGTCATCTTTTTGGACGACCTCCAATGGGCTGATTTATCCTCGTTAAACCTGGTCAAACGGATACTTGAGAATCCCAGGCTGGAAAACATCCTGATTCTTGGGGCTTATCGGGATAATGAAGTTGAAAAAGGGCACCCGTTATTAATCACCCTTAAACAGATTTACGAGTCAAATTGCCTGGTTAAAGTCATCCAGCTAAATCCGTTAAGTCAGGAAACGACCGGTCAGATAATAATTGATTCTTTCGGAATGGAAAAAGCCCGGGCGAAAGTACTGGGCAAGCATGTATTTGCTAAAACAAAGGGGAATCCATTTTTTATTCATAGCTTCCTCAAATCTCTTTATGATAAGAAATTAGTAAAAAAAGATCCGGTTGAAAGTTGGATATGGGACCAGAAAGAGATTGATGAATTAGGTTATACAGACAACGTGATCGATCTGATGACTGAGGGATTGGTTAACTTGCCTCAACATACCCAGGAAGTTTTGAAATATGCGGCCGTATTGGGGAATACATTTAATCTGGCTGATCTTGCTGACATCACTGAAGAATCGCAGTTGCAGGTTTACAATGACCTTAAACCAGCCCTTAATGGAAGTTATTTAAATTCCATCGATAAAAGATACAGAACATTGGCCTTGAGTTCCCTCAATACCGACTACGATATTGAGCAGCAACTTTCCGGAGAAACTGCACAATTTACCTTCTCCCATGATAAAGTACAGCAGGCGGCCTATAGTTTAATTGACTCAGGAGAACTTCCCCTGACGCATCTTAGAATTGGCCGGTTGCTTTTATTAAACCGGGATGAGTCTCAATTACAGGAAGGGATATTTGAATTATTGAACCACTTTATAATTAGTTCCCATCTGATTGAGAATAAGGTGGAAAAGATAAGAATTACCGAACTCTGTTTAATTGCCGGAAGAAGGGCTAAGGACTCAACTTCCTATAGTTTGGGAGTCCATTTTTTAGCTGTAGCCAAAGACCTATTGGGCGAAAACAGTTGGATTTCAAGTTATGAATTGACATTCAATGTCTTATTTGAACTGGGTGAATGTGAATATCTAAATGATAATCCGATAATAGCCGAACAATATTTTAAAGAAGTACTTGGTTATTCCAAGACAAATTTTGAGAAACTAAGGGTATATTATGTCCATTCATCGCTTTACCTGAAGATTGGGAATACCAGTGAATCTCTTCGCCTTGGGCTTGAAGCAGCGAAACTTTACAATATTCGCTTCCCTGAAAATAGACGGGCGATCCAAGTTGCTACCTTGCTTACCATGGCAAAGTATCTGTGCCTTTTCTATGCCAAATACAGAAACCCGGAACCTCTTTACCATTTAAAGGATTGCAAAGACGAAGAAATAATTGCACTCAATAAATTTTTGATTGACCTGGCAACCAGTGCCTACCAGCAGGATCAGAATCTAATGATGCTGGTAATTTTTAAGATTGTAAAATTGTATCTTAAGGAAGGGTTTACAGATGCCAGCGGGTGGGGATTTTCAGGTTTTTCGGTCGTTGTTCTGTCAGCACTCAAGATGCAAAAGAAGGGATTTAACCTTTGGAATATCACCATGAAACTTCATCAGAGAACGCACTCTCCGCTTATCCGATGGAGATTAAGTTATACGGTATTAAGCTTTTATAACCACTGGAAAATTCCAATCCGCGATGGTTATGATAACATGCTGGAGACGATTAAAGCGTGTGTGCTCAATGGCGACCATATTTTTACGGGTTATTCTGTGGCATTGTATTTAAGATCAAGGTTTGTCGCCGGAGAAAACCTCAAAGTGATTATAGATAGTTCTGAAGAACATTTATCCTTGATTAGAAATGGCAAGGGGGGGCTCGATTTTTTTCAGTGCTTTTATCAATTGGCAAAATCATTAAACGGGCAAACTACCGGCAATTGCTGGGATGACTCTACTTTTAACAGCGCTGAGACTTTGGAACGTCTAAATCTGGAAGGGAATAATACAAAACTGGCATTTTTTCATTCGGCAAAGTGCTATCATTGTTACTTTCTGGGAGATTATAGCGAGGCACTTGCAGAAAGTCAGCGGGTGCTTGCCTATTCCGCCAATTTTCTTGGAGATATACTGGAAGTATTTCATGCTTTTTTCACTTCACTTTCTATATCTTCCCATTTTGAAGCTATGAATCCCGGAGAGAAAAAGAAATCCCTGAAAGTATTTCAAAAGCATTTTCAAGACATGAAACATTGGACCAAAGGATGCTCTGAAAATTACAGTCAACATTATTATTTGTTACAGGCTGAACTGTTTGCGATAAACGACAAGGTTGAAAAGGCCTTGCAATTCTATGAACAGGCAATAAAAATGGCTTCAAAGAACGGAATTATCTATGTGGAAGCCATAGCCAATGAAAGAGCTGCTTTACTCTGTTCCAAAAAACAATTAATTAAACAAAGTCAGATATACCTTAATGATGCCTGGGAAGCTTACAATATCTGGGGAGCAGAAGCTAAATGCAATCAATTAGAAAATTCCTATCCGGCCTTAGCAAGAGCTAAATCCAATTCCCGGGGAAGTGAGCAATCCGGATTCTCAGCAAATACCTCTGTCTCCAGTAAAACAGCACTCGATCTGGCCAGTGTTTTAAAGGCTTCCCAGAGTATTGCAAGTCAGGTAAAATATGCTGATCTGCTTAAGAATTTAATGCATATTACCATCGAGAATGCAGGTGCTGAAAGAGGATGTTTACTACTTTCCAAAGGTGATCAGCTTTGTATTGAAGCAGTAGGTATTACTGGTTCCGACGACATCGAGATACTTCCTTCGGTTCCCCTAAATAAAATGAATATAGTGCCAAATTCAATTTTGAACTATTGCTGGCGTTCTGAAGAAACTGTTATTGTCAATGACGCTCTCAATGAAGAGCGTTTTCGTTCTGACCCATATATTCAGAATAATGGAATATTATCTGTGATGTGTCTTCCAATCACTGCCAAAGGAAGAATTAATGGATTATTGTATCTTGAAAATAGTCTTTTAAAAGGTGTTTTTAATAAAACCAGAATCGAACTTTTACAAATGCTATCCGGTCAAATAGGAATTGCCATCGAAAATTCAATCCTGTATGAGAATCTGGAGGAAAAAGTATCAGAAAGAACCCAGGAAATTGGAAAAGCATATACTGAGCTTAAAGCGGCTCAGGCACAACTCATTCAGTCCGAAAAAATGGCATCGCTTGGAGAACTCACTGCCGGTATTGCCCATGAGATTCAAAATCCGCTGAACTTCGTCAATAATTTTTCAGAAATAAACAGTGAATTAATTGATGAATTGAAGCAGGAAATTGAAAAGGGTAATCTGGATGGGGTAAAGGCGATTGCAAATGATATTGGGGAAAACGAACAAAAAATAAATCTCCATGGCAAAAGGGCCGATGCCATAGTAAAGGGGATGTTGCAACACAGTCGCACTAATAGCGGTGCAAAAGAACCTACAAATATTAATGCCCTGGCCGATGAATATCTGCGTCTCTCTTATCATGGACTCAGGGCAAAAGACAAATCTTTCAATGCCACGATGAATACCGATTTTGATGAGACAATCGGGAAAATTAACCTGATTCCTCAGGACATTGGCCGGGTAATTCTAAATCTGATCAATAATGCATTTTACGCAGTAAATGAAAAAAAGAATCAACTTTCAAAAGACCTTTCAGGTTTAGAAAACCCGAAAGGTCTCCATCCTTACGAACCTACAGTTTGGGTAGGGACCCGGAGAACAAAAAACAAGGTTGAATTGTTTGTGAAAGATAACGGTAATGGCATACCGCAAAATGCGCTGGATAAAATCTTTCAACCCTTTTTTACGACCAAACCTACCGGCCAGGGAACAGGTTTGGGACTGAGTATGAGTTATGATATTGTGAAAGCGCATGGAGGTGAACTGAAAGTGAAGAACAAAGAGGGCGAAGGAGCTGAATTTAAAATTGAACTTGCTTTGTAATCAATATAATTAAAATATGCAAAATAGGGTCTCCCAATCTGTTTTTTGTTTTCTTTTCTCCTTGGCTATTGGCGGCTTTGCCCAGTCCCGACAGGTATATTTCAACCCGATCCTGGGAAACGATGGCATAATTTTAGGTAAGATCAATAGTATTACCCAGGACCCGCAGGGTTATATCTGGCTTTCAGATCAGGATAACCAATGCATTATCAGGTATGACGGCACACGGATGACCAGTTTCAAATCTGATCCGAAAAATTCCAACTCACTGGGAGGATCCTATCCTGAATACCTTTATGCCGATCATTCGGGCATACTTTGGATTGGATTCTACGGAAAGGGGCTTGACCGGTTAGATCCTGAAACGGGCAATTTTACCCATTTCCGGCATAAACAGGATGATCCATTCAGCCTGAGCAACGATACGGTGGCATCAATCCTGACAGATCATGAAGGGACTCTTTGGATCGGCACCTACGGTGGCCTGGATCGCCTCGACCCGAAAACCGGCAGATTCACCCATTTTGCTCATTCGGCTACTGATCCGGTGAGTCTGAGTTGTAATACGATACGTAAGATTTATGAAGATCATGAAGGGACGCTTTGGATTGGAAGCGGAAACCCATTCGCAGGGAATAACGAAGGTGGGCTTAACCGTTTCGACCCAAAAACCGGGAAGTTTACCCGCTATATGCATAACCCTGATGATCCAAATAGCCTGATCAATAATAAAGTCAGGGCTATTTTTGAGGACAGCAGGGGAACTTTCTGGATCGGTGCAGCCGGTGATAACGGAATTCTTACCATGGACCGCTCCAAGGGCACCTTTGAACGCCATCTTTACGATCCTAAGAAGCCTGAACAATTGAGCCGCCAACCGGTTAAGAAAGGCGATAAATTTGACCATATCACCTTTATTACCGAAGATGGTAAAGGGTCCATCTGGATTGGAACATTTTCGGAAGGGCTTATTCAGTACGACCCTGCAACCCGGAAAATGAAACGGTTCACCAGCACCGAAAATATAACTTCCGGATTTAAAGACGATAGCGGCTGGTGTTCCCTGGTTTCCAAAGAAGGTGTTATTTGGATAAGCACCCAGGAAAAGAATCTCTATAATGTTGATCCCTTTCGAAACAGTATCCCTCATTTTAAAGCTCCCCAGGTAAATTGTCTTTGTGAAAACTCCAATTCAATCCTTTGGTACGGCACTGATAATCAGGGTCTTTTCAGTAAAGACCTGAAAACAGGAGTCATACATCAATACAAAAACGATCCGCGGGATAAGAATAGCCTCAGTTCCAACAATGCCAATACACTTTTTAAAGACACAGCCGGTGATCTTTGGATCGGTTCGTGGGGCGGCGGAGTTAGCCGGATGAATAAGGGTACTAAAAATTTCACCCGTTTTGCACACGATCCAAAGAACAGTAAAGGTCTGATTTCGAATTATGTAATTTCAATTTACCAGGATCATGAATCTAATCTTTGGATAGGAACGACTGAGGGATGCGATCTGCTGGAACCCAAAACAGGCTACTTCAGGCATTACCTGAATAATCCTAAGGACACCAACAGTATCAGCCGGAATACCACCACCTGTTTCCTGGAAGACAGTCAGAATAATTTTTGGGTGGGGACCTGGGGTGGCGGTGGAGTAAATCAAATGAACCGGCAGACCGGCAAATTTAAACATTACCTGATTGATAAATCTATATACAGCTTGTGTGAAGATTCAAAGGGGGTCGTATGGGTGGGCACAGGAAACGGCATTTTTCAATTCAACAAAAAAGTAGACAGATTCGAATTGCTTGATGAGAAGATTACCGGATTTAATATTCCCTATGTATGGGGAATAGCTGAAGATCATCGGAATAATCTTTGGTTTTGCTCTGCATCGGGACTGATCAGCCTTAATCCCGAAAGGAATAAACTTAGGATTTATGGAAAGAAAAATGGTATTAATGGAAATAGCCTGACCTATGGTGCAGGCTATATCGGTGCCAATGGAAATCTGTATTACGGGAATGTCGATGGCTACTATTTTTTCCATCCGGACAGCCTGAATTACAATCCTGTTCCGCCGTCAGTAGTGATAAATTCTTTCTGGGTTACTGGAAAGCAGATAAAACCTGAATCCGGAGGACCTATGCAGGAACCGCTCTCCAAAGCCGGGGAGATTAACCTGAGCCACGACCAAAATGTCTTTGCCCTTGGTCTTTCCGACATAGACTTTGGAAATCCCGAGGAGGATAAAATTATTTACCGGCTGAAAAATTTTGACCGCGACTGGACTTCTTTGGGTTCGGAGGGGAAAGCCGCTTATTATGATGTGCCTCCGGGCAAATATACCTTTGAGGTTAAAGCGATCAACAGCAATAATGGGGTATGGGTTGAAAAGTCTGTTGAACTGATCATTTCACCGCCATTCTGGAGAACCTGGGTGGCCTATATCCTTTATGGCCTTTTATTCATTGCCGGTGTATTTGGTGTGGATCGATTCCAGCGGAAACGCTTATTGAGGGCAGAAAGGGAAAGGAACCGCGACAGGGAACTTGCCCAGGCCAAAGAGATTGAAAAAGCCTATACCGAACTACAGACGACACAAGCCCAGCTTATCCAATCCGAAAAAATGGCCTCACTGGGTGAACTTACGGCAGGTATTGCCCACGAAATTCAAAATCCATTGAATTTTGTCAATAATTTTTCTGAGGTCAATAAAGAATTAATCGCTGAGATGAGGACAGAAATTGACAGGGGTAACATGGCTGAAGTAAAAGCAATCGCAATGGATATCGAAGAGAATGAAGAAAAAATCCTTCAGCATGGGAAACGGGCAGATGCCATTGTGAAGGGAATGTTACAACATAGCCGCAGCAGCTCCGGAATTAAGGAGCCAGCCAATATAAATGCCATTGCTGATGAATATTTACGATTGGCCTATCATGGCTTAAGGGCCAAAGATAAATCATTCAATGCAACAATGAAGACAAATTTTGATCAATCTATTGGGTATATCAACATTATTCCACAGGACATTGGACGAGTGATTCTCAATTTAATAACCAATGCATTTTATGCCGTTGACGAGAAAAAGAAAACTTTAGACCTTCGAGGTTTTGAAAACATTGAAGATCTGTCCATATACGAACCCACAGTCACTGTTCAGACTTCGCGGTTACCCCCTTTGGAGAGAGGGGGAGTATTGGCCATAAATGATGTCAGTGTATCTAAAGTTTTACTTTCTGTAAAAGATAATGGCAACGGGATACTCCAAAAAAATCTGGACAAAATTTTTCAGCCTTTCTTTACAACCAAACCTTCAGGTGAGGGAACAGGGCTGGGTTTATCATTGAGTTACGAAATAATAACAAAAGGTCATAGCGGAGAGTTGAAAGTTATTACAAAAGAGGGTGAATTTACAGAATTTATTATAATCTTGTAGTGTCAAAAAACTAAACCAAATTTTATGTCACTTTCTGTTGCTCCCCTGGTTGTTAGTTTGATTGTTACGAATCGAATCAGAAAATATGTCAGGACAAGTATTCTGAAGCATTGGGAGCAACCTCTTAAATATGCATTGTTCCTTTCTGTCATGCTTTTTGCCGCTGAAGTTATTTTTTCCGAAACAGAGGTCATCAAATGGGTCTGGCATGCCTACCTGATTGCCATTATTGTCTTTGCCCTGAAACAGGATGAATTACGACTGCTTCGAATGTTCATTGTGGCATTTATCCCTTTTGAACTTTTCTCCTTGTTGGGTGATTTGACACAATTGATTAATGATAGTTTTTTTAAGGATCATGAAAATTACTTTAATAATGCGACCGGCTTTTCATTTTTTTGGATGGCAGCCATCCTATACAGCCAAAACAGGCAATTTAAGGCAGCTGAAAAAGAACGAATTAAAAGACAACACGAAGATGAACTGAACCGTGCAATTGCAATCAGAAAGGTGGAACTCGAAGTATTGGTCGCTGAACGAACTTCGGAACTGACCGAACAGAAAGAGGAACTGGAAAATGCCCTGGATGAGTTACGCGCTACCCAAACTCAACTCATCCAATCGGAAAAGATGGCTTCCCTGGGTGAACTTACTGCAGGAATTGCACATGAAATTCAAAATCCGCTCAACTTCGTTAATAATTTCTCCGAAGTAAATGCAGAACTAATTGAAGAGATGCAGGAGGAGATTGAAAAAGGGAATATGGATGAAGTCAAAGCCCTTGCCAAAGATATTGCCGATAACGAACAAAAGATAAAACACCACGGGAAACGGGCAGATGCTATTGTAAAAGGGATGTTACAGCATAGTCGCAGCAACAGTGGGATCAAGGAACCGACAAACATTAATGCATTGGCAGATGAATATCTGCGCTTGGCTTACCATGGTTTGAGGGCAAAGGATAAATCGTTCAATGTAACCATGGAAACCCATTTTGACAAAAGTATTATCAGTGTCAATATCATTCCTCAGGATATGGGTCGTGCAATTCTTAACCTGATTACCAATGCATTCTACGCAGTAAATGAAAAAAATAAACTGCAAAGGGACATTGAAAGATCTGAAAACCGGCAAGGTCTCCCGCCATACCAACCCACCGTTTCATTGAGAACTTCCAGGATCTCTCCCACAAAGGGAGTAGCGGGAAAAGTTAAGATTTCGGTCAGGGATAACGGCAACGGTATTCCTCAAAACGCATTGGATAAAATATTTCAGCCATTCTTTACAACTAAACCGACAGGTGAAGGAACCGGACTTGGATTATCATTAAGCTATGATATTGTGAAAGCACATGGTGGCGAGTTGAAAGTGGATACCAATGAGGGCCAGGGGGCTGAGTTCTCAATTATTTTACCAGTTTAAATTTAATATTCAGAAAATGAAGATTTTAGTAGTTGACGATGAACGGGATATTCAGACACTTTTTGAACAAAGATTCAGAAAAGAAATTAAAGAGAAATCGATGGAATTTGCATTTGCCTTTTCCGGGGAAGAGGCCCTGACCTACCTTAACCTGCATGAACATGAAACCGTATTGATCTTGTCCGATATCAATATGCCCGGGATGAGCGGATTAGAGCTGCTTCGCCAAATAAAGGAGAAATATCTAAAGCCGCCACCAGTGGTAATGATTATCACAGCATATGGCGATGCTGAGAGTTTTGATAAAGCCAAACAGCTTGGGGCTGACGATTTTCTAACTAAACCTGTCGATTTTACCTATTTAAAAGAGAAATTTAAACAATCATGAATAATCATCTGATCGGCAAGGAGCATTTGAAATAATACTGATTCAACAGCTGATTCTGAATTCCGGGTTAAATAGAGCTTAGAATTCGTATAATGAATTTACTGGTATAACTCAGCTGCAATTTTATCATCTCTTGATTAATGAAAGGCGGTCTTAAATTCAGCCTAATTCCCAAAATGTGATAAGTTCCTCCGTTTTTAAGAGAATCATCATGCTTTTTAGGTTCTCCAGGGAGCGGTAGTGAGCTTCCTGGTTAAAGGAAGAGACTGCATCCGTAATTATTACCGGGAAAAATCCTCTGTTAGAGGCATCCCTGCCACTTGATTCAACTCCATATTCAGTGGCAATTCCTGTGATTATCACAGTTGTTATCCCTGCATTTCGAAGAAGCTGTTCGAAATTTGTGCCAATAAATATGCTGGCCGTGTTTTTGGGCATAACAATATCGTCACCGATAGGTTCAATTGAAAGATCCAGACCATCAGGTGACTGATTCATTGAGAACCTTCTTTTTTTGAAAAAATATTTTCGGGAAGGGGACTCAAATTTTTCGGGAAGGGGGGTGATTTTTGAAAATATAACAGGAACCTTCAGTTCCCGTGCCAGTGAAATCAGACTCTTTGTATTGGCCATAAATGTTTCAGGATTGAATATACTATTAACCAGCATATTTTGTACATCCCAGACTAAAAGCGCTGATTTCCGGGGGTTTAAAATCTCTTTTAATTCATTATCAATTTCCATAATCTATTTTTTATTTTTTAACCGGGTATCCGACTGTCTGTCCAAAAATAACCCTTTGTTCAGTACGTAACTTTAACTTTTCGGTAAGAATTGTCTTATTGCAATTATGAAACCACGCCACCATGCCCTGAGACGCTGCAAACAAATAGACATTGGCTGCCATCATCCCGGTATCCACAAAATAATACGATTTTTGAACTTCCGGATTCTGTAGTCCAGGCTCCTGATAACCTGAGGTATTGGCAAGCTTATCGATATCTGCAACAAAAATCAGGCGGACAGGAGCTTTATCTCCAAAACTTACCTGCCCCTGACCGATTGCGAGGGGACGTAAATCCTCTGCAGCTACCGGGAGAAGTCTGTTCCCGATTGCATCATACCAATAAGTTCCCTCCTCAAAGGCAACATAAAGATCAATTTCCTGCGAATTACTGGCTGATGCCGACGTCCTTCCGGGAACTCCAAACGGACCCTTTTTGCGATTTACCCCGCATGCAGCCCAAAGAAGATTGGAAAGGGTTTGCAACGAGAGCTTCTTCTCGCTTATTTCACGGACTGTCTTACGTTGCTTTAACGCTTTCATGACTGTTTTCCCCTTTCCGGATTTAGGTTTCAAAAGTAAGATGGGTGCTAAATCCGGCAAATTACTGAGATTAACCAACGCAGAAATACCACTGGTTTCCTTTTCCAATTTTTCATTCATGATCAAATCCTCCTTTCATACTTAAGAATTTTGTTCTTCGCGTTCAAAATTAATAATTACTGTGGTCCCATTACCCGCCATTGATGCAATTTCAATAGTTCCCCCAAACATAGTGATAATTTTATGTACCAGTGAAAGCCCTATACCCGATCCTTTAAAAGCCAGGGCATTACTTGCCCGGAAGAATGGCTGGAAGAGATCTTTTCTTTCCGTTTCAGGAATTCCAATCCCCTTGTCAGCAATTAGAAGCTGAATGTTTTTTTGAGTTGCATTAAGATTTACCTCTACTTTTTGTTGACCGGAAAATTTACAGGCATTATCCATGATATTTTCAATGGCGATCCTTATCAGCCCTGGCTTTCCCGCAATCGTAACTAATTCCGAAATTTCCGGAATGATTGAAAAGTGGACTTCAATCCTTCCCGTATATCTTGTTTTGTCAAAATGTTCTTTAATATCCCAGATCAGTTCATCCAGCCTGATTTCCTCATTCGTGAGGGTTGAAAGGTCGAAATCGGTCTGGGCCAGGCTGAGCAGATTTCGGGTAAGCAGGTCAAGCCGTTCCGCTTCAGTCATGATCTCGCTTAGCGTCTTTGTATACTCATCTGCCGATCTTTGTTTTCCAAGTGCTATTTCAGCCTTTCCAAGGATCGCTGTAATTGGGTTTTTAAGTTCATGGGATGCATTGTGAATGAAATTTCTCTGAAGTGTAAATGAATTTTCAAGCCGGTCAAGCATTTGATTAAAAGTCCGGGTCAATTCGGCAAGCTCATCATTCCCAGCTGACTCGCTTAATCGAAGATTCAGGTTCGTAACCCTAATCTTTTTTATATTCCTGAGGATATTTACAATTGGATGAAGGATATTCTTCGCATATAACTGTCCAATTAAAAACATGAACAGAATGCTGATGGAAAAGATCAGTAGCAGCAATTCAAAAAGTTTCTGAAGCTGTTGATGGCCAATCCCATTCACTGCCGTAATAATAACAACAAAATTGCCCTGGTTATCAGGATAGTAAATTCCAATACTTTGCTTGTTCAGATTTGAAAACTTAATGGTTTTCCCATTCAAAAGATTTGCAGCCAGCTCTAGCGGGACTATTTTCCCGATGGAATCAGTTACAAGTTTCTTATCCTTGGTGTCGAGCACTATCTCTTCTGCATCCGGCAAACTTTTAGCGTAACTGCTCAAAACTTTTGCATAGACCGTAGGACTCATCTCGTCTTGCTCAAAATATTTCCATGCGGTAAGATTTGCCTTATCAAGGACGAGTGAATAAAAATCCTTTTCCATGTAATGTGCCGACAGGTAATAGATCATCGAGAAAGAAAAAAGAAGCACGAATGAAACAATTCCTGCAAAAGTGACTGCTATTTTATTTCTGATTTTCATTTTACTCTTCTCTTAAGACGTATCCCATACCAATTACCGTATGAATTAGCTTTACCGAAAAGCCTTTGTCCACCTTATTCCGGAGAAAATTAATGTAAACTTCTACCACGTTGGTATTCATTTCAAAATTGGTTCCCCATACATTTTCAAGGATACTTGTTCGGGATAACACCCGGTTAGCATTGGAAAGCAGAAATTCGAGCAACCTGAATTCCTTGGAGGTTAAGGGTATTTTCACACCCGATCGGGTTACGATTTTTGTTTCAGTATTCAATACCAGATCTGCAATTTCGTATAGTTTATTGGAATATCCTAACCCTTTTCGCCGGAGAATAACGTTGATGCGAGCAAACAACTCTTTGAATGCAAAAGGTTTGACTAAATAATCATCTGCTCCGGTCTGCAATCCTTTTACAATATCTTCAGTGCTGCCCAGGGCAGTAAGCATAAGTATCGGCACCGAAAAACCCTGGCTCTCACGAAATCTTTTACAAAATTCAAGTCCGTTCATATGGGGAAGAATCACATCAAGAACAATAACGTCATACAGTGTTGAACATGCAAGACTTAAACCTATAGCTCCATCATAGGCAATATCAACAATATGCCCTTCTTCCTGAAGTCCTTGCCTGATAAAGGATGAAACATTGACTTCGTCTTCAATAACCAGGATATTCGCCATGCTTTTATCGGAAATTATTTCTAAAAATAAGCAATTTATTTCCGGTATTTACCTAAATGCCGTTTATCGAATTTACGGTATGCAAAACTGAATATCAGCGGGAAGACCCATAATGAAAAGATCATTGCACAAAGAATACCCCCAATGACCACCCTTGCCAGCGGACGCGAACTTTCAGACCCAATGCCATGAGACAAGGCTGCCGGCAATAATCCGATTGCGGCCATTAAAGCGGTCATAAGCACGGGGCGGATCCGGGCATTTACCCCCGATTTTATAGCACTGTACAACGACTCTGGTCCTTTCCACATTTTATTCATGTTTTCTTTAAATATGGTAATAAGTATGATCCCATCCTGAATGCAAATACCGCAAAGGGCTATGAATCCTATACCTGCTGCAATACTAAAATTTGTACCTGTTACATACAAAGCGATGATACCTCCGACCAACGCAAACGGGACATTCAGAAATACCAATAAAGAGTCCTTAAGATTTCCAAACATACTGAACAGCAGGATAAATATAAGCAATAAACTGATTGGTACGACTCCAGCAAGCCGTTTCTGAGCCCGCTCCTTATTTTCAAAATCCCCCTGCCAGGCCATGCTGTAACCTCTTTTCAAAATAACTTTCTTATTCACTTTTTTTTGGGCTTCAGCTACAGTACTGCCCATATCGCGGCCTCGCGTAGAAAACTTGAGAGCGGCATATCGCTGGTTTTCATCCCTGTAGATCAGACAAGCGCCTGTCTTTCTGCTGATTTCGGCAATTGATTTGATTGGCACCTTGGAGCCGTTCTGGGTAGGAACCAACAAGTTTCCAATATCCTCCTGTGTTTTACGATATTCTTCCGGCAGACGAATCCTGATATCATAGGTCTCAATTCCTTCATACAGGGTCGAAGCAACCTGACCGCCAATTGCCATGGCAAGAACTGCATTGGCATTTGCGGTGGAGACGCCATACAAAGCCATCTTTTGCTGATCGAGGTTTACATCGATCTCAGGCTGGCCGATATTGTGGATCACACCCAGGTCCTCTACACCGTGAATATCCTTCATTACATTATAAACTTCATTCAGTTTCTGTTCCATATAATTTAATGAGTCGCCGTAGATTTTTACACAGATCGACCCTTTTACACCCGATACAGCCTCTTCTACATTGTCCATGATGGGCTGCGAAAAGTTAAGGTTAACCCCGGGGATTACCGAAAGCTTCCTGCTCATCTGATCAATCAGTTCTTCCTTTGAGATCTTCGGGTTCCATTCCGACTCAGGTAGGATAACGACATCAAATTCATTGTTATAAAATCCGGCAACATCAGTTCCGTCGTCAGGCCGGCCAGTTTGAGAGACCACACATTTCACCTGAGGGAAAGTCATCAGTATATTTCTGGTCTGAATCGAGACATCAACCCCCTTTTTCAATGAAGCACTATAAGGCAACTGAACACGCAACCATATAGCCCCCTCATTTAGTTGAGGCAGGAACTCAGACCCAAGGAATTTAAAACTATACAATCCTGCAACTACCGCAATTGCAGAAATAATCAATACCAATTTTCTCTTTTTAAAATGGGCCTCAAAACCACCCAGCATAATTTTGTGCATAAAGAGTACAAAAGGATTATGCCTCTCTTGAACATTCTTATTGAGCAACATTGAAATCAATACCGGCACCAGGGTAAGTGTGGTAATGAGGGCGCCAATCAATGCAAAACCAAGGGTATAAGCCAATGGAGAAAACATCTTTCCCTCTACTTTCTGAAAGGCAAAAATTGGAATAAGACAGGTAATAATGATCACTTTTGAGAAGAAAATAGCTTTACCCATTCGGGTTCCGACTATTTTGTACATCCCCATTTTGGACAGTTTGTTAAACTTTTCCATCCCAACCTCACTTACCTTCGAATTTAATGCCACAAACAGCCCTTCCACCATTACCACTGCCCCATCGATAATAATTCCAAAGTCTACTGCACCCATCGACAATAAATTCGCCGTCATTCCCATCATCCTCAGGCATATAAAGGCAAACAACAAGGACATCGGGATAATGAGCGCCACGATAAGGGTAGTCCTCCAATCGAACAAGAACAATGAAACGAGTATGATTACAAATAAGATTCCTTCAATGAGATTATGAAGAACCGTATTGGTTGCATAGGAGATCAACGTGCTTCGGTCATAATAGGGGATGATTTTTGTATCAGATGGCAAAATATCCTTGTTCAGCCTATCAATTTCCTTCTCGACCGCTGCAGCAACTTCTGAAGGGTTTTCCCCTTTCCGCATCACAACAATACATTCAACCACATCATCCTCAGACGAAACAACCCGGTGACCGGTAGTATCCCTTACGGCATCGCTTCTCGTTATCCAGCCAAGCCTGGGAAGATTTGATATTTCAACGGTTGCCACGTCCTTTACCAGGAGAGGCACACCACTATTATTCTGAATTATAATATTATTAATTTCATTTATATCGTTGATCAGACCTATTCCCCGCACGGCATATGCTTCATCATTCTCAAAAATCATATCTCCGCCAATGTTGATATTGGTATTCTGAACAGCGGTAAAAACATCGAGTGGCGTAAGACCAAGCGAAGTGAGCTTGCCTGGATTAACCTTAATTTCATAGGTTTTTGTTTTACCCCCAAAGCTGTTCAGGTCGGCTACGCCAGGTACAGATCTCAGGTGACGGTCTATTACCCAGTCTTGGATGCTTTTCAGTTCCCGGACATCCCGGAAAGTACTTTTAATCGTATAGCGGAAAATCTCCCCGGTAGGTCCTGTTGGCGGCTGAATAGCAGGGATAATGCCGGGAGGGAGGGAAGCATTGTTGATTAGTCCCATCACCTGCATTCTGGCCTGTGGATCTTTTACATCATCCTCGAAAATAACTTTCACGTACGATAACCCGAATATGCTCGTTGAGCGGAGGCTTGTCTTTTTCTGAACCGGATTCAGGGCGATTTCCAATGGGATGGTTATTTTTTTTTCCACCTCCTCAGCGCTTCTGCCCGGCCATTGGGTGATCACATCTATTTCAGTATTTGTAACGTCGGGAAAGGCCTCGATCGGCATATCCTTAAAAACGATAATACCGGTAACAACCAGTGCACTGGAAGCAAATAGTATGAAATACCTGTTTAATAATGAAAACGATATGATGGATCTTAGAAACCTGGTCATTTTGTTAGCATTAGCGGTTAATTGTTCAATTCGCTGTAGATCTGGAGGGCTGTCGAAGCAATAACCTGATCCCCTTCATGAACACCTTCACGGAGGTAAGATTTATTGCCCAGCGTGTTTAGTATAACCACCGGTGTGATATCGGCATTCCCTTTCCCTTTGTAAACCAATACATAATAGCGGCTTCGTTCGTATACCAGCGCCTCATTGGGGACACAAAGTGCATCTACCCCTTTCTCAGGATTGGATACAATGATACTGGCAAACATTTGCGGCTTCAAGATATAATCGGGGTTCTGTAAAACCACCCTGACTTTAATAACCTTGCTGACAGGATCGAGTACATTGAGAATTTTATCCACCTTCCCGGTAAATACCTTTTCAGGGGCCGAGAGTATCCGAACTTCCACATTATCCCCAATATTCACCTGCTCTACATTGGCTTCATAAACGTTTGCCTGCACCCACACATCCTTCAGATCAGATATTGTGAAAAGGTTAGTCGCGTTATCGGTGCGAACCATCGTATTATTTGTAACATTCTTTTGAACAACAAAACCGTGGATCGGTGATTTGATAATATAGTCTCCATTAATGTTGTTCCCATTAATTTTCAGCACCCGCTTTGCCATTTCAAGCTGCGATTCAGCCTGGTCATAGTTTACCTGTGCAGCAGTCACATCCAGGGTGGAAGCAAGGCCACTTTTGAAAAGATCATTTGTGGCATCCAGCAATTTTTTTGTGGCGGTTACATTGGTCTGTGCAATTATCAAACCGTTGCTGTATCCGGCCATTTCACTGCTTTTCACCACGGCCAACACTTCACCCCTGGTTACGTAGTCTCCAAGCTGAACTTTAACATCCTGCACATTACCACTAACCAGCGAGAATATATTTACCTGTTTATCCTGATTAAAATCAACCATTCCGGTCAGTTTTATAACATTGACCAGCGGACATCTTTTTACAGTTTCAATAACCAGAGTATGAAGTAGAGAATCGGGGATAACATATTTGGTTTTCTCCTCATGCCTCGGGCTATTTTCGCCACAACCCTGGAAAATAAAAGCGAGTGAAAATATTAGAATTGCCACGTTAATACTTGATTTCATTGGGCTATAATTATTTTTTGAAATTATCCGATTATCTTACTTGTTGAAAAAACTGGTGCCTGTCAGGTAATTGAGGTTTTCCAATGCATTCACCTTGTTAAATAGAATTGAATTTAATTGAACTGAATTTTGCTTGTAGGAATCATAGAAAGTCAGAAAGTTCAGAAGATTGACAATCCTTTTCATGTAATTCTTCAACATTTCATTGGCCAGGGTATCAAAATTGGATGAAAAGGCGGGGTCAATCTCTTTATAAAGTTTATCTGCATCGATCGCTTTTTGAAATCCGCGGACCACCTGTTCATCCAAAACCTTTTTTGTAAGCTGTAACTCTGTATTATTATAATCCATCAGAATCCGGGCATTTTTAATATTTCCCTGGTTACGGTTAAAAATAGGAATGGCAATGCCGATATTAACGGCATTAAAATTTGTAACGTAACTGCCATGCCTGTCAATGGCAACTCCTGCTGTAAAATCAGGGATTGCCAGTGCTTTCTGCAATGTATAGGTTTGCTTGCTCAGCAACAAATTGTCTTTTGCAATCTGAAGATCCGTTCGATTCAAATAGGCAGAGTCCAATAACGAATTTAAGCTAGCAGACTGTGGGTCAGTCCTGACGACCTTAGGGTCGATAGAGGGAAGCAGGTAATTAGTAGCCGGAACTTGCAGTAATAGTCTTGTCTGACTCTGCAGATCATTGATATTATCAATCAAAGTCAGGTATTCGTTCTGTAATGAATAGAGTTGAGCCTGGACTAGAACAATATCAGCCTCTGAAACATAACCTTTTCCTTTCACCTGATTATAGGCCGCCACAATCATTTTAAAGGAACGAATCTCCTCGTCATAAACTTTGGCTGTTTGCTGAAGGAAGTAAATATTATAAAAATTGCTGTGAAGCGCTAATTTCAAGGTCCGCAAGAGGTCAGACAAATTGTCTTCGGCAAGTTTATAGTTCGTTTCTGCAATATTGGTCTGTTTTTTAATCTTTCGGGACAATATGATCATTTGCGATAGCTGGTAAGCCTGTTCTCCATTGGTAAAATCCTGTTCAAACCATTTTTTAGTTTGCGGGTTATAAGCACCCTGCTCAAAGCTGATTTCCGGGTTAGGATAAAGGCGGGCCTGAATGATAAGCGCCTTAGTCGCATCAACATTATATTTCTGTGCCAGTAACTGGAGGTTTTTAGCAATGAAAATGCGGTCGGCTTCCTGAATTGTAATTTTCAGGGTATCCCTATACACACCCTGCCCAACTGACAAAGAGCAACTTAGTATTAAGGGAATAATGACCTGTAGCAATTGTTTTGTGTTCCGTATCATATTTCTAATTTCTAATCGCGGACAAATGTAAATTCGCGGTCTTAAACAGAAATAAAAAGCAGATTAAAATGAGATTAAAAATTAAAGGATTCGAAACAACTAAAAGTTACTTGCTTCAGAAGTTAGTTGCAAGATCACTACTTATTCCCAGCTTTGACATTCTGCCAAGTAATTGAACAATTCACATGCTCTATAGACCTAATGCTTGGGATTCAGTTAATTTCCCAAGCTGATTCCACCAGTAATCACTTTATTACCAACCTCCTATCCGCAAAAGATCGCCACTCGTCCCATTTTTTCACGGATTATACCGTTGACTGGTGATCGTGACGATGCCAACCATAGGATTTAACTAATTTGGAGAGAATTTGAGTGAATAACCGGCTTTTTTAATTCCTTTGCAGAATAAAGTGATTAAATATGGATAAATCCGTTCATTCTCCAAAGAACCGACTCAGTAAGCCGAGTATATTCAATTTGCTTAAACCATATTCCGGTAAGATCGTTCTGTTAACAATCATGGCGCTTCTTGGGAATGGGATTAACATGTTGATTCCAAAGATTATTGCGCATGGCATTGATGACTTTTCGTTAAAACATTTTGACATGAAAAGTATCGGTTTTGAATTTATTGCTGCTGCTTCAGCCATTTTTATATTTACTATTTTGCAAAATATTATTCAAACCTATGTTTCCGAACAAGTGGCAAAAGATTTGCGATCACAACTTTCTGAAAAAATTTCGCGCCAAAGCTATGCTTATGTTCTTAAATCCAACCCATCAAAACTTCTGACAAACCTCACTTCCGATATCGATTCCATTAAAATGTTTGTTTCTCAGGCTTTTGTAACCATCGTATCATCAGTTTTTGTTATTATCGGCACTTGTATCCTACTCCTTCTTATCAACTGGAAACTGGCATTGGCAGTTATTTTAATAGTTCCTGTAATCAGTTTTGCATTTTTCATTGTTCTGCGAAAAGTCAGGGTATTGTTTAAGCGGGGGAGAGAAATTATTGATCTTCTGAATAAAATTATTAACGAGAGCATCATGGGTTCCGCCTTGATCCGTGTACTGAACTCTCAGCAGCCAGAAAGTATGAAATTTCTGGAGACTAATATAGAATCGCGAAATCTCGGACTATCTATTCTGCGACTGTTTGCCACACTGATTCCAACTATTATGTTTGTCGGTAACCTGGCAGTGATTACTATTCTTGCTCTTGGTGGTCATTTCGTGGTGGCTGGCAGTATGTCACTCGGCAATTTTGCAGCCTTCAACAGTTATATTTTACTATTAATCTTCCCGATTCTTATGATCGGATTCATGAGCAGCATCATTGCCCAGGCATCCGCCTCTTATGTAAGGATATATGATGTAATGGAATCTCCTGATGAGGTTGAAACCGGAACAATTCAAAGCAAAATCAAAGGTGATATTTGTCTTAAAAATGTCTCCTTATATTATGCAGAGAAACCGGTTCTTAAGAATATTTCATTTTCAGTACCGGCGGGAAGTAAAACAGCTCTTATCGGTCCCACAGCCGCAGGCAAAAGTCAGTTACTGTATTTGCTTACTAACCTTATTTCTCCAAGCCAAGGAATTATAGAATTTGATGGTATTGGCGCTGAGAAATATACCAGGGAGCTGTTTCACAGTCAAATAGGAATAGTATTTCAAGAAAGTGTTCTTTTCAACCTGAGTCTTCGCGAAAATATCGCCTTCAATGATCAGGTTACCGATGAGTCCTTGGAAAAGGCCATTGCGACCGCTGAATTAACCGAATTTATTGAATCTCTGCCCAATAAGCTCGAAACAATAGTATCTGAAAGGGGGACATCTCTTTCTGGTGGTCAAAAGCAACGGGTTATGCTTGCACGTGCCCTGGCTGTAAATCCAAGGATATTACTTTTGGATGATTTCACCTCCCGGGTTGATAGAAAGACCGAAAACAGAATTCTAGGCAATCTTGTAAGAAACTATCCTGATTTGACTCTTATTTCTGTAACTCAAAAGATAGCACCGGTAAAACAATTTGAACAAATCATACTTCTTATGGAAGGTGAGTTGATCGCATCTGGTACCCATAAGGAATTAAAGGAAACCTCCCCTGAATATGTTCAAATCTATAGCTCACAACGAAGTACCCATCACTATGAACTATAATCTAAATCAGGTACAGGAGAATACGGAGAAAAAAACTTCCAATCTCACATCTCTGGGTAAATTGGTGGCGCTTATTGGTGAAGAGCGCCGAAACCTTATCATTGCATTTGGGGCCATTCTTTTGAATGCCGTGCTAAGTTTACTTGGGCCTTATTTGATCGGACACACGATTGACACCTATATTCAAACGCGTCAATATCATGGGGTGATGGTGTTCGCAGCTATTCTGCTGTTACTTTACCTGGTAGCATATATAATAAATTACATCCAGATGCTCATGATGGGCGGCATTGGACAGCGGATGCTCTTTAGTCTGCGCAATGCAGTATTTAATAAACTTCAGGAGCTCCCTGTCGACTTCTTCAATCAGAATAAAGCGGGCGATCTTATTTCACGCATTAATAACGACACAGACAAGGTTAACCAGTTCTTTTCGCAATCATTAATGCAGTTTATTGGGAGTATTTTCACCATGGCAGGGGCAGGGATATTCTTATTAAGTATAAATTTCCGGTTAGGTTTGGCTGCCCTTTCACCGGCACTACTGGTTTGGATTTTCACTAAAATTATATCACCCTGGGTAAAACGCAAAAATGCAGCCAGCATGAAAAGCACCGGGGGTTTAAGTGCCGAGATACAGGAGAGTCTTGCCAACTTTAAAGTGATTATTGCCTTTAATCGCCGGGACTATTTTCGTAAACGTTTTGAAGAGGCCAACGGGGAAAATTATGCCAAGTCTATCCAGACTGGCATAGCCAATAATATCTTTATGCCGGTATATACCCTGGCAGCCAATATCGGACAGTTAATTGTTTTGCTTTTGGGAATTTATCTAATTGTTCAGGGGCAATTTACAATTGGGTTACTGATCAGCTTTATTGCTTATGTGACTAATTTTTACAACCCTTTGAGACAACTTGCGGCTTTATGGGCCAACTTTCAGGTGGCATTGGCTGGTTGGGACCGGATTTCTCAGTTATTATCATTGGAAACAAACCTGCATATAATCGGAAATGCCAAGAGTGAAACAAGTAAATCATTTCTTCATTTCAGGAATGTTTCATTCAGATATCCGGGAGGAAAAGATGTTTTGCACAAGGTAAACTTCGAACTTGAACGAGGTAAAACATATGCCTTTGTAGGACCGACTGGTGGAGGCAAAACAACTACCGCATCGCTCATTTCAAGATTATACGATACCACCAAAGGGACAATATTGTTAGATAAAAGGGATATCCGTTCGTATACCCCGGAAGAGCGTAGCCGAAAAATTGGATTTATCCTTCAGGAGCCGTTTCTGTTTTCCGGTACTGTTAGAGACAACATTCTCTATGGAAATTCCGGATATATGAACTTTTCAGACGAACAACTCTCAGGGGCCATTCTGGAAGCCGGACTTGAGGGCTTAGTAGAACGATTTGATCAGGGTCTGAACACCCTGGTACAAACAACTGGCGATGGTATTAGCTTAGGACAAAAACAACTCATTGCATTTATCCGGGCTGTTCTTCGGAAACCCGAGTTGTTGATTTTGGATGAAGCAACTGCAAATATTGATACGGTTACCGAACAATTACTGGACAATATTCTTAAGAAACTCCCTGAGTCAACCACACAGGTAATCATAGCCCACCGATTAAATACCATTGAGAATGCTGATGAGATCTTTTTTGTAAACTCGGGAGAGATTATCCCGGCCGGTTCCTTCAACGAAGCGGTTGACATGTTACTTCACGGTAAAAATGAATCCTGATATCCTCAATAAAGAAGAGCCGCCCCATTGATGTGAGACGGCTACTGATTCTTTGCTTTTCAAGCATACTTATCTTGCCCGGATCTCCCTTCTCATGAAAGAGACATAGGACAAAACAAAGCAGAGAACTGTTGCTGCAATAAGACCCGTAACCTGGGGCCAGACGAGTAACAAACTCTGTCCAAGCGGCAGCGGCCCAGGAATGGTTCCATAAACCTGCTCCATTGTCAATGGCCCAACGCTTCGAACAGACGGCATTAACAAAGTCGTTGTGGCCTCACTGAAAAGCTGATTGGGCATTAATCTTAACAAACCTATTTTTAATCCTTCAAATCTGACAATCTGAGATGCTGCAGCGTACTGAGATGGTGCAAAAAACTTGATAATCAAATTAATTATCATTCTGTAGAATACCGAGAAAAATAGCCAGACTGCAATACCTGCGAGGGCAGAGGTTGCCGGCTGCCTGAAACTAACCGAAAACAATAGAGACAAATTCAACCAAAAAGCTACATAAAAGATGCTTAGCACGATAAAAAACACAATTCGCAGAAACTCTTCGGAAGTTGGCGGAATCCCTATTGTAATCAATCCAAAACCAATTACCAGAAAACCCAGCGCAAAAAACATAACGCTTATAACGATTAAAGCCGCCAGAAATTTGGCGTTTAGCAAATAATCACGATAAATTGGTTGGGAAAGAATACGGCTCAGTGTGCCATTATTTTGTTCCGAGTTTATGGCATCAAATCCAAGGCTTATACCAAGTAGTGGCCCCAGAAAGCTTATAAAAACAAAAAATGAGGGGAGGGTACCATCAGATATTGTAAACAGTTTCAAAAAGAAAAATGTCCCTTCCGGATCGTTCGGCTTTATTGCCTTATCAATGTTCGATAATGCTGTATACATCGAACCAAGGCATGTTAAAGCGATAATTGCAATTAGAATCAGGAAACGAAGGCTTCTCACATGATCGGCCACCTCTTTTTTTACAATAACCCTGAATGGATGGAGAATTGCATTATCCTCATTGCCGGGTATAAACCTTTTGAAGCCTAAAAAAAGGCCATTTGTTCTATTAAGCCAGGTTTCATAGAGATTGTGTGGGGGGGGGGTCGGATTATTCATGATTTTCGCCTCCTTCGAAATAGCGGTAGTAAATATCATTGAGTCCATATTCTTTCTTATTCAGATAGTTTAATCCAGCACCAGATTCAATAATTGCCCGTGCAATTTCATGCGTAGCATCGTGCGCACAAGCGATTTGATAAAAATCCTCTTTAGGATTGACCGCAGAGATCCCTCCAATTTTTCTCAAAACCATCATTACCCGGTCTGATGAAGTGCTTAGAGCAGATTGATCAGATGAACCAGGGTCAAGCATCGAGAAACCGACCTCAATAACAAATGGACTTTGGGCAAATAGTTTCTTCGACAAGGTTTGGATATCGCCTTCGGCAATCAATTTACCGGAGATAAATAATCCTACTCTATCGCAAACCTGCTGAACATGATGCAGATCGTGTGATGAAAAAAGGACAGTAAGACCGTCTTCTCTGCACAGATCAACGATTAAGTCCAGGAACTCACGCACTCCGGTGGGATCCAGACCTAATGTAGGTTCATCCAGAATAATTACCTCGGGGTTTTTGACCAATACGTCTGCCAGTCCAAGTCGCTGCAGCATTCCGCGCGAATATTTACCGGTGCTTTTTTCAGACGAGGATGACAAACCTACCCTATCCAAAAGCTGCATTACCTTGAGTTTTGCTTCCTTACCGGAAAGTTGGTTTAACCGGGCGGTAAACATCAGATTTTCAAAACCACTCCGGTTATAATAAAATCCGACGTCTTCAGGTAAATAACCAACCCGGCTTTTTACCGCAATTGGATTAGTTGTCGGATCAATCCCGCAAACCCAGGCTGATCCTGATGTCGGCTCTGTTAATCCAAGCAACATAAGGATCGTGGTTGACTTGCCAGCCCCGTTTGGTCCAAGCAAGCCAAATATTTCACCTTTCCGCACGCTTAGATTGAGATTATTGACTGCTGTAAATGATCCATACCGTTTGGTAAGATCAACCAGTTCGATAATATTACCGTCCACGGATTACCTCCTTCCATATTTACGGAACAGATAATAGACGCTACCCAGAGCGACAAGTATAACCAACACCCCAATCCAACCCCAAAGCATTGGTGTTTCGACAGAGATTCTGAAGGATACTTTGGAAGAGGTTTCCGGTGTTTTGGCATCGATATTGGTTAGGTAATCTCCGGGAATTGCCTTATTGTCTGCCTTTAGGGTGGCAAAAACCTGTGCGGATTTACCCGGCTGAAGCAGGTCTACTTTTTTAGGATCGAAAGTGACATCCCAGTTGACCGGTGCAGTAAATTGCAGCGTAATATCTCTGAGCTCGGATGAACCGGTGTTCTTAAGCAAAAGTTCAACCCGTTTCGAATCACCGGCAATAATATTGGTACTCAGCAAACCAGCAGGAGTAGTCAGTTCCATGGAATAAGAACCCCTTATCACTACCTCCAGATCAAGGATTGCGGTTGAACTGTTGGTTGTAGCACTAACCGGAATTTTATACTTACCAGCTTCAATTTTCTCAGGTGGTTTTACTTCGATAATTACAGGGGTAGTGGAGTTGGCCTCAGGGTTTACAGAGGTTACCTGCTGATTGCTTACCTTAAAGGTTACATTCCATCCCCGCGGGGCATCAGCCATTAAAGCATATAGTTGTTTATCGGCTGTACGATTCTTCAAGACTGCACTGAAAGTAAAACTGGAATTGGAATGCCCTTCCATATTCGATTGCCCGGTTGTAAATTCGGTCTTAAAGGTTCCCTGCTCTGATATGTTTATAACCAGGGGCATTGAATCAAATCCACCGGCAATAACCTTAAAAGGATAGTTTCCTTTATTGACTTTCAAGGGGATCTCAACTTTAAGCGAGAAACTCTTTTTCTCACCGGGAAGTACCGAGAGTTGCCGGATAGTCCACCCTCCGGATTTTATGACGTAATTCCATCCCCTGGGTATTCCCGTGACAGAAATATCTACATTTTTAAGTTCCTTGCTTTTATTGATTACATCGATTGCATAATCAACAGACTCCCCTGGGGGAACGGATATTTTCGTATAGGGCGTGTACAAATTCACGCTTTCATCCGCTTGAATGGCGTAATTGTTAAACCATAAAATCCCAAGTAACAGGGATAATAACAGTCTTAACCTTTTAATTTGTGCTGACATGTAAAAATCCTCCTTAATTAGTTAATAATTTAAAATACGGGAGGCAAAAATAAAAATTTTGTAAAAAAATCAAAAGTCAAATTATTACATTTTTTTGACTTTTTGATATTTGTTGATTGGTTGAATTAAGGATTAGTTTCGAATCCGGCAAACCCTGAAAATAAAACGCAACAAATTTTATATCAGCAATTTGATTCCATAATAATATCTCGGGCCAAACAATTTTGAGTCAAACCTGATGAGTTTTAACCAATGGGAACGGCTAATTTAATATTTGTGCCATAAATTAATCGGTCTGTTTTGACGGAATTGTAAACCGGAAAATACTTCCTCTCCCCTCTTCACTTTCCACCCACAACATCCCATCATGCTTTTCAATGAAATCCTTGCAGATGATCAACCCCAAACCTGTGCTTGATTCCCCTTCAGTCCCCTTTCTGGCTGTATTTACATCAATTAAAAAAAGGTTATCCACGATATATTTACTCATTCCGATACCATTATCACGAACTGAAATTTCCACCTTGTTTCCATCAGCTGACTTTGCAGACACAATTATCTTACCTCCTTTGGGAGTAAACTTCACTGCATTGTTAGTTATATTCCGAATTATACTTCCAAACATAGTGGGATCTGAATAAACCAGCAAATCATCCGGGATATCAAACGCAATTTCAATCTCCTTTTTTGCAGCTGCTTCAATGCTTAGGTTTAAACTCTCATCTATTCTGGGGCGCAATAGAAATATTACAGGATCAAAATTGGTAAAGCCTCTTTGCATATATGACCATTCCAACAGATTTTCAAGCAAATTGTATAAATTATTGACCGACTTATGAAGAACTATCGATATTTTCTGAATCTCATTGTGAGTCAAACTGGGCAAGTCATTGGCCATTGCCTCTGTCAGCCCGAGAATTCCGCTGAAAGGGCTTCGCAGATCATGGGCAATAATGGAAAATAACTTGTCCTTTTCTGCATTGAGTTTAACTAATTGTTCAGTTTTGATGTTTAGTTCTTTTTCTATCTTTTTACGCAAAGTAATATCATGACCTATCGTAGAGGCACCTATAATTTCACCATCCCAGCTTTTTATCGGAGAAACGGATATTGATACCTTAATGAGTTGTCCGTCTTTCCGTTGACGATCGGTTTCAAATTGTTCAAGAGAGATTCCTGTTTTTATCTTTTTAAGAATTTGAATCATTTGATTATCAGAACCTGTAGGAGACAATTTGGAAATTGGCTGACCAATCATTTCTGAGGCACAATAACCATAAACTAATTCGGCCCCGCTATTCCAGCTCGTGATAATTCCATCCAGGGTTTTACTTATAATAATTGCGTTAGAGGAGGCCACCAGAGCCGCAAAATGAGATAACTTTTGTTCCTCAATTTTCCGGTCAGTGACATCCAGAAATGAAGCCAATATTTTCCCATTCCATAATATTGTAGCCGATATAGTTACATACCTTACACCCCCATTGCTATTATAAAATGTAAATTCGAAACTATTGGGGCCAGCTAGTAGTTGTTGATTATATTCTGTTAATCGTTCCTGGTCCTGAGTTGATATTTGTTTTGTCCAGCTTTTACCAATCACCTCTTCCTTTCTATAACCAGTCATCTTACAATATTGGTCATTAACCATAGCCAGGGTTGTATCCTGTTCGATTACCGCGATTGCTGCTGAGTTATTTTCAAAAATTTTGCGAAAATTCTCTTCGCTTTCACTTATCTTCTCTTCTGCCTTTTTAAGAGCTGTAAAATTTTTATCAATTGAAGTACCCATTGAACGGGAGATCGAAAATATAACGATTCCTGATATCAGGAGTACCAAAATGGTGGAGATGCCGTTTATCAGTCCAAAAGAACTGCCAAAATTCCCGGAATACAGGGATAGCAGAAACCCTTGTAATTGGGACAAAATAAATATCGCAGGAATCATGATTCGTAACAATCTTGCTCTGACAGCACTTCCTGTAAAATATTTGATGGGATAAGCTTCTTTCCCTGCCGCAATTAGCAGTCCAATAGAGGATATTACAAATAAGAGCGCAGTGAGCAATGCCATTGGGATTGTAGAGCCTCCGTAGAGAACTGGAACACCGTAGGCATAGCCAACAATTACAACGTATCCTATGAAGAGAGTCAGAGCACTAAAAATGACTGAAATTTGTTTTGATTTGCGCAAGAGCATCAAAAGCGATGCGGATATTAAGATAAAACAAATGGCCGAAAGAAATGACATAGTACCGGCCTTGATATTTTCCACCATGACAGATTGCAACCCCAGGAAATTTCTTAGGTTATAGGTGTTTCCGGTTCCAATATCACCAAGTATCAGTAATGAACCAATTAGTATTAAAGCCCCAACCGAGTTGATCGCTATATGTATTGCTTTGTTTTTGAACCCTTGTGAATGGAATGTAAATGCAGTACCAAATAGAAGAAACAATAGCGCGGTCTCGTCAGCCATTGGAATAAGCTTTTGTCCGGGGCTGATATAGTTAAAAACCCCAAAAGACCATAATATCAGTATTAATCCTCCTGTTGATGCAGTAAAAGTGCCACAGACCAGCATAGTAAGCTCAGCCCATTTATCCGCTCTTTGTTCATTTTCAGGATGAAATTTAAGCATCGTTTTAATTTTAATGTACCATTCGAATGTTGACCAGGAATGAAAAGTTTAGGTGACCGATACAAACGTACGAAACACAATATTCAATACAAAATTTAAATGGCTTAAATAGCTTAATTTAGGGAGGTGATTACAAAGATCGATTCCTCTCTTTTGGGCTTGACAGGGATGGGTCAGGAAAGTCAGATTGAACCCAAATTATCTGTATTTTGCAATAAAGTCGTTGACCTCATTACAAAATAAAACTTCGTCCTGGAACATTAAATTGTGGCCACTTACTGGGGAAATTACCATTTTTTTTTCAGCTGCAGTAATCCGGTTCAAAATATCCTCCCCAAGCTCCTTAGGACATATAAAATCATATTCCCCATATAGCAATAATGTTGGGGTGACCACTTTATAAAGCAAAGATGAAAATTGAGTTTTAGCTAACGCAGCGTTAAAACCTGCATTTCCTGAATATAGGTAATTGAATAAAATAGATGTGATTGGTAAATCATCCTCTATTGAAATTGCCTCCATTGCAGCTATAAGATTAAATTGATTAACTTCCGGAATATAGGTTTCTGCTTTTTCTGCATAATTCTCCAGCTGATCAGATTCTTTAAGCGTGAAATTACCCGGATGGGCATTGCAATAGCTTATAATCAGCTGCCAATCTGAAACATGTTTGTTCGAGTCAATCTGTTGCTGGCCCACCTTTAAAAGCATTAGTCTCGTAAGGGTATCGTTCAGTGGGTAATTATGTGAACCATCCACCATAATCCAGCCTTTCACCATCGATTGATTTTGGTCGGTTGTCATAAATGAGGCGGTTAAAAGGCCTCCAAAACTATGTCCCAAAATAAACACACTGGAGTTTTGTCCATACCTGTACTTAATGAGCTCAATAACCTTCTTAAGGTCATCGGTCATTTGAGGCAGGTTCAGGTTATTTCCGTTCGAATTTCCCTGAGATGCCCCTGCATTACGTTGATCCCAAAAAACAACGGCATATTTGTTCTCAATATTTTGGCTGATATATTGGGTATCATAAACAAAAGATCCGGTACCCGGGCCGCCGTGAACAATAATCAGAAAAGTATGGCTTGCTGTATTTCCCTCCACCAATAAGCGCATTGAGGCCCCAGCATTTTCGAGATAAAAGGTTTCAAATACATTTGTTCCAATGGTAATCTTCTCTTTTTGGCAGGAGAAGAGCAGAAATAGCAGAAAACCTATGATTATACGTTGCATCGCTTTAAAATTTTGACTTAACATGATGAAAGAAATGCAGCTTGTAAATTACTCCAATTTCCATCGCCGGTCTTAAATAGATCGTGCTGTTATAAGGATACAATGAAAGAAGGTTGAATTTATAAAAGAGCATAAAGGGTTTATGTCTTATTTTCGAAAAATCGTATCCGACTCCTCCGCCAATGGATAGAAGTGCATAATAATAACCGGCAAGCCTGACAACAGACACATTCCCGTTATTATCAACTTTGTAGGTAGTTCCCCCCAAAAAGGTACGGCTTAAGCCGATTTCAGGCGAAAATTCGGTGAAAAAACCTGTTGATTTCGTTCTTCTCATCGTCCAGCCTGCGGTAAAGTAAAAATTATCATGAAAATATGGGTGGTGATACCAACCCAAATTGGCCGAGACAAATCGTTCCTTATCAAAATCCTTCATCTTTCCTGATTTTTTAGTTTTAACCACTTTAAACGATTTTACAGAATATTCTGCACCTAACCTGGCTCCCGGATAAATGAGAGAACTGTTATAGGAAGCTTTCAGATTTAATGAATCGGATAATCTGCCGGGGGTATCAGTTCGGGCGAAACAGTATAAAACGATCGTTAAAAGGAATATCGTGAGACAGAATTTTCGAAGGTTCATGGAGCTAAGTTAATAAAATTGTGTTGAATATGAAAACAAAATTGACCATTTGTCATACAAAATTTAATTACTTATTGTAACTTTAATCTATCTGCAGATTGCCATCTAAAATTGAATCATGTCAGGTATAAATTTATATCGCCATGAATCCAAAGATTAGTTTAAGCCTTGTTTTTGGTACTCTTCTTTTGGTGGGTTGCCCTGATCTTTCAGCACAACCCGGAATAAATATTTATACTGATTTTGGTGAAAATAATGTATCGCAGGGATTGTTTATTAAAACTGCGGGTTTTGCCAGCTACAAATTCGGAAAATATTTACTGGAATCCGGTTTCCAGTTAGATCTGAAGAATACCAATAATACTTTCTTTTCGGGATTTAGTATGAGTGGCTCAAGAAACTTTAAGATTACCAATTTTCCGTTGGAGATCACAGGTTTCTGGATAAGTACCCCCTTCTCGGAACTGCTTCGCGAAACCAATTGGGGTGCCCGGTTAAATCGGGAAAGTAATCACTTTGAATATTTGATCGGTGCTCATTTCAGAACTTATGCTTTTCGGCAGAAAGCAATCCGGGAATATGGAATTGGTCAAAGTGCATCGAAAATTCATGAGACCATGAATCTGTTGTATTCAGTTGGCTATCAACTTAAACCAAGAAATAACTCTTGGAATGCGGGTATCTCGCTGACCAACTACGACAATTTTATGATTGAACAGGAAACAAACCCGATGCTCAGGCTGAATGGGTTATATAAATTAAGCTCACCACTTATAATTTATCTCCAGGCCTGGTACAAAAGTGCCGGTGCTACTAACCTCGCGGTGAACTATTTTGGATTCTTTTTCAGAACAGGAATCATATGGAATATCCGATGCGCAAAAGATTAATCATCCTTTTTGTGGTCTCTGCCTTCATTGCATCATGCTTTAAGGACAGTGCACTAATTGGCATTTTTATCTCCTATAAATCGGTTAATCTGCGCTTTGATCAGTCAATGATCTGGAACAGTACCCATCCTTTCAAAGTAATTGAGGTGCCAAATGATGATTATACCTTACTCACAATGGGCGATAGTCATGTTGGAGGAATGACTAACCTGGATCGTTTCTTTAGTATTTCCAAAACTGCATATGCCTCTGCTGTGGTAATGGTAGGTGATTTGACGAACGGTCGAGCCGGAGATTACGCACTATTTGAGCAACATCTGCCAGATCAGGATTCATTAGCCTCATTTCCCATCGTTGGTAATCATGATCTTAATTACGAGGGGTGGAATGAATTCTATTCCCGTTTTGGATCATCGACCTATATCTTTACCGTTAAAACACCGGTTGCGAAAGATTTGTGCATCTGTCTCGACAATGCAGGAGCAACCCTGGGCGATAAACAACTGGCCTGGCTAACCAATTTGCTGGAAACTATGCGGTCCAACTATCGAAACTGTTTTGTTTTTGCCCACGTCAATTTATTTCGTTTCAGACACACCGAAAGCACCAATCCACCGGTTGAAGAATTGCAGGTTTTAATGGATCTATTCACCAGGTACCATGTAGATTTGGTTATAAACGGGCACGACCATAGGCATAATTCTGCGTTTTTCGGAATAACCTGGTACATAATAATGGATGCACTTGAGGACGGTTTGAGCAATGCCGGGTATTTGAAGTTAAATGTAAATAACGGAAAACTGTTATTTACTTTTGAATATTTTTAACAGATAAACCGGGCAAAACCTAATATTCATTCTCGGTTTTGAATAAACCTCAGGAGTGGTAAAAAAGTTTATAACTTTGCAACTATGATCTTTTCTGACACCATCTTTACGTTTAAGGCAGCGTATTTTATCAGTTCATTTATTACGCTTCTGGCTCTGATTAACCCTATTCAGAAGATATTCCTGATCAATTCATTACAGAATCAGCTCAAAGACACTGAATTAAAGTATATATCCATCAAGTCATCAATTACTGCCTTTATTATCCTGGTTTTTTTCCTCTTTCTTGGGAATGTGATTTTTACCTATGTCTTCCGGATCGAACTTTACTCATTTCGGGTAACCTGTGGAATGGTACTTGTTTATAGTGGCTGGATGGCGCTTCACCAGGGAGTATTGATCAATATCGGCAAGGATGTCAGTATCCGGGATATTTCATCCGTGCCAATCGCAATTCCGATGATTGCCGGTCCCGGAACGATCACTGCCACAGTTACCTTCCCTGCACAATACGGTTCACTGGTCACGGTTTCTGCGGTATTTGCCGCGCTCGCTGTAAACCTGGTTATCATGCTCTTTGCTAAAAATATTGGCAAAGTACTGATCAAACTAAATTTAATGTCGGCTCTGGTACGAATAATTGGGTTGATAATTGCCACAATCGGAATCCAGATGATTTTCGATGGCGGGGTCGAATTCCTGAAAATTCATGGGTTGATTAAAATTCCATTGTAACATGCCTTGTTTCTACTGATCCTCAATCTTTATCTTCCAATCTTCAAACTCCACGGTGTATTGCTTCTGATCAGGCGATCCTGCTGCTAAACCGAGATCAACAGCTTTTTCAATCCCGGGAATCTGGTTAGTCTGCCGCCTAATAATCCAGGTTTTGCCGTCCAGGCTCACATAACCCGTGAAACGATCTCCATGCCGTTCGAGCCGAATCCAAATTGGGGTTAGTGAGTTTTCAGGGAGGTTTTCACTGGCAGCCTTATGCATGCACCCGTTTCCAAACTCATCGTATTCGATCCCTGCACGTCCGGGTGAACTGAACATGAGTACAGAGCCAAGGCTACCCCTGTCCACATCAAAACTTTTACTGATATCGTTTCGGACAAAAAGACCGGTCCGGTACCACTCACTGGTGCGCGCTCCAAAAGCTGCAATTTTTGCCGTTGACACGAAATCGCCTTTCAGTTTTTTCAGATAAACGGTAGCATAGGCATCTTCAGCATGGTAAAAATCCCATCCGCTGGCCTTCAGAATATACCGGTTCTCCTTTTGAATTACCTCCACATTGGACGGTTTGGATTTGGACGATATGTAGGTAAATAATTTCTTCTTTACCAAATCAAGCTCCTTGCATTTAAGAACGTTCAAGGTCAATTCATCACTATTACCAATCCGAATCGCATATTTACCGGCCTGGGGTGCCACATCAAAAGAGATCTCCTTCGACTCCTTTCCCTTTAAGGAGACCAGCTGAATCGTCAACTCCTTCCCATTGACCGACAAGGGAATGGAAGATTGAATATCGGTAGCAAGTAAGTTAGTAGCTATGACTGAAACATGAACTTTTTCGCCGGCAAGCAGCCGTTCTTCAGAAAGGCAGATCTTATCAAATGCAATTTTTGGTTTCTCACCTTGTATTGCAATTGTTAGCGGCCTGGTTTCACCAATAGAAATCTCCTGGCTACCCGGATCATTAAGTCTTAATTCAAATTCGATAGTCCGTGTATTATTCCGGATAACCGGGAATGGCTTTTCTTCAATCACCTTCCTGTCTGACAACAGGGCCACCCGGGCAACTCCGGAACTGCCGGAATTAGAGACATCAGCGATTACCTTGACTAATGAGCCAGCAGCGACAGGTCCGCTAATTGGTCTTCCATTTAAAGTTACCCGCAGATTTGAGGAATTAAATGTTGGAGACCCATCAATAAATTGCTCAGGCAATTTGGCCGGAGATTCGATCAGAAAATTATCGGAATAATCATTGTTGATCAAATAAGTACCGCAAGTTTTCATATCCCCCTGCTCGAGATCGAAATAAATGTTGTTTTTCACGGTCCAGTTACTCGACATGTTATCGAACCAGAAGGCAACATTATCACTGAAGAATCCGCGATGTACCCGGTGAATGATATTATTCCTGACTGCGGAATTGGTGGTCATACCGGTAACTACAATAACCCCTGCATCATCGGCATCTTGCTGGACATCTTCAAAATGATTGTATTCAACAACAACATCGCCTGTCACAGTCCCTTCAAGACCACCAGCGCCAATATCCATCGTATATGGCCTGCCTGATTTGGTAAAATAATTGTGAGAGATTGTAGTATGGATAGTTCCTCCAACACTCAACGTAATTCCTCCACCGAGTCCGCACGAAGAAAAAACATTGTGATCTACCAGAGTTTCCCTGGTAATCTGACTCAGCTTTCCATTCATCAGATCTCCGGTCCCACTGACACATAGAGCACCCTGTTCGAGCCCATCAAAGGTGCTATTAAAAATACGCATCCCATAACATCCCGGGCCGACAGACATTCCGACCCCACCGCAAGCTCGCAATTCAGAATTGGCAAACTCGCAATCGGTGGCAAAATCATAAGTAATAGCAGTGCACCCGGGAGTAGTCTCGTAATGATGGGGAAAATTCCGAAAATTTTCTTTCGCCCCTTCGAAGGCTAGACCATAAAACCGCAGATTTCGAACCGGATTATCTTCACTTCCTGAAATCTGGACAAGATGATTTAACTGTGGCACCGATATATTCGCCTGGTTTGGATCAGTAATCTCTTTTTCAGGGATATAACTGATTTCGTGGCACTTCTTATCAAAAAACCACTCTCCGGGGGCATCCAGAAGCTCCCTTATATTCTCAACGTAATACCGGGGAGGAACCACCAGAAGTCCGTTATTCTTTTCCGGACCATCTTCAGGTTCTTTAAGATAGGCGATCTGATTTTTCTCGTCAACTTTTTCAATCGAATTATAAGCAGTGCGCCACCTGAGTAAAACAACAATCCGATTATCAACCATATCCTTCCAATTCTTAATATCACCCGCTTTAAAGGGAATTTCGGAAGTTGATGCCGGGGTTTTTCGGAGTGTAAAATACCCTTCATTCGGGAATCGGGCCAGGATTTGCTTCTTTCCGTTGGCATTTAATGACGATAACTCATTCTGGTTAAAAGGAGCCACCCATACATTTCCTCTCTTTTCCCAGTTTTTTACTGGTATTGCACCGAAAATAACCGGTTTCTCCCCGGGGTATGCTGCATAAGTTACATAATTGTCACGTAAATGATGCCACTCGAAAGCCCCTGAGGGAAGATTGGTTTCTACACGTTCACCACCATCTTCAGGAGTAAAGACCAGGGATTCGGATAGTGGATAAAAACCATTCCGGATAAATACAACAATATCCTTGCCTTTCCCAAATGGGTGGGAGGAACCTGCGTACCGGGCATCAATCGCCTTCCCCTTAAGCTGATAAACCTTTGTTTTTAAATCACGTACGGCAATTTTTGCCCTTGCAATAGTGGAAAAAGGACCGTCAGTACGCGTTGCATTTGGCTCATCAAGAGTACCTGACCAACGGTCATCCCCATTGGGAGAAACGAAAAAATCTCCCTTAACTTTTGAGGCATCGAATGGCTGCCACAATTCACTTCTGAGCAACTTCCCATCACGGACTTTTTCAGCTTTACCTTTTTGAGACAAAGTATTACGAAAATCAAAAGCATGAACAATCTTAGGAAAGAATAACAGTAATCCGCTAAAGATAAACAATATGGATAAATGATGCAGAGAGTAGCTGACCGGCATAAATTTTCTGTATAAATTCCTGATCCTGGCAATATCATGCATACTTTCGTAATTATTAACAATTATCATTTATTCCGCCTGGCAATTCAGGGTTCTTCAAAAAGAGCGCTGCAAACCTACTAAACGAAATACATATTTCCAAAATACTAAGTATTTAAAAAATTAAGTATTAATCTATAGCTTTCCCCTTATACTGCAGCGCTCCTGTTTTGAATATCTGCTTTCCGAACACCCTAACATTTCAAATCGGTATATCATAAACAGATAATGCAAAATTTACCTTTTATTAACATTAATAATTTGGAAATCACCAACAAGGCCTTTATCTTTGTGGTACATTTTTTTTCATAAGTTTAGGTTTAGTTAGGTTAGTTAGTTTGGTTAGTTTTAGTAAAAGGATGAAGCCGCCCGGTTTCATCCTTTTCAATTTAACAAATAAATCCCCCTGGAAGCAATTAAATCGTCAGAAATTAATAACATCAAAACTATTCACTATCTAAATTTGTTGATTAATTTCACACCCAATTGTTTAGAAACAGATTTTATTAAGTATTTAAAAAGCAGATTAAAATGAAAAAGACAGGAATAATTGTACTGATTGTAATTGTAGTTCTGGTATTTTGGGGATTTTCATGGGGAATCTCTACCGGTAATAAAATGGTATCAATGGATGAAGGGGTAGCCGCTTCATGGTCGCAGGTGGAGAATGTCTACCAACGACGTTCCGATCTGATCCCTAACCTGGTCAATACGGTTAAGGGTTATGCTGATTTTGAGAAATCAACCCTTACCGCTGTAATTGAAGCCCGCGCCAAAGCTACCCAGGTAACTGTTGACCCGTCAAAACTTACGCCGGCTTCGATGCAACAGTTTCAGCAGGCACAGGGTGGATTGTCTTCAGCATTAGGCCGATTGATGGTTGTTGCAGAGAAATATCCTGATTTAAAAGCTAACGAAGGATTTTTAAATCTCCAGGCACAACTAGAAGGAACTGAAAACAGGATTACCGTGGAGCGGCAGAAATTCAACGAAATAGCAAGGACTTACAATACTTATATCCGTCAGTTCCCTAACATGATTATTGCTTCGATGCGTAATTTTGAGAAGAAGGCCTATTTTGAAGCCGAAAAAGGGGCAGAAAAGGCACCAAAAGTTCAATTCTAATTTCACGACCATGAACCCCAAAGATTTTCTCGGAAAAGAGAATGAACGATTAATCAAGGAGGCAATTGAAGGCGCTGAACACCAAACTAGTGGTGAAGTTCGTGTCCATATTGAAAGTACTTGTAAGAAAGATGTGCTTGACAGGGCAGCATGGCTCTTTCGGAAGCTCAAAATGAACGAAACAAAGGAGCGTAACGGCGTACTGATTTACCTTTCAATCAATGATCGCAAGTTTGCGATTATTGGTGATTCAGGAATAAACAAGGTAGTTCCTGAAGGATTCTGGAACGAGATCAAAGAGATTATGATTGACCATTTCACTAAAAATGAATTTGTTCAAGGGATAATCAGCGGGATCGAAAAGACTGGGCAGCAGCTTAAACAGTATTTTCCCTGGCAGACCGATGATGTGAATGAACTATCAGATGAAATTTCATACGGAAAATAATGAAAAACAATCAATTGAGGATAAAATCAGTGCTTTTGACCCTTTTTATAGCGCTCTCTTTCTGCCAGATTTCCCAGGCGCAGGGTGAATTCCCGGAACGTCCGGAGCCTCCCCGTCTGGTAAACGATTTTGCAGGAGTTCTATCCGGTCAGCAAAAAGCAATGCTCGAAAACAAACTGGTCAGTTTTAATCAAAGAACTTCAACGCAGATTGCCATTGTGACGGTAAAAAGTCTGTCCGGATATGATAAGGCCGACTATGCCATAAAACTCTCAGAGAAGTGGGGTATCGGTCAAAAAGGTAAAAATAACGGAATTCTAATTCTCGTTAAGCCGAGAACAGCCAGTGAAAGAGGTGAGGTCTTCGTATCAGTCGGCTATGGACTGGAAGCAGTTGTTCCCGATGCGGTAGCCCGCCAGGCACTTATAGGAGCTGAATTGCTTCCGGCATTTAAAAAGAACGACTACTTTACAGGACTTAATCGTAGCACGGATGTACTAATCTCACTCACAGCTGGAGAATACACTGCAGATCAATATATTAAGGCTGTCAATAAAAAAGGGAAGTCAGGTTCCGGCGGATTTATTGTTATCATGATTGTTGTGGCAATCATCTTCATTTTTCAACGTGCAGGCAGTGCCTCCCGAGGCATCAGTAGCGGTCAGGGCTTCCTGGGTGGTTTGCTGCTCATGGATCTGTTGGGTGGCGGTCGGAGCGGCGGATCCTGGAACGATTTTTCAGGCGGCGGAGGTGGAGATTCCGGTGGCGGTGACTTCGGAGGATTTGGCGGAGGCAGCTTTGGCGGAGGAGGTGCAGGGGGATCCTGGTAAAAATAGTCAATTAGGCTGTTAGACTTTTAGCCAAAAAAGATCGTCAAGGCTAGGAAGTACCGCAAGATTTGTAGAAAAGATTAATAAGAGTTATTTAGGAGCCGCCAAGACACTATGATATTATACTTAGCGTCTTGGCGACTTAGCGTGAAAAAAGAGTTGTATGAGATCTCAAAGTGATCAATATAAGCCCTTTGCGTTTCCTCGCGTACTTTGCGCGAAATTTTTATTGGTGCGTTTTATTTTGCCATCTTCTTCTCGTAAGCTGTTCTGATACTAACCGTAAGATACCCTAAGACCATGGCAATTGCACAGTAAACAAGGATGGTTATGGCCGATGAGGCATCTGTTGTAGTCTTTCCGTAAATTTGACCAAATGCGAAAAAGACTGCCGATGAAACAAATATTGCAGGGACAAAATCGATTAACGAATGTGCCCTCTCCATGGAACACATCGGAACCACCATCACAAGCACTGCCAGCGGAATTGCCCAGAAACCCGTTGAGCCTAAAACACCGGCCAGTTTAATGATCAGTATGGCGGAGAGAATTCCCAATGCATAACCAAAAAAGGTACGAAGTCCACCTTTTACGGTACCTCCGGCCAGAAAATACATAGCCCATGCCTGAAAGGTTACCCACCCAAAAGTGTTATTGCCAGCAATTGGCATTAAGTGACTGATCAATTGGTCAAGCGCGATAAACAAGGATGCAAGCACTGCAATAAACAAGGGAATGACTACAAATTTTTTGAAATTCATAACGTTTAATTTTAGTTGTGTTAATTTTGAATTGTTGGAACGGAAACAAAAATAAGAAAATTATGATAATGCAATAATCCGGCCTGAACAGTCTGATAACTATTTCAATAAATTGTCTCCAACCGATGCGGAAATAAGATTCAATAAAAACTGAACTGCCATGGGATCATATGCCAGAATTTCATGTTTAAGGCGAGATAGCTGTATGGGTTCATCAAGCCTTCCCTCAGTAATTAACTGACTTATATAGAGTTTTCCGTTCCCCTTCAACGGTTTCAGCTCAACTATTGGAAACCTTTTAGAATTCTCACCGGCAGAAGCAAAAGCACTAATTTTCACTCCTTTCCCTTCAAAGCGCAAATCTGTTGAAGGAATAATAATACCATCATCGCCATTCCAACGGATGACTTGACCAGATTGTAGGTTATAAACCAGCTCAGGGTAGGCTGATTTCAGAATAAAACTCAATTCGGGGGATTCCCATGGAATAAAATTCACCGTTAAACCAAAAGGGAGTGAAACTTTTTTTCGTACAGTTCCAGACAGTACAGATGGGTTGAAATCGAGAAAGATTACTGACATCTCTCTTTTCAATGCCCTCATAATCAACTGGGTAATCTCCGGATCCCCGTCAGCGAAGTGCTGCCAACTCATTTTCCCGCATAGAAGAACCTGTGCCCATGAAAACATTGGAGCTTTGATCCCCCATGTTTTAAGAAATGCATTCAGCCCTACCTCAGAATCGGGTGAAAAAACAAGGATCTTCGCTAAACGGGCCGATTTTTTCGGTTGGAGTACGTTGAATATTCGGGAAGGAATTGCCCCTGAACTTATATCACAGGAACGACCTAGCGTCAGCGTGAATCGTCCCTGTATCTTCGGGACAGGAATCAACAAAGGAATAACGGAGACTCCTTCGGGTGTCATATCAATATTAATAATAGTCTTCCAGACTTTCATTCCTGAACTATCAACAACGGCCAACTCCTGACTAACCAGCAGATTCCCTGGTGCTTTATTTTTAAAGGTTACTTCAAGCCGCATTAAACTGCCTGGCAGAAAATTACGATAACTCTGACCAAAATATACCTGATAGTTCTTTTCTTCGTGGGAAGAGGAAATTGCGGACGCCGGGCTACTCCATCCGGGAATTATCCACAAAATACTAAACAGCAATGTTATTCTAAAGATTGCGGAACTCATAACATCCTTTTTTAGAAATTCGGATCACCGTAAGTGAATGAAACAAAGGCAATCATTTTACCATCAGGGCTCCATGACGGAACATTCATCGTCCCCTGCCCTCCATATATGTAGGCTAAAACTTTCTGTTCTGCAGAATTGGTTTGCTGTAGCTGTAATATGACACGTTGATTATGGGGATGTGAATTAGGCGGAACATTGGCAGGATAGGAAACATAGACCATTCGTTTCCCATCGGGCGAAAGATGTGCAAACCAGTCATTGTAAGGGCCAAAACTAACCTGCTCAGGATTGGAGCCATCGGGGAGCATCCGCCAGATCTTCATCATCCCTGAACGAACAGAATTGAAATAAATCCAATGGCCGTCAGGCGAATATTCGGGTCCGTCATCCAACCCCGTTGATTTGGTCAGCTGGATCTCCTCTCCGCCCCCGGAGGGTATTCTCCAAACATCATAATCACCGTTCCTTTCAGCGCAATAAACCAGTCTTTTCCCATCCGGTGACCAGCCATGCCAGTAGGAAGGGACTTTGGGTGTAATTGGCTTCGGAATCCCGCCGGATACCGGAACCGTATAAACCATGGAACCTGAATGCCCGTCAGGCATTTTAGCCGTACTTGAAATTGCAAGCATTTTACCGTCAAAAGAGAGTCCGTGGTCATTATTTAAATTCACGATTTCTGCAGTATTAATCTTCACCGGAATTTTAGAAGTCAGCGGGAATTTATAAAGTAATCCTTCTGAATTATAAATCAGGAATTTACCATCATGCGACCAGTTTGGGGCCTCAATATGACCTGTGGTTGTATAAATTACTTTCCGATTACCGGTCGCCACATCCAATAATTCCAGACGGCTGGCTGAAGGGTGCTGGTAACCATCGACCCGATCGCCGGCCGGAACATCAATTCTGAAATTGTGAAAACTCGCCTTTTCGACCACTCCGGTATCGTGCGAACAAACGAATAATCCGGCATACACAGGAGTTTTGAAACCTAAGGTTACCCTTCCTGTTTCAAAAAACGGATTACCGGATTTGGCACAACGCATAATGATTGTGTCGCCTTTCCGTTCGAGCTGAATCACATCCGGAGATTTTAGAGCGGATTTGAATTCGTAGGTCATATCGTTCTCCCCTGATCGGTATTGCAATGAAGTCAGCCCATCGCCATGGATTGCAGCATCTGCATAACGTGAGCCTGATTCTGAATTTTCGCGGATCATCAATCCCATTTTTCGGTGGGGATTAACCCCTTTCCCCAGGAAATGACAAAATGCAGTCAGTATAAAATCCCCGCCTATCTCTACTGAAGCAAAATGAAATTCATCCTGGTTTGCCCACATATTCAATCCTCCTCCGGAAAGGGTATAAATCTGCGTTGCTTTATCAAAGTGGGTAGACCCTTTAATTTTGGGATTCCCGATATCGTTTGAAAACGTGAGAGGACCCATATTGCGCAAAACGCGCGTACCTGAGCTCAAAAGCAGAATCAAAACGAAACAAGAAGGAATCAGGATTAAGCGTGCCATAATAAGATTTATAAATTCATTTGGAGTTATTGGGGTAGTCAATCATTCCGAAATAACTGACTTTAAAGAGATGCTAATTTGTGAATTCTTTTTGACAAAATCAATCCCAAATTTCTTGCCTAAAAAAATTCCACTGCCAAGGTAATCAGGATTACCTCAACAGTGGAATTCAAAATATCAGAATACTAACTGTAAGTTATTTAGCTAATGATCTCAGGTATTCGAGTACTGATCTGGCCTTGGCCTGATTGAGTCCCGGATCGGGCATCGGCAAATTGTTATACTCCTTCAGCAATGCTTTGATCGTTGGATCGTCTTTTTGCATCTGCGCTGTATTTAGAAGAAGATTCATTATGAACTCCGGTGAGCGCTCCTTGGTTACATTTTTGAGAGCTGGTCCCAGTTTCTTCTGATCAATATCATGACAGGCAACACAGGTCATGTTATATAGACCTTTACCTTCATCAACCCACTTCTTATTCAACGGGCCAAGATCTACTTTTTTGACCGGACCAATGCCATGACTTTTATCCTGTTGTGCTGATGCCGCTTTCAGGACACTGGTTCCCGGAAATAACGTGATTGCCACAACTAACACTAAAAACGAAAAAAACTTTTTCATAATCTGTATAATGAAATTAATAATTAAAAATTAAGCCATACCACGAGGTATAGGGTATTATTATTGGCTGCACTGCGCCCGTTTCCGTCATAATTGAAAATTGTGCCGTCGAATTTACTGTAGGCCACATATTGCAAAGCAAATTTGGTATTATACCATGGCAGGTATTCCAGTTGACCAATAAATCCGTTGCTGTCAGGTTTGTTCGTCCAACTGCTTATGTTCGAATCTACTGACCCGTTTGTATAAAAATAGCCAAATGTTGCACCTAACCCATTTTTCAAATAAAGATTACCGTCAACTTTAAATGAATTAAAATCGATTTTTCGGCTAATAGTAGAGGTAATATCCCTTACTTCTTTCTCATTAATCAGAGAGGAATGTAACGTTAAGGCTCCAAAAGGCAATCTTCTTTCAAATTGAAAATCATATCCATAATCGGTGATTTTATCCATAATTCCGTTAATCCCTTGTTGATAGAATTTCGGAGCGATACCAAATGTACCAAGTTCCACATAATTCTGACCCCATTGATGCTGGAGTGCAACACGCCAGTATGGTGCAGCTCCGTTGATCGCCATGGTGCTGGAAACATCAGCGGGATTGGAAACGGCACCCTGTTGGGCCGATCTGTACATGGTCAATTCTGCAAAGAACAGGTTATTGAACAATGCGTATGCTCCTAATCCGGCAACCTGAGTTCCGAGATTTTCCATGATGGTCGATTTGGATGGAGTCACGGCAGCATCTGAACTTGCAGACGGAAATCTCCAGGCTGGTGAAGTGTTCCAAACATCCTGAACGGCAGGATTATTATTCAATGTCAAGCCATAGGTCAGACTTTTTTTAAATAAACGGGCCTGGTTGGTATAGCGGATGTCGGCGTTGTCCATGCCAAAGCTATGCCCATCGTAAGTCATCTGAATAAAGGTGCCGATATGCGGAGAAACTTGTCCTGCATAAAAAACGCTAAGCTGTTGGGGAAATGCCACTGAATTGTTTTGAACCCCGGGAACATCTTTTGAAATATGGGTAAAAGAGGATTGGACCATAGCAGATAAAGGCAGAGTAGTAAGCAGTTTAAGCCTGGTTACTGAAGTGCTGTCAGTGGTTGCATCAGCAGCATCTATGGTTTTCATCCCTGTCAAAACATAGCCATTCATTTTGAACTGACGGCCGAATGAATTAAGTTCCGGAAATGAAAAATGGCATGCAGAACATGACATCCCGGTTTGCCGGGCATAACTGGGTAAAGCTTTACCTACTCCAGAATTTAGCACCAGTGCCGCAATGACCAACAGTAGCCTTGTACAATACTTTGAAATGAAGCAATGCTCAATTGTATTGGGGAAAATAGTTAAACCATTATAAATCTTTACATTAATTGATTTTTTCATCTCCAAGGATTTTTAAAAATTAAAAAGTAATTCTAAAATACTTTCCAAAGTAAATATATTTAGCAATGATTTTAGGCAGAAAACTTTTATTTAGAATCATTCCAGATCATTCTTGAGACTAGAATCAGGGATTGAATTGTAGGATAAAGTTCGCTTCCCAACAAATTAATTCAAAGATGCATAAAAGTTTTTAATCATTTGCCATTACCTAATTTAAAACCTAATTTTGAAAACCCATCAATCAAAGGATTAAGTTAAATTGTTTTCAGTTAATTGACTCAATTATTAAATCTCAATGGCCGATAAAGTCAACATATACAGTCTTGATCTGATTCATAACGGGAATCCTGCACCCTTTGTGATGAAAACTATGGAAGAGATTGACCAGCAAATAGGCGGTATCGCTGATACCCCTCACCGGCATAATTATTACACCGTGATCTGGCCACTGACTGCAACGGGCAAACATGTTATTGATTTCAGAGAATATCCGATTCTACCGCATCATCTGTTCTTTGTTAGTCCGGGACAGGTTCACCAGATCATCACCGATCCCAAACCAACCGGATATGTGATCCTTTTTACGGCTGAATTTCTGGAAAAGAATAGCATCCGCAACGATTTTATCACAAATCTTCGGCTTTTCAAAAAAAGTGACGAATCTCCGCCGCTTCCTCTCGCCCCTAATTTGGTCCGGACACTTAAACCATTTGCAGAACAGATGTATTCAGCTTTTAATACCCAGAAAGAACTTTATTACGAGACCATCGGCGCCTATTTAAAGCTCTTTCTGATTGAATGCAACGGAAATTGTTCCATAATTCCTGATACCAATACCCAAAATTTTGAAGTGGGCAAAACAATTGTTAGAAACTTTAAGGAAATTGCGGAACAAAATTATCACAAATGGCATCAGGTTAGAGCGTATGCCGAGGCGTTGAACGTCACACCAAATTATCTGAATGAGGTGATCAAATCGGCATTGAATATTTCGGCAAAGGATTTCATTCAGGAGAGACTAGTACTCGAAGCCAAAAGGATGGTTGTTTTCACCGGGAAGAGTGGCAAGGAGATCGGATTTGATCTGGGATTCGATGATCCGTCGCATTTCAGTAAATTCTTCAAAACCAATACCGGCCAGTCTCTTCAGGATTTTAAGACAAGTATAAACAAATAACTGGAAGAGAACACGCATCTTTTTTGGCACTTTACCCTGATTTATACATCTTATTCCGTAATTCTTCCATTTTCCGGGTGCAGACCAACCCCTAACTTTGCCTCATCAAAAATCAATTAAAAAACAAAATGGGAAACCAGGAAAAAACAAAATGGGGCATTGACCCGATCCACAGTGAAATAGGGTTTAAGGTAAAACACCTGATGATTACTAATGTTAAAGGCATTTTTAAAGAATTTGATGCCAGCATATACACCACAGGTGAAGATTTCATGACTTCGGAAATCGATTTCTGGATGAATCCGGCTTCAATTGAAACAGGGGTTGCAGACCGCGATGCCCATTTAAAGAGCGCAGATTTCTTCGATGTTGAAAATTACAAGGAGATTCACTTTGTGGGGAATACGTATGAAAAGGTTGACAATGATGGAAGCTTCACGTTATATGGGGACCTCACCGTTAAAGATGTTACCCGGCAAATCAAGCTGGATGTCGAATTTGGGGGAGTAATGAAAGACCCGTGGGGAAACGAAAAGGCAGGATTTACCATTAATGGGAATCTGAACCGGAAAGATTTTGGATTGACCTGGAATGCTGCGCTGGAATCGGGCGGAGTCCTGGTAAGCGACACGGTAAAAATAAGTTGTGAGGTCCAACTGGTAAAGCAATCTTAATATCCCGGGATAATGACAAATACAATGCTTCATAAAGCCGCTACCCGCGGACATGCCAACCACGGATGGCTAAACAGCATGCACACCTTTAGTTTTGCGAACTATCACAATCCTGATCGAATGCACTTTGGGGCACTCCGGGTACTGAATGACGATACCGTCGAAGCGGGAAAGGGATTTGGAACCCACCCTCACGATAATATGGAAATCATATCCATTCCACTGGAAGGCGATCTGGAACACAAGGACAGCATGGGCAATGTTTCTGTAATCCGGCATGGAGATATCCAGGTGATGAGTGCGGGAACCGGAATTTTCCACAGTGAATACAACAAGAACAAGGATCAGCGTGTGAAATTTTTACAAATCTGGGTATTCCCAAACAAGAAAAACGTCACACCAAGATACGATCAGATCACCTTAAATCTGGACGATCGGCATAACAAACTGCAACAAGTTCTTTCACCCAATCCGGATGACGAAGGGGTGTGGATTCATCAGAACGCCTGGTTTCATCTGGGAAAATTTGACAAGGGAGTTTCAGCTGAATACAAAATCAAAGCAGCAGGAAATGGTGTCTATGCGTTTATTCTCTCAGGCGAAATAACAATTAACAGTCAGGCATTATCCTCACGTGACGGATTTGGAATCTCGAATGTTGATCAGTTGACTATCAGCGCTGATACTGAAGCGGAGTTTCTATTGATGGAGGTTCCAATGTCGTTTTAATCATGAGAAAGTTCCTCAGACAGGGATTTTCATTTGTCCTCCCGGTCATTGTGCTCATCCTCGTCCCGTTATGGATTGAGCCTGTAATCAGCGCCAGCAATATCCCTGCGCTGATTATCGGCACCATGGTTATGTTTGGCGGGTTGTCTTTGGTTGCAGTAACCGTTTCATCAATTATAAGAATCGGAGACGGAACCCTGGCTCCCTGGAGTCCGACCAGAAAACTGGTCACCAGCGGCATTTATGGTTATGTCAGGAATCCAATGATTCTGGGCGTTTTAATAACCTTGCTCGGAGAATCGGTAACCATCTTATCCTTACAGATATTCAAATGGACGATCATCTTCTTTATTATCAACAATATCTGGTTTTTGATCTATGAAGAGCCCAATCTGGAGAAGAAGTTTGGGGAGCAATACCGGGAATACAAAAAGCGTGTTCCGCGGTGGATTCCAAAATTACGATTGGGGAAACCAATATAAAAGGGATATCTGAAATAGTACCTGGCGTTAACCTTTAGTTATCCTCATTAGGATTTAACGGCGTTTTCAGGATCAGCTGATAAAATGCCAGGTCGAGCCATCTTCCAAATTTAAATCCGGCCTCCCGGATGATCCCATTAAACACAAATCCCTCCTTTTCGTGTAAACGGATACTTTCCTGATTCGAGGCATCAATCCCGCCCACTAAAACATGGTAATCCTGCTCCTGAGCTATTTTCACAATCTCCCTTAACAAAAGAGTGCCAATCCCTTTTCCCCGCTGATCTGACCTTACATATACCGAATGTTCAACCGTATACTTATATGCAGGCCTGCTGCGAAATGAGCCATAGGTGGCGAAACCTAAAAGTAGATCATCATGATCAAAGAGTCCAATAATCGGATAATTCCCATTTTGCTTCTCCAAATACCACCTGTTCATCATTTCCATCTTACGTGGTTTATAATCATATAAAGCGGTAGAATGAAGAATCGCCTCATTAAAGATCTCCCTTATTTCCGGCAACTGTTTCTCTTCACACGGTTTGATTATAAACTCCATAAATGGTAAAAATATTGGGGAATCACATTATTACTATTCACTGGTGTTATTAAGCCTGCTTTTTCTTACTAACCAGTTCTGTAAAGCTTTTTGCCGCATTGGTAAAATCGGAAGGCATCAGAATAACGGTCGTAGTATTGTTGTCGATCCCGATTTCTGAAAGCATCTGCATCCGCCGCAATTCAAGGGCAATCGGACTTCCTTCCATCTCTTTGGCTCCCTGGGTCAGTTTTATGGAGGCTTCCAGTTCGGCTTCGGCCTTAACAATCCGGGCCCTTTTCTCCCTGATTGCTTCCGCTTCCCTGGCCATTGCGCGCTGCATCGCCTCAGGGATCTCAACATCCTTCATTTCGACCATCTCAATTTTAATCCCCCAAGGCTCGGTAGTCGAATCGACAATCTTCTGAAGCGTGGTATTGATTTGTTCCCGTTCCCTGAGCACCTCATCCAGGGTGTGCTGCCCGATAATATTTCGCAGCGCAGTTACCGAAAACTGGTAAACCGCTTTATTATAGTCGGCTACACGAATAATTGCCCCTTCAGGGTTTACAATTTTGAACCACAGAACAGCATTCACTTTAATGGTCACACTATCTTTGGTAATTGTTTCCTGCTGCTCTAGATCCACCGTTTTTGTGCGAATGTCAACCCGTTGCTGCATTTCAATCAGGGGGATGATCCAGTACAGTCCCGGTCCTTTAATCGATTGAAACCGCCCCAGCCTGAAGATGACTGAGCGCTCGTATTCCTGGGCAATCCGTAATCCGGATAATAGGATGACAATAATAATTCCAATGATAGGTAGGGCTGCCATGTTGTGGGTAATTTTAAAGCGTTAATTTTTTTTAAAGATGAGGGAGTCTTTTATATAAAACCAGGTTAGGGAGATAGGCTTTAGACTATTAGATTTGAAATATTCCTAAAAGTCTAAAGCCTAATCACATAAAACCCTATCTCGTTTTCCCGTAAACCGGACCGTATGTATCACAGGCACGGTAATCCGAACCTTCTTTATCCATTCCAAATGCATTCCATACTGCAGGGCGGAAGACTTTCTCGTCCTCAACGTTATGCATGCAAACGGGGATTCGGAGCATTGCTGCCAGCGAGATCAGATCGGCACCAATATGGCCATAGCTGATTGCTCCGTGGTTAGCGCCCCAGTTGGCCATTACGTTGTAAACATCGGCAAAGGCACCCTTCCCGGTCAGACGCGGAGCAAACCAGGTAGTTGGCCAGGTTGGATCGGTGCGGACATCGAGTGTTGCGTGAACATCTTCAGGTAACTGAACCGTCCACCCTTCGGCAATTTGCAATACCGGACCAATTCCCTTGATCAGATTGACCCTTGACATGGTCACAGGCATCTCCCCGTCGGTTTTGAAATGAGATGAGAAACCGCCTCCGCGGAAATAGCCAAGACTTGCAGCCGGCCAGTCGGTGGCATCCAGGCAAGCCTGAGCCTCAGCCTCAGTGATCTCCCAGAAAGGCTTCATCGCTGGTTGCCCCTCCTTTTGCTGTTTAGCCGTAGCATCAAGGGTAGTAGAACCTGAATTGATCAGATGAATAATCCCGTCAGCGGCTTTGCCTACGAGTTTCTTGCCGGTAACCCGTTCAACCGCTTCGGGACTCCAGTAGGTGCGGACATCTGAGAATATTTGTGCTGTATTGGTGAGCAGGTGGCCAAACAACATGGCAACACCGTTTAATGAGTCATTTTCGGTAGCCATCACGAAAGCCTCACGGATACCGTTCCAGTCAAACGATGAGTTGAGAATAGCCTCCATAAAATCACCATTCGGGAAATGATCGGTCCATTGACGCTGTCCCTGGAATCCTCCTGCTATCGCATTGTGGCCCAAGGCTTCTTCGCCGAAACCTGCCTCGGCAAGCCGCGGATTTCCAATCATCAGGTCACGGGCAATCAGGGTCATTTTGACTACCATCTCCCACTCCCAGGTTTTGCGTTCAGCAGAAAGCTGCTTGTCAGGATCATTCAAGTCGGCACCTTCCTTACAATTTTTCTTTACCCAGGCAAACGCTCTTTCATATTCTGCATGATCATAGATGCCACGCTCGGCGCGACGGATGATTTCGGACATATCGACCACTTCGGTACGCATTCCCAGATAGTCAAGGAAAAATTCCTGATCCACATAGGAACCGGCGATTCCCATCGACATTCCGCCAATGGAGAGATATGACTTATTCCGCATCTGAGCTACCGCAAGACCAGCTTTGGCAAACTGTAATACTTTCGACTTTACATCTTCAGGGATTGAAGTATCGTTTGAGTCCTGCACATCATGTCCGTAGATGCCAAACGCAGGCAGGCCCTTCTGAGCATATCCTGCCAGGGCAGCTGCCAGGTAAACAGCTCCCGGGCGTTCTGTCCCGTTAAAACCCCAAACTGCCTTTGGAATCAGCGGATCGGTATCCATTACTTCGGTCCCGTAACACCAGCATGGTGTGACAGTAAGTGAAACTCCAACACCTGCACGTGCAAACTTATCGGCACACATCGCCGCTTCAGCAACGCCCCCAATGGTTCGGTCAGCAATTACACATTCTACTTTTTGCCCGTTCGGGAAACGCAGGTTCTCTGTAATAAGCTGAGCTGCTGCCTTTGCCATATTCATCGTCTGAATCTCGAGAGATTCCCTGACCCCCTGAAGGCGGCCGTCAATAACAGGACGGATGCCAATTTTGGGCATCTCCCCAATAAGTCGGTTAATCATTTTAACTGATTTTTTAATATTAATTGTTTAATTCTGAAAAGTCATTTAATTGGTAAAAATAAAACTTTCCCGAATAAGATCAGATTCTATTTGCAATAATTTATTGCTCTCCATAAAATAGTGATTTAATAGAATCTAGAGCATTGCGCTTTTGGCGGCCGGCTGCTGGCAGTACTCAAACCAGAAGATATTGCATAGACTAACTCCGGGAAAGATAATAAACTTTCCGGAGAAGTAATTTCAGCCAGCTGCCAGTTGCAAGAAGCGATAAGCAATCTTTCTATCCGAAACATTAACCATTGTTAAAAATAATCCTCCAATCAAGGAATTGTTTCCACATAATCGTAAATTTGTTCTATTAATCACCTAAAATTACTCGTTATGCCTTTGATTATTATTCTGATTGTTGTCGTCGTGATTGTTTTTTGGCTGATTGGCATTTACAACAGCCTGGTTCGACTGCGTAATACGCGGCAAAATGCCTTTGCAGATATTGATGTTCAACTCAGGCAACGGCATGATCTTATTCCTCAGCTTGTTGAGACCGTAAAAGGGTATGCCACCCATGAAAAAGAGTTGTTAATGAGAGTGACTGAAGCAAGAACTGCAGCAATGAGTGCCACTACCATCGATGAGAAGATCAAAACAGAAACTCAGCTTTCCTCTGCTTTGCAAGGGTTAAAAGTATCCGTTGAGGCTTACCCGAATCTGAAAGCAAACCAGAATTTTCTGCAACTTCAGGAAGAATTAAGCGACATTGAGAACAAGCTGGCCGCGGTCCGCAGGTACTTCAATGCTGCAACTACCGAATATAACACAGGCATTGAAACGTTCCCATCCAACCTAATTGCCAATAACTTCGGATTCCATCGTGAGACGATGTTCGATCTTGGACAGGATCGGGCAACAATGGAAGAACCCCCTAAAATCAGTTTTAACTAATGACCTACGTCGGCATTCAAACACAAATCAGGAGAAATAACTTCAACAGTGTTCTCCTGATTCTTGCTTTTCCGCTCGTTTTGCTCGGGATGGTTTATGCCTTCCTGTATTTTACATCCAAAAGACCCGATCCGCAGATGATCAATGATACTTTTGTCAACATCGTACCCTTTGTCTTGATTGGCACTGCTGTCTGGTTTATTATCGCCTGGTTCTTTCACAATTCGATGATCCATATCGCTACAGGCTCAAAGCCTTTATCACGTATGGAAAACAAGCGTGTTTACAATCTGATTGAAAATCTTTGCATCTCAAAAGGGATGAAAGTTCCGCAGATTTACATTATCGAAGACGACTCGCTGAATGCCTTTGCCAGTGGAATTAACCAAAGCACATTCTCGGTTTCCCTTTCAAGAGGAATCATCGATAAACTCAATGATGATGAACTCGAAGGGGTTATGGCTCACGAGCTTTCGCATATCCTCAACCGCGACGTCAGATTGATGATTGTTTCGATCATCTTTGTCGGCATTTTTGCGTTCATTGCCCAAATGGCTTTACGAAGCCTTCAGTTTGGTGCCTTCTCAAGAAGCCGGGATGAGAATAAAAATGGTGGGGTGGTTATTCTGATTGCCCTGGCAATTTCGGCGGTTTGCTACCTGATCGCTATCCTGCTCCGCTTTGGGATCTCCCGGTCCCGCGAATATATGGCCGATGCTGGAGCGGCAGAAATGACGCGTAAACCTTATGCGCTGGCAAGCGCCTTGCGCAAAATCAGCCAGGATCCGCTCATCGAAGCGGTTGAACGGCGCGATATTGCACAACTTTTTATTGAGAATCCGCAACCTGAAGAGAAGAAATTCTCCCTGAGCAATCTGTTTTCCACCCATCCTCCAATCCAAAAACGAATCGCTTTGCTTGATCAGTTTGCATAGAAGAGTATTCCTTGTCTGAGTTTATTGAAGTGCAACTCAGGGATCTGAACAACCAATAAATACAAAATCAGGATGAACACTAAATTATTCCCGGGATTTTTATTGATCATGTTTTTCCTGATTCCATTTTCCCAAGCCTATGGACAGGATTATAAAAACAGGGCGCTGGAAAAACAACTTGACAGCCTGAGAATAAGATTCAATATTCCGGCAATTGCTTATGGTGTAGTCAGAAACGATTCCATAATCGTCCAGAATGTTATTGGATACCGGAACATTGAGACCCAGGAGAAGGCGCAGATTGGCGATCTGTTCCATATTGGGTCAAATACCAAATCCTTCACGGCTTTTTTATCCGGGAAAATTGTTGAGACCGGACGTATTTCTTGGAACACCCGGTTCTTTGATCTGTTTCCCGAAATGAAGGAAGGTAGTAATCCATCATATTTTGACATCACCCTTGAGCAACTCCTTTGTCATAAAGCCCGGCTTATCCCCTTTAAGGAGGATTCTGAAGTCTATCCCATTGCAGATTACGAAAAGAGTTTAAAAGAAAATCTGAGTCTGCAGGAAAAACGGTATTATTTCATAAAAACGGTCCTGAAATACGAACCCATTCCAATCTTTGAACACGCCGGTGACCGCTATTCCAATGCGGGTTACATCGCGGCAGCTTTGATGCTTGAAAAAGCGACAGGAAAATCCTGGGAACAAATGATTTCAGAGATTTCTAACGACTTAAAACTGAATATTCACATTGGGTGGCCCGACAGTGATGATCCTTATCAGCCTGTGGGACATATTAATCCTGCGAAATGGCACCTGGATATGGATAAGGATTTAATTCCTTTGCCTGCGGCTCTGAAGAAATATCATTATTTCAACCAATATTCGCTGTTGTGCTCTCCCTCAGGAAATCTTAGCATTACCACTGCGGGATTTCTGGAATTCCTGCGATTGCATATTGAAGGGCTAAACGGGAAATACAATTATTTAAAATCGGAAACCTACAAACTTCTTTTGACTTCCTATCCTGAATATTCATTCGGGTGGTGGAATGAAACCTTCAACAACCGGTTCGACTATTCACACCGGGGGAGCATGGGTACATTTTATAGTTTTGTCTGTATTGTGCCCAAAATCAATACGGGGATTGTGGTAATGATTAATTCGTGGGATGAGAATGGACTCAGCGAGATTGTGAAAGTTCTGGTACCCGCATTTGAATGATAAACAAATTTTTATCTGAAGTGAGAAGGTTTGCAAAGTTCTATACCGAAAGGATCATAACCATGTTTATTTATTTCAGTCGAAAACTATTCAGTATCTTTTCCCCGGTCACCTTGTATTTTTCAAATTGTTCAAGTTCACAAGTTAGGGTGAGAACATAAGCCTTTCCGTTTTTTATCCAATAATATTGTTCAAACTTGAGTTTGTAGACTCCCTGGTCACCCGTAAACAGAACCTTTTGGAAATCAGAACCGTGTTCACTTAGTCTCTTACTCTCAATGAGATTTCCGTTTGTAAGCATCGTTTTTATTTGTCCCTCGGAAATTTCCACATACTTGTCAAGGTTAATGCTCTGCCCTTGTAAGTCTTGAATTAACAAGTTAACATTGTCTCTAAATTTATCTTGCGGAGAGGAAAGTTTCGAAAGTAGAATTAAACTAATTCCCATCTTTCCTGATTGATCAATATCCCAATTATCCGGATACTGAACTGAATAACTATTTTCATTAAGAGGTTTCCATCCGTTTTCAGCCTCCTTTCCTGTATTTTTAGGCGTAGTTTGTCCCCATGCAATCAAATTAATAAATAAAAAAGTCAGCACTAATAATCGAATTTTTTTCATATTTTGTTTTTGAATTAGGTACATCGGGTATATTCCCTTATTAAAAGTCCATTATTCCACTTTTAAGTATGGGGAATATTATAATGACGTATATTTTTTGTCTTACAGTCGCCGCTATGCGGCTAAAGATTTATAAATCGGCCATTTTACCAAACTAACAGGGCTACGCACCTTAACCTTATAAAAGCCGTGCAACGGCGTAAATATGGTAAGAGAATAAAACAATATAGACCATAAGCCGCTTAGCGGCAACAGAACGAAATATGAATTAAAATCCCGGCAATCGATCGGATGATTCCATCATTCGATAAGGTTCACCCAAAATTAAACATAAAAATGAAGTGTTTAAACTTTTTAAGACTATTATTTAGTAGATTATGTATGATTTAGAGCAGCCAGGAAAACATCAGTCAAGGGTAATGCCAAAATATGATTAACCGTAGGGAAATTGGAATAAGTTAATTCCTTACGGGAAATTTGTTTTCAGAAATATAATTTTCTATGGCTATTGAATTCCAAGGGGGAAATTTAAACGGCTACTTAATAACTCAACCCATTCGCCGGGAATGAAATTGTATAAAGTCAATGCGGAGAGTTTAAAAAGGAGCAAAGAAACAGCCAGTCACCCGATGCTAGCTGGCCGTATGGATTAGTTTGTTGAACAGGTCCCAAAGCACAATTCCTGCACTGACCGATATATTAAATGAATGCTTGGTGCCGAATTGGGGGATCTCGATCGTTTGATCACACAAATCGACCACCTCCTGCTGCACCCCCTTTACTTCGTTTCCAAAGACAAGTGCGAGTTTCTCTCCGGGTTCCGGCTTATATTCGTTCAGAGCGATGCTTTCTTCCACCTGTTCAATGGCAATTATCCGGTAACCTTCTTCCTTAAGCAGCTTTACGGCCTCTTCGGTAGTTTCAAAGTATTTCCATTCAACGGTATTCTCGGCGCCCAATGCTGTTTTATGGATCTCCTTTTCAGGGGGCTTTGCCGTAATTCCGCATAAACAGATCTTACTCACCAGCAGGGCATCAGAAGTCCGGAAGACCGAACCCACATTGTTGCAACTTCTTACGTTGTCAAGAACCACTACCAGCGGCATCTTGTTAGCCTGTTTAAAATCTTCGACTGAAAGTCGGGTAAGCTCTTCGTTATTTAATTTACGCATTTAAAAATCTGAACGTTTGGGAATTAATTTATTTGCGCGGATTTTCGCTGATTTAAACACACAATCTGCGTTTATCTGCGTAATCAGCAGGACATATCACCATTCAACCTTTTCCCTTGAAATTGGCATCGTCATGCAACGCGCCCCGCCTCCGCCGCGTGCAAGTTCGGAACCGGGGATGGTAATCACCAGCTTACTATAATCATTATGATTTAAGTTGTTATCTATAAAATCACGTGCCCTGATGATCTCAAATCCATTCTTGTGCATCTCCTCCAGGGTGTAATCGTTACGCTCATAACCGATGACTTTGCCGGGTGCAAATGCAAAGAAATTAGCTCCACTGTGCCATTGTTCCCGCTCCATGATCCAGGGATCCTGCTTCCCTCCGCAGAAGATTGGATTCAGTTCAAGTCCTATATCTTTAAGTGCCTTCAACATATTCTTCTGCTCATGAATTCCGGTAACGACCCCATTATCAATGGAAATATGGATGGTGTGAAATTTATTATTGTGCAGAATCAATGGCTCATATACCATGCAAGCATCCTGGCTTAGAAAGGTGAATGTCATATCGAGATGGATAAACGACTCGGGACTATCCGGAAGTTCCTGAACTATAATATGTTTAAGGCTTGTCTTTTTCGCCTTGATCACATCAATCAGGAAATCGATTCCCTGGGAAGAAGTGCGTGCCCCCTTGCCCACCAAAAGAATATCTTCACTGGCAATCTGGACATCACCTCCTTCAATGGTGGTGTTCGGAAAGTTCCCGCAATCGACGGCAGGAGTAACTGGGTTGATGGTCCCGACTCCGAAAGCCGGATGATTCTTAAAAATTGTTTCCATGATCAGCGTTTCCCGTTCGCGGACTTTACTCGCCATTTTGCCGATCAGCACGTCGTCCCAAAGTGTCATTGAGGCATCGCGGGTAAACAAAAAATTATGTAACGGACGTATGGAATAACGCTCCTTGCTTAGAAACCTGGTCAGGTTATCCCGATTAAGTACAACACCTTCAATTAATTGAGTCGCCAGTAGTGGCGCCGGCATATGCAGCAAAAAATCCATCTCGGCAAGCGACTCTTCCTGGGTTATGATTTTCCGCACAAGATCTTCTTTAACAGCATCATTATGAAGCGTCTGAATCAGCAAATCTTTCACCTCATAAGTGCTTGAAACCTTTTCCAGTATTCCTTTAAAAGGGAGATACTCTTTATTTGCCACCGAGAGGTTTAAAATGTCGCTATAGAGTGCCCGTTCAGCATTTTCAGGGGTCATATTTTCTACCTCGTGACCTGGTGTATGAAGAATAACTCCCTTTAATACTCCGATTTCAGAAGAAACCCCAACATTAATTTTATCCATTATTACAGCGCTATAAGAAGGTGTATTCGATTCATGCGTAATTAATTTGTTTTTTAATGGTCGCATGGAATAGCCATGGTAATAATTTCATCTTCAGATTGTGATTTTTCAACCATGACTATTTCATATTGACAAAGATACCGATTAAAAAATCGTAGACCCCAAAATATTGAAATTTAATAACCTCAAAAACATTCGTACTTGGCCGATCGTTTACTAATTTTGAGCCATAATAAAAGGACCCGGAAGATGTTAAAGTGGTTAAGTCTTTGTTTGTTTATGTCGGTTTCACTGACAGGTATTTGTCAGGTGAAGGACCTTCCTCCATATATGTATGATAGTCAAAAAATTATAGAGGTCACGGATTCTATTATCCATGTCACTTTACCTGAAATTCTGGTTTATCCGCAACCCAAAGATTGGTCGCGGAGGGCACTTCACCAATATACCATATTGGAAATGAGAGTTATGAAAGTTTATCCTATTGCCAAAGTAGCCGCTTTAAAGCTTAAAGAGTACAATTCCGTTTATACGAATTTCAAGAGTGAGCGGGAGCGGAAAGATTACATCAAGAAAATTGAGAAAGATCTTTATGCCGAATTTGAGAACGAAATCCGAAGCATGTCTATCAATCAGGGGAGAATACTCATTAAATTAATTGATCGCGAAACGGGCAAGTCCGGGTATGAAATTATCAAAGAGTTTAAAGGTGGGTTCAGTGCGTTTTTCTGGCAAGGAATAGCGCGGCTCTTTGGACATAACCTCAAATCGGAGTATGATGCGGCCAATGAAGATCGCATGATCGAATATATTATCTGGCAAATCGATCACGGGATGTTGTGAGGGAGAGGCTGTTAGGCTGTAGGCTTTTAGGATTTAGGGATTTTATACATTTTCAATCCCGTAGGGATTAAATATGGGTAGAAAACAGAATTGCAGGCAGGGTTTCGTCCCATCCGGGACGATATAAATTACAATATTTTCACCTTCTACCCATATTTTATGCCTACGGCACAATCTTAAGAACATAAACCTAAACAATTTGCCATTATATGCAAAATCCGTGAAATTTTTAGCAAAAAATCTTAATCTAATTGAAAACGGATTGACCCTATATTCCGAAGAAGGTATTAATGGATTAGAATTCCCAGTTGGAAACAGGGCAATTGACATCCTGGCAATCGATAAAAGTAAAAATTATGTAGTAATTGAACTTAAAGTATCCAGAGGATATGACAGAGTTGTAGGCCAAATTTTAAGATATATGGCTTGGATAAGAAAATATAATGCAGATAAAAATCAAAAGGTCAGAGGTATTATTATAGCCAGGGAGATAACTGAAGACCTTATACTTGCTTGTTCAGAAACTCAAAGTGTCGACCTTTTCGAATACAGTTTGTCGGTATCATTAAAAAAGGTTGAAAAACCTGACAAATGAATCTGCTATGAAATTCAACGAATGAACTGATTTTGAAAGATCGGTCATAGAGGAGATTGGATTAATTTAACCAATTACTCAATGGTTTTATCGGTTGGTGGGATATTTGAGAGCCGAGATTGACGGTGGAGACTTGATTATCTGATTAAAACCAAGCAAATAATATGATTCAGATCCTATTATTAATTATTATCTGTGTTTGTGCCCTATTCTTTTTAATTAAAGGGAAAGACTACCAAACGTTTTTATATGCTGTACTAATTAGCAGTGTTTTTATTTTTTTCTGGAAAGGATTGGATTATGCGGTAACACAGAACGGCTCATTTGACTTAAAGTTTTATGTATCCTTTGTTCTTTTCAATTATTTATTGCTGATTTTCAACAATAAATTGAAAAGAAAGAAGAATTAACATCTAAAACCTTCAAGCCTAAAAGCCCTCAGCCTAACAGTCTACAGCCTAACAGCCTGCTTCCGCTATCTGCACCACCACCAGGTTCTCCTGTCCAATTTCAATGGCTGTCAGATTGAGCGGAATCAGTTTATGGTGTCTCTCTGGCAATGATTTTTCGAGTCCCTTTTTCACATTTTCCAGTTTGATTACCGGTTTTGCCTTCAAAAAAGCTCCAAGCACGATCATATTAAAGGTTAGCGGATTACCCATCTCAACGGCAAGCCGTGAACCTTCCACCTTAAGGATATTGATGTCTTTCCGGGTCGGATGATGAAGAATCCCATTGGGATCGTACAGTAGTGTTCCTCCGGGTTTCACCCGTGATTCGAACTTCGTCATCGACTGTTGGTTGAGAATGATTGCCGTGTCAAATTCGTGGAGAATCGGTGAACTGATCCGTTCATCACTCAGGATAACGGTTACATTGGCGGTACCTCCTCTCATTTCAGGGCCATAAGAGGGAAACCATGCCACCTCCTGGTCTTGCATTACACCTGAATAGGCTAAAATTTTTCCCATCGAAAGGACTCCTTGCCCGCCAAATCCGGCTATGATGATCTCTTCAGTCATTTTTTGAGCTTTAGTTTAAATATCATTTTGCTTTGATCCGGTATAATTCAGCATCCGCACGACCGGTGTCTTTAAGATCACCCAATGGATATTGAGGGAACATATTTTCCTCCATCCATTTATTGGAGTCGACCGGACTCAATTTCCATCCTGAGCTGCATGTTGACACAACTTCGACAAATGCGGTTCCTATTTTCTTGGCCTGAATTTCAAATGCTTTTCGGATTGCCTTTTTTGTTTTACGAACAGCTCCGGGGGTTTGAACGCTCTGGCGTGTTACATAGGCAGCACCAGGCAACTGGGCAAGTAATTCAGTAATTCGTAAAGGGTAACCATTCAAGTCCACATCTCTGCCATGAGGCGTTGTAGAAGTGATCTGTCCAACAAGGGTTGTTGGAGCCATCTGACCACCTGTCATCCCATAAATGGCGTTGTTGATAAAGATCATCACAATATTTTCGCCGCGGTTTACTGCATGAAAAGTCTCAGCGGTTCCGATTGCAGCCAAATCGCCATCTCCCTGGTAAGAGAAAACATATTTTTCAGGCATTACCCGTTTGATGCCGGTTGCAACTGCAGGGGCACGACCATGGGCAGCTTCCTGCCAGTCTATATCAATGTAATTATAGGCAAAAACGGCGCATCCGACCGGCGAGACCCCGATGGTTTGTTCCTGGATGCCCATCTCTTCAATCACCTCTGCAATCAGCCGGTGAACCACGCCATGACTGCAACCTGGACAATAATGCATTAGATCATCATTCAGAAGCGGTGATTTGGCATAAACCAGATTTTCCGGTTTTATAATCTCGTTGATTCTATCTGTTAATACCGACATAGTTCTCTTTTTTAAAATCGTTGTTCCAAAGCAGTTTCAACTTCATCCGGCGTAGGAACGATTCCTCCCATCCTTCCGAAATATTCAACCCTCGTTTTCCCGTTAACTGCAAGACGGATATCATTAACCATTTGTCCGGCATTGAACTCAACCGAAAGAAAACCTTTCACCTTTGTGGCATATTCGGCGATGATTTTCTCCGGAAACGGGAAAAGAGTAATTGGACGGATCAGTCCAACTTTCACCCCTTTTTTACGGGCAATCTGAACGGTCTTCTGACAAATCCGGGCGGCAGATCCAAAGGCAACCAAAATATAATCAGCATCCTCACAGGCAATGGCTTCATAACGGACCTCCTCCGCTTTCATTTGGCTGTATTTAGACTGAAGGCGAAGGTTGTTCTTTTCCATCATATAGGAATCCAATTCCAGAGAGGTAATAATATTTTTCTTACGACCTGATGGTTTGCCAAGGGTTGCCCATTCTCCGGATATCTCCAGGATTTGCTCATTAGTCCATCGTGGCCGCTGATCGATCAGTTCTACTTTCTCCATTAACTGCCCGATAACTCCATCGGCCAATATCATCACGGGATTGCGGAATTTAAAGGCTAGTTCAAATCCAAGAATCACAAAGTCATGCATCTCCTGGACTGAAGCCGGAGCCAGAACCAGCAATGAATAATCGCCGTGACCACCACCTTTTGTGGCCTGGTTATAATCGGCCTGGGAGGGCTGTATTGTTCCCAATCCCGGGCCGCCCCGCTGTACATTTACTATAACGCAAGGTAATTCAGCCCCGGCAATATAGGATATTCCTTCAGCCATAAGGCTAATTCCGGGACTGGAGGAGGAGGTCATCACCCTTTTACCGGCACCGGCAGCTCCGTATACCATGTGAATTGAGGCTATTTCACTTTCTGCCTGCAACACCACCATTCCGGTACTTTCCCATGGACGAAGTGTCATCAAAGTTTCCATGACTTCTGATTGCGGGGTAATCGGGTAGCCGAAATAGCCATCACACCCACAACGAATTGCCGCTTCGGCAATCACTTCATTTCCTTTCATCAATCTTAACTCTCCCATATTGAGGGTTTTTTAACTTTATTTACGCTTCGGCTTTAACCCGATAGACGGTGATACAACTGTCGGGACAAACGGCTGAACAATTTGTACACCCGTTGCAATTCTCCGGATTCTCCATATAAGAATAGTGATATCCTTTATTGTTTACATTGCGGTTTAGTGCTAAAACCTGAGTAGGACAAGCCACCACGCAAAGGTTACAACCTTTACATACGTCATTGTCTACAACCACCGCTCCTCTGACTTTTGCCATCTTTATCTGATGTGAATTAAATGATAAACCAATCTGAAAGGCTATGTCTGTTCAGGCAAGGCTAATCAGATGATAAGGGATAATCTGAATTAAATTGCTGAAGTCTGACTGAGAGATCTCCGAACTGATCTCTTTTTACATTTGAAACGCAAGCCCTTAGTCCTTCCTTCGAACTTCCGGTATTACTCAGCGAAATGGCACTCACTCCGTAATAGAGTAATTTGTGTAACAATTCTCCACCGGTCATGCCTGGATAACCAATAGTAAAGTAAAATCCATCACCGACCGGTTGATCAAGATCGGTATCATATACAATCTTAAACCCGTTGTCAGTAAAAATCCGCTTCATGATCTTTGCCTTCTCACCGTACTCCTTCACCTCTTCGATAAAGTTGAAATTTCCGTCATTGGCTCCTTTAAACATCGCAGCCAGGGCATACTGTGCAGAGTGGGAAGTACCTGAAGTCAGGGAGTATAAGACCCGGTGGACAACGGCATTTCCAAATCCATGAACTTGTAATCGTTCGCCCAGGTAAGGGAAATGACGGTGATACAGTGCATCAGAAATCACCATCATCCCGATGCGTTGTCCGGCGTAGGAAAAAACTTTTGAACTGGAAATCATCAGGATATAGTTACCTGTATAGCGGGCTACAGTCACCTGGTATGGAGGTATACCCGGACGGGAGAGATCCTGTCTGAAATCCATCCCAAAATAGGCAAGATCCTCAATAATAACAACATCGTATTTATTCGCCAGATCACCGATGATGCTTAATTCCTCATCATCAAAGCAGATCCAGGCCGGATTATTTGGATTTGAATAGATGATGCAATGGATATTCCCTTTTGAGAGGTAGGATTCCAGTTTGTCCCGGAGTTTGTTGCCGCGAAAATCAAAAACATCAAAAGTCATGTATTTCTGACCCATCACGAGCATCTGTTGTTTTTGAACCGGAAATCCCGGATCGATAAATAGTGCGGTATCGCGTTCTTTATGGCAACTTCCTGAGACCAAAAATGCGGAATAACTTCCTTCCATCGAACCCACAGTTGGGATACAACCTTCAGGGTTCACCTCAATATCCATAAAAAGTTTCAGGAAACGGGATGTCTCATCTTTAAGTGGTTGAATTCCATCGATACGGGGGTAGGCTGAAGCGACGTTATTTTTCAGAGCCTCAATCTCTGCCTCCACCCCAATCCGGGCAGGTGGCAGGCCGGGAACTCCCATTTCCATACGGATATAACGTACGCCAGTAGCGGCTTCGATGCTGCTAACCAGTTGAACGATCTCCCGAATAGAGGCATTCCCGATCTCGGGAACTTCAAGTTCCCCTATTTTCTGTTCAACAATCTCGTAGTTTATTGGCGTGTTCATTGGACTGAACGAATTCAAAATTCGCGATTTAACTGTTCGACCCAGCCGTTCAGCCGACCGTCAGTCAGTTCAGGTTCGAAATCTTCATCTACTGGCAATCCAAGAAACAGACCGGCTTCGAGAGCTTCTGAATCCTGAAAATCGTAGTTTTCCGGACTTACCTTGCCAAGTAGTTGCCCCCCGTTTTTGACAATTACCCGGGCCAGAATACCCATTGAATTAACAAAATGGTAGGCATAGGTGATATGATCACCCAGTCCAAAGACCGCAACCTTTTTCCCGGTAAAATCAAAAGAAGAGACAATTGGCATAAATCTGGCCCAATCGATATTTCCGAATTTCTGATCCCAGGTATCCCGGCCAATGGTTGAGATTCCAAAGATAATATGATCGTAACGTGCCAGATCGGACGCGGTTGCTTCATTGATTAAAATAAGATCCGGTGCCTGGGACTCCATTTTAGCGGCCAATGACCTGGCAACACGATGAACAGATCCCCCTTCGGGTCCGAAAAAAATAGCTATATTTCCCATAAGTCAGTATTTATTCGTTATGTATTGCAACTTCTCCCCTCACATATTCCCCGAGGATTGCCATGCTTGAAACATTTTTTAAAACCATATGGATGGCCTTTTCATAGTTTTCGATCGAGTCCCACTCCACGTCCACATGGAAGGAGTATTCATTGGGCTTTCCAATAATCGGCAGCGACTGGATTTTAGTCAGGTTAATCTCATTTTCTGCAAAGGTATTTAAAACTTTGGCCAAAGCTCCATGAAAATGGCCAACCTCGAAACATAATGAAGCTTTATTTGGGACCTCTGCTGAAGTGGCATGTTTGGCCAGGATAAGAAACCGGGTGTAGTTCTTTTTGTTACTTTCTATCCCTTTATCAATCACTTCAAGACCGTATAATTGGGCAGATCTCAGGTTACTGATCGCTGCCGCATAGGTGATCTTCTCTTTAGCAATCAGTTTAGCCACTGCGGCATTATCCCCAAGTTCTTTCGTTTCAACATTTGGAAAATATTTTTCCAGATATTCGGCACACTGAAGGAATGAAACCGGATGCGAATAGATCTCTTTAATATCCTTCTTGCGCACTCCGGGAAGGACCATTAGATTCATCTGAATGTGAATATAGATTTCGCCGATTACCCGAAGATGGTAATCACGGATCAATGAATAGTTTTGAAGGATGCTCCCTGCAATTGAGTTTTCAATAGCCAGCACGGCAAAGTCAACCTTATCTTCATCAATTTGTTCACAAACTTTGCGGAACGATTTACATTCAACAATTTCTACCTCATCACTGAAATATCGCCTTGCTGCATCCTCATGAAATGAACCTTTTATCCCTTGAATTGAAACTTTTTTCACAAACTGTATTATTTATTCAGACCAAATTATTTTGGACGCAATGTAAAAAAAATCCCTGAAATAACTTCAAATCATTCGTCATATACCGAAAGAAACACGCTAATTTAGGATCAGAATTAATTTGGTGGGGTTCATTTCAATATGTAATCCCCTTTCTGAATAGTTAAACACGCCCTCTGAAAAGTATAGACCAGCTTCTGAAAAGTGTACAGTGCCTTCTGAAAAGTGTAAACCATCTTCTGAAAAGTGTATGGTGCCTTCTGAAAAGTACAAACTGTCTTCTGAAAAGTACAACCTGCCTTCTGAAAAGTGTAAACCATCTTCTGAAAAGTGTGACCGGTCTTCTGAAAAGTGTATAGTGCCTTCTGAAAAGTACATCCTCTCTTCTGAAAAGTGTATGGTGCCTTCTGAAAGGTACAAACTGCCTTCTGAAAAATTTACTCTTAAAACCTTATTAAAAAAGAAGCTGCGGTCACTATTGCAGTATCCGCAGCACCTGATTCCTAAGAAGATTTATATTTCAATAAAAAATGGTTGATTACATGATGTTTTTATAGGTTCCAAATTTAAGTTTCGAGATCTGCTTATATTCGGGGCTATTGGCGCCAAAGACAGATTTGATATAGCTTTTCGAGTCGTTACCCATGTGAACCAACCCGGTTACCGATTGATAAAGGACTTTTTCGCGGTTCCTGCGTGTGTTATCCAGTTGAATTTGGGTATCAGTAACCTCCTGATTATTTAGGATCAGATTATTGTAAAGTGCGTTTAATCCTGCAACTGTCAAGTCTGGTTCATTGGGTGTATATGCAGGGAAACTACTCAGGAACTGGATTAGCTTAAAAAAATTATCAAGTTGTTTATCGTAACTTGATTTATGCGAAGTGCTTTCTTTTACAGTTGCCGGATCTACAGCGGCATCGGTAGTGGCAGATTTTGATTTGGCATTGACCCGGCCTCTTTGAATTAAAAGGATTAGGGAACGGATATTTTCCCTGGCCGGTTCGTCTGCTACAAGTGATTTAAATGCATTTCCGGTACGGGTTGCTAATTTGCCCAAAGAATCGAAGGCTTTACTGCGCGCATTCTTGGCATTTATACTGGCAGGCAGAACGCTATCGACAGCATTTACGGCGCTAAGGCCTAGAAGATACACTGCTTGTAAGGCCGCAGGGGTGATATGTGCATTTGCCGGGTTATACTGATCACCAAAACCCAGAATCGCAGAATTCAAAGTTTTCAGGTTGGTCACATTGGTGTTGGCGCCTGAGGATAGATTACTTGTCATCATACAAATTTCACGATTAAGAATTTAATAATTCAAACCATCTATTTATTGAACAACTTCCTAGGATTCAACTAATATACGAAAAATTTAAATACAAAGTTTCATTACAAAGACCCTATTTTTAAATGTTGATTATTATTCAACGGCAACTTTCCTTGAATGAAAGGATTCAGATGGTATAGCCTCTGAGTCTGTTGATCGATCTTTACCGGATCTTAAACGAAAGCCGCAGGAAGTTGTAGACTTTCCAACTTGACGCTAATACCTGTTGCCTTTTAGCAAAATAATTGATGAGTAGGAAATTTCTAATTTAACTAAAATGAAACCATTTAAATGCTTTTTTATTAATCTGGTCTTTTTTATTGACCTCACTGTGTTTGGACAGAAAAATAATGATCTGTCAAATGAAACTATTATTGAAATGTACAGCAAAGGGTTACCAACATCCATTATTGCTTCACGTATAAATGCTTCTGCAAATACTTTCGACATCAGCACTGAGAATTTGATTAAGTTTATGACCAATAAATTACCCGATGGCCTTATAAATGTTATTGTTGAGGCAGCATTAGATTCTACAAGACACATCGTTATTCCTGGTTCGGAAAATAATTTTTTGTCAAACGAATCTGTTATTCCCATGTACAATAAAGGGGTATCGCCACCTATAATTTCGTTGCAAATAACTAAAGCTGTAAATGCTTTCGATGTAAGCACTGATGCGTTAATCAAACTAACCGAAAACAAAATACCTGAAGACCTAATTACTGCTATTATTGAGGCCGCAGGAGACCGACCCTTACAGACGATGTTACTGGAGACCCTAAAAAAAATGAAGTTATGGCAGATCCAAATAATCCAAATGATTATATGTTTAAAACAACCTTCGATAATCCACCGTTTGAAATGTCTCTGTACGCACACCCTGATGTGGAATCTTCTAAGATATATGTATGTCCTAAAAATTCAATCGTTTCGGTTTTAGATAATTCCGGATCAAAATTTATTAAAGTAAAGGTAGATGGCAGAATTGGCTATTTATCAAAGGCATTTTTAGTCAGAACTGAATGATGAGATTGTAGTTGCAATAGGAATAATACTCTAAAAGAAACGCAAATCGATTAATTTAAATTAATCAATTGCCCATATTTATTCCAGATCCACTTATCCGCAGCATCCCCGAGATGGGTGTCCTCTTCAGGTAGAATGGAATTTTTCTTTTCAAGTCCGGGTGCGACTTGGAGTCGCGCTCGGACTTCAGCATCCGGCCTGATGCACCCAAAGTACGTTTGATGTTACTTCTTGGGGAAACGAAAGTCGATTGATTCAAATAAATCAAATGGCCGTATTTAGTCCAGATCCGCTTTTCAACAGCATCCCCGAAATGGGTTCCCTCTACCGGTAAACCAGAATTCTTCTTTTAGAGGTTCATCCTTTTAAAACTTGACTTACGGTCAATAAACCAGAAATTATTCATCGAAATTTGGATACGATTACTAAGATGTTGCCAACCATCCTTGCCGATAATCTGGCTCCAAAAATCATTGGATTATATGGTCTTGGCATGAGCTTTCGGGATATATCGCAACATACCAAGGAGATGTATGATGTTGATATATCACATGATACTTTATCAGAGATTACCGACCGTGTTATTCCACTGGTAAAAGAGTGGCAGAACCGTCCGCTGGAAGCTGTCTATCCTATTGTCTGGCTGGATGCTATGCACTACAAGGTCCGGGATGGTGGAAAGGTCGGCTCCAGGGCAGTCTACAACGTACTGGCCCTGAATGTGGAAGGGCGCAAGGATTTGATTGGTATGTATATCTCTGAGA
>CAIXZH010000107.1 GCA_903923905.1 uncultured Bacteroidia bacterium
CCCGTTAAAGATTGACCGCTCATCAGCTGCTGAAGAGCTTTGTCTCGCATCGACTTAAATTCTTCTGATTCCATAACTCTTGTTGTCTAAAGTTCAATAATAATAAAATTTTGCTTTAGACAGAGTTCATTTTACAGTCTCTAGGAAACCAATTATTGTCATTAATCTGTTTATTTTGAGGTAAGATTAAATTTTATTCCGACAATTTCTTCAAGAATCATATAAGCCGTTTTGAAATCCATTTTCGATGTTTCAAGCTCAGCTTCACTTCTGGCAACACTTTCTGAAATACTTGAATAATCTGCAAGCGATACGACTCCATTCAAAAATTGTTTTTGGACCATTTCCATATTTATTTTGGCCGTTTCCGCGTATTTTATTTTTATTTTTAAAAGTCGTTGTTTGATAATCAAATCATTGTACTGTTTTATGACAATTTGTCTGAGTTCAGTTCGTTGTTCCAATGCATAACTTTTTGCCTGTTCAACTTCTGCTCTGGCTCCCCTTATTGTGTTTTTACGGCTGATTAAATCATATAATGGAATTCTTATGAACCCTCCGGTTCCATAATTAAGTTGTGTACTCCGGGTCGTTAACATTGCCGGACTTGATCCCTGTGCTGCATTGGATGATACATTATCAAATGTTCCATATAAGTAATCTGACTGCACACCCAGATTCCTGGTCCAATCCATCTTAAACCCTTTTAATTTGGAATTGTTGATATCAATTTGCAGATCGCGGAATTTTACATAAGGATTTTTTGCAATAGCCGAGTCTATAATTGTTTCAAGTGGCGGAAGCATAAATTCGATGTTATCTTTCATTATATCGAAGTCTTTGAACTCCTGTGCGAGCGACCAACAAGGCGTTGCCAGTAAAATCAAACTGACAATTTGAAAATAAAAATTAAACTTCACCGGAAAATGCTTATCGAATATTTGAATCACCATTAATGTAATCGGATATTTTATGTACTGTATTATTCCTTTTAATGCAAATATACTAAAATCATCACTTCTTAGACTGTATCCTTTTGAAACAGTGCAGGCACAGTTCTTAGAATTAATTTAAGATCGTACCAAAAGGAGTAGTTGTCTCCAATAAAGTGGTCAGCATATTCGTTATCCAACCGCATTCTTTCATCTTCAGACATCACTCCACCTTTTCCCCGTAGTTCGACTTGCCATAAGCCGGTTATTCCAGCCGGAGCAAGGAATCGTTTGGACAGAAATCCGCGGGTTAATAATTCCGCCTCATAGACCGGAAGTGGCCGGTTACCAACAATTGACATATCTCCTTTTATAACATTGATCAGCTGAGGGAGTTCATCGATACTGGTATTGCGGATAAATTTTCCTACTTTAGTTATTCGAGGATCATCTGATATCTTTATAAATGCAGATTTTGTTTTTGCGACACCTTTTTTCTGGATATTGTACCAGTAATCACAAATCTTATGGGTCCCAATATGCAGGATAGGTGAACAAGTACCTCCGTCTGCCAATTCGACACATTTAGGGCAGGGTTTGGTAAAGTCGATCTCGGATTGCTCTGAGGCAGTAGAATATTGATTCTTATCCTTGGCAAGTTTGTTTAATTCTTTGTCTGCACCTACCCGCATTGAACGAAGTTTATAAAAGTCAAAAGGCTCACGTCCAACCCTTTTCGAAATATAATAGACCTTTCCCTTCGATTCCAGCCTGATCGCAATTACGATTAACAATAATATGGGAGAAAGAACGATTAATGCACTGATGGCTACCAGTAAGTCAAATAGTCGTTTGGAGAGCGGCATTTTATATTTAATTTCCTTAATATCAGATATTTCGTTTGAAGTATGAGGGTACTTTGTTCTGAAATCAACTAAAAACCGGATTCTTCCAACCATACTTTCAGCCTTTGGTAGAGGGAGTACAAAAAAATCGTCTATTTTAGTTTCGAAAGCTGTTCTGATTAATTGCTCCCGGAATTCATGTGAAATCAATATGAAAGCTATATTGTCGAATTCAGGTCTGTCGCGAAGCCATTGATGCATACCCAAACCGTCTCCGCCTGACAGAACCATTTCCGAAATAACTGCATCCGGAATATTTCCTGATTTGAGATAATTTACAGCCTCAAGGGCATTAGATTTTTGAACCACTGAAATCTCGGTATGAGAACGAAGTTCATCAATACCCGAGGTTGACCAGCCTATATAAAGAATTTTTATTAGTTTTTCCATAATATTTGTCAATAAAAAAGATTAGATTGTTGTCGCCTGCATATCATGCGAAACAACCTTATTTACCATTTTAAGGCATAATGTACAGGAAACAGATTCTTTGATATCAATTCTGCCAATTCTTCAGGATTAAATGGTTTGGCCAGAAAATCCTGAGCTCCCAAGCGGTAACATTTGATGCGTTCTTTGCTACTTTCTACGCCTGATAACATTATTAGCGGAGTGTGTTTTGTAAAGCCTCGTTGACGAACTTTATCGATAAACAGATAACCATCCATGTTCGGCATTTGAATGTCGCAGATTATCAAATCCGGTAGGTTGCCTTCTAACCATTCAAGCGCTTCAATTCCATCATTTTTGCTTACTACGTCATAATTTTTTGAAAGAAAATTCTCCAATAATAGACGGATACTTTTTTCATCATCGATAACTAAAATCTTATGTTTCATTTGCATATAATTTGTGTTTTAGTGGCCAAATGGAATAGCCATGAAAAATATTTTAAACTGTTTGGTTTGTGATTTCATGGCTATTTAATGGAAAAATATTTTAGAACTTTGTAAAGTTTAAGGGCTGTTTACTAATTTTAAGTGTATTTTTATCAATACAAATAATTACAGAATTAATGCCTAGAGAATTCAAATTTAATATGAGTCAAAGCTAATGTTTTTATTCAGTATGTAAATATATTGTTGTAAGAAAATCATTCTTTTTGTAAAGAAATTAATTAATTATAGAATGACTTTACTGATAAATTAATTTAATCACATAAATTAATTTTAAATATAACAATATCAGTTAATTATTTCAAATCTATGTTAATCTATTATTTTATTAAATTGCGATTATCATAGAGATAATATTTGATGTAGTTCTTATAAAGTTCACTTGCAATCATCCGGGTGGAGGCATATTTTGCTTTAGATGGCCCAAAAATGATTCTAATCCATTGGTTGTTTTTAGGATATCAGGATTTTCGAAGTATCGGAACATGCCTGGTATGGTTTTTTTATATGAATAATTGATTTATGGACACTCGTATGTGCCTAATTTCTGTTTGAATAATTTAAATCACCGACTATAATTGATGCAACTGAAGCTTGTTTTTCTAACTGTCTTCCCAATCTGAGAAACTCTAATCATCGATATGACCAATCGAGACTTTAAGCCGTTTTATTTCTGATTTTTTCATAACAATGCTTTTGTCGAAATTAATTCCGATAAACTTTTAGTTAGATCTTAATCATTGGGCTTTTAAACTATTCTCTGCAATTGAAGGTAAGTTTAAATAAATCAAATGTTTTCTGGTTTAGCTTTTTATCACTAATCCCCGTTTGAAAGAAAATGGTTATAGTTTTTTGGGAAGAATTAAAACAATAGATTATACCTTCAAGTTTTTGGTCTTTTACAAAGGTTATGTAACGGCAGCTTTTAACTTTACGACCAGCAAGATTTGCCTCTTCAAACGAGGTAAATTCAATTCCGGGATTCCGGTATATATTTGCAGATTTCATACTTTGCTGATGAATTTGCATCATTTTTTCAGGATCTTCAATTTTATTGACCCACGTTACTGTAATGAGTCCCGTAGAATGTGCACCTGATCTTTCTGCGGAAAAGTAGTAAGCCCTATCGCCAATAGAATCATTAGCGGTTATTTTCCACCCTGCGGAAAGCGAAAATGATATTCCATCTTTTAAATAAGTAAAATCCTTATCACTGGCTAAAGCGATGTGACCAATTAACAAAAGTATCATAGTCACTTTTACATTTATTATAAATATCCTCGATTTCATATTTTCTAATTTTAAAATAGAAAGATGGGAAAATGCTCTTTTAAAAGCGTGAACTTAGTGATAAATAACCTGAATTAATAATTGTTTTAATATTAAGCCCGATTGAATTTTTAAATTCAACGGGCCTAAATATTAAAGTCGTATAATTAATAGCAGATCTGAATCTGTTAGATATCGTTAAAATTCTGGTTAAAAATTGGCACAAAAATCTATTCAACCTCCTTTAAATGTTCCTTGTTGTTTTCAATAATTTTGCGGTACCACCACTCAGGATAAAATGGTTGGAGAGGTGATACAGGTAATTTTCCTGCCTCATTTCTTTCAAATTGGCCGTTTTTCTCTTTCATTATATTTCCGTCCTTATATTTTATCAGCAGGTAGTGACCAAGATCTTTCCATCTTTTTACGGTATTATCAACCTGATTAACTGAATATTCCGTTAAAAATTGACAAGCCATCTCTTTTTCTCCTTTATTCCATAAGGTTAAGGCACCCTGATCGATAAGAGGCATGTAGCAAAAAAACTTATTTTCAAGTTGTGATTGAACCTTTTGAAGATCTATGATTATGTCACTATACCTAGAATAACAAAAATTCGAGACCTGATTGAAAGTCCAGAAAGCAGAATTATCGGACCATGTAAGCATATCGCCGTCGCCGACTTCTAAGGATAAAGGAACTTTCTTTATTCCACAATATATTGGCATATAACAGGTTAAATAGGTATCATCAACTCCGAACCACATAATTCCACCGATAGGATTTGGGAGGTAGGACCGACACTGAGCAATAAAAGAGAATCCGGTTTGCTGTGTTGAAATGGCCCTTTCATGAACATACTTAACCGAGTCTACCTTCCATTCCATGGGACGCCAACGATAAGGAGCTCTAAATGGCCCCCCGCCTAAATCTTTGGTCATATCAAGTGCAGTTCCTTCATAATGGTCCCGCATTAAATTCATCACATCTTTTAGCGAGAGCAAAGAATCTGGTTTAATCCATAAAGGCATCCGGTTCGTCGCATATTTGTTTTCATCATAGGTCACCTTTCCCAAGACGTAATTTTCATACTGCTTCATCTGTTTGTTGATCTTATTGAAGCCAGACCAGATCCGGGCTTCGCAAAAACGAGCTCCGCCGAAGGTCACCGGAGCATAGGTATCTGAGAAGCTAAAATCATTATTCTTCCCTTCAAACCACCCTTTCTCCCGGGCAAATGAGATAACATCCGTCGAATACAGACAATTTTTGGGATCATTTAATGGAAATCGGGTTATTCTGGCCTGATTCGCATGCCCCGAAATATACCCGTCCGGTACCCGCATAGCAACCCAAACAGCTCCTTTTTGTCCTTCACCTTTTCCAATCATCTCAAGTATCCAAACTTCATTAGGATCTCCGATTGAAAAAGATTCTCCTTCTGATGCATATCCGTAGTTTTTAACCAGATCCGTCATAATAGTAATCGCTTCACGGGCATTTCTTGAGCGCTGCAAGGCAATATATATTAAGCTACCATAATCCACAATCGCCTCTTTTTGTTCCTGAAGTTCCTTTCTCCCACCATAGGTTGTCTCGCCAATAGCAACCTGATTTTCATTCATATTACCAGTCACCTGATAGGTGTGCCTGGCCTGAGGAATCTTTCCCATAAATTTGCCGGTATCCCATTCATAAATATCCAGTTGCGCGCCTTCAGGATAATCAGCAGCAGGCCAATAGTAGAGCTCACCATAAAGGGTGTGAGAATCTGCTGCATAAGTTATCATAGCAGAGCCATCTTTCGTTGCACCCTTTGATATCAGGAAATTAGTACAGGCTTTTACTGGAAAAATCTGTAAAAGAACCAGAATTAGGAATAGAATTAATCTTTTTTCTTTATACATTGTAAATTGTATTATTACCGTTTGGACAAAAATAGAAAAATACTTGATGGTATAAATTTTAAATCCATTCGATTACTTCTTTTTTTAATGAGTTTTGTCAGTTATTCTAAACGTGATAAATTATGCCACCTATGTGGTCCCGGCTAGCTCCGGTTACCGAACTAAGTACATTTATCTTGCCTTTTGAAGCGAGTACTCCAAGAAATGCAAAAATTAAGGCTTCTTTGAAATCAATTAGTTGCTGATCAGGGAGTATGATCTTACATAAAGTTTTAGACCTTAAATTACTGATAAGAAACCTGTTATTAGCACCACCACCTGTTATCAGTAATTTCCCGGGAGATTGAGTTGCACTAGAAATCTGAACTGCAATATGTTCATAGATGGTAGCTGCCTGATCTTCAATTGAGATGTTAGCCTTGGTTAATAATGGAAATATCTGATTATCAGACCATTCTCTTCCTAGTGATTTTGGGGGCACTTGCAAATAGTAATCCAGATTATTTAATCTTCTGAGTAGTGGTTCATTAACAGTTCCAGATGCGCCAAGTAGGCCATCTTTATCATATGGTCTCCCATTTTGTTGAGCCAATTCGTTAAGAATAATATTGGCAGGACATATGTCGAAAGCCAGTCGGGTGTTCTCTTTTTCGAATGAAATATTGGCAAACCCCCCAATGTTCAGGCAATAGTCGAATTCTCTGAAGAGAAATTGATCACCAACCGGCACAAGCGGGGCACCTTTTCCTCCAAGAGAAACATCGAAGTTCCTGAAATTGCTGATAGTGGATATTCCAGTGATAGCTGCAATTGAGGCTCCATTACCAAGCTGGAAAGTTAATTTCTTATTGGGTTGATGAAAAATTGTATGTCCATGAGAAGCAATCAGTTGGGGGATTTCTTTCCCGCGTAGAAACTCCTGGATAAGTTTTCCAATATAATTACCATATTCGTTATGGAGCAGAAGAAATTCATATGCAGCCAGTAAGTGTGCATTCCTAAGTTTTTCAATCCACAGGTTTGAATAGCTGACAGTTTGAGCATCAATTATTTCAAATTTCCAGTTAATTCCGGATTCTGAGAATCTACAAAGTGAGATATCAATTCCATCAAGAGAGGTACCCGACATGATACCAATTGCTAGAGTGCTCATTTATATATTATTGCCTTATATTCTGAACGATTTTCTTTATTGTCAGTAACAACTAATCTAAGCAAATGGGATTTACCCATTTGCATTCTTTTCTGATCAAAACTGTGAGTCAGTGTTCCAGTTTTTTCATCATACTCAAATAGCACCCACTTTCCATCAATCTCTCCCCTGTAGGATTTAATTCCGGATAGGTCATCCGCTATATGAAATTGCACTTGTTTGGGATCAGTTAGCATCTTTTTATCTTTAATGCTCAACGGTGAAATTATGGGAGGTATGTTATCTATAGCCACTGAGAAACTTCCCAAAAGGTAAGTTTCTACAGTAACCCATCCTTTGGAGTATTTACCACCGATTGCGGTTTTTTTCCCCTTAGAAGGGTCAACCACAACAATTAATGCCTTATCCGTTAAATTATTGGGGAGATTAGTGCATTTTATTGACAGGATATAGGGGATATGCAAGGGGACAAATTTATTGTGCACCAGATGAAGTTCGGAATAACAACCTAAAGGTTTAGGTGCTGATTTGTAAATGAATTTTAAATTATCGTATAAAGCTCCTTTGGGAATTTGAATTCTGATTTTATCGTTTTCGAATTCATTCTTATGGTCATAGAAGAACTCTTTTGTGAAGAGCTTACTCTTTATCGGTAGCGGTGATTCCACAGTAACAGATCTAAATTTCAAAACAGCCTTATTTTTAAAGGCATCGGAAACAACAATTTCGAAATCATGTCCCTTTCTGTCGTTAAAATTTAAAATTCCGTTGTTTTTCGCTGGATAGTAAATACTCAAATAATTTCCGGGCAGCTTGAATAAACGTTCAATCCATCGGTTAGAGAGAAGGTGCTCTTCGTAATCCGCCTGAGCATTTGCGTAGCGGGCATCCGCGAGCGAGAAATTGTCCATTTTAAATCCAAAGATTTCCTGGCCATCACAAAACATGGTTGCAGAATAAATGCCACATTTTAAACCTGTTCCATTAAAATAATCTTCAGCCTGAATTCCAAAACCTATTTTGCCATAAACTTGGATTGGGGCATTATTCTTTAATCGGTATCCGCGCGGGGCACTCACCGCTTCAAATCTTTTTTTGACCCGATACTGACCAATATTACTGGTTTCACTCAATGGGTAAACATACAGTGCAATTATTTTAGGGGCACTGTTGTCTTTTATCCCCAAATGATTAAATATAGGGTTAAAAGCTCTTTCAGATTTGGTATCTCTGATTTCGAAATGAAGATGAGGCCCGCCTGAACTCCCTGAATTTCCAGACCATGCTATGATTTCCCCCTTTTTAAAAATAAATTTCTCAGATGAAATGGTTAGATTTATCTGGAAACTTTCGCGATCGTATTGTTTTTCATTAAGGTACTCCTGTATTTTAGGATGAAATTTCAGCAGGTGGCCATAAACGGATGTAGTTCCATCAGGATGATTCATATACAATGCATTACCATATCCAGTAGGTGATATTCCAATTCTTGATATATAACCATTTTTTACTGCATAAACGGGTATTCCGGTTTTGCCCTGAGTCCGGAAGTCGAGACCTGAATGGAAATGGGATGGTCTTAATTCTCCAAAATTTCCCGCAAAAAAGTAAGGAGGTTTAATTGGACTTATAAATGATTCATTATCATGGCTATTTTGGGCATATAGTTTAATAATCGAAAAAATAACCAGTACTATAATTGATAAGAAAACTCGCATTGTGGGCCATTTTCAAAGAAATCGCTAAAATAGTAAACTTTTAAATGCTGTAAGATACAAATTAATGACAAGGATGGGTTTACAATATGATTTAAATATTAACTTTGTCTCTGTAAACGATTAAGTATGACAGAGCGTGAAACTGCTTTATTGAGAGAGTTTAAAGGGAAGCTCGATAAGCTGATCGAACTTTATTTGCGGATTAAGAGAGAAAAACAGCTTTTAATAGAAGGACAATCGCAATTAAAGGAACAGATCAGAATACTATCTGTTAAAAATGAGGAGCTTATCAAAAAAAGTGAAGATCTGAAGTTTGCAAAATCGTTACTTGGTTCCGATGATGATTCGCATGGGGCCAAATTAAAACTGAACAGAATCGTGCGGGAAATTGACAATTGTATTGCGCTGTTAAATAAATGATAGACAATGCTATGGATGATAAACTTTCGATAAATATCAATATAGCTGACCGTTTATACCCTTTAAGGGTTGATCGCCTTGATGAGGAGGGTATTCGGAAGGCAGCGAAAATTATCAACGAAAAGGTGGCTCAATATAAGCAAAAGTATGCTTCAAAGGATTTACAGGATTGTCTGGCAATGGCAACATTACAGTTTGTAATTCAGAAGTTTGAGGCTGAAAAACGTATGGATAATTCGCCTTTGGTCGATGAATTGGAAGTGATGAATGATTTTCTTTCTGAGTTTTTTGAAATGGAAAATTAGTTTTTGAATTCGAGATAGACCCGCATTTTAAATTTTACGTGGTTCAGGATATCCTGATCTATGCTTAATTTAAGTATGCGGTATTTTTTTTATTAAACCTTTAATTAAATTTTACACATGGAAATAATTATCACAGGTATAATAACCCTTATAATAGGAGGTACAGCGTCCTATTTTATTTGGGATATGATACTGAAAAAGACCAAGCAGAAATTGCTTGCCGATGCAGAGATACAGGCTGAAATGCTCAAGGAGAAAAAGATGCTTCAGTCAAGAGAGAAATTTATACAACTTAAATCGGAGCATGAAAGTTATATTAATGAGCGAAATCTCCGGATTGCCAGCGCTGAGAATAAGCTGAAACAAAAAGAGACTATTTATCTGCAGCGTAAAGAAGAGTTGCAACATAGCATTAAGGAACTGGAATTATCAGAACGCGAAATTGACACTATTCGGGAGAACCTGAATATCCAACTTGAATTAGTCGAGCAAAAAGAGGAAGAGATGCTTAAAATCCGCAAACAGCAAATTCAGCAACTCGAAGCATTGTCAGGAATTTCTGCCGACGAAGCAAAATCGCAACTTATTGATTCACTGAAAAATGAAGCAAAAACAGAAGCGATGTCCTTCATTCAGGAGATCATGGATGAGGCCAAAATGAATGCCAATAAAGAGGCAAAAAAGATTATCGTCAAATCCATTCAGCGTGTGGCTTCTGAAACTGCAATTGAAAATTCAGTAACTGTATTTCATATTGAAAGTGATGAAATAAAGGGACGGATTATTGGACGAGAAGGAAGAAATATCCGGGCACTGGAAGCTGCAACCGGAGTCGAAATTATTGTGGATGACACACCTGAGGCGATTGTTCTTTCAGCATTTGACCCAGTGAGGCGCGAAATTGCCAGACTTGCACTTCACCAACTCGTTACTGACGGACGAATACATCCGGCACGAATCGAAGAGGTTGTCAACAAGGTTAAAAAGCAAGTCGAGGAGGAAATCATTGAAACAGGTAAGCGAACAACCATTGACCTTGGAGTACATGGGTTGCATCCTGAATTGATTCGTATGATAGGGAAAATGAAATATCGTTCATCATACGGACAAAATTTACTGCAACATTCGCGTGAAACTGCCAACCTTTGTGCCATTATGGCTGCAGAGCTTGGACTTAATCCAAAACGAGCCAAACGTGCCGGACTTTTGCATGATATTGGTAAAGTGCCCGATGATGAACCGGAATTACCGCATGCAATCCTTGGGATGAAACTCGCAGAAAAATTCAAGGAGAAACCGGATATTTGCAATGCCATCGGTTCTCATCATGATGAAGTTGAGATGGAAACCCTTATCGCACCCATCGTGCAGGCCTGTGATGCGATTTCAGGGGCCCGACCTGGTGCCAGACGTGAAGCAGTTGAATCTTATATTAAAAGATTGAATGATCTGGAGAATATGGCTCTTTCATATCCCGGCGTCACAAAAACTTATGCCATTCAGGCAGGCAGAGAACTTAGGGTTATTGTTGGTAGCGATAAGATGACCGATGTTGAGGCAGAAAACCTCTCTTATGACATTGCTAAGAAAATTCAGGATGAGATGACCTATCCGGGACAGGTTAAGATTACCGTAATCCGTGAAACACGCGCTGTTAGTTATGCCAAGTAGATAAATCTGACTAATATTTATTCGTTTTAGAGGAGCAATTTGCTCCTCTTTTCGATTCAGTACCTTCGTAATATTTCGATCAATTTATTTACAATCAGTAATTTACCATTATCTCCATTTATTTCATAACACTTTTTGAGGTGACTAAGAAGTATCTTTATGACAGTCCCTTCATTCAATGGTAATCCATACTCGAGACTTTCCTTATTTTCATGGACTACATATTCCAACTCTTTGGCACCTAGTAAGGCACCTTTATGTTCGATATTGATATAAAATAAATAGGGATCTGCGTTCTCTCCATAAACCTCTTTTGAAATTTGGGGTTCATAATAGCCTAAAATAAAGTATTTTCCGATTCCAATAGGCTGTATTGGAAGTTCCAGCCGCCGGGCAATAATACAATACAATGCGGAAAGTGAAATAAGATTGCCTTTACGGGAAATTAACAAGTTGTTTATCAGGCAATTTTCCGGAGCAAAGAGGTCTGACGTATTTAACTCAAAATGGAAAATATCGAAGAAATAGTGATTAAACGTTGAGATTTTTTCCAGTGAAGTTAGCGCATCGCTTATTTCTAACAAGATATCTCGTGTTATTTTCTGAATAAGTAGCTCAATCTTATCCGGGAGAATAGCCGGATGATGCACCATGCTTAACAAGATCCAACCATCAAGTAGTTTTTTATCTTCCGAATTGGCCCAGAGTACCATTTTTTCGACCAGTTTTGATGCTTTAAGTTGATTAATAATCTGTTCAAGCCGATCGTGTTGTAATAAACTAATTGAGGAACTAAGAGCGTACTCCAAAACCGGCAATATTGCCGGTCCGGATTCCATTAATTTATCCCTTACGGCCAGGTATACCTCCTCATCACGATCATCAATTAAAGCAAGCAATGTATCTATACTAACGTTATTTTCCATGTTAAAGAATAAGCTTTTCAAGAATTTTATGCACAAGGCACTTCATTGATGGTTTATAATCGATGCTTGCACATAAGTTTATACGATTGTCAATAATGATATAAACAGCAACTGCCTGATGGCCAAGTAATTTACTGAGTCCGTAAATTGCAGAACATTCCATATCATAATTGGTTATCTTCATTTGTTTAAAACGAAAAAATTCGATTTTATTATTAATAGTCTGATCCACAATATGCAGGCGTAATTCTCTACCTTGAGGGCCATAAAAACCGGGAGTAGTGATGGTGATGCCACTTATAAACTCATCATCAACGATCTTGTCATAAAGATTTGCATTGCAGTCTACCACATATGGAGAGGCCAACAATGGGTTCCAATCTGTATAAGTTTTAAAGACATCTTCAAATTCCAGATCAGCAATCTCTTCCCGCCGTGCATAAAAATTCAGTAACCCGTCGAAACCAATCGCTTTTTGGGAAGCTAAATAGGTATTAATTGGGATATCTGGCTGCAATGCACCGGAGGTGCCTATTCTAATTAAATTCAAACTTGTAATAGCAGTTTTGATTTCACGGGTCTCAAGATCGATATTGGCTAATGCATCTAATTCATTAACCACTATATCGATATTGTCTGTCCCAATTCCGGTTGAGATTACAGTTATCCTTTTCTCTTTATATCTGCCTGTAACAGATACAAATTCTCTGTTTTTTGTTCTGAATTCAATTTGGCTAAAGAATTCAGCAATCATATCAACCCTTTCAGGATCACCAACCAGAATAATATCTTTGGCTATCTGATCCGGTTTAAGATGCAGATGAAAGATTGATCCGTCAGGATTAAGCAATAATTCGGAGGAAGCAATTTTATTTTTCATTTATATCAACCATTCTCTAGTATCATTCAAAACTATTGAAAAATCCAGATATTAGCAAAATAAGGTGAAATTAATAGTTTTTGATATTTTTGCACAAAAATTGTAAATTATGATTCAAAGAATTCAAACAGTATACCTGTTAATCGCTGACATTTTAATCGCTATGCTCTTCTTTTTCCGTTTTGCTGAAATTTCCTCATCAAAGGATATATTTAGTGCAGGAATACAAGGTATTTATCTTGACGGGACTCGTCAGTCACAACTAATTTTGCATAATTGGCCTTTGGTAGTACTTTGGATTGTAATTCCAATATTGCTTTTTGTGAGTGTTTTTTTATTCAAAAAAAGGAAACTTCAATTAAAACTATCTTGGATTAATTTGTTGTTCGCTCTTTGCATGGAAGGAGTGATCATTTTAGAGATATGGTTTGGAGCTCAACGGTTGTCCGGACACTCTTCTCTTACCATTTATTTTTTACTCCCGATTTTTGCCATTGTCTTAATATATCTGGCAATCAGGGCAATAAAAAAGGATGAGTTACTGATAAGATCAATTGATCGAATTAGGTAAGGCTGGATCAAAATAGCGGTGAGAGTAGGTCACAAACGGCTGAAAGAAATTTTTCATCGTCTACTGTAAACGGAGCAGTTGAGTGGGAGTCAATATCTATTTCAGCTACGAATTGACTATTTTTAAGTACAGGTACTACAATTTCACTTTGGACGTCCAGGTTGCAGGCAATATAGTTATTTTCCAGAGTAACATCCTGAACTATTTTTAGTTGCAAACTTTGAGCTACCTGACCACATACTCCTTTCCCGACGGGAATAATAGTGTGCTCAGTTGGCTTTCCACAATAGGGTCCAAGAATTAAAAGTGAATTCTGTTTATCAAGAATATAAAAACCAACCCAGTCATAATGGAAAACTTTGTCTTTAAGTAGATTACAAACATCTGACAAAATTATAGGTAAATTTTGTCCCGATGATACACAAATTTCTATATCATGAAGAAGATCTTTATGGGTACTTTTCATCCAATTAAACTTTGATTTGAATTTTTAATTTACGCATCAGCAAAAAACCATTTCGTTTTCATTGGTAATTTTTTCGCAATAGAAGCATTTCATCGCAATTGGTTTATCAGATAGGACTTCAAAACGGGTTGTGATATTTTCGGCGTTGGTGATGCACTTGGGGTTGAAGCAATTGATGATTCCTACGATTTCCTTTGGGGTATCAACTACCCGTTTCTCGATCACTTTGTAATCACGGATAGTATTTAATTTGGCATGGGGGGCAACCAACGCAATTTTATTCACCTCTTCATCAGCAAAGAACCTGTTGGCAATTTTAATGATCGCCTTTGTTCCCATAGCCTTGCTGTCGAGATTATTACCAAATGTGACCATTTGGCTGCACTCCTCCAGCCGGAGGATTTTAATAACCTTAAAAAGAGACTTTGTTGGGATGTGGTCAATGACAGTGCCATCCTTAATAGCACTCACTTTGAGATGTTTTTCCATAACAAATAGATATATTATTATTTAAGGTTTAATAAATGGGCAATAATTGCCATGCGGGCATATACTCCGTTCTTTGCTTGGGTAAAATAATAGGCTTTTGGATTATTGTCAACATCAGTATGAATCTCGTTAATTCTTGGTAGGGGATGGAGGATTCGCATATTTTCTTTCGTATTTTTAAGCATTTCATTTCTGAGAATATAAATGTTCTTAACCTTTTCATATTCTACCGGATCTATGAACCGTTCTTTTTGAACCCGAGTCATATATATGATATCAGCAGCATTGATAATATCGGTAAATTCGGTATGTTCAAAGTACCGGATTCCCTTAGATGCAAGATGAATCTTATATTCATTTGGCATTGCAAGCTCCGGAGGAGCAATAAAATTAAAAATAGGGTTTTCAAATTGTAACATAGCCATTAGGAGACTATGGACCGTCCGGCCATATTTCAAATCTCCGACTAAGAACAGATTTACATTATCGAGAGTTCCCTGAGTTTTGATGATAGAATACATATCGAGCAGTGTTTGAGAGGGATGCTGGTTTGCTCCATCGCCTGCATTAATGACAGGTACGCTTGAAACTTCTGAGGCATATCGGGCACTACCTTCCATAGGATGGCGCATGATAATCATATCTGCATAATTGCTGACCATTCTGATTGTATCGTGTAATGTTTCTCCCTTGGAAACACTCGAAGAGGAGGAATCAGAAAACCCGATTATTTTTCCTCCCAATCGATTAATTGCGGTTTCAAAACTTAATCTTGTTCGTGTTGAGGGTTCAAAAAAAAGTGTTGCAATTACTTTTCCCTGTAATAATTTTTGGTTTGGATTCGCCTCAAAATCTTCAGCCAATCGCATTATTTTTAGGTACTCCTCTTTAGTGAAGTCTGTGATTGAAATCAGGCTTTTGACTTTCATATGAATAAATTTAGATTAATTTACTTTTAATTATTTTGAGGTCATCACAAAAATACAAAGAATGCCCGACAAGAACTTTAAACTAATTATCTAAAATAATTAGGGCGTCAAGTTTTCCGATTTTATTAAGTTTCTCCAGTATTATTGCTGTTAATTCTTTTCGGACCATAATCTTTATTCTGCATGCAAGATCAAAATGACTTTCGGTTATTTCAATGTCAAACTCTTTTAAAATCAGCATCAGATCGTTCATTGCGAGGTAGTCGAAATTAATCTCAATAAGGTTTTCGATAATTTTTACTTCAGTAGTGGCATTTTTAATGGCCTCCGCAGTGGCATGTTTGTAGGCATTTGTTAATCTGCTGGTTCCTAAAAGTATACCTCCGAAATATCTCACTACAATAACCAAAATATCAGTTAATTCTTGTTGCTGAATTTGTCCCAGAATAGGTCGTCCGGCAGTTCCGGAAGGTTCACCATCATCATTTAACCGGAACGTATAAATATCTGCTCCGAGCCGCCAGGCAAAGCAATGGTGCCGTGCACTGTGATGCTCTTTCTTTATCCTGGTTGTAATCTCCTTAATTTGGTGTTCGTTGGATACCGGAAAAGCAAAAGCCAGGAATTTACTTCCTTTTTCTTTATATTGTCCTTCCGACGGTGCTTTTATTGTTTTAAAGGTATCTGTATATTCCATCTGACAGGTATCATCTTTCCCGGATTTTCAAAAGTAACAAGGTCAACTAATGAAGCTAAAAAAAGCAGACACTTGAGGCCTGCTTTAAAAATTATTGAATCTAATATTTTAATCTGTTTTCTATTTCATCCAGAAACACTTTAAAGTTTTTATCGGTATCTTTTAAATTGGCAACTGTCCTACAAGCATGAAGAACTGTTGCATGATCCTTGCCACCTATTTGGGAACCAATCGTTGCCAGGGATGATTTGGTCATACTTTTGGAGAAATACATTGCAATTTGCCGGGCCTGAACTGTTTCCCTTTTACGCGTCTTAATCCCAAGTGAATCGACCGGGAGATTGAAATAATCACATACTGTTTTGGCTATATAATCAATGGTGATTTCTTTTACCGAACACTTTACCAACTTGTTAATCATTTTTATGGCCAGTTCAACATTGATTTCTTTCTTATTCAGCGTTGCCTGCGCAAGTAATGAAATTAACCCCCCTTCAAGTTCCCGCACATTACTATTGATATGAGATGCAATATATTCAAGAACCTCTTCAGGAATTTCTATCCCATCTTTATAGATTTTCTTACGCAGAATATTCATTCTGGTTTCGAAATCAGGGATTTGCAAATCAGCAGTTAATCCCCATTTGAACCTGGATAACAAACGTTGCTCAAGTCCGTTTAATTCGATTGGCGGTTTGTCAGAAGTCAGTATAAGTTGCTTGCCCGTTTGATGCAGGTGATTGAAAATATGAAAGAAGGTTTCCTGAGTTTTAACCTTTCCTGCAAATTCCTGGACATCATCAATGATCAATACATCAATCATTTGATAGAAATGAAGAAAATCGTTCCTGTTGTTATTAAGGGTGGCCTCAGAAAACTGGGTTTGGAACTTATTGGCATTTACATACAATACAATTTTTTCAGGGAATCGCTCCTTAACCTCTATTCCAATTGCCTGGGCAAGATGAGTCTTCCCTAAACCGTTATTTCCATATAGCATCAAAGGGTTGAAAGCTGTTCCGCCGGGTTTCTGTGCAACTGCATAGCTTGCACTTCGGGCAAGGCGGTTACATTCTCCTTCGACAAAATTATCAAAGGTATTGTCTTGTTTAAGTTGCGGATCAATATTTAATTTTTGAATTCCAGGTATAACAAACGGATTCTTAATTGCATTTTCGTCATGGAAAGTCGAAGCAGTAACCGGCCTGTTTTTCAGGTTATTATTCTGATTTGTAGGTAGCTTGACTGTATACGGCTTATTATTGGCATTGAGATTATTATCTACCACAACACTATATTCCAGTTTGGCATTTGCTCCAAGCTCTTTACGTAATGTTTTTCTGAGAATATCGATGTACTGTTCTTCCAGATATTCGTAAAAAAACGGACTTGGTACCTGAATCGTAAGAATATCATTATCCAGCTTAATTGGAACAATCGGTTCAAACCAAGTTCTGTAGCTTATAAAAGGCACATTGTCTTTTATAATTCTTAAACAATTCTCCCAGATATTTTGATAATCGCTGTTCATTTAGGTTTTAGGCTCTTTTATTTTTTTTACTCTTTTTATATTTCACTTTGCAAAGCTTCAATAAATTTTGCAGAAAAAAAATCACTCAGAAACTTGCATAATTCCATACTTTTAATTTTCAGATTATTGCAAATAAACAAATTTAAAATAAATGTATCAATTTGATTATCAAATACATACATTAGCATTGTTTGCAAGCAATTGATTCAATGTGTTTTGCAGAAAGCAAACTCAGACAAAAAAACTATGAATTGATTGCTTCAATCTGGAAATCGAAAAGCGAAAAATGGTCCTTTCGATACGGTTAAAAGTAATTAAAAAAGAAACGAAAAAAACTAATTTTTGTTCAATTTTAACGCTTTTTTCAAACTTATTTCTTTTCCCTTTTTATAACACTTTAAAAGGGCCTCAGGAAAAGCATCTTGCACCTTATTTAGAATGATTCTAACTTTAGAGTAGGAAAGTTCTTCAGCAGTTGTATAGTAATATAGGTGGCCTGATTTCGATTCAAAAACCTGGTCAATCCCTTTAAAAACAGGTGATGTAAGGCTGACAGGTGTCGGGGAGGAGAATAATTGAACCTTAAATGTAATATTATCAGATAATTGCGTATCTTCAGGTGTAATTGTATTGATTTTTCGTCCAAGGTCAATTGCCGCAAAATGGACGTATCGCTTCGGATTAAGACGGAAGTCAACTAATAATCGATTGAGATTTTCTGTAGAATAATTTAAATTTTGATACAATCCCGGATCCTTAATCAGCAATCCAAGAGTACCGTTTGCCGTATCAATTTTACTGAGGATCCTGTTTAAATCAGCAACCGAACTGTTTATATGTCCAACCGTTTTATTGATTTCCAGTTTTGTCAGTGAGTCACTAAACACAGTGAAATTATTAATGATTTGTCCAATCTTACCTGAATTATTTTTCAAATTTCCGGTGATCTCGCTTATATTTGACATTGATGTTGAAAGACCTCTTTTCTGATCTGAAATAACTTCATTTAAATTTCCAGTAATATTTTCAATATTAGTCATTGTATTGTGCAGATGTCGGATACTTTCGGTGATATGCTGCTGCGATTCGTTATTCATAATCTTTGAAGCTGTTGAAACAATCGAATCCAGATTTTCAATCAATCTTTCAGCCTTTGCTTTAATGGGTGCAATTTGTTCATTGACCTGTTGCATAATATCAGCATCCATTTGGGAGGCGAGTGTATCATTGGGTTGCAGTAGTTTTGAAGATTTTCCCAAATTAAGTTTAACTACTTTAGAGCCGAGAAGATCACTACTGGATATTTGAGCTGAGGTACCTACGGGAAGTGGAAAATTATTATGGAGTGCGACTTTGACGATCAAATCTCCGGATAAATCCTCTGCAAAGTAGATCTCCCTTACGTATCCGATTTTTAATCCGTTCAACGTGACTAATGTAGTAGCAGTAAGTCCTCCCACATTTTTATAGCGTGCATAAAAGACTTTTTCTGTTCTGAAAATATCTCTCCCTTTAAGAAAGTTTATTCCCCAGATTAGAAGGGTGAGACAAAGAACGACCAGGATTCCTATTTTAGATGTTTTTTTAAGCTTCATTTTTTGGATTATATCAAATTATTTGCGAAAATACGCATGATTACGGTTTAAAAAAAGAGTACCTCAACTTACTTTGAATTAATTGCTTCTTTTAACGGAATAGGCTGACCATTTTTGAGGGCGACAATGAAAGCATCGGGTATTTTCAATCTTATTTTTACAAGATTATGCTTTGCTTCAGTTAACGATTTGGTTTCCAGACAATAATATTTAAAATAGTCACCAATCTTTATCTCAGAAATATGCTCTATTCCTTTAAAAAATTTTGAATTTTGCGGTAGTTTTTTAGGATAAGCTAAAATCTGAACTACAAAAGTGATCTTGTCGACTTCCTTCACAGATTGTTTAATTTCTAAACCTTTAAAATGCTTGATTTTTGCCTCTTTCGTTTTAGGTTGGAAATTGTTGGTGTCATTCCCATTTTCAGAGGATGATTTTATTGATAATGGAGGAGCGCTCTCCCCATTGTGCTCTTTTTTTAATTCCGTGAAAGAATGATTCAAGCGTGATTCAAATTTCGCCTTATATAACTTAAATGAATTATAAATAGTCAATGCCAGTGTTCTCCTTCCCAGATCACTCATCAAATATTTTGCTTCGGATGGATTGCTAAGATACCCTGTTTCAATCAGCACTGACGGCATTGCGGTTTCACGAAGTACAAGAAATCCTGCCTGTCTCACATCCCGATTAGTCCTTTGGGCATGTTCACGGAATGAATCCTGTAGAATACCCGCAAATTCCACACTTTGCCCGATATTGGCATCCTGGATCAATTCAAACATGATATAGGATTCAGATAGGTTTGGATTAAATCCTTCATATCGTGTGGTATAATCCTTTTCAAGTAAAATGGCACTATTCTCTTTTTTAGCTACATTCAGGTTATCTTCTGTTCGATGTAATCCTAAAACATAAGTTTCGGTCCCTTTTATCGACGGACTAGTGCAAAAATTGACGTGAATTGAGATGAAAAGATCAGCATTATTCTTATTGGCAATGACCGATCTTTCAAAAAGTGGAATAAAAATATCTTTGTTACGCGTATAAATCACTCTGACGCCAGGTGATTTTTCCTTTATAAGATCGCCAAGACGAAGTGCAATGGCGAGGGCAATATCTTTTTCATGAAAGTTACCCACCACAGTTCCCGGATCTTTACCTCCATGACCGGCGTCAATTACTACTGTTTCGAGACCCTTTTTTTCCTTAACTTTCCCAAATAATGGATTGGTAATTAGGCAAATAATTATTGTTATGAAAAACCTGAAGGCGAGGTTTAAATGATAACCTGTTTTGTTGCTTCTAAAGTCCATTCTGAGTTTAGTCATCGCTTAATAATAACTACAAAAATACAAGATTAAATTATTTTTTCCGGTTGCAAGATTCTCTAATTGGTTTTTTTACTTTTGCCATGTGCAATTTATTGCATTATGATTTCATTTAACTTGATTTGGAAAAGTTTTGAGCAAATTGCGATTCTTATCTATTTTTGGAGCAATCCTCTTTCTGGCACACGGAACTATTTTTGGGCTGATGCTTGATCGTAATCGGACAATTATCACTGAAGATCAGAATATTCAGAAACGGGTTCGGCAAAAAAAGACTTCTTCTGCCGTAACTGACAGCGTTCATATTGCCCCAAAGGATGGCCTAACTGTTGATAGTTTGAAGTCTGATGACACCGCTGGATTTGATGCTGAAGTTGATTATATTGCTGATGGTTATGTTACTCTTTCCCAGACGAGTGCAGGCAATAAGGTTATCATGTACAAAAATGCTCAGGTCAAATATAAAGATATTGAATTAAATGCGGCTTATATTGAGCTAAACAGAGACAGTAATACGGTTTATGCTATAGGTAAACCTGATTCAACAGGAACTATTGCCGGAAAACCGATTTTTAAGCAAGGTGATCAGAAGTTTGAAGCCGATGAGGTTCGGTATAATTTTAAAACTAAGAAAGGAATTGTAAAAGGGGTGGTCACCGAGCAACAAGGGGGATTTGTGCACAGTGGAAGAACAAAATTAATGAATGATTCGACCTATTGCCTTCGTAATGGAAAGTACACTACCTGTGATGCGGAACATCCACATTTCTGGCTTGAGATGACCAAAGCAAAGGTTTTATCCAACAAGAAGATTGTAACCGGGCCTGCCTACCTTGTGATCGAAGATCTTCCGCTCTATTTTGTTTTTATTCCATTTGGATTTTTTCCAAATTCTCCGAAATACTCCTCCGGATTTATCATGCCTTCCTATGGTGAAGAAGTAAACCGGGGTTTTTACCTGAAGGATATCGGATATTATTTTGCTGCAAGTGATTATTTTGATGCAACGGTAAAAGGTGATTTATATTCAAAAGGTTCAAGCGGAATTAGTTTGAATAGTAATTACAAAGTCCGTTATAAGTTTAACGGATCATTTAATTTGCAGTTTAATAATAATATTTACGGGGATAAGGGCTTGGCCGATTATCAGGTTCAAAACGATTTTGCAATTGTTTGGAGTCATACCATGGATACTAAGTCGAATCCAAGTCAGACTTTTAGTGCGAGCGTAAATTTCTCGACCACCTCCTTTGACCAGAATAATTCATTATCCACTGAAAGTTACCTGACCAATACCAAGCAATCAAGTATATCCTATTCCAAACGTTGGGAGAATTCTCCGTTCTCTCTTTCTGGAAATATGCGCCATTCTCAGAATAGTTTGGATTCAACGATCAGTCTTACTCTTCCTCAGGTTACTCTTACCATGTCCAGGATATATCCTTTCAAGTCGAAGATAAGTTCAGGGAAAGAGAAATGGTATGAAAAAATTGGGTTCAGCTATACCATGGACCTGCAAAACACTATCGATACCAAAGAGCGTAAGTTAATGAACTCGTCGCTTCTCAAAGATTGGAAAAACGGTGTAAAGCATTCTATTCCAATCAGTACTTCATTTAAATTATTGAAATACGTAACTGTTAGTCCTTCATTTAATTATAATGAACGATGGTATACACAGCAGGTAAGGGAGAGTTATAACGCCACAACCAAAACGGTTGCTGTTACAGATACTTTATATGGGTTTACCCGTGATTTTGATTATTCAGGAAGCGTCGGCATTTCCACCAAGATTTATGGAAATTTTGTACCCTTAAATCCAAAATCGAGTATTTTGGGGATAAGACATGTGATGACGCCAAATATTAGTTTCAGCATGACACCCGATTTTAGTAATTCGATTTATGGATTATATCAAAACATTGAGTATTTTGATTCAAATGGAAGGCCGGTCAGTCTTCGTTATCCAATCCATAAAAATGGAGTATACGGAACGGCATCGAGCGGAAAATCGGGTGCAATTGGGTTTAATGTTAACAATACATTAGAGATGAAAAAGCTGAATTCCAAGAAGGATACAACCTCGAAAGAAGCTTTTACCAAAGTCAAGCTCCTTGATCAGTTATCAATCAGCGGATCTTACAATTTGGCTGCCGATTCTCTGAATCTTTCTAACATAAATATTGCAGCACGTACAAAAGTTGCCGGAGTTGATCTTAATTTTGGGGCAATCCTTGATCCTTATGCAATGCAAAATGGTCATTTAATCAATCAGTTCGAGCTTTCAAAATACGGAAAGCTGGCCCGATTGACAAGTGCCAATGTTTCATTTGGACTTTCATTCAAATCGAAGCAGCAAAAAGAAAAGGATAAAGCAGATGCAAAAATGACTCAGGAACAAAAGGATGAATTGGCTCAGCTGAAATTGAGGCAAAAGATAGGGAATATCCCTGAATATGCAGATTTTAGTATTCCATGGGATCTTTCAGTTAATTATAGCCTCAGGTATAGTAAACCTGATCCTGCTCAAAAATCGACCATCACTCAGACGATTGATTTCAATGGAAATGTCAGTATGACCAAGCAATGGAAAGTTGGATTTTCATCAGGTGTTGATGTTCAGAAACTTCAGATGACTTTTACCCAATTCAATATCTTCAGGGATTTACACTGTATGCAGATGTCACTAAATCTGATACCGTTCGGGTATCGCCAAAGTTACACTTTTACAATCAGGGCAACTTCCTCTCTGTTAAAGGACCTGAAACTGACCAAGCAAAAGAGTTATCAGGATAATGTTACTTATTAACCGGATGTTTTTAGAAGACTGTATTACGGAATTGAAGAGATTATAAAAATAGTTCACACCATTCATCAAAACGGGCTACATTTTTTTCTCCGAACCTTTTTATTGATAATCTGGCTTCATCGACAGATTTTTCATGAAAATGATCTCCGCTTTTTGAAAAAAATTTATCAGCAAAACAAATGATTTGTTCTTCAACTGAAACAGGAACAAAATCGCGAAGTGGTAATGGCAGGTTATGATTAATAATTTCTTCAATGGTTATACCTACACCTGTATGTCTTTCGCATACCAGTCCGAGATCCGGGTAACCCTCTGCCACCAATATTTCACAACCTAAATATCCATGGCAGAGATAAGGATATTCACCAAAACAATACAGATTTGGTGCATTTGTTTTAAAAATACCAATGTCATGAAGCATCGATGCCACTTCAATAAATGTATAATCAGGAAGCAATTCTTTATGTTGATGTGCTATTTTTAACGCTTTTTCAGTTACCAGATTACTGTGGCTTACCAAAATCTGATAAGCCTTGGATCTTGGCTTATAATATTTTGCTATAATATCTATTGGTTTCATGGCTCGAAATTTTCAAGTAAAATTAGTTTATTTTTAAACTTTTTTTTCGATAGTCTCCAATTTCCCAGAGGAGAAACAACAATTGTTCAATAATTTTGCCTGTTGTATATCTGGAAATAGCTCATTAAAGCTAATTTTATACCCTATTTTGAATAACGTATGATGAGCCAAACAATTGAATCTGCCCCAAGGATTTTCCGTAAAGGGGTAGAATATCTTAAAAAAGGGAAAAAAGAAAAAGCGATAAAGCGGATAGCTTCATCGCTTAAAAACGGTTTTATGCCTGCTATGGTTCTACTTGATTTAATCGAGCATAAAGAAGATATTAATCAGGTAGTTACATCTTTTGAGTTTTTAATGAAGAAAGGGTTTTCAGGAGCAACACTGACTATAGGCAGATTATATTATCAGGGTGAGAATCGTCCGATTTCGCACCAGGAGTCTGTAAAATGGTTTTTGGAATCTGCGCGTGATAATGGAATTGAGGCCTGTAATTATATCGGTGAAATGCGGGAGAGGGGAGACGGACTTCCTGTTGATATGAATAAGGCATTTGAATGGTATGAACGGGGCGCCCAACGCGGTGACATCATTGCAAAATATAACATAGGCCGGCTATTGTCGACAGGAGAGGGTGGTTATAAAGATATGGATGAAGCTGTAGATCATTGGTATGAATCGGCTAAAGGTGGCTATGCACCTGCAATGTTCAAAGTTGGTGAGATCTTTGAACAAGGGCTCACAGTTCCGGTTAAACTTGCAAAGGCTTTTGAATGGTACTTTAAATCGGCAAAAGGGGGATATGTCGCGGCTTTTGAAAAAGTCGGTCTTTCCCTGTACGAAGGAAAAGGAACGGAAAAAAATGCAGATGAGGCATTTGAATGGATTTCAAAGATTGAAGGTAATATTTCAGATGAAGTTGCACTCATTTTAGGTAAGATGTATTTAAAAGGCCAGGGAACTTCCAAGGATTTAGACAAAGCCAAAGAATATCTTCAGCAGGCTGCACAAGCCGATTATGTCGAAGCGATTTTACTGATGGGGCGTCTTCTCGATGAGCTGAACGATCCTGAAGCTTATGATTGGTATCACAGGGCAGCAGATAAAGGGAGCGCTGATGCCCAGGATGCCCTTTCCGGATTTTATTTGAAAAAATCGGACGAAGAGGGAATCGACTGGTTAAAGAAAGCTGCGGCAAACGGGAATCCAGAAGCTATGTTCAGGTTAGCGCAGAAATATGAAGTAGGCGAAGAGGTTGAGTCTAATCATAAGATATCGGTTGAATATTATAAAAAGGCAGCTGATAAAGGGATTATCGAAGCCCAGTTTAAATATGCGAGTCTTCTGCTTGCCGGGGAGATCACCAGTAAAGACAATCAATCGGCAGCCGATTATTTTAATCGTGCTGCAGTGGCAGGCCATCCCCGGGCTGCTTATCTGATTGGAATTATCCATGAAAAAAGCTTAAGTTACTGGTCTGAAAAGGAAAAAGCGTTTGAATGGTTTTTAAAGGCTGCAGATTTGGGTGTCCCCGGTGCAATGTTCAGGGTTGGCGTTTATTATGAAAATGGGATCACGAAGCCTTTGAATACTGACGAGGCGTTCAAATGGTATAAAAAAGCGGCTGATGCAGGTTATCCCAAAGCAGTGTTCAACCTGGGGGTTATGTACGAGTCAGGGAACGGAATCAGTCAGAATATGCAAAAGGCTGTAGAACAATATGAAATTGCTGCCGGACTCGGAGTTGCCGAAGCGATGAACAATCTTGGTAATGCTTACCACCAGGGAAAAGGAATTGATGTCAATCCTGCCGAAGCGCTAAAATGGTATACAAAGGCCGATGCAGCTGGTTTCTATTTGGGAACTTATAACCTTGGTGTTTTGAACTATTTTGGTGATACCGGTGAGAAGGATTTTGAAAAAGCTTTCCAATGTTTTAAAAAAGCTTCCGAGGCTGGGTATGCCCAGGCCCAATACAACCTTGCCGGAATGTATTATTTCGGTGAAGGGACAGAAAAAAATGTAAATGAGGCATTTAACTACTATTCAAAAGCAGCAGAAAACGGATTTACGGATGCATGGAAGAACCTGGGCGATATGTATTTAAACGGAGACGGAGTTCAGAAGAACGTCGATAAAGCAATTCTAAGTCTTGAAAAAGCAGCTGAGGCCGGGGATAATGAGGCAAGGTATGAGCTGGGAAGGATTCTTTTTACTACAACCGGTTTTCAGGATTTTTCCAAAGCGTTTCAAAACCTTCAGAAGGCTGCTGAAAATGGATATGTACCGGCCTATAACTTATTAGGTGTCCTTTTGGTTTCCAGGAAGTTTTCGGAGAGGAATCCGGCAAAAGCCTGGGAATGGTTTGAAAAAGGGGCAACAGAGCAGATAAAACCCGCTGTTTTAAACCAGTCAACTTTCTTAAAAAGAGGAGAGAATGGTGAGGTCGATTATCAAAAAGCGTTTGGAATACTTGAATCACTTGTCCAGAACGATCCGGATAAAACAGCTGCATATTTGCTTGCATTATTGATTTTATCGGGAGAGTGCCAGGTAAAGGATCAGTCGATTGCACGGAAATACCTTGAAATATCGGCTGAAAAAGGCTGTTTGCCTGCAGCTAAATTATTAGATAACAATGAATTGTTTACAGGTCCGGCAGTTCTGAATTTCTGGGAGGACTATATTGTGGAGGATTCGGAAGAGTAAACAGAAAATAATTACCCGATCCATGAATTGAATCGGGTAATTATGGTCAGCCCCTATTTTGTTTAATCCAATTCAGTGCATTTAAAAATGCCTCAATCCACGGAGTAACCTGATCATCATTTCTTTCGGCTGGATAGTTCGCCCATTGCCAGGGATATATCGCCCTTTCAATATGAGGCATCATTGCCAGATGTCGGCCATCCTCTGAGCAAATCGCGGCTGTATCATAATCCGATCCATTTGGATTACCGGGATAATTACTATAGGAGAATTTAGCGGGAATACGGTATTTTTCCTCAGCAAACGGCATTACAAATTTTCCTTCGCCGTGTGCAACCCAGGTCCCAAGAGTTTTGCCTGTGAGAGACCCAAACATCACTGAATTATTGTCTAATACATCAACACTGACAAAGCACGATTCAAATTTATGAGAATCGTTATGTGTCATTTTAACACTCTCAGTGTGACCGGGATTGATCAGGTCAAGTTCAACCATTAGCTGACATCCGTTACAAATGCCCAGGCTGAGTGTATCCGTCCGTTTATAGAAGTTTTCGAGTGCCGTTTTTGCTTTTTCGTTGCATCGGAAGGCGCCGGCCCAACCTTTGGCTGATCCGAGTACATCTGAATTTGAGAAGCCCCCGACAAAAACGATCAGGTTTAGCTCCTCAAGTGTCTCCCTTCCGCTGATGAGGTCAGTCATATGGACGTCTTTTACATCAAATCCGGCCAGATACATACTCCATGCCATTTCCCGGTCACCATTGCTTCCCTTTTCGCGGATAATTGCCGCTTTTATCCCGGAAAGCATGCGACGTAAAGGATCTATACCCAATGTTTTAAATTGGCCTGAAAATGAACCAAGGTTGAATCTTAGTTCATTCTTTTTATAATTTTTATAGCGCTCCAATGCAAGTACTTCCCCTGTTTGACGACGGTCTAGCAGGTACGACGGTTTAAACCACTTATCGCGAAGTGCATCAATATCGAACAGAAATTTATCTGTACCATTTATTAAAGTAATCTCACGACCATTTGTCGGTTTACCGATCTTAAAAAAGAAAATACCACAGGAAGTCATGATCTTTTCAAATTCCACAGAGTCTTTAGGCTGAACGACGATGCCCGGATTTTCACTGAAGAGTAACTTAACAGAATCGGTTTCATTTAATCCGGTAAGATCCGCCTCAATACCACCCTCGTTTTGGGCAAAACACATCTCCAGCAGGGTTGTTAAAATTCCGCCAGAAGAGATATCATGTCCTGATATAATTAGTTGATTTTCTATTAATTGTTGTATGGTATTAAAAGCTTTAATAAAGTAATCAGTATCTGAAACGGTAGGAGTATTTTCTCCTAATTGACTTAATGTTTGGGCTAGTGAACTGCCGCCCAGAGACCTTGGTGCATTTGAAAAATCCAGGTAATAAATTGGTTTGGAAGGATTGGAGAGCAGCACCGGTTCTACCACCTTACGAATGTCTGAAACTTCTCCTGAAGCTGAGATAATTACAGTTCCCGGAGCATAAACAACATCATTCTTATATTTTTGAGTCATCGATAGAGAGTCTTTACCGGTAGGAATGTTAATTCCAAGGGCGCAGGCAAATTTGGAAGCAGCCTCCACACCCGAATAAAGGCGGAAATTTTCACCTTGATTTTTAGCAGGCCACATCCAGTTAGCTGACAATGAGATCCCTTTGATCTGATGAGTAAGGGGTGCCCAGATAATATTAGTCAGAGATTCTGCAATGGAAAGGATAGACCCATTTGCCGCATCAATCAGACCTGCTACCGGTGCATGTCCCAACGAAGTGGCAATCCCTTTCTTTCCCTGATAATCAATCGCCACTACTCCAAGGTTATTCAATGGCAGTTGTAATTTTCCGGCACACTGTTGTTTAGCAATTTTGCCGGTTACTGACCTGTCAACCTTATTGGTAAGCCAATCCTTACATCCAACGGACTCAAGTTGCAGAACCTGTTCTATATAATAATATACCTGTGATTTATCATATTTTACCGCCGGGAATGATGCAACTTTGGATTGATCTTCCAAAACAGTCTTGGGGGGTTTGCCAAACATATAAGCAAGCTCCCAATTGATTGGTTTCTCTCCGGTTTTCCGGTTAAGAAAAGTGAATTTGTGGTTCCCCGTGGTTTCTCCAATTACATAAATTGGGGAACGTTCGCGCTCTGCAATACGGGTAATCAGCTCAATATTTTCACCGCTGGTTACAAATCCCATTCTTTCCTGTGATTCATTTCCAACAATCTCTTTAGCCGATAGGGTAGGGTCCCCAACGGGTAATTGGTCGATATATATCTCTCCACCAGTCTCTTCCACCAATTCTGAGAGGCAATTTAAATGTCCTCCGGCACCGTGATCATGAATCGAAATAATCGGATTATTGCCCGATTCAGCTAATGCCCGTATCGTGTTGTAGGCTCTTTTTTGCATTTCAGGGTTGGCCCTCTGCACCGCATTTAATTCGATGTGGTTCTCAAACTCACCCGTATCAACTGATGAAACGGCTCCGCCACCCATCCCAATGCGGTAATTATCGCCACCCAGTAGAACGACTTTATCCCCAATTCCAGGGACACTTTTCAGACAATCCTCCTGTCGGGCATAGCCGATACCGCCGGCTTGCATGATTACTTTATCGTAACCAAATTTCTTCTTATTCTCAAAATGCTCAAAGGTCAGAACTGAACCATTGATGATTGGCTGACCAAATTTATTTCCAAAATCAGAGGCTCCATTTGATGCTTTGATTAAGATATCCTCAGGCGCCTGATATAACCATGGTCTGGGTTCGGTAGCTTCTTCCCAGGAACGACCCTCCTCATCATTTCTTGAATAGGAGGTCATATAAACAGCAGTACCTGCGATGGGAAAGCTGCCCTTGCCTCCGGCCATGCGGTCCCGTATTTCGCCTCCTGTACCGGTAGCTGCACCATTAAATGGCTCAACGGTTGTCGGGAAATTGTGCGTCTCAGCTTTTAGCGAAAGAACGGTTTGGATATCCGTTACCTGGAAGAAATCGGGTTTATCTTGGGTTGCCGGTGCAAATTGCTCTGAATCAGGACCCTGGCTAAACGAACAGTTATCTTTGTAGGCCGAAAGTATGGTATTCGGGTTTGCCTGGGTTGTTTTCTTGATTAGCTGGAAAAGTGTTGACTCTTTTTCGACTCCATCAATTATGAAGTTTCCGTTAAATATTTTGTGACGGCAATGTTCCGAATTGACCTGAGAGAACCCAAATACCTCGCTGTCAGTTAGTTTACGGCCAAGTTTATCAGCAACACCATTTAGGTAGATGATCTCATCTTCGCTCAGGGCTAATCCTTCGCGACTGCTGTAAGTGGCAATATCGTCTATCGATAATATGGGTTCAGGCTGATGGTTGATCACAAATATTTGTTGATTGAGTCCATGGTAGACAACCTGGAGCATTGGGTCAAAATAGGGTTGATCCTGCTGTGATGCGAAGAATTCTTCGATTCTTACTATGCTACGAATGCCCATGTTTTGAGTAATTTCAACGGCGTTCGTACTCCACGGGGTGATCATCTCTTTCCTTGGGCCAATGTAAACTCCTGATATATAATCACTGGCAATCAGTGTGGCCTCATCAAACAACCAGACTAATTTCTCGAGATCGGAAGGGGATAATTCGCTTTGGGTATCAACGGCAATCAGATTTGATTTTCCTTTAAAAAAGAGGATCATTGAGGTTTGTTTTAGTTGACTGAGTCAAGGGTTATCAATAGTGGCAAAGATAAGGAAAAAATATGCTCGGCAACTGACCTTTGACATCTGGGGACTGGTTTTTGGCAACAGGCTTTGGGCAAATCGCGGAATAATCACGACAAGCACATTGCTTTAGTCAAAAATTTAAGTTCGTTTCATAAAATTGTCGAAATGTCGAATTTTCAAATTGCGTTACTCTTCCTGTTTCCATTCAGTAATCTTAATCAAAGAGGGGAAGGCCTTCGGTTTATAAATGGACTGATTGTAAAAAATTCGGATACATTCCTGGATTCCTTCCGTTATACTTGGATGAGGATGAATGCTTTGCAGAACTTCATGCAACCGGATATCAGAATTTATCAGGTAAGCTATTGAGACAATAAAAGCGGAAGCCTGGGGTCCTGCTGCCCTCATTCCCAGAATCTTTTCAGTCCCGTCGTTACTTACTATGATCTTTACAAACCCTTTGGTACTTCGCATTGCAATTGCGCGGTTCACTAGTTCGTTCGAATAGTAAATTGCCTTGTAAGGAATTTTTTGATCCCTTAAAATCTTCTCATTTGCCCCTACCGATGCCAGTTCCGGTTTAAAGAACATCAATGTTGGCATATAAGAATAGTCCAGAGGTAAGGCAGATTGTCCGTAAATAGCTTCCACGATAAATCTTCCCTGTTCCTCGGCTACTCCATATAGTGCTTTTTGTCCTGTCACATCACCTGCGGCAAAGATATTGCATCCTTTAAAATCCCCGATAGCGCATTCTTCGTTAATATGCAGATACCCTTTCACATTAGCCCTGATCGCTACATTTTCCAGCCCTAAACCTTTGGTATTCGCATCCCGACCAATTGAAACCAGAATGATATCAACTTCCACTACCTGGCTGTGGCCATCATCATAATCCAAAACTACTTCCAGATGATCTTTTGCTTTACGGACATTGCGTAATGTGGCTGTGTGATGGATGATTACCCCATTCCGCTCCAGGTTGTTGGATACAAAATCGCTCACATCATCATCCTCAAAGGGGATTACCCGATGGGCTTTATCCAGCAGATGAACTTCTGTTTGTTTGAAATTCGAAAATATGGTGGCAAATTCACAACCAATGATTCCCGATCCCAGAATCATCATCCTTTCAGGAAAGCGGTCCAGATTGAGCAATCCGTCCGAGTCGAAGATTTGTTTCTGATCCACAGGTAATTCAGGAAGTTCGCGAGGTTTCGAACCAGTTGCTATTATAATATAATCAGCTTCAATAGTTTCTAAACCATTTTCCCCTTCAATCCGAAGGGTGTGCCGGTCAATAAATTTGGCAAAACCCCGTTTGTAGGTGATTGTTCCTGTTTCATTATTATTTGTTGAAAATGACTCGATTTGTGACAACATCTGGTACTGCTTGGTTTTTGCAGCAGCGAGAACAGTCTTTTTAACCATATTATAATCGACCTGCAATCCCGATGCCCTGTAACCACGGTCGACGGCTGCTGCAATGGAATAATCGACTGAAAGCTCCCACATTGTTTTAGAAGTTAGTGGGCCATTCATGATTCCAGTGCCTCCAATGTGCCCTGCTTCAATCAGACAGACATTTTTTCCAAAATCAACAGCTCTCATTGTTGCTGCAAAACCTCCCGGACCGCTACCTATAATAGCCAGATCGAATTTTGTCATATTTTATCATGATTATGAATAAGCAAACATACAAAAGTTTAATAAAGTTCATAGAGAGTTCGTTACAAAATTCTGAGGATTATTTAAAAATCAAAAATTTCAAATTTTCGGGTCGATATTTTGAAAATATAGGATTTTAACCACATAAGTTCTTTTTCAAGTGGGTATTAATATTTAATTTAGCGCCGTATTAAAATCAATTATTTTATCATATGAAGCAAGTTAGGTATGTTACGGCAGAAGAAGCGGTTAAGGTAATCAAATCTGGTGACCGGGTCCATTTAAGTAGCGTTGCAGTTACCCCACACCGGTTAATCAAAGCAATGGTTGAGCGCGGACGCGCCGGAGAACTTTATGATATCAAAATTCAGCACCTTCATATCGAAGGCCCTGTAGAATATGCTAATCCTGAATTTGAAGGGGTTTTCAATGCTCAGCAATTTTTTGTTGGTGCCAACCTGCGTAAGCAAACTCAGGCAGGATATGCTGATTATATCCCTGTTTTCCTCAGCGAGACTCAAAAACTAATTCGTGAAGGTTATCTGAAAGTCAATGTAGCCTTGATTATGGTATCCTTACCTGACAAACATGGTTATGTTTCTTTAGGTACCTCAGTAGATGCAACATTGGCTGCTGTTGAATGTGCAGATGTAGTGATTGCCCTTGTTAATCCAAACGTACCACGGGCCTGGGGTGATGCAATGATCTCGTTGGATCAGATTGATATTTTTGTTGAAGATGATGCACCCCTGTATGCCCATAAACTTGAACCATTGTCCGAAATGGACATCGCTATTGGTAAAAATGTGGCTGCTTTAATCGAAGATGGGGCTTGCTTACAGATGGGAATTGGGGGAATTCCCAATGCCGTTCTTTCTCAGCTCGGCAATCATAAAAACCTGGGTGTTCACACCGAGATGTTTGCCGATGGAATCCTTCCACTTGTTGAAAAAGGGATCGTTACAGGCAGTATGAAAAGTATTGATAAAGGTAAAATGGTTGCCTCCTTCCTGATGGGATCCAAAGAATTATATGATTTTGTTGATGATAATCCGTTAGTAGCCATGATGGATGTCGGTCATACCAATAACGTTGCTGTAATCCGGAAACTGGACCGCGTTACTGCTATTAATTCTGCTTTGGCGATAGATTTAACCGGTCAGGTCTGTGCCGATTCAATTGGAATTAAGCATTATTCGGGAGTTGGCGGCCAGATTGACTTTATTCGTGGTGCAGGTCACTCATTTCGTGGAAGACCAATCATCGCAATGCCATCGGTAACCGAAAAGGGGTTATCTAAAATCAGTCCGACACTCATTGAAGGTTCAGGTGTGGTATCTACAAGGGCTAATATTCACTGGGTGGTAACGGAATTTGGAGCGGTTAACCTCTATGGTAAAACATTACAGGAAAGGGCTAAATTGCTTATTTCAATATCCCATCCAAATCATCAGGAAGCGCTCGATAAGGCAGCCTTTGAACGTTTTGGTCCACATTACCGTTTTATACCCGTTTCCAAATAACCTATTTCAATAAATTCTAATAAGCAATTCGAAATGAATATATCACATATTGAGCATATTGGCATCGCAGTCGTAAGTCTTGAAACTGCAATCCCCTATTACGAAACGTTGTTGGGTACCAAATGTTATGCCACAGAAGTTGTTGCAGATCAAAAAGTAAAGACGGCCTTTTTCAAAGTTGGTCAGACCAAAATTGAGTTGCTGGAATCAACAGATCCGGAAGGGCCAATCGGTAAATTTCTTGAGAAGAAAGGTCCCGGAGTTCATCATTTGGCTTTTGCCGTTGATGATGTCAATAGCGCTCTTCAGCAGGCCGGTGAGGCAGGAATTCAATTAATTGATAAACAGTCCAGAAAAGGTGCCGAAGGGTTGAATATTGGCTTTTTACATCCAAAATCGACATTGGGAGTACTTACCGAACTTTGCAGTGAATAGTTCACAGTTAAATATATAATTAATAGTACGATGAGCAATCAGGACAAAATCAAAAATTTGATTGACCTTCGTGCGGAGGCCAAACTTGGCGGGGGAGCGAAACGAATTGATGCGCAACACACCAAAGGTAAATTAACCGCACGCGAACGTATTGACTTACTACTCGATGAAGGGAGCTTTGAAGAGTTTGACATGTTTGTAACCCACCGGTGTACTAACTTCGGGATGGAAAAGACTAAATTTATGAGTGATGGCGTTGTTACCGGAAGAGGTACCATCGATGGTCGCACAATCTTTATTTTTTCGCAGGATTTTACGGTATTTGGAGGCTCACTCTCTGAAACCTTTGCCCAAAAGATTTGTAAGGTGATGGATATGGCCATGAAGGTTGGAGCTCCTTGTATTGGTATTAACGATTCAGGGGGCGCCCGGATCCAGGAAGGTGTTACCGCATTGGCCGGTTATGCTGAAATCTTTCAGCGTAACATTATGGCTTCTGGGGTGATTCCGCAGATTTCAGCGATTTTTGGACCCTGTGCAGGCGGTGCAGTCTATTCCCCTGCATTAACTGACTTTATCGTAATGAGTAAGGATACCAGTTATATGTTTGTAACCGGCCCTAAAGTGGTTAAGACCGTGACGGGTGAAGTTGTAACTGACGAACAACTCGGTGGCGCGATTGTACATGGTACCAAGTCGGGAGTTACCCATTTTGTCTCTGATTCTGAACAGGAAGGATTATTGCTCATCCGGAAATTACTTTCATTTCTTCCTCAAAACAACCTTGAAGATCCACCAATTGCACCTTGTAATGACCCGATCGACCGGCTTGATGATAATTTGAATGATATAATTCCTGAGAATCCAAATAAACCGTACGATGTGAAGGATGTCATCCACTCTATCGTTGATTATGGTGAATTTATGGAAGTTCACCGGAACTACGCCCAGAATATTGTGGTTGGATTTGCCCGTTTTAATGGGATGCCGGTAGGAATAGTTGCTAATCAACCTTCATACCTTGCAGGGGTTTTGGATATTAATGCTTCAAGAAAGGCAGCTCGCTTTATCCGTTTTTGCGATGCATTTAATGTTCCTCTGGTAACACTGGAAGATGTTCCTGGATTCTTACCCGGAACAGCACAGGAATATGGCGGTATTATTATACATGGCGCTAAACTCTTATTTGCCTATGGCGAAGCCACTGTTCCAAAGATTACAGTTATTCTCAGGAAAGCTTATGGGGGTGCTTATTGTGTAATGAGTTCCAAACATTTACGTGGTGATATCAACTATGCATGGCCGCAGGCTGAAATTGCCGTTATGGGGCCTAAAGGTGCTATTGAAGTATTGCGCAGCAAACAGATTGCACTTTTACCGGATGATGCTGCCCGCGCAGAATTCGTGGCAAAAGCCGAAGCTGAATATAAAAATGAGTTTGCAAACCCTTATAATGCTGCAAGATACGGCTATATTGATGATGTTATTGAACCCCGAAATACACGATTTCGTATTATCCGGGCCCTACAGTCGCTGGCAACCAAAAAGGATACGATGCCAGCCAAGAAACATTCAAACCTTCCGCTTTAATTCTTTGTAGTTATGCTAAAAAATAAATTAAGTATTTTAAAGCTGATTGCACTTTTTCTGCTTTGTAATGGGATGGAGAATGTCAATGCTCAGAATACCAAAGCTTTGCCATTAGATAATACCCCTGGAATCGGAGCTATTATGCCTGCATTTATTTTTGTTTTTATAGCCCTTCTGTTATTGTATTTTCTATTTAAAATTATAGGACATATTATGACGATCGATGCCAGAAAAGCAAAAAAAATGCTGGATGCTTCTTCTCCCGGCCTGGCAAAGGAAAAACTTTCCGGAGAAGTCAACGCAGCTATTGTAATGGCATTATATCTGTATGGTAGTGAGTTACATGATCAGGAAGATCCAGTGATTACCATGACCAAGGTATCACGTACCTACTCACCATGGAGTTCAAAAATTTACGGATTAAGAAAATCACCAAGATAAAGCGGACTGAAAATGAAAAAATTTAAGTTTAAAATTAACGGAAATCAATACAATGCAGAGGTGCTAAGTATTGAAGATAATATTGCAGAGATTGAAATCAATGGAACCAGATACAGTGTTGAAGTGGACAAGGACATGCAACCGGTTAAAACACCTAAATTGGTACGAAGTATTTCTGTTCCTTCAACTGATATTCATCCTGCAGTGGCAAAAACAAGTAGCCCATCAGCTCCCAAAGGTGGCGGAACTATTAAATCACCATTACCTGGGGTAATTCTTGATCTTTTTGTGAAAGTCGGAGATACCGTAAAGATTGGACAACGCTTGCTTGTCCTTGAGGCGATGAAAATGGAGAACAATATTGAGGCTGACAAAGCCGGGAAAATTGCTTCAATTGCCAAGAACAAGGGAGATTCGGTAATGGAAGGTGATGTATTAATTGTGATTGGAGAATAACCATGGAAAATTTAGGTTCTCTAACTTTTATTACTGCACAACTGAGTCAGTTTTTTCAATACACAGCCTTTGCAAATTTAACGATTGGCAATGTATTGATGATCCTGATCGGTGTGTGTTTTATCTATCTGGCTATTGTCAGAGAGTATGAGCCAATGCTGCTGGTTCCTGTTGGATTCGGAATTTTAATAGGGAATATCGCTTTTCATCCTGGATTACAGATCGGAATTTCTGAAAGCGGAAGTGTCCTCAATTACCTCTATCTCGGAGTTCTGCGCGGAATTTACCCATCACTGATATTTCTGGGCATTGGTGCGATGACTGACTTTTCGGCCTTGATTTCTAATCCTAAGTTGATTCTTATCGGTGTAGCCACCCAACTGGGAATTTTCAGTGCCTATTTTATGGCCGTTCACCTGGGATTTACCCCATCAGAGGCGGGAGCAATTGGAATTATCGGTGGCGCTGATGGTCCAACCTCCATATTCCTCTCTTCGAAACTTGCTCCTGATTTGATCGGTGCCATTGCGATTTCAGCTTATGCTTATATGGCCCTGATTCCGTTATTGCAGCCAATCTTTATGAAATTTTTGACAACCAGTAAAGAACGGGTAATCAGGATGCAGCCCCTAAGAATGGTATCCCAAAGGGAGAAAATCCTCTTTCCAATTGCAGGGTTATTATTAACGTGTCTGCTGGTTCCTGCGGCTCTTCCTCTGTTGGGCATGTTGTTTTTCGGTAATCTATTGAAAGAAAGCGCTGTAACAAAACGGTTAGCTGAAGCAGCAAAGGGGGTTATGATTGATATTGTCACAATTCTGATTGGTTTGACCATTGGTGCATCCGCTCAGGCAGCAACATTTTTGACGATGAAGACCCTGAGTATTTTCGCACTGGGAGCAGTATCGATCGTAATAGCTACTGTCGGCGGTGTTTTATTTGTAAAAATCATGAATATTTTTCTGAAAGAAGGGAATAAGATTAACCCTTTGATTGGAAATGCAGGATTAGCGGCTGTTCCTGGAAGTGCCCGCATTTCGCAGGTTATCGGATTGAAGTATGATAAAACCAACCACCTGCTCATGCATGCAGTTGGTCCAAATGCCGCCGGGTTGATTGGAAGTGCCATAGCTGCCGGTATTTTGCTGAGCTTCTTGTATTAACGATAATTCAGAATATATATTGAAAGCGATCTTTGAAAAAGGATCGCTTTTTTTTATACCTTCACATCATCAACTCACCCCAAATTATCCCGGTTGATATCCTCATAAATTGGCTCAATGCCTTTAAGAGACCATGTATACGAAGAGATTTATAAGCGTTAATTCAACAATTTAAATGGTAAATATCATGAAAAGAAGATCATTAATCACTTTAATTTTTAGTTTAGTTTTATTGTCGATATTCACATTAAATCAGTCAGTTGCACATGCATCAAAGACTTACAATCAACTAAACCAGGTCAATAAACCAGTTACTGGTAATGTTGATACCTCACAATGGAGACCGCTGTTTAATGGCAAAGATCTGACAGGATGGAAACAAGTTGGTCCCGGTTCCCATTATGTGGAAGATGGGTTATTGAAATCCCACGGAGGAATGGGCTTGCTCTATTGGACAGGTGAGAAATTCGGGAATTGTAAAATTCGGGTAACGTTCAGAATGCGTGACAAGAACAGTAACTCTGGTGTTTTTATCAGGATACCGATCGAACCTCGCGAAGAGTGGATGCCGGTTCATTATGGCTATGAGGTTCAGATTGATAACGATCCGGAGCTCTCCAAGGAAGACGATTATCACTACACTGGGATGCTCTATTCGCTGACAAAACCGCTGGCTAAAACCGGGAAACCCGGACCAGAATGGAATACCATGGAAATCACCCTTGATGGACCAAGGACCATTGTTTTACTGAACGGTGTAAAGGTGACCGATTTTAAGGAAGGAGATCCGGTTCCGGAGCGCAAATTTGATTTTGAACCATTCAGGGGACCACGTCCACTTTACGGATATATGGGATTGCAAAATCATGGGGACAATGATGTTGTATTTTTTAAGGAAGTAGTAGTTAAACCATTGAATAATAAGGCTAAGTAAAAAAGAATGATGAAATTCTGAACTTTTAAACTCTCTGGATATGAAAAAAATGGCTCCTGAAAAAACAAAACTCAACGAGGTTTCGCGTCGGGATTTTGTAAAAAGTACCACGGCCGGGGCTGCAGCGTTTACGATTCTTCCAAGTTTTACAATCGGGGGGTTAGGTCATGTTCCACCGAGTGATAAACTTCAGATTGCAGCAATCGGCTGCGGTGGGGAAGGGGAGAATGATATTCAGCATTATGCCGATGCACCCCAAAAGAATGCCGTAATCTCTTGTCTTTGTGACGTGGATGACCGGCAGGCTGCACCCCGCATTAAACAATTTCCTAAAGCGGCATTCTACCACGATTGGCGTGAAATGTTTGACAAGGAGGGTAAGAATTTTGATGCAGTCTCTGTTGCCATTCCGGATCATAACCATGCCATTGTTGGCCTGAGCGCTATGCAACTTAATAAACACCTTTATCTTCAAAAACCGTTATCACACGATATTTATGAAGCGCGGATCCTCACACAAGCCGCTGAAAAATATAAGGTGGTGACTCAAATGGGGGATCAGGGAGCTTCATGTGACGGAATGCGTACATTGCGCGAATGGATTGAGGCTGATCTCCTCGGTGAAATTGAGAAAGTTTACTGTTGGACTGACCGCCCTGTCTGGCCACAAGGTATTCAGTGGCCCGATTCACGACCCTCAGTTCCAAAGGAGCTTAAATGGGATCTGTGGTTGGGTACTGCTCAGCAAACCAACTATATAGATAATATGGTTCCGTTTAACTGGCGTGGATGGTGGCAGTTTGGGACCGGTGCTTTGGGAGACATGGGTTGTCATATTATGGGACCACCCTTTAAATTGCTTAATCTTGGCTATCCTACAGAAGTTTCCTGCAGTGCAAGCACAGTTTATACCGGCATCTTTAAGGAGGGTATTTTTCCCGAAAGCGGTCCGGTCTCCAGCTCAGTCCGGTTTAAATATCTTCAGAATAATGGTAAAGTCTTAAATCTTTATTGGATGGATGGCGGAATTACGCCTGAGCGCCCAATAGAGCTTGATTCCGATGGTAATATGAATGACATCCTTGCCGATTGGCCGGGGCTCAATGATTTTGAAGGCGGTACACTGTTTGTTGGTACCAAGGGCAAAGCAGCCTGTGGATGGGGAGGACGTAATCCGGTACTGTTGCCGATGGCACTTAATAAGAGTGTTAATGTTCCTAAGAAGTATCCCAGGGTCGTCGGAGATATGGATGGTCACTGGTGGCAATGGGTTGATGCATGTATTGCCGGCTATGGAAATGCAGAGGTAGACTCCCCGTTTGTCGGATATGCCGGCCCACTGACCGAAACGGTGCTTATGGGGAACCTCCTTTTGCGGAGCTTTAATATTCGCGAAAAAGTGGTCAAAAAAGATCCTGTTTATGGCGATATGGAATCGTTTACCTTTCCGGGCAGATATATCAACTATAAATGGGATGGAGCCAATATGCGAATCACTAATTTTGATAAAGCCAACCAATTTGTGAAACGGGAATACCGTCAGGGTTGGGGTGAATTAAAACTATAATGCATACCATAGGAAAAATTATTTTTGATGATTATCAGGAATTGTCGGCAGAAACTGCAGCTCTAATTGCAGGAATTATCCTTGAAAAACCTGATGCTTTACTCTGTTTTCCCGCTGGTGAGACCTCAATCGGAACGTTTAATCATTTGATTGATTTATACAAGCGTGGAAAAATCAGTTTCAGCAGGTGCAGAATTGTAGGACTGGACGAATGGTTAAACCTCGGAGAAAGGCGAAACGAAAATTGTTTTTCATTTCTTAAAAAGCACCTGTTTGATCATATCGATTATTCATCTGAAAATCTGTGTTTTTTTGATGGGGAAACTGCTGACCCGGAGAAGGAATGTCTCAAAACTGACAGTTTTATCCGGAAGAATGGCCCGATTGATCTGGTTTTACTCGGTGTCGGGATGAATGGACATCTTGGTTTGAATGAACCGGGGAGCTCATTCGATTCATATTCACATATCGTTGAACTCGATGAGGTGACCAGGGAGATTGGCCAAAAATATTTCCAGGGTGATGTCGGGCTCAGTGCAGGCATCACCCTGGGACTAAAATCCATCATGGAGGCCAGGTCAGTAATATTGCAATTGAACGGAATCAGAAAGGCTCAGATTTACGAGCGACTGATTAGCTGTGAAATAACTCCGGATTTTCCTGTTTCGATACTGAAATCACATCCTAATATCCTGTTATTACTTGACAGGGAAGCTGCTAACGGCCATAAACGGCTAAAAGGTATGTGCCGGTAAAAGATCTTCAGTGCTATGATTTGACAAAATCAACCGCAAAATCGCCTTTGTTTTTCATCACCCCAAATGACCTCGGATTCAATCCGTATTGTGCAGCAATATCCAAAAACTCCTGTTTACCTTCCGGTGTAACAGCAACAAGAAGTCCTCCGCTGGTCTGTGGATCGCAAAACAAATGCTTTTGCTCAGCAGTCATAGGAGCAACTTTGTGCCCATAGCTGTCAAAATTACGGAAGGTGCCACCGGGGAAGGTTTTATGCTCCATATAAAAGCCCAGGTTTTCGATTGTTGGAACTTTAGTGGAATCAATTTCAGCACTCAGTACACTACCTTCACACATTTCTATCAGGTGTCCCAATAATCCAAAACCTGTAACATCAGTCATTGCCTTTACACCGGCCAGCTTTCCAAGTTCCTTTCCAATCGTATTTATAGTGAGCATCAGGTTACGCGCAGTCAACCGGTCTTCTTCCCTGAGTATTCCCTGTTTTTGTGCGGTGGATAAGATGCCGATTCCCAGGGGCTTTGTCAGAAAAAGCTCGCAGCCGACCGCTGCAGAACAGTTCAAACGAATCTGGTCCTTTTGGGCAATCCCTGTAACCGCCAGTCCAAAAATAGGTTCAGGACCATCGATGCTGTGACCTCCGGCAATTGCTATGCCAGCCCTTGCGCAAGCCTGCTTTGCCCCTTCAATAACCTGACCGGCAATTTCTGCAGAGAGTTTATTCACGGGCCAGCATAAAATAGCTACTGCCATCAGCGGTGTCCCCCCCATAGCAAAAATATCACTGATGGCATTGACGGATGCAATTCCTCCAAAATCGTATGGATCATCAACAATTGGCATGAAAAAATCTGTTGTTGAGATAATTACCTGATTATTTCCAATATCATAAACTGCCGCATCATCCAGAGTACTGTTGCCTACAAGCAAAAATGGATCAGGGAATTCAGTTTTACATTGTGCCAGGATTGCGTTTAGGACTTTTGGCGAAATTTTACACCCGCATCCGGCTCCATGTGAATATTGGGTAAGTTTTACAGAATCATTTGCAGTTAAAGAATTGTTATTCATAATATTAATTTTAACAGATAACAAATTTTAAATTGTGAACAATATCCTAGTTTATTCAAAGAGTTGAATTGCCTTTTCAAGAATTATTGCGGCATTTGCATCCGAATCATCACGGGAAAATTCAATCTGTGTCATTTTCTTTTTATACTTTTCCCTGCTGTATTGATAGGTCTGATCATAATATTCAAGCAGTTTCTCTGCAACGATATCCAACTTTTTTTCGCGATAAAGAGAGAGAATCTCTTTCATTCTTAGATCACCCAAACGTTTGGCAATGCTGGCTATCGCATTTTCCATAAGTTCTCCAGGAAGTGTGCCGTATTCTTCAACAAGTCTTTTAATGCGAGCCTCACGGGGGACAAAAATCTCCAGGTTATGGGCTTCATTCATTCTGTACCACAATGGGTCAGGGAGAAAAACCCGACCAACAGTCTGACTTTCACCTTCGATCCATACCCTTTTTGACAGGTCAAAGTCCACGATAATATCTAAAAGCTCATTTTGAAATTGCTGGGTAGTGGGCTGAGGCTTCTGTTCAATTCCACCAAAGACTGAACCTTTATGATTTGCATGCTTTTCAAGGTCGATAACCTGTTCGCCCAAATTGGCCAATGACTGAAGAATTTCTGTTTTACCGCTACCTGTATATCCTTCAATTACTATTAGATGGGGAATATTTCCGGTTATTTCAAGGAGATAGTTCCGGTACGATTTATAACCTCCCTGCAGAACGAAACATTTTATATCCAACCGTTCAAATAACCATGCCATACTTTCTGAGCGCAATCCACCCCTCCAGCAATGAACGAGTAACTGATTAGATTTTGCAAGAGAGGAGGCCTGACGGGCAAATTCAGCCATTTTGGGACCAACAATTTCCAGCCCTTTTTCTATTGCAGGAAGTCGACCCTTTGATTTATAGATCGTTCCAACTGTAGCCCGCTCCTCGTTATTAAAAATAGGAATATTGATGGCACCAGGAATATGGCCATCTGCAAACTCTCCAGGAGACCTTACGTCAACAATCGGAAGCATTTTTCCTAATTTTATAAATTCCTTTGCACTAAGAATTTGCATAAATTCAACGGTAAAAGATAGTCGATTAATAAATTGCCCAAAGATAACCAACCAAAGTTAAACCAATGAAATTATTACCTCTTGTTCTTTGTGTATCCCGACAAATTGTGCAAAACAAACACAGATCATGAATCTTGATCTATTTTTGTACTTTTGAATAATCTTTCCATAAAACAGCTCAATAGAATTCCCAATATGAAAAAATTCATGATTTTAATTGTTGATAATCAAGCTGATAATTTGTTTTCTCTTGAGCAGGTTCTCAAGGGAAATGATTTTGAGGTTAAGAATGTGCCTAACGAGCAGGAAGTTTTATTGATTTTAAAAGAACAACTAGTCGACCTCATTTTAATTGATATTAATCTGCCAGACCAGGAGAGTTTTTCGATTTGTCATACGATTAAAACGAATGCAGATTGGAGTATGATTCCGGTAATCTTTATAGTCGGCATTGATGATCTTTCTTTGGTGAGTCGGATTTTTGAGATGGAAGCGGATGATTATATTTTAAAACCACTGATAAGCAATGAGTTGTTGAAAAAGTCCGGCATGTTGATCGAATTAAAGTATGGCCGGCTGATGGCAAAGAATATGAATCAGATGCTTGAGACAAAGGTGGCCCAAAGGACCAATGAACTCGAAGATTCCCTGAATAAACTGAGTCATGCACATAAAGAACTTGGAATTCTTGAAATTGCCAAATCAGAATTTTTCAATCTTATTAGTCATGAAATCAGAACTCCCCTTAATGGCATTATGGGAAGTCTGGCTCTTATTGAACGTTATAAATTGCCCAATGAAGTTAGTCGATATTTTACTTTGTTAGACTTCTCTGTTAAGCGACTTGAGAACTTTTCGAATATTATTCTTGAGGCTTCAATCCTGCGTATTAAAGGAGAAAAAGCATTGCTTTTCTCTGAAACGGATCTTGTAGAAATTATGCAAAATGCAGTGAATTTGTGCATTGCAAAATTTCATGGAAAAGATATAATTATTGATTTTCAAAAAAACAGTATCAATTCGCGTATCAGAGGTGATCAGAAATACCTCTTAAAGTGTCTCACGGCTGTACTGGAAAATGCCTTTAAATTCTCATCCCAGGGTGCTAAAATTGAAATCAGTATTAGTGATGATCAAGAGGGATATTTGAAAACCACCATATCAGATTACGGCATTGGATTCTCTAAAGAATCGCTTTGTAATTTATTTAATGCAATGGGCAATCCTGAGGGACACATTGATAAAAACATTGGTATGGGCCTTCATCTCGCAAAACTAATTATCGATGCCCATGCAGGATCAATATTGGTCAGAAACCGAAAACCAAAAGGTGCCATTATTGAAATTCGAATTCCTTCCAGGAAATAAACGATAGATTTTCCACACTAATTTTTGAATGAAAAAGGCAGGGATCGTAAAGTTACCCTCCTTACGACTCCCGCCTTTCACTCCCTAATAAATCGAAAATGTTTACGGTGCTTTAACAGCCTCCTCCGGCATCAGGGCAACGCTGACATAATTTTTGAAATCAAAAGTTTTTGAAGCAGCCGACTTTAATGATTCTTTTGTAAGTCCTTGTACCACAATATCAAACTCGCCAAAGGCTTTAAAATTGCCGTTTCGGTTCAGATAATAACTCTTAAGAGTAACTTCCCAAAAATCGTTTTCCCGTAAATTGGTTTCTCGTTCCCGTTTGATCTTTTCCCGTGCTTTATCCACCTCTTCCTGTTTAGGTCCATTTTCAATCAGGTCATGAATAATGGCAAAGACCGAGGTTTTTAATTCTTTAACTTTTTCAGGTGCAGTTCCATAGTAAATGGTCATATCATACTCAGGAATGGGAAATTTATTATTACCAGGCTGGGCTCCAATATAATAAACACTTGATTTATCTTCCCTGATACTTTCTAAAAGTCTGGTTGTCAGTATTTTACTTAAGGCATCCAGTTCCAGGATCTCTTTGGTTGTGTAATTTAGTTTCCCATGAAATTGAATATACTGGATTGATTTGGATTCTTTCCCTTTATATACGACTTTATCAACCACCCCTTCCGGTTTCCGCACGCCCAGATCGATCCATTTTTCAGCTTTTTTGCTAGTTTTCAGTGAGGCTATATACTTTTCAACCAATGGTTTAAATTTTAACGGATCGATTTTTCCCACAAAGAAAAAGGTAAATTCACCAGGATTTGCAAAGCGCTCTTTTCCTATTTGTTCTATTCTGGTAAACTTAGCTTCATCAAGCATCTCTTTGGTAAGTGGCTTCATCCTCGGATGATAATTTGAGGTTACAAACCTGAATGTATCGGCAAAGGCACGTTCCGGTGAGACATCCTTATTTTCCAGTTGACTGCGCATTCGGGTGATGTAGGATGAGAATGCCGATTCATCAAACCGGGATTGGGTAAAATAGAGGTTGATCAGCTGGAACATTGTTTCAATATCTGATACATTGGACGAACCTTCCATCCCTTGAGTAAGCATCTTAATTACGGGGGTAACTGAAACTTGCTTCCCGGCGAGCATCTTTTTTAAAGTGGTCATTTTATAATCCGCAATTCCGCTCATATCCATGATCGTCGCTGCAAATGATGCAGACACATTGTCGGTCTGCGGATAAAGTGACCATCCGCCCAATGAATATCCGGTAAACAGTATCTCGTCATCCTTGAAATCGGTCTGTTTAAAGACAACCTTTGTTCCATTTGAGAGGGTCCATTCCGTTGCGTCAACTTCCGGAATTTTCTTTTCAACGGATACTTTACCGGCTTTGGGAACTGTTTTCATCAAAGGTTCGCTGGAAGTTTCATCGGCATATTTTGAAATGTTTTGCCCCTGGACTTCCGCCAAAACCTTCCTGATATCGGTCTCTGAAGGTGCCGGAGATGCCGCCACTTCAGGAGCGGTCACAATAACCACCCGGTTTTCATTAGTAATCCATTTTTGTGCCAGAGCGTTAATCTCTGCAAGTGTAATGGTAGGCATAAATGCTTTGTAATACTCAAATTCCATTTCGATTCCCGGAACATATTCCTTGCGCATGAGAAAATTGCGGGTATATTCCTCGGCTATACTCATTGATTCTCTTTTATCTCGCTCATTATATGCTGATTCCATGGATTTTAGCATTGCATTTTTATTTCGGTCAAGTTCACTTTGAGTAAACCCAAATTTTTCAACCCGCTCATTTTCAAGTAATACAGCTTTAAGCCCATCAGGAATTTTTCCGGGGTGAGCTATTGCCATAGAGGTATAGACATCTGAAGGGCCCACCAAACTACCATAATGGGACTGACCCATCACAAACGGTGGATTTTCTTTTTGTGTTAATTCAGAAAGCCGAAGGTTTATCATTTGATTATAAAGGGTGTTTAATATCGAGGTCCGATATCCGTTTACAGTTTGGTCAATGACCATGGGATGTTTGATGTAAACTGTAGCCGAAGAATAGGTGGCTTCCTTATCGGTTACAATTTTGACAAGTGTTTCGGGATTTCCCGGAACCTGAAATTCCTCCTTTTTTCGCGGATTTACTTTGACAGGTATTGCGGAGAATTTTTCCTGAATCATGCTCACCATTTTATTTTGATCAAAATCACCAACTACAACTACTGCCTGTAAATCGGGACGGTACCAGTCATTCCGAAAACGTCTTAAAACTTCTGGTTTACAATTATCAATAACCTCCATTTGACCAATTGGTAATCGATCGGCATATTTTGAGTTCTTAAGAAATACAGGTAGCCACTGATTCATCATTCGCTTTTGTGCCCCTTGGCCTGCGCGCCATTCCTCATGCACGACTCCCCGTTCTTTATTGATCTCTTCATCTGAATCGGTCACCTGTGAAGCCCAATCGTAAAGTACCTGTAGTCCTTTTTGAATATATTCCTCCTTGTCAAGTGGTACCTTAACCATATAAACGGTTTCATCAAAGCTGGTATAGGCATTGATCTCAGGTCCAAATTCCATACCAATTGACTCAAAATATTTAATCAGGTCATTTTTGGGAAAGTTTTTTGTCCCGTTGAAGCTCATGTGTTCGCAAAAGTGGGCAAGTCCAAGTTGATCTGGATCTTCAAGCACGGAGCCGGCTGAAACAACGAGCATCATTTCAGCCCGGTTTTTAGGGGTTGAATTTGCCTTAACATAGTAAGTCAATCCATTTTTAAGAACCCCTTTACTCGCAGCCGGGTCAAAGGGAATTGGGTCTGAAAGCTTGAAGGGCTGGGCAAAAAGGTGGATAGTGACCCAAAGTAATAGGGAGATTAAGGCTAATTTTCTCATTATAAAGATTTTATTAATTTAAAGTTATTTTATAAGAATAGATTGGATAATGACAGTAATACGTATAAGTTTTATTGAAAGTTACGATCCTGGATGATGAGACAGATGTTTATTGACCGCAAAAGTGAACCCGTTATCATAATGCGCAAGGCTGTTAAGGTATTTTAGTTTTAATTCATCTGGCGCATTATCAACAACATAGGAGTGCTGGGTAAATTCAAGCATTTCAAGGTCATTGAAATCATTTCCGATTCCAAGTGTATTCTCCTGGGCGATTCCGGTTATCCGGCAGATCTCTTCTATTCCATGAGCCTTAGATACGCTATTGGGGAATATTTCCATCCAGATGTAATTGTGATCGAGCGGGGAGGTTGTTTTAATTATGCTTAATTCAGGAAATTCCGTTTGAACCTTTTCCTTGACTAGCTCAAATTGGTTGCTTTCGATTGGGAAAAACATTAGAAATTGGGAGGAAGTAAATAGGCGAACCGGATCAATTTGAATCGCATCACCAAACTTTTTATGGTGTTCGACATATCTTTTTAGTTCCGGACAATCGTAGCTTTCCCACCATCCGAAATTGTGGTTGTCAGGTAATTCTCTGGAAATCTTAAAATTATGTTTTTCACTAATCAAATATTTCGTGAGTTCTTTGGTTATCTGGTCTGGAATAGCCATCGTCCTGATCAGTTTTTGTGTTTTCCAGTCCATAATACCGGCGCCGGAAGAAAAAATTACATAATCAAAGGGTGACTTTTCGTTCAAGACCAGCCTGACCTTATAAAGATTACGACCAGTTGCAGCAACCCTGCACATTCCTAAATTTCCCAATCTCTCGAGTGTCTCCCGATCTGCCGGACTTATTGACTGATCAGATTGTAATAAGGTGCCGTCCAGATCAGTAACCACCATTTTCACTTCAAACATATATGATCTACGCTAAATTTATTAAAAATATTTCATTCAATTTGAAAGATACCAAGATACGACTTTGGAATGGTTTCAGAGTGAGATTTTCAAACAATTATTACAATTTTAAACATGGGAATAGCTCACCCTGGAAATTTATTTTAAAGCATTACAAATTGCAATTATATTCGAATTATCTTTATTTTTTATCAAAATTCGGATTAAATTAGCACTCTTAAATTTCGATTTTACATAAAACCAAACACTATGAAATACGGGCTTGATAGGCAAACCGATAACCAAAGGAATGTGAATTCGCCATAGTGTATTTTTCATTTAACATACCAAATTAATTACTAATCCTGATAAATTAATTCACTGATTGATTATGATTTACCTTTCCGATCTTGCCTCATCGGATACCAGCCGCAAATATTTATAATATTTCATTCTTTATATTTATTGATTTTAATGCTGATTTATTTTCTAATTTTAAACGTATGAAACGATTACTATCCTTTTTCACGATTTTAGTTTTACCGGCTTTAGCTTTTGGTAGTGAAGCCGATCTCAACATTCCGGCACTTGAAACCGGGCAGTACCATATGCTGCTGTTTGGGTTTCTGATTTGCATCCTTGGATTGCTCTTTGGCCTTTATCAATTTCTCAGGGTTAAGAAGCTTGGAGCTCACAAGAGCATGCTGGACGTGGCCCATATCATTTTTGAAACCTGCAAAACTTACCTTATTCAGCAGGGAAAATTTTTACTGATTCTTTTCGCTTTTATCGCTGCTTGTATTGCTTTCTATTTTGGATTTCTGCAGCATATGAGTTTCGGTGGAGTTATGCTGATCCTTATGTGGTCTGTGATCGGGATACTCGGTTCTTATGGTGTGGCATGGTTCGGCATCCGCATGAATACACTGGCCAACAGCCGTATGGCATTTGCATCACTTGAACGCAAACCGCTTAAGTTACTCAATATTCCATTGGATGCAGGTATGAGCATCGGTGTTTTACTGGTAAGTGTAGAATTGATCATGATGTTAATTATTCTGCTTTTCATACCCCGTGAATTTGCGGGTGCCAGCTTTATTGGCTTTGCAATCGGTGAGTCTTTAGGTGCTTCGGCACTTCGTATCGCTGGAGGTATTTTTACCAAGATTGCTGATATTGGCAGTGACCTGATGAAAGTGGTATTTAAAATTAAGGAAGATGATCCACGTAATCCAGGTGTAATTGCCGATTGTACCGGAGATAATGCTGGAGATAGCGTTGGTCCAACCGCAGACGGTTTTGAAACCTACGGTGTTACCGGTGTTGCTTTAATCAGTTTTATTGTGTTGGCTGTGGGCTTTAATTCCGATGGTACTACCAAATCAGAATTGCTTAGCTATCAGACGACGCTTCTTACATGGATTTTCCTTATGAGAATTCTAATGGTAGTTACTTCTATTGCAGCATTTTATGTGAATAAAGTCTATACAAATGCAAAATATCATAATGTATTGGATCTTGACTTTGAAAAGCCTCTCACCACGCTGGTTTGGATCACTTCAATCCTTTCAATTCTGGTAACTTTTGCAGTTAGCTATTTCATGTTGGGTGGCTTGGCAAACAACCTTTGGCTTACCTTATCTATAATAATCAGTTGTGGAACACTTGGTGCAGCATTAATTCCTGAATTTACAAAAATCTTTACCAGTCCGAAATCGGGTCATGTAAACGAAATCGTAACTGCCTCACGCGAAGGTGGTGCCTCACTCAACATTCTTTCCGGTCTTGTTGCAGGTAATTTTAGCGCTTTCTGGCAAGGTATGGTTTTCCTTGTACTGATGTTTATTGCCTACTTCGCATCAACACACGGTCTAAATGCGCTGATGATCTATCCGTCAATATTTGCCTTTGGTCTTGTGGCTTTCGGGTTTTTAGGAATGGGTCCTGTTACAATAGCTGTTGACAGTTATGGCCCTGTTACTGATAATGCACAAAGTATCTACGAACTTTCGCTGATTGAAGAAAATCCCAATGCGGCGGTTGAGATCGAAAAAGAATTTGGGTTTAAACCCGATTTCGAAAATGCCAAACATTACCTGGAAGCTAATGATGGGGCAGGTAATACCTTTAAAGCTACGGCCAAACCTGTATTAATAGGCACCGCCGTAGTAGGTGCAACTACCATGATCTTCTCTCTTATCCTACTAATCAAACATAAATTTAATATTGAGCCCGAGACTATCCTTAACATCCTAAATCCATACACAATTTTAGGATTTCTTGCTGGTGGCTCAGTAATATATTGGTTTACAGGAGCATCTATTCAGGCAGTTACAACAGGAGCCTATCGTGCGGTTGAATATATTAAGAAAAATATTCATCTGGATGAAGGTGCCGATAGTAGTGCCTCCATAGAAACTTCAAAAGAGGTTGTTAAGATTTGTACTCAATATGCTCAGACAGGAATGTTCAATATCTTTATTGCCATTTTCTCCTTCGCTTTGGCATTTGCTTTTTTTGCCGGATATCGAGACAATAGTGATGCAATCCCAACTCATATGTATGCCGCTACTTCTTTCTTTGTCAGCTATTTGATTTCAATAGCTGTGTTCGGACTCTTCCAGGCGCTTTTCATGGCTAATGCAGGTGGTGCCTGGGATAATGCCAAAAAAGTTGTTGAAGTTGATCTTCGTGAAAAGGGAACTGCTCTGCATGAAGCTTCTATTGTTGGCGATACTGTTGGTGATCCTTTCAAGGATACCTCATCGGTTGCATTAAATCCGATTATCAAGTTTACAACTCTTTTTGGTTTGCTGGCAATGGAAATTGCTATTTCTGACAGTTTTTATAGTGTTGCACCATATGTTGGAGGTGTATTCTTTTTAATCGCACTATTCTTTGTTTATCGTTCCTTTTATAAGATGCGGATTGTCAAATAACTATAATAACTTTTATTTGGTTTTTTAGATATTGTGATTTAACATTCTTTAATATCTGTTGAATCGTCTTAACTAAATTCTATTGCATATTTGTAAAGTAAGAGTAAAGCACTTTTTTTCATAGATTTTGGTTAGGTTAACATAGGGCATCCTCAAAAGGGGTGCCTTTTGTTTTTGATGAGGCTGGCAACCCTACTATCCTGATTTTTCAAGTTCAATAAATACTTAATTTTGAGATTCTGTCAGAGTTTTGTAATCATTGTTTGCCCACAAAAAAAAAGGATCATTGAACAGTGTCAATAATCCTTTAGATTTTTGAAAGAGATCTGGTTTTTGGATAAATCAGGTTTCTCAGAAATGAAATTATAATCCAAGCAATATTTCTTCCTGACTCTTTCCATTAAAAAGAAGTTTTGCCGGATCCTCTATCAATTCCTTAACTTTCACTAAAAATCCTACAGAATCTTTGCCATCGATAATCCGGTGATCATAGGAGAGAGCAACATACATCATTGGCCTGATTTCCACCTTCCCATTTATTGCTACAGGTCTGTCTTTTATAGAATGCATTCCGAGTATTGCACTTTGCGGAGGGTTCAGAATTGGGGTGGACATCAAAGAGCCAAAGACGCCTCCATTAGTAATTGTAAATGTGCCACCATTCATCTCCGAAATAGAAAGTTTCTTACCTCTTGCCTTTTCGGCAAGCTCTTTAATTTCTCGTTCAATTGACTCAATGGTTTTGGTTTCGGCATTTCGAATAATAGGAACCATAAGTCCCTTGGGTGTCTGAACCGCAATTCCAATGTCATGGTAGTTAGGAGTAACAATATCCTCCCCTTCGATCAATGAATTAACTGCAGGATGACTTGATAATGCAACGCTTACCGCTTTGGCAAAGAAAGACATAAACCCAAGTTTAATGCCATATTTTTCGACAAAGGGTTGCTGGTAATTTTTTCGAAGTTCCATCAGCTGACTCATATCTATCTCGTTGAAGGTAGTGAGCATGGCTGTTTCGTTTTTAACAGCCACTAACCTTTGACTCAGTTTACGCCGAAGTGCCGACATTGCTGTTCGATCTACACTACGATTTTTTTCAATCGGGGTTTCAAATGAAAAATTAGAAGGTGTTGCAAGAACTGACTCCACATCTTTCCGGGTAATACGATGAAGGCCATTTAATACATCTTCCATATTTAATCCGGCCTCTTCCATTACTGCTTTTGCGGCTGGCGTTATCTTAATCAGATTAAGTTCGGCTTTAGAGCTTCCTTTTTCTGGTTCATGGATTAGGGAAGAAGAAATATTGGTATTGGTTTCTTCTTCGACTTTTTGTTCTGAAACAGATTCTTTATTTAACAGTATAGAAGTGTTCTCAGGGTGCTGTATGCTTTCGTTAGTATCCAACTGGCAAGCAACAGTTCCTACAGCAACCCTTTCTCCTTCTTTAACTAAGATTTTCAATATTCCATTTGCAGTTGCATTCAATGAGAGGGTTGCTTTATCAGATTCAATTTCAGCAATTTCCTGATCTTTGGATACGAATGAACCATCTTCTGCAAGCCATTTACCGATTTCAACTTCAGTAATTGATTCTCCGGGAGAAGGTATTTTAATTTCAAGGATCATAACAAAAAATTTATTTTCTAAAGTTAATTAAAAACCGTATTCAGAATTCTTTCAAGGCTTTTTTTATGTTTTTCCAAAAGCCCGGTTGCCGGACTTGCACTTTCAGGCCGACTAACCAACTCGAGCTGAAGCTCGGGAAATTTCCGGGAAATGTATGGCCAAACACCCATATTGGCAGGTTCATCCTGAACCCACATCACCCGTTTGGCATTTGGATTTTGAAACTTAATCATTCGAATCTCTTCGGAAGGAAAGGGGAAGAGCTGCTCTATTCGTATGATCGCAAAATTTTTAAGTTCCAGTTTTTCGCGTCGCTCCAATAATTCGTAATAGATTTTCCCTGAAGTGAAAATCAGCACATCTGCTTTTCCCGGTGCAACTTTATCATCAACAATGATCTCCATAAATTCATGTGATGTAAGA
>CAIXZH010000108.1 GCA_903923905.1 uncultured Bacteroidia bacterium
ATGGTAAATTTTAAAATTTGCACTTTAAAATTACCAAAATCAACATTTACCGCATTAGCGGTTTAGTTCAACTACCGAATATATGCAACAACTGTGAAGGCTTAAAAGTTTAACGTATTTTTATCCCGTTAAAAAATAACTCAATTGGGGAAGGGATTAGTCATAAGGTCAACAGGAAGCTGGTATTCGGTAAAATCGGATGCCGGGGAACAGATTGACTGTCGCATCAAGGGAAAGCTTCGGATGAAAGAGGTCCGCACTACCAATCCGGTTGCAGTGGGTGACCGTGTTGAGTTTGAACTTCAATATGATGAAACCACCAAAGAGGGTGTAACCGGAATAATTTCGTCTGTTGAACCCCGTAAAAACTACATTATCCGAAAGGCCTCCAATCTCTCACGCGAGAGTCAGATCATTGCGGCCAATATTGACCAGGCCTTTATCATCGTGACTGTGAATTATCCCGTTACCCTGCCGGGATTTATCGACCGTTACCTGATCTCGGCAATGGCTTACCGCATACCGGCATCACTGGTCTTCAATAAGATCGATTTATATACTGATAAAGATTACGAAAAGCTTGAGGAGTACCTCCAAACCTACGAATCGATCGGGTACAAATGTTTTCAGGTTTCAGCCGAAAAGAATTTTAACATGGAGCTCCTGCATGCGGAACTAACCGGGAAAATAAGCCTCTTTTCAGGTCTTTCAGGAGTTGGGAAGTCCTCAATTCTTAACCGGATTGATCCTGAACTTAAACTTAAAACAGGGATCATCTCCGATCATCACCAGCAGGGAAAACATACCACTACTTTTGCTGAAATGTTTGAAACTTCTGATGGAGCCATGATCATTGATACCCCGGGAATCAGGGGATTTGGGGTGATCGATATGGGCAAGGAGGAGATTGCCCACTATTTTCCTGAAATGTTTGGGCTACTTGATCAGTGCCGGTTTTTCAATTGTACCCACACCCATGAACCCGGATGCGCGGTAAAGGCTGCTGCCGAAAGCGGAGATATTCCTGCTACCCGTTATGAATCATACCTTTCATTGATCGGGGAAGATAACGGAAGGTACCGGCAACCCTAAAACGCCAATAATTCTGAGAGTTTTACCATCAAATTAAAGATTTTAATTATTCCTGGTTTCTCTCATTTCAGGATTACCTCCCGGTCATATCTCCGGATTTGTTCTTTCCATTGTTCAGGTATCGGGATACTTTTCTGCCCCTTGATGTCATAACAAACCAAAACAACCAAACAGGTAGACAGCAATTCACCGGTATGTTCCTCCACAAGCTGATGCTCCATCGTAAGGCTTTTGGTCCCTACATGGGTCACATGTGTTTCAACCAGAATACTGGTCCTCATAAAGATAGGCTTGAGATAATCTATTTTAATCATGGCACCTACCACACCTATGTTAATAAAGTCCATTTCAGGCAGCACCTCATCAAAATAATGCAATTTCCCGGCATCATAGTAATTCTGATAAACCGTATTCGAAACATGCCCCAACATATCAACATCGCTAAACCTAACCTGGATAGGAATAATGCTCCTGAACTGTGATTGATTTTCCATGAATGTTATTTTTACCGGCCGACGATATGACAAGTGCGGGAATAAATTGTTGCTCAACTGTCTGCCGGCACAAATGTATGTAAAGAATTCAAATTTTTCAACGAACAAGCAAATCCGCCTTTGCTGTAGCGGTTACTATGTGTGGTTTTTCTGTCCGCCGAGCTTTATATATTGCTCATTGGTTTGTCTGTTTTACTTTGAAGTGTCTTTGGGTATAAATCTGTCGTAAAAAACACCAGTCCCTTTAGCGTCAAGTCGTCCTACAATTACTGTAACGGAACTGTTTGCGAGTTCTAATTTAGGTGTTAAATGATAATGTTCTCTGGCACCAATTGGAAGGTCCTTGTCATCAACCTCTTCTTGATTTAGATCAGCGATATCATTTAATAGTTTCGCAAATGATCTCAGTCCTTCAGGATCTCCATGTATTAAAATCTCTTCCCACTTTGATATTTCTCCTTCAAAATTGTCTTCATTGTGCGATACAAAAATATCTAAATGTCCATCAATTTCGCCCCCTCTGGTATGTTTATATTTCATTGTTATTCCTGTTGTTGGTTCAGTTCTACAAAATCACACTTAACTTACAAATATACGATAAGCCATGGTTGCTAATTAAAGTTAATCCAAATTGATCTTAAGAAATAGAGCACATAACTTACCGGGCACCTTTCAGCTCAACTCACCAAACTGACTAAAATCATCTTTTTAAACAAAAAAAAGGGTTATTGTTATTATTTTCGAATATTATTTTTATTTTTGCCGCCGAATAACAACAATTGGAATGCTACAAAACAATACTTTTTATTTTTGGTTTGGTTATCTCGGCCTTCGTATGGGGACTGAACGGTAAGGTATTGTCAAACAATATTGAATCAAAAAAAGGTCTCCAAAATAGGAGACCTTTTTTTGTATATAATAAAAAATTCAAAATGAAAGTTGCAGTTATAGGTCTTGGATTAATTGGAGGATCGATGGCAAAGGATTTGCGAAGAACCAAATTTGCCACTGAGATTATCGGCGTTGACAATAATCCCGGGAATGCACGGATTGCCTTGGAAGCTGGGATTGCTGACCGGATTGAACCGCTGGAAACAGCTGTTAAAGAAGCCGATCTGGTCATCCTGGCGATACCGGTTGACAAGATTGTCCTGTTACTTCCGGTCATTCTGGATCACATCTCCCCCTCCACAACAGTTGTGGACGTAGGTTCAACAAAGCGCCAAATTACAGAAGGGGTTAAGGATCACCCCTTACGCGGAAATTTTATCCCTGCGCACCCCATGTCGGGAACTGAAAACAGTGGTCCCACTGCTGCGGTCGAGCATCTTTTCGAACATAAAATTTGCATCATTTGTGATCATGAAAAATGCCGCCCACAGCATCTGGCACTTGCCGAGAAAATGTTCCAGTCACTGGGAATGCCGATTGCCTATATGTCCAGTGATGAGCAGGATCACACTACCGCATTTATTTCCCATCTGCCACATGCCACCTCTTTTGCCCTGGCCAATGCGGTTTTAGCCATTGAGGATCGCAATATCATTTTCGATCTTGCTTCAGGAGGTTTTCAATCAACTGTTCGTCTTGCGAAAAGTTCTCCACAAATGTGGTCACCTATTTTCTGGCAAAACCGTGACTACATTTACGAAGCGCTTGAAGTATATATCCATCATCTCGAAGAATTTAAGAATTCACTCAAAAATAATGATCATGAACAATTGTCATCATTGATCGTAAACGCCAACAAGATCAGGGGTGTACTCGAGGGAGAAAATTCATCCTTAACCAAAAACGAAGAAACAATTATTAAATTTTATACAAAATAAACAATCATGGGATCACAATTAGACATCCAGCCGATTAGCCACTGGTTACCAAATATAGACAATCCGTTGTTGATCAGCGGGCCATGCAGCCTTGAATCGGAAGAGCAAACGATGGCAACGGCAAGGGAACTTGCAAAAGATAAGAGGGTTATGGTATACCGCGGAGGTATCTGGAAACCACGCACCCGCCCGGGTTCATTTGAAGGAATGGGGCCCGTTGCCCTGAAATGGCTCATGCAGGTGAAGGAAGAGACCGGATTACTTACCGGGACTGAAGTGGCCAATGCTCAACATGTTGAAGAATGCCTTAAGGCAGGAGTCGATGTACTCTGGATTGGTGCCCGCTCAACGGCGTCACCTTTCGTGGTGCAGGAAATTGCAGACGTTCTCAAGGGAACTGATCAGATCGTGATGGTAAAAAATCCGGTTAATCCGGATGTTCAATTATGGATTGGTGCATTGGAAAGACTTAATCATGCCGGATTAAAAAATCTTGTGGCGATTCATCGTGGATTTACCCCCTTCGGCGAGTCAAAATACCGAAACTACCCAAGCTGGAAGACCGTGATCGAACTGAGGCAGCTAATGCCTAATCTGCCTATTATCTGCGATCCGAGTCACATTGCAGGAAAACGTGAATACCTGTTCGAAATTTCGCAGAAGGCATTTGATCTTGGCCTTGACGGCCTTATGCTTGAATCCCATATCGATCCTTCGTGCGCATTGAGCGACAAAGACCAGCAGGTTACCCCTTCGGAACTGGGCAAAATACTCGATAAACTGGTGATCAGATATGCCAGTTCAAACGATCCGCTTTTCGAAAACATGCTCGATACCCTCCGTTCAAGGATCGATGGGATCGATCACGAAATCATGGAGATTTTAGCCTCACGGATGGAGATTGTAAGGCAGATCGGGACGTATAAAAAAGAAAATAAAGTGACTGCTCTCCAGATCAACCGATGGACACAGATCCAGCAGGATCGGGTTACTTTGGCCCGTAAACTCAACATTGATGAAACGCTGGTAAATCAAATATTCCAGCTTATTCATGAGGATTCGGTACGGATGCAGACCGAGATTATGGACAGCGATTTATAAATAAACTGTAGAGACGCGATTAATTGCGTCTCTACAGTTTATTCTTAAACCGCCCGGCAATTTTTATCATCGCCTTCTCGATCTCCGCAAATTCAAGCTCCTCTTTTGCGATATAGACAATCATCATAGCTGTTCGCAGTTCGTTTTGCTGCAGTAATGAATATAGTTCATGCTTGTGAAAACGGTAAGCTTCACGCATTCGTCGTTTGAGCAAATTCCGGTCGTGCGCTTTTTTGAAAAGCCGTTTAGGGACACTGAATACCACCTGTGCAGGGACCTGTGGCAAAAGTTGCTCAAATTTCCAGACTACCTTCAGGGGGTAACACAAAAATGAGGAGCCTGTCAGAAAGAGCTCACCAATGATCTTCTGACTGCACAGTTTTTCCTCCTTTCTAAATGTGTAAGCTACCATAAACTGAAGAGAACAAAAAAGAGGTTGTCAAAAGCCATTTTTTACTTTTGAGACAACCTCCTTCAGATGAAAATGCTAAAAATCTTCTATTTATTATTTTTATTGAATTCAGCGACAAACCTCTCGATAGCTGCAGGCATAGATGGAGCTTCCTGGCTTGGGGCTTCTACATCGAGCCGCAAACCTGCATCCCGGACCGCCTGAGCAGTAGCAGGACCAAAAGTGGCTATTTTAATCTCATTTTGTTCAAAATTGGGAAAATTCTGCGTCAATGATTTAATTCCAGCAGGGGTAAAGAAACAGAGCATATCGTAATTCACATCTTTCAGATCAGATAGATCACTGCTCACCGTACGATACATAATAGCCTGTGTGAAAGGGATTTTGGCCTTTTCAAGCAAGATCGGAATCTCATCTTTATGAACGTCGGACAATGGGATCAGAAATTTATCTTCCTTGTGTTTCATCAATACATCCAATAAATCGGGAAACTTACCATTGGCATAGAAAATCTTTCGCTTCCTGTATACGATGTATTTCTGGAGATAGAAGGCTGTAGCCTCTGAAATACAGAAGTACTTCATGGTGTCTGGGATGGTCAGACGCAAATCCTGTGAAATTCTGAAAAAATGATCAATGGCCGTTCTGCTGGTAAAAATGACAGCAGTATGATCGAGAATCGAAATCCTGTCTTTTCGAAAATCTTTCGCAGAAACACCCTCTACCAGAATAAACTGACGAAAGTCAATTTTCAGATTGTGCTTAACCGCCAGATCATTGTAAGGCGAATTTCCAGGATTCGGCTCTGGTTGCGATACTAATATTCTTCTAATTTTCAACTTATTCACTTTTTAAAATTCGAATTTCAAAACTCCTCTATGTTGCAATGATGAGTTTGAAAATCAAAAGCAGCGGTAGAATTTCAAGGGTACAAAGGTATAAAATCAAATAGAAAATTGAAATGTCTTTTTGATATCCCAAATAAATACTTCTGATCACTGTTGCTACATTCATCAGGACAATCAGGAAAGCCATTATCCAAATGGTAATAAAGTTGGTTTCAGCCAGTATGGCATGCACCGTAACTACAGGCAGCAAGATAAGCCCTAATACCTTATAATACAGTCGAATATTAAATATTAATTCATCTGTTTGCTCCTTTAGCATAGCGATGGACCCCACTAATCGGTGGATGAATATCTTGATGAAAAAATAGGTGTTTATGACCAATAATAATCCGATAAAAAGAACGATTGGGTGAAATCCGGATAGATCAACCTTGAAAAACCGGGCAATCTGAAACACGGAAAGGGGCACTATCAGGTAAAAAATCAGGTCGAGACGAACAGTTCCGTACATCATTTTGTAGCCGCGCTGGCGAAATAAGCGCGTTGCAGCATTAAGATTCACAAGGCTGGAGAAAATCTGCCCCATATATTCCGGGAATTCAACCCGAATAGAAGCAAAGGCCGCCCATAAAATAAGGATAATACCCAAAATCCAATCCTGTCCGGGTGCAACACGCTCCTTCCCAACCAATCCATACGGCTTTACCGATATTGGAACGATCGTACGCTGAGCCTTCAGAAAAGCCGAGTCTGACAGCGATTTCACCGTTCCAAAATATACCGTATCACCCGATGTGGTGTAATAACCCGGATTGCCCGTGTAAATATTCCACGAACCATCCTTGACATTAACTTCTTCGGTATAAGCCTTCTTCTGAAGAATCTCCTTTTTAAGCCTGTTTTTGGCATAAATAGTTTTATTCGCGCCTTTCTGTGTCTTGTTTCCCAGGGAGGAGGTATTGGAGCCCCTACTGCTTTGTGGAGACAACCCGTCACTCTGCGCCTGTAAATCAGCAACAAAGTTATTTGGATTCTCTTTTTCGACCAGCAAGGAAACAATCATACTTCATACTTTTTTGGCGGTGCAAAGATAAAAAATAAAGGAATGATACTTCTCGTTCAATAAACTAAGAGGCCAATTCACTTAATATAAAATGGCGGGAGATCACTACATTTGCAGTTATGCAGATAAATTCATCGCCAAAAATCTACTTTGCCCCGCTCCAGGAGTCAACAGACCATGTCTACAGGATGGCACATGCGAAATATTTCGGGGGGATCGATAAATACTTTGCCCCATACATCCTGCGTCAAAACGACGGGACTGTCAAAAATTCGCACCAGCGGGATATCAACCCAGTGAATAATGGCGGATATCCGCTAATTCCGC
>CAIXZH010000109.1 GCA_903923905.1 uncultured Bacteroidia bacterium
ATCTGCAAACCCTCCAGCGGTTCCCCTTCAAATGGTATAGTAAGTCCGCTGAGATATTGCAACAAAAACCGGAAAAACGCATCTCTCGACACGAAATTATCCGTTTCAAAAACCCTGGCTCCATCATATACCAGTATATCTTTAAGTTTATTTATAGCAAGATAAGATTGAAAAAGATATTCACAATATATAGAAGAATTAACATCAAATGAAAGCTCTTTTTGAGAGTTCTCCTCCGGCTCATTCTGATTACCGTTTTTCTGTTGCCAATGATTAAAAATGACTTTGATGATTCCAAGAAAATAGTCTGAAAGCCCGGGAATATTCTGTGGACCACAAAATAGTAGTTTAAAAAACAAATTATTATCCAACTCTTTCTCCGACAAGTAGATAATATTGTTTTTTAAAATCGTGTTTATGAGTTCCTTACCTGCTAAGGGTTCAAAATCAATCACCAGCTGATGATTTAAAACACGAATCACATCTTTATTATAAAACGTCACCTCCTGACCATCGTGACGGTTATTTTTCTGCAATGCAATAAGTTGAGTGATCAGGCTAAAAACAGGTGTCATTTTTAACGGATACCCCATGGTCACATTCACTTTATTGTTGTCATCCGGCAATGCATTAATCATTGGCAAAAGCAATTCTTCATCGCAAAGCACCACTGCGGTCTCATCAAAATTTAATTTCCTGGAATTCTGATTAATTAATTCATTTGCTGCAACTTGAACCTGGCCTACCTGTGAAGCAATATCTACTATTTTGACTAATTTGGAAGAAGTAGTCAGGGAATTAAATTCGGTACAATAATTTGAATTCGGAAACCTGATCATATTTTTACGTAAAAAATAACCTGCTTCCTGAGTCTGATCTGCATAATAATACTCGTCGTAATCCCAATAGAATTGAGCTTTTCCAACGTTTTGAAGAAATTCAAACAGCTCTTCTTCACAACTGTTTAACGCATTAAAACCGATAAAAACGTACTGTTTATCGGATATTAATAATGAGGGATTCCTGATAAGATTTGTTACAACTTCGCGGTACAACATCCCTTCATAGGCCAGGCTTTCACTGATCAAAGATGCTTTAAATTGATTATACACCCCATTAAGATCCTCCCAAAGTCTTACAAATTCCTGTTGATAAGGTGTTTTCTCTTTATTGGAAAGCGTCTTCCAGAAATTCCCAAGTTGCTCCTTTTCATCTTCATGCAATTCACTGAAAAGGGCATCAATCTCTTTTAGATCAGTAACATTTGTAAACAGGTCGTGTGCATTGACCAGATACTTATCTACCTGGTCAAAATCACTGATCAACATCTCACCCCAAAAATAAAAATCATCAAAAAGTTCACCGGATCCGGTTGATTCGCGATACACTTTATAGAGTCTGAAAATAAGACTTAACCGATCCGGAACGTGCAAGGGTGAGAGCTTCGAAAACAGTTCGTTTATAGTAATTATTGCCGGTGAAATCAGGGGGGTTGTAATGTGGGTGTTCAGGTAATTGGTGAAAAAGACTCCTCCTCTCCGGTTTGGAAAAACCAGGGTAATTTGACTTAGATTGTCGTGATGTATTTTTAATAAATGAGAGGCTACCTGATTTAAAAATCCGTTCATAAACACTTCAGTTTAACAATAAAGTATTATAAATAGGTAAATATTAATTTACTTCGTCAAAAATTTCCTTAATTGCCAAATATTTGATAAATAAGGATAAATAAAATTTAAAGTTGGTTCTTTTTTTTGAATAAATATTGATAAAAAGAGGGTTTAAGAATAGTTTTATTGAACTTCTTCTGCCGTTTATTTGTAATTATTACGGAATTAAAATTTAAAAATGGATAGATTCTCTCAGGTAGGAAATCATGAAATTGGAGCGATTGAAGAGTTGTATAAAAGCTATCTTCAAAACCCTCTCGATATTGATGAAAGTTGGCGTAATTTCTTCGAAGGGTTCGAGCTGGCCCGAAAATCCTATGAATCCAAATCATTGGAGTTAGTTGACAAAAGTCAACTGGAAAAGGAGTTTTGTATACTAAATTTGATAAATGGATATCGTCAACGTGGTCATCTTTTCACGCGGACTAATCCTGTTAGACGGCGCCGGCAATACTCTCCTTCTCTTGATTATCATAACTTTGGTTTGCAGGAAAACGACCTGAATGTGGTTTTCGAAGCAGGCAAAGAAATTGGTATCGGACCTTCATCCTTAAAGGAAATCATTGCTCATCTTGAACAAACGTATTGCGAATCAATCGGGGTGGAATTTCTTTATATGCGACAGCCGGAATTGATTGACTGGTTGAAATTTAAAATGGAGAGTTCCCGTAATTCGGAGAAGCTCAGTGCGGATGCTCAAAAAGAGATTTTTAATTACCTTAAGGAAGCTGCAGGTTTTGAAAGTTTTATCCACAAAAAATTTGTTGGTGCCAAACGATTCTCACTTGAAGGAACTGAAGGGCTGATTCCGGCATTGAATGCAATTATTGAACACGGCCAAAGTCTAGGTCTACAGGAATATGTGATTGGAATTTCCCATCGTGGGAGATTGAATGTCCTGGCCAATATCCTGAAAAAACCGTATGAAAATATTTTTAATGAATTTTATGCTACTGAGTATGAGGACGGTATTGTTCTTGGTGATGTTAAATACCATTTAGGATTCGATAAAGAAATTATTACCAGGAATGGTTCCAAGGTAAAATTGAGTCTTCTACCAAATCCCTCCCATCTAGAAACCGTCGCCCCACTTGCCGAGGGGATGGTCAGGGCAAAAATCGATTTCACTCATAAGGGTGATTTTAATAAAATTGCCCCAATAATAATTCATGGCGATGCGGCAATTGCAGGACAGGGCGTTGTTTATGAAGTTGTTCAAATGGCTCAGTTACCTGGCTATAAAACCGGTGGAACTATCCATATTGTTGTCAACAACCAAATCGGATTTACGACCGACTACCTCGATGCCCGGTCAAGTACATATTGTACCGACGTTGCTAAAATTACCCGATCGCCAGTTTTCCATGTAAACGGAGACGATGCTGAGGCAATCATATTTACGGTAAAAATGGCACTTGAATTCAGACAACATTTTCACAGTGATGTTTTTATTGATATTTTATCCTATCGTAAATATGGCCATAACGAAGGTGACGAGCCAAGATTTACACAACCATTTCTATATAAGGCGATTGCTCAACATCCTAACCCTCGTGATGTTTATGCCAATAAGCTCATTGAGTCAGGTGTTATGACACAAGAAGAGGTTTTGGATGAAATTGAGGCGTTTAACCAGCACCTTGAAGAGAAATATGAGGTGAGTAAGGGTATTGAAAAAGTAAAAATCAAGAGTTTTTTAGTTGAAGAGTACAAATCGTATCGTTTCCCGGAACCAGCTGAGACCATTACTACCCCAACAGAGGTTTCTGAGATAAAATTAAAAGAACTTGCTATTAAAATAAATACATTACCTGACGAGCAAAAATTCTTTGGAAAGATCATTAAATTATTGGCAGACCGCCGGCAGCTGATCGCCGAGAATAAGGTTGACTGGGCTTTGGCCGAACAACTCGCTTTTGCCACTCTCCTGTCCGATGGTACTCCTGTCCGACTGAGTGGACAGGATAGTGAGCGTGGAACATTCTCCCATCGCCATGCAGCAATTGTTATGGAAGAAGGAAATGAAAAATATTTCCCTTTAAAAAATATCTCACCTGAACAGGCAAAATTCAGTGTCTTTAATTCCCCTTTGAACGAATATGGGGTAATGGGTTTTGAATATGGCTATTCCTTATTCTTTCCCAAAGGATTAACAATTTGGGAAGCCCAATTTGGAGATTTCAGTAATGTCGCTCAGGTAATCATTGATCAGTACATTAGTTCTGCAGGAGAAAAGTGGGGATTAATGAACGGTCTTGTTTTATTCCTTCCCCATGGTTATGAAGGACAAGGATCTGAGCATTCGAGTGGAAGAGTTGAACGGATGTTATCCTTGTGTACAAATTATAATATGCAGGTAATGATGCCCACTACTCCGGCAAATATGTTTCATCTTCTGCGGCGGCAGGTTCTGGGAGATATAAGGATTCCAATGGTTGTGTTTACTCCCAAAAGTCTTCTGAGACATCCTCTGGTCATCTCCCCCATTGAACATCTTACATCACATGAATTTATGGAGATCATTGTTGATGATAAAGTTGCACCGGGAAAAGCAGATGTGCTGATTTTCACTTCAGGGAAAATCTATTACGAATTATTGGAGCGACGCGAAAAACTGGAACTTAAAAATTTTGC
>CAIXZH010000110.1 GCA_903923905.1 uncultured Bacteroidia bacterium
CCCATCCGGGTCAATAAACCTCATTGGATTATTAACGCAATAATTATATGGACTCCATTTTCTGCTTTTCTCCGCCAGCGGATCTACACTATTCCATCTGCCTATTTGTGGGTCATAGAATCGAGCGCCGTAATCATACCAGTCAAGAGCCGTGCTGCCAGTACCCAAGACATCGTCCTGTTCCTCTTTCCCGTTGTATAAGTACTTATTAGTTCCTGCTGGTAAAATCGGCAAATAACTGCTGCCGAAAGGATAGTACTCAGCAACCTGAGTGACTGTTGTTGCGCTGCCATTTGGCTGGAAGGCAATACGAGTGTTGCCAAGGTGATCTTTTATATGATATTCGTAAGCATACCCACCCGAAACCTTGTTTACAAGACCTTCATCAAACAATAGATAGTTCAGCGATTTGTCGGTGTTGAACATCATATTCCCGGCATAATAATGATACGTGTTATCTTTCATCTTCTTGGCCAGTTTCTCCCCTGCGGCGGAGTAAATATAGGCAATATTATCGGTTCCGCTGGTAATACTTTTGGGTAAATTTATACTGTTGTAAGCGATTGTAAAACCACGCAAACCGTCAAGGGTGGTATTGCCGTTCAGATCGTAAGTGTAAGCCGTCCCACCGCTGATCGTTGCCAATCGGTTACCCGTGTATCTGTAGGTGTAATTGGCCATTGTGCCGCCTGTGCTGTTTGTCCGTACAAGCTGGCTGATATTCCCGTTCATATCATACGCGAGTGATTTCTCTTCGTAGTTGGTACTGTCTACCCAAGCGGCATTATATCCTTTAAAATCACCAAAGGTTAGCCGGTTAAGCCCGTCATACGTAAATGCATAGCCCCGCTTGGGTTTATTTGCACTGGTCCAAACCATGGCAGAAATATTGCCATTATACTGAGAGGGGTAACTACTATTCAATCCTGTTTCGGTAGCATTATAGTCCAGCCTTTCACCAAACAAATCAACAGGATCAGTTGAGTGAGCCAGATTGTCCGGATTATTTATTGAGGTGAGCCAGCCACGAATATTGTAGGTGTAATCGACATACTGCAAATAGCCGAGTGAATTGGCGCCGTGAAGCTTTTTATCGATCAATTGTCCTGACTCATTATAGGTGTTTAATGCTACGTTCACTTTGCCGTTTGCTGCATCACCTGTGATCTGTTGCGCTGAGGTAGTCAAACGGGCAAGGTGATCGAAAGTATAAAATTTATCTGTTATAGTAGTTACCCCGCCAAAGGTTTGCACCTGTTTTGTCTGTAGTACTTTCCCCATAAAATCATATAGGTTGGACACTATTAAAGTATCTGCACCTACTGCCCCTCCACTATAAAGCGTTTGTTTGTTTTGAATCAACCGGTAACGGTCATTGTAAAAATTCATGCTACAAAGCCATTTGGCTGAGGTCGTATATTCATTACCGTCGAGTATTTTTACTTTTGTTCCGGTAACATGCCCATTCACATAATCGAAATAACCATTGTTGTTCCCGTCATTGTCGGGAGCCGTATCAATAGTATAGGTTCTATTAAATTTATTAAATTGTCCACTTGTAGCCTTAAATCCGCTTACACTCAAAAGGGTATAATTGTCGTAGTAGGTGATGGCAAGTACACTCGTTGAATCGATGGTTGTGGAAACATTAGAGGGGTAACTGCTGTTTAGCGAATAACCAATGTTTCCGGTCGAGACTTTTGATTCATAAAGTGTAGTAGTATATCTTGCAAACCTCGCACGCAAAGTATCAGCAGAAATCCCAGTCAGCGTTAAACATCCAGTAATCACAGGCCTGTTTATTTCGTCATATTTAGTGAAATACCATTTATTAGTTGGCCGCAATACCCCGTCCTGGGTAAGGACCAGCCTGTCACGGGCATCATATACCATTATTGTGCTGTCTGCCCCAGGAATTTTTTTCTTAACCATCCGCTTGTGGGAATCATACCTGTACTGGTAGCAGAGAGAATCCATCTCGTTGGATGTGACTACGTTATCATAAGCTGCCTTTGGAGGGATAACAAACCTGAGGTTCTCCAAATCATCATAAACATAATAGGTAGGGTACTTCGTAGTGCCGTCACAAGAGACCTTTAGCACAACTTTCCCTAGCAGGTCCTTATATTCAATGGTTCGGCTAACCGTGGTATCCTGCTTGTTGTTTTCGTCCCAGGTGGTAGTCTTATAAAGCGTATTCGGTGCATAAAAACCATTGTCAGTTAGGGTATTATTAACAACAGTCCAAAGCTTTACTTCCATGGCGTGATTGGTTCCGTAATCTGACTTTTTGGAATGGTCTGATGTGGGGATGGTATTGGGTTGCCATGGTGCTCCTGGTGCCCCTTGTTTAAGAAGACGGTTCAGCGGTGAGGGTTCAAACACCGTGTTTGCAAATGCATTGGCTCCTTCTGTTGAGCCATATAAACCTGTATAATAACTACTCTGTCCAATCGAATCAGCTGTTACATAAGCTCCACTGTTGGCTATAGTGAGGGAATATGGCAGGAACTTTCTTGTTTCACGTCCAAAAGCATCGTATTTGATTGGAACGATCATGTCGTATCCATTTGGAGAACCAGATACCTGGATTACTTGGCTTGGGCGACCAAGTCCATCAAAATAAGTGATACTCTTTTGACCAGACTCCTTTGCCAACACGGGAACTGCCCATTCATTGGTAACCACTACCTGAGGATGGTATGTTGTAATGTAGTTTTTAGTTGCTGTTTGAGCGAAACATCCGGTTACTGAGGCTAGGAATGCAAAGGTAACCAATATCAAATCTAGTGATTTATTTGTTTCTTTCAGACCAAATAGCCGGTTTCTTCCAGCCCCAATTTTTCGTGGATCCATCCTGAAAACTCTCATGAGTTGTTTCTCAGTAGCGATTGTATTATACGAATATATTTGTTTCATAGTGCGCGTTTAAATGCTAATTAAAATAGGATTCCCTGAAGGACGGTAATTTGAACACTGACCGCCCCATCAAGGGTTGTCAGTGTAACTGTACCCGATCTTCCACCTGATGGGAATTTACCTACAGTGATCAGAATTGAACTGTTTCCGTTGACAGGGGAAACGGTAATCCAAGAAGACGACGTGACAGTCCATGAAACATTTGAGAAAACGTTAACTGAGACATTCTGTGGATAAACGGAATCTAAGAAATCTACTTCAGTTGTACCAACACTTAACAAGTCCGCCGTCCCAGCTGCCTGTAAAACAGTAACGGTTGTAGTTAGTCCGTTTCCATAGGTTATAGTCAAAGTAGCTGTACGTGCTAAACTGGAATTTAAAGTTGCATTGACAGTGACACTCCCGCTCAAGGTTCCAGAGGTAGGGGTGACAGTCAGCCATCCTGGGCTGCTTGAAGCAACTGTCCATGAACAATTGGCTGTAATGGTAAATGATGATCCTGAGGCTGTATGGACCAGACTGATGGAGCTTGTGCTTACGGTCAAAGAAGCCGCATCTGACGAAGGATCAGAATAATAATGATAATAGTTTCTACTAAATATATTCTGATCCTTATCCCTGACATTCTTTAACCTATCAAATAAGTCATATTCATAATAAGTAGTTACCCCACTGGGGTCAGTCTGAGATGTCATGCCAACAAGTGGAGAATAAGTGTAGGTACTTGTTCTCGCATTAGGTAGCCCAAGACCAATTGTGCTTCTCAATTGAGACAATTGAGTACTTACTGATGTCTGGCTGATAGTTGATCCTAAGGTAGTGATAAATGAAGGTGTCAAACTTGTGGATACCTGACTATACGTGGCATTTTCAACTTTCACTACAGGCAGGGTATTGTTGTAACTCCACAAGTATGTTGTGGGCACATTATAATCTTTGGTTACCTGATTCAAATTATTAAAGACATCGTATAAATAGGTGGCCTTATGAGTAAAGGTGTATGGATTAGAAGGCGTAAAAGTTACATCTACGCCATTTGTCTCAGCCATATAGATATCGGCCGGTTGTCCAAAATTATTGTACTTGATCTGCTGTCCTTCGGCCAATTTACCGTTGACATATTTACGGATGTCAACAGGAATATTGACGATATGGGCTGTATTTAATGTTCTAAAATTCAGTTTGGTACTGTCGCAATCCGCTGGGTAATAAAGATATTTCTGAATTATGTTTCCTTTACTGTCCCAAGTCTTTTCCCTTGTTAACTGTGCGTGATAAACATTATCGTAAAAGAATTGTTCAGTTTTAGTAACAGGGTTCTGCCCACTGGTATCATAGATGATTTCAGTTTTGCCGGAGAGATAGGGCCATTCTGTTTCTACTTTGTACGTTGCTATATCATAATATATCGATGGTTGCAGAAAAAGATTAATATTAGATTGGGGAACTTCCCTGTTTTTTACAATTATTGGCTCTATATCGTTATATTTCCTATTATCAACAGTCCCAATGTTATAGCTATAACCTACTCTTTTTAAAGTCGTAAAAGTGCTGTCTGGATTTATTTTGATTGCCCCCTCTTCAAGTATCAGCCCATTGTTTCTTGTGGCATTAGAGCTTGTGGCAAATGGGATAAATCCATTCCGCCCGTTATCCCAAACCATTGTCGCCTGCGCTTCTGGACTCACGTTAATATATTTGAAATATTCGCCTCCATTCTCAAAATGCTCACCGTAGCTTTTTATCACTGAAGTGTATCCAATATGGTAGCTATTTGAATTATATAATTGGTTAACGTTATTCGATGTGTAATTATAAAGGGTTACCTCCTGATCACAATTACAAATTTCAAGTGGGATATTTACTGCACATGGGCACCAGCCCCAACCATTATAAGACCCAGGTGTACAATGAACTAATTGGAATGATTTAAAAAAGTAGGTAGGAATTGTAGGTTTCGATCCGGAGGATTGCCTAATATTCTGCATATCGGCATAATAATATCTTACGATCTCAGGGTTAGGGTCATTTGAACTGGTTGTGGAAACAGTCCGTTTCACCCTCATTCCGCCAGTAATGACATTGGCGTTAAGTGTATTGTCCCAATAGTAATGCGGCTCATATATAATTTGTGTTATCCCTCCTGTAGGATAAGTAATCGTATTAAGTAACCCAAATATTGCATAAGCGGGATTAGGGTCTCGGTTGGCCGGAGGATCACTACTAAAGAAATAACTAGAGTACATCGGGGTATTAGGAATTGTATTTTTGTTTGCTGTAACCCCATTGTAATAACCCCAATGGTCGATTGCATAAGAGTTGCCTGTCGGAACATTTTCTTTGCTTTCATAATTAAACGTATGTACCTTATTCCCGCTTTCTTTTACGCTGGTAAGAAATATATGTTGATTTGCTGTTGTATTATACCCAAGAACTACTGATCGATCGGGAACAGAAGAACATTTATCATGGATATTAAGGGAATCCAGCCTATAATCATCAATATCGGGACGCGATTTAGAGGCGTATAACGTTATTAATATATTTTGGGTACTGATTGTGCTTAAATGCTTTGGATAAATTTTTAAATCCTGCCAATCAAGAACCAAGCCAGGAACCTGAACAAGTCCCGAACAATAAAGTTGACTATTTACTTCGGCACCTACTGGTAACACCGTTAGGGTATTTGAAGTTGGAGTACTATCTACATAAAACCCATTTATATAGGTAAAATCAATTTCTTCACCGGTTCGATAGAGTATCTTTGAAAGATAATATGCTGAATTATATCTTACATAATCCGAGGGGCTAGTCAAATGGTTATTGCGACTGTCGGTTTCCTCTGGTTGATCAAATATGTATTTAGTCCCGTCGGAAATAGTTATTGTAAAGATAGAACCTCCATGATATTCTATCTTTAAATCCTGGAAAGGAATTAACATTGCTTGCCAACCATTTAAGTTATCATGGCTAGTAAAGATGAACTTTCCCGAATACCCGTTAAAATTGAAAGAATACAAATCAGGTTCTGTATCAAGGTTCTTACTTGGAGAAGGAAAAAACAAATTCCATGCATTGGCTCGGGTAGTGGAATCAGATGATAGAATTTGAGCTTTGGTGACTTGAGTGCCTAAGTCATCAGGAGCACCTCTTACGATCCTTGTAATTACACCACCTGCATTTAATGACCAGCCGTTACCTACCCATGAGTCTCTTAATCCAACTTGTATTCCGTTACTGCTATACGACAGGGAAATGGGAAGGCTGTGGTCTTTCGCTTTAAGGGTATATAGCGGAATATTATATTGGGCTGACCCAGTATACAGCCCTGTTATGATTTGCCCGTATTTTCCCAGCTCAAAAGCAGTAGGGGAAGGCGGAATAACCTGATAAATTCTGTCCGATGTTGCAATATCCTGCCCCAACAATGACCTGGAACAAAAAAACAGGCCAACAAAGATTAAAATACTAGTAGTTAGACATTTATATTTAGTTGTAACCATCATTTTTCTTATTTATCGTTTAATTATTTTCACTACTTTGACCAAGTGGTCAACCCGGATAAAGATGGGGTAAACCCCGGGGATGATCCGCTGCATATCGAGTTGGTCGGCATAATGCCCGGCCTGTTTGCTAACAGGGGATGCGGCCATTTGATAGATCCAACGGGCATCCTAGAGGGTATAACCTGCGGTGGCATCGAGGGTGAGATTATCAATTTCGTTTTCTTATTCATAATATTATGCTTACTTAAATTGATTTATCCATCATTGATATTTTCTTTTTTAAATAAACCTATTTTTTTGTCCAAAACATCATAATGTTCAAATACTTATTGTATGGTATGTTTTTTGTGGTGAATGGAATGAAAACCGTGATGAACGGTAAAATTGAGGTTGCATTTTGAGAGTGTTTTAGGGCTGATTTTGCACTAAAAACGCGTGAAAAGTAATTTTTGGTCTAAAAGCAATATTTGTTATTCTGACATTGGGCAATAGGATCACAATTGATAATTTAAGGAGGTCTGTATTTCCATCTTCTTTTCCAATATTTTTGATTTATTTCTTGAAAAAGGAATTTTTTCTCCCGTTGTAAGTAGTATATACCGGTTTCTCATGTTTATCTCACATATGAATACAGTATTGATCAAATACGATTTGTGACAGCGAAAAAAATGGTTTCCAAGTTGTGTTTCAAAACTTTGCAGCGTTTTGGGCATTGTATATTTAAAAGGATCCTTCATAATAATGCAGGTATAGTTGCCTACTGATTTTAAATATAAGATCTCAGATAGCGGTAAAAATCGAATAATCCCTTTTGACTGTAATTTTAAGCAAGGATACTGACTGTTAATGATTAGATCTTTCATAATAAAATAGAAGAATTAGTTTTTAAACCATTGAGTTCCCAATCTTGAACATCGGCAGGTACATCGCGATTAAGATGACAGCAACGAGCACACCAACAACAACAATGAGTATCGGTTCGAGTAGTGCGTTCATCATCGTGGTACGATGATCGGCTTCACCTGAATATTGCTCGTACAGTTTTTTGAAAATAACATCCAGTTTGTTGGTCTCTTCACCCACCTTGATGAGCGAAACCATTCGTTGATCGAAAAGTGGTTTTGAAGCCATCGCTTCATTAAGCATCTTCCCTTTGTATATCTCCTGGCTGACCTCTTTCAACGCTCTTTCCAACGGGAGATACCCTACCATCTGACCCACCAGATCAAGCGATACTATCAGTGGTGTCCGGGCTGTAACCATCAGCGCCATAGACTGGCAAAACCGGGCCAGGTATATCTTTTGCAGCAGGATCCCAAAGAGCGGTATTTGGATGATTCGTTCACTTACCCAAACGCGTACCTCCTGGATCTTTTGAAGTGAATAGATGCCAAGGCCTGCCCCGACAATGATTATTAAGAACAACCACCAGTAATGACGAAAACCTTCTGAGAGATTAACGATAAATTGTGTTAAAGCGGGTAAATCCGCATTGAACCGTTTAAAAGCGTCAGCAAAGAGCGGGACAATAAAATTCATCATAAACCCCACGGCAATAACTGCCGTCATCAAAATCACAGTGGGATAGGTAAACGCACTGACCAATTGCTTTTGTTGTTTCATTTTCCTCTGGTAGAAGCTACCCAATTCTGAAAGTACTTCCAACAACTGGCCACTCTCTTCGCCAATCTTAATGCTGTAATATTCATAAGCCGAGAAATCCGAAGATTGCCGAAGAGCATCAGAGAAAGAGCTTCCTTTGACTAACCGCTCTTCAATGCCTTCGAACAGCTTCTTTACATTCTCTACGGTCTGCTGTCCTGTAAAGATCTCTATGGACCGCTTTAAATCGAGACCTGATTGAAGCAGTAAGAATACCTCGGAATAAAATTCCTCTTTTTTGGCATCTTTGAGTTTTTTCGAACCAAAGGACATCTCCAAATCAAAAGAATTTGTGCTCTTTTTGGCCGGAGTAGCAGCTTTCGGTACCCTTTTTACTTTTTCTATTTTAGACAGCTTAATTCCCATACTCAATATTCTCCCAAACTTTATAATCCGGATATTTTTTGATAAAAGACATTTTGTAAGTCTGAATTTGATCGGTTAGATTAAATGAGATCGACTCTACCAGTTTGTTATTCCCATTTACCCCATTAAAGGCCACATCCGTTGTAACAAAACGAAAAGTATCGATAGCCTCTTTACTCTGACGAATAAGAAATAAGTTCTCAAACTCGTATCTGACAGTACCAGTCTGATTCTCAATATTAAGCCCTCCGTCCCATCCGGCAGAAACACATGCTCTTAAATCACTTTCCAGAACCTCGTGAAGCAGATAAACATTTCGGTCTTTAGCTGCGTTGTCTCTTACCTTTAATAAAAGCTTCTGGAAGTTTAACACCGCAGTAAAGCCTATCAATACCAGGATTGTAGTCAAGGCAAGGACGATGATCTGCTCCAGTAGCGTGAAACCCGGCAACTTGTTTCTATGTAATTGCAGCTTCTTCAATTGGCGTGTATTTTTTTGATTAATCGACGCGCATAAAGCTGTTTGCCGGATGATTGTAAAGTGGCAGAGTAGGTTACGGTCTGTAGGCTATCATGGCCCGGAAGTGTTGCGACTGTACTAAATATTCGGATATCGGCTGAATCAACCTCTTCAGTCCGATAATTTATAGCCTTGGACTGCTCAGCAATCATCTCATTGACGGCATTAACCGCCTGATGCTTGACATAAAGGTTGGAACTTTCCATCGTTTTTGAAAAGACAACCAGTGTAAGGGCTACACCTAATGCGATGAGTGAAAACGCAGTGACCACTTCAATGATCGTACTGCCTGACACTGTATATTTATAACCTACAAACATAGTTTTACCAGTTTTAATTGGTCCGGCGCATTGTCTATCGAGAAGGATCCGAATCTGGCTAGAACACTCTCGGAATTAATTACGGCATCTTTCAGGAAATTCTCATAATAGCCCCTGGGGGTACTAATAAAAAATCGATTACAGTATAAACCTCCGTCAATCTGCCCTGCAAAGCCAACTTCTCCATTGACATACACCATTCCGGTTAGTTTATTCCCTTCGGTCATCTCCAGTCGACCTGGTATTGGGTTTTCGTTCACTGAATCAATTAATACTCCTCCACTGATCACGCTATTTTTACCAATAGTTATTTTTGGGCTGGTTTGATCAGCCAAACAGACAGCAAAAGAAGGGTATCTTAGTCTACAATTGTCGCCAACGATCAGCTGATCACGTGCAAATAGTTGAAAGGATCCATGTACATCATTGGCTACCTGTATGGTTTTGGCAAAAACAAGGATATCCTGTAATTGGGCCGAAGACGAAATGGTTATTTTACCGGTAGAGGCGACAATGATATTACCTGAGAGGTTGACATTTTGTAAATAACCATCACTTTCACAGTCAATGACCAGGGTATTGGAATTGAAGGAAACTGTGCAGTCCGGATTTTGGGTAAGACTATTGATACTTACAATGCTATCGGTTGATCCAAAAGACGCATCCCTATATCCGTACCACGATTGGAGTAGTTCAGGGGACAATTTGGGTAGTGTATTACTACTCTTAGAAATTAAACCATCAATCATTTTGATTCCGATAAATGATACCCCATCCATCTCACCTGCCCGAATTCCAAGTGTAGGAAGACTACAATCTCCCTTTATCTGGCATTTTCCCACAAGGGACAGAAATTTATTGTTATCAGACAGGTAAAGCGCACAACCTTTGTTGTTAACACCGGAATAAAGTGTATTTCTCTTAATGGTAAGACTTCGCCATCTGGCAGAGGATTTGATCAGTCTTAGAAGACCCCAACTTTGGGCTTCAATCCTTACCATACTGCTGTCACCAAAAAGATCCAACTCCTTGGCTTGACCCGCTTGCACTATGCCGGGCTCTGCTCTTAACCACTGGTCCACAGAATCAAGATTATCATTGAGCTCCGTGTTTTTTAAAAACAGGGCATTTTCAACAAACCAAAGACGGTTAAGCAGAATAAACCCTGAACTGAAAAGACTCAACAGTAGGATCACAATTATTGCATAGAAAAGTGCCCCACCGCTAAGTTTATATTCTAAAGGGTTCATCGTATACTGTTTCAATTAGTTGAATTATTACCAGCTTTAATTTGTGTGTCTGATTTTTTCTTCGGTTGAACGGTTATTTTAGTATCCTTGTGCTTAAAAAGCCGATGAAACAGATTTTTCTTCTTTACGCTTTCCCCATTTCTGTTTTTAGGGTCGATTTTGGTATTCAGATACTTTGGCTTTCCGATTAATTTACCTTTATAATAGTTTTCCAGAATATCCGGTTTACCCGATTTATAAATCAATCGTTCTCCCCAAAGTATCCCTTCCTGATACTGACAGGTTTCGGTAAGCATTCCCTCAGGGGATAATTGTTTCCATACTCCCTGTTTCAAACCATAGTTAAAATTTCCTGATTCCAGAATGTTGTCTTTCAGGTCATACCTTAAATATTTTCCATGAAGTGGTTTTCCCTGTAATTCACCCTGTTTACAAAACAGCTGGTTCAGGTAGTATCCACAGTATTGACGATCAGGCTTCTCCCGTATCTTTTTCTTTTTATCCGTTACCCAGGCACGAATTGTTCCTTCACTTGTTCTAAGAATGATCTCGTAATTTGAAACTGACATTTTTTGGGCAAAACTAGTTCCGGTAAATTGGCTCAGAATCACTATAAGTATCATTATTAACAGTCGGGTACGCATAATCCGGGTATTTAGAAATTTCATATTAACTACTTTTTAAGTCTTGAGAGCCAATGACTCTGCGTTTTATAGGCTACAAAAATTGAATCCTTTGTAATTGTTCGGATTTTTACTCCAAAATATTCTTTACCCTGTTTAACCAGCAGATCTGAATTTTGAATCTTTAGTAAACCTGTACATTCTTTTTTGTTACTTAGAACTACGCATCCCCGATATTCAACAGTTGGCCAGACAATGGTCTGTTTCTGCGGGTTACTACCAGCTATAACTGGATGGTTATCTACAAGACCCCCTGCTTTTAAAAACGGATCCGGATAGTCCAGTATAAGGGTAAAAATTGTGTCACCCTGGCTATTCTCAATTGTTCCAACAGATTTAAGTAAGCTCCTTTCGACCCGCTTTCCCCCTCCAAACTTTGAATATATTTTATAAAACACCAATCCCCAGATCAATATGACAAGTATGATTAAGAGATAGGTGATTTTCTTATTCTTCAACATTATTTGTCGTAATTGTTGTTTATAGATTTAGTATTCAATTAATCGTGAAGCCGAATGCATTACTTGTCAGACTCACATTACCTGCTTTATCCACCGAGCGAACTGTCCAATAATAGACCGCAGGATTCGTAAATGTTATTTGTGCACTTTTACTGGCAGTTGCCACAGATTTAACTAATGTAGAGAGGTTGATATCTGAAAAAACCTTTAACGTATCCTGGGATATACCACTTGTCAGATCTGAACTATTCCAGGTAAACGAAATTGTCTTACTTGTTCCTACAGATCCGTTGGAAGGGGCAGATAATACAGGTTGCGTTGGAGGTGTTGAATCAACAATCAGCGACTTCTGAGAATAAAGTGTCTCTGAGGTCGAATTCTGAGCTTTTACCCCCCACAGGTAATTCCCGTCAGTAAGTGTACTGGTTAAAAATGTGGTATCCACCACAGTTGGGTTAAGCGCTGGACTTCCCTGCCAAAGATCTTTATACACAACCAGGGTGTAATGATTGGCATTATAAAGGATATCCCATTGAAAGTTGACCGTATTGGAATTCGTGATGGTTCCGGGAGAAAGAAGGTTGACTTTCTGACCAGTTAAATCAGTGGTGGAATAGATCTGCAATTTACCCAAAGCCCAACTGGACTGATAAACGCTGTTCTGTGCGCGAACGCGCCATTCAAAGACAGATGGAAAGAGCACATAAGAAAATTTGTCTGTCGAAATTATGGTGTCCAGTACCATGACTCTTATTGAATCAAACGAGGGACTCACAATCTGTAGCCGATAATCACTGGCCCCATCGATTTGTTCCCACAGAAAAGTTTGAGCTGCATATTCTGTCTTTACCCCGGATGTTGGAGCGAGGAGCGTAACAGATTGATTGGTGATATTTGCCTCAAAAAAAGCATTGCATCCCGTAAGGATTACCAGCATCCAGAAAACGGATGTAATTCTAATTGTCAATCTTCTCATACCTTATGGAATTGAATTGTTTGATATTAGCTTAATCGATTGCAGAAAAAGTGTGCTTTGCAGCTTTCGCTCTCCTGTTGTTGGATTTGTAATTAACTGGAGCCTTAACGAACGAAGTCTGGCTTTGGCCTGGCTCTTTTCAAGTTCCGAAACCAGTCTGAGCTGATCACTGAAACCTCCCTGAAGGTTGATATCCAGTGTTTCGACAATCAAATTAGGCCCATTGAATACATGTTTTTCAGGTATCTCTTTCAATTGAACATTGTTCTTCTGACAAAGCGTATTGACCTGGTCCAGAATAAGGGTCGAAAAATCCTCCCCTTCTGAGTTTCCCAATATCTTTTCCAGGTACTCAACTTTTCCGGTCAGAACCGGAAGCTGCTCAGGGATCTCTTTAATGAGGGTCTGTTGCTGCTCCAATCTTCTGCATTCTTTCCAAAGGGTATACGTTTTTGAAAAGGAAAATTGGAAACATATCCAGATCAGTACAACAAGGCCTGCTGAGAGGAGTATAAATTTCTGTCTATTTGATCGGTTATTCAGCATACTCAGTAATTGATCTGAAGTTTAAAATGCCCTGTTGCCTGGTCGTTCTGCGTAAAAAAGGAGATCAATTCAACATGTTTTACCCATTTTTCAGTTTCAATAGCTCTCACCCATCCGCTAATTTCTGACATAGTGGTCGCATCCCCTTCCACCTCAATCTGTTTGTTTTTATAGGTAATCGCTACACCAGGCTTTTGCTTTTTGGTTAATGGTTGCACATCCATTAGTGTTAATCGAATACCCGATGGAAGAATGGAGCTTAATTGATCTGCATACCACGAGTAATGTGTTCTTGCATTGGTGCCGATATATTGTGCAACCAGATTTTCTTTCTCCTTTAACTCCTTCTCTTTTTTGGTCAGTTGCGCAAGTAACTGCTCATTTCGGGAAACCTCGAAGGTTAGTTCCGTATTTCGGTTACGAAGGCTCTCCCAGATCAAAAAATTAAGGAGCAGCAGCAGTAGTATGATCGAGAGAGAAAATAAACTGACGTATTTCACCAGTTTGCCATAAACAAACTCATCACTGGATTTGGTGATTAAATCGTTGTTCCCCCTTTCCCCCGAAAAGAAGGCTACGACGGTTGCATACAGCGGCAGTAGTCCTGAGGAGATCTTATCCCCGCCAATGTCGTAGATCGATTCATTTTCAATACCTTCTGCAGACATTGAATTGATTTGTCCTTTGGATAAGGTAAGTTTCCATTTCCCGGCTTTTACCGCTTTACCCTCCTCCAGATACGGTGCAAGTAGGCCAACGTTAAACGGACCTAAGGAAATTCCTGTAATAGTTAACTCCGCTGAATGGCAAACCTCCAGAATGCTATTTAGTAGGTCGGTGCGAATGATTGAAAAATAAGATCCGCCACCATCCGGTTTCAAATACTCTTTGAGAAAAAACTCATTATTATCGATTGGGATTGAACTGTTTTCAGTCCTGTTATCTTTGATAAGTACTCCCCAGCCATCAATGTGAAGGACCACTGGTAGTTCATGGCGTAATATTTGTCCGGCTTCTTTCAAATCCTTTAGATTCTCAAGGGTTGAAACCAGATTGATTTCATTTTTATGAATACGTGCATGGATGAGAGAAATCTGCCATTCATTTCTGTTTGATAGATATATCCCCACGCACAGAACCTGGGTCTGGTACTTAAAAACAATATTTTCTACAATTGCTTTCATCCTGGATTTTTTAATGGATGATCGTTGGTTTAATGAAGATATTCAGCTTAGCTTTTGTGGTTGATTTTTCCCGTGAAGCAAAAATCCAGTTTAAAACGGGTATTCTTGACAGGAGTGGCAAACCACTGCGAGTATCCTTACGATCGTTTTCTTCCAGACCACCCAGCAGGATCATATCCTGATCTTTTACTCGGATTAGGGATTCGAATTTGCGTGAGACCTTTCCGGGTGGGGCATATTGTGATATACGGGCTGTGAAGCTCGACTGTTCCACTTTAATTTCAAGGGTTACTTCATCGCTTGCGTCAACAATGGGGCGAATAGAAACAGCCAATTCGGCTTCCACCGGCTTATACGTCGTGATCACCTGTGACTGTGTTGTCACAGCTCCGAAGATGTTGTTTTGTTGCTCCTGATAGTATTCTGTATCCCCGATGCTCATTTTCGCTTTGTGTCCATTGAGCGTCGCAAGTTGGGGCGTTGATTTTAAATCGATAATTCCATCTTGTTCCAGTGCCTTGAGTGTCACATAAAAATTAGACTTGACCTGGCCTAGATTAACCCAGCCAAATCCATTCAGACCATTGATTAAATTATTAACCGTTGACGATCCCAGTGAAATATCAACCGAAGGGAAAATGGATCCTGAGGTTGTTGTAGGTTGAGTTCCCAATCCTGCGGAGATACCGGTTGATAGGGCTTTCGTGTTGGTGTAATCAATGATCAGAATTTCAATCAGAACTACCGGGATCCTTTTATCCAAATTTTGAATAAACTGTGCAAGGTTCTTTACCCGGTCATGTGCTCCTGTTAGTATCAGGCTGTTCATATCAGGGTACTGCTTGATTTCAACCTCCTTTTTCAATTGGGCTGGTATAATATGGATGATTGAATCAATGGTCCGGAATTTAAGCGGAACAACTTGAGATTCCTCCAACTCCACAATATTGCGTTTTCCTATCCGATATCCGCCATTCTCCATCTTGTATGTAGCTGTGGTCCCTGCGAAAAGTTCCTGAAGTAGAGCCTCAAAGGTGATATTCTCATATTTTAAGGAGACAACATCATCCATTGCTGAAAGGATATTAAAAGGCTTATTTAACATGGGAAACAATTTGTTGACAATATCATCAAGATGGCAATTAGGGGCATAGATTCGTATTGAATCTTTCCCAATGAGTTGAATGTCTGGAGTCCCTGTGCTCGAATTTCTGTTTCCTCTGGGTGCATTCCCGTTCATCATATTTTGTACAGGTGCAACAGGCGCGACCAAAGGCTCAAAAATCAACACTCCGTCTTCGGTCTTTCTGACCGAAAAATTATTACCTATAGCCATCTTTTCCAAGGCACCAAATAGTGGCATATTGCGGATGAAACAGCTGACAGATATTTCACCCAGACTGGGTGTGACCACAATATTTTGTCCGGTTTGCGCTGTAATTTCAGTTGCGACAACTCGAATCGGCACTTGAGAAATCGTCAGCGAAATAAGATCTGTTCCAAGCTCAGTATCAATCTTTACACGAGTTTTGGGATTAACTTCAACGTTTCGCTTTCGGATATTGAGGATATTACCCGTTGCACGAATCTCAATATCAAAATTTTCTTTCAAAAACTGCAATACATCCCTTACACGAACCCCATTGAAATTGTTGGATACCGTAAAGTTTAAACTAGGGTCAATATTCATGTTTATTGCAGCCTGGTTGGCCAATCCTCTTAAAAATTCCTGCACGGGTGCTGCACTCACTGTAATATCAACTTTATTGTTTAACGCCGGGATTGCAATTGCAAGTGAATCCATCGGGCTAATAAACGGACTTTGTCCACGAACAGATAGGCCGGGATAAAATAGAAGGCTCAGAATTACAAAACAGTTGATATATTTTAAATACTGATTAATTCGGTAAATTCTCTGCTGAAATATTCTCCAATGGGACTGGCTAGGCATAGGTATTAAAGGTTAAATAGGGAATAGACTTCAATTAATGAAGTTTCTCCTTCGGTGAATAGCTTAAATGCCTGCTGAGAGATTGTCTCCGTCTTGGTCTGTGAAAAATAGGTTGTGGCATCTAATTGGTTCGTTCTTATTTGCTCCTGTAGATTTTCATCAATCGCGATAATCTCATAGACGGCTCGTCTTCCGTGATAGCCGGTAAAATAGCAATCGGAACATCCAACCGCGATAAAATGTTCTTCAGGAATAAATGGGGCGGTAAATGCCCGCGGAAATTCAGAAGATGAAAATGAAGTCTCTTTTTTACATTTTGGACACAGTATCCTTACAAGTCGTTGGGCAGCACTCAGTTTTAAGGTTGAAGCAATCAAATAGGGTGGTATTCCCATGTCGATTAATCGGTTGATGGTTCCCCATGCTGAATTGGTGTGTACCGTGGATAATACCAAATGGCCTGTTAGTGCGGCCCTGATAGCCATCTGAGCCGTTTCAGTATCGCGAATCTCACCAACCATAATAATATCCGGGTCTTGTCTTAAAAAAGTTCGCAGTGCGCTGGCAAAAGTCAGCCCGATGGACTCTTTCAATTGTACCTGATTGATTCCTTCCAGGGTATATTCAATGGGATCCTCAATAGTGAGGATATTGGTTTCGTTCTTATTTAAAAGTTTCAGTGTTGCATATAAAGTGGTTGTTTTTCCTGAGCCTGTTGGACCACTGATTAAAACTATGCCGTTGGGATTTTTTACCCCTTCATGGTAAGTGTTGAGCTGACCACGGGTAAACCCCAATCGATCAAGCTGTATTTGGGTGGCATCGCGATTCAAAAGTCGAAGAACAACCTTCTCTCCGTGAAGGGTTGGCAGGATCGAAACCCGGATATCGAATTTGTAACCTGATTGATCGTAGATGATCCGTCCATCCTGGGGAAGCCGTTTCTCTGAAATGTCCAGGTGTGCTTTGATCTTAATCTTATTGATAAGCGCCGGATATTCCGGGGAAGGAACGATATATCGCTCAACTAATTTCCCGTCAATCCGAAAGCGCACCCTGCACCGCTGTTCAAAAGCTTCTAAATGGATATCACTGCTCTTAATCCTGGCCGCCTCCTCAAGCATCAGTGTTAACAGGTCCTGACTTTTGGTGTTGAGCATCTCTGTCCCACGATTCTGGTGAGCATTCGGATAATAGCGGGTAAGATGTTCTAAAAGCCACGCTTCAGGAACAGACAGGAGCCTCACTTCACGCCCCAGCATCACTTCTAACTCGCTACTGGTACTGTCGATATCATTTTGATCCGAAGAATAAAATTGAATTACACTTTTCTCTATTCCGGCTGGTATGACATGGAAGTACCAAGCCTGGGCAGTGGTAAGCGCTTGTTTTAACTCGGTCGAGAGCTCAATCGCTTTAGTATATTCCATAGATTTGGGTTAAGAGAAAATGATCAGAGTAGTAATTGGTTCCTGGTTCGGACAGAAGAAAAATGCGTAAGATGATTAGTCCTACGGCTAAGTATCCGGCAAAGGGTATTGTTTGATCTTTATTTCTTTGGATGAATGAAACCCCTAACCATGCGATTATTGAAGTAACGCTAACAAGCATTGTAAATAAAAGATAATTCAGCGCCGAGAAGTTAATGGCCGAGATAGCGAGCATAAAAAGATCACCTTTCCCAAATTTTGACCAAAGGCCGTTACTCAATTTCCTATCTTTAGTTTTGAACCAGACCCATAGAACAAGGAATTGAAATCCAATGATCCCAAAATTTGTCATTGTACTTCGCAGTAGTGACGTTCCAATCAGGTTAAACCCCAGGCAAAGTGAGGCGATTGTTTCTCCGGTCAGGCATATAATTGGAATTTGTCTGGTCTTGAAATCGGATAACACAATCAAAAAAAGGAAAAACAGAGATATAAGTGATATCCAGAACATTAATCTTTGATTGTTTCCGCCAGTTTATTCTCCTGATCTATTTCCCAAACATTGAAAGTGCCATCTCCGTTAAAATCAACAACTGAGGTTGCCTTTGCTTTAAAAGAGTTAACCGTAGCCTCTGTAATGGTAATCTGATAATTGGCGTTTCCTCCCTGTGTCACCAACTTCTCCTGAATGAAATCAACGGTACTCAAATCATTCGAATACTTTGAATGCATGTAAAAATAATTCTTCTCCAGGGTGTAAAGATGGCTTAATTGCATTTGAGCTTCGGTGCTCTTGGCTTTGGAAATCAGGGGCATTAGATTTGGCAAAGCGATAAGTAGGAGTATCCCAATAATGACGAGAACGACTAATAATTCAGGTAAGGTAAAACCATTTAGGTTTCCTTTTTTAGGCACTTTTCTTTCCATAAATAGGTAGGGTTAGGTCAGATGAGGTAATTTTAAAGTCAGATTTTATTCAATTTTTCGTTTTTAATTTGAGATTTGCACTATTTCTTAAACTCATGGTTAAATTGGGCCTAACATTAATATGTTACCTGAATTTTGGATTTATTTTCTCAGGTTATTCACGGTGATTCAATTATCATATGAGCAAAAAAAAGTAAGTCGGTCTGAATATGCCGGTTAATTAGCAGTCCCTCACCGATACACGTGTTTAAAGAGAAATTTCAACGACAAATCGGTTCCGATTGTCTGTCGGGAATAGCAAACAGGCTGAAATAGGCAAATAAGATAAAACGTTGTCTGCAACTTCAAATTAATTTTTAAGCTTTCCTAATTATTATATAATCAATTAATTATATTTAAAAGTGCTCCATTCAGTTGGTCTCTATTTGAACTTTACCAATTGAACTGGTGGAAATTCTGATTCAAATCGAATAATCAAGTGTTGTTATTCTATTTTTTGTTCTAGTTTGATATTCCTGAAAATTTAAGACCCCTTTTAATATGATCAATGATTGTTCAGATAGGAACACTTGTTATTTGAACAGGATCAATAATACACTTTTACTTTTGCCGGTAGAGATCCTAACCGATATTATTAATTGATTTGGGAATACTATTCGTCATCTCCTCCATTGTAAAAGAAAATCTGCCACTAACTTTGACAATCCGATTAAAATCTTTTGTAAGTTTAATCTGGCTATCCATTGATTAAATATAATTTACATGCACTTTGCCCCCTTATTGGGGTTTTAATTCGTGTAAAAGGAAATTTGTGATGAATTATTTCATGAAAAATAAAATATTTAGAAAATTGAATCCAAAATTTGACGAATGTTCTTCTTATTTGAACGGATTAAGAGTTTTTAAAATCAATGTTGTAGTATCAATAATAGGTAACGAGCAAAAAAAGGGAGCAACGCTCCCAATTTTCAGAGGTCAATCAGTTCTTCAACTTCGTGGACTTTGGTGTCAAGCGTCCGTTTCATCTCATCGATGACGGTGTTGATAACTGCGGAGTTTGAAGTTCTGAACTCATTTCCTGCAGCATCACGCAGTTGAATGGATGAACTAAGTCCATCAGCTCCCAGTTGGAAGGTCTGCAACTTCCTGCGGCTTTCGTTTAAGATCCGGTAACGGTCGATCAGCAGACTCAGATCCTCCACCTTCTGAATCCGTTCATCCAGTGAAAGTTTCCGGGGAACTACTAACGGCTCCGGCTTCACAACCGTTAAAACCACCGGTTCAGGAACTTCAACAGCAGCAACCACTGCTTCTACTTCAACCAACTCAATTAGTGCAACTGCTTCTTCACGGGTTACTGCGGAACCATTATTCTTACTCATAATCATCTACCGTTGCCTTACGGATTTATTTTGGCATCTGGCTCGCCGGTTATACTTAAATTACGGGCATTTAATATTGAGCCAGGCGGATTTTGTCAATGGGCGAATGTCAGGTTTTTACCAGGCAGAAGTTGTAAGACAGATGGCAGAAGGGAAAAGCTGACCAAGCACGAAGTGCCGGGAGGCGATACGCCAAAAGATTGACTTGTATAGCCGGACGGCCCTTTACATTTCCGGCTGGCGATCAATAACTTTGCCCCTAATTTGAGTGTAAAAGGGTATTTCTCAGAAAAAAAATCGAACATGAAAAAACCCTGATTAGAGGGTTTTTTTCAACTTTAGAAGGGAAGATCGGCTACTTCATCGATGCTCTCCTTTACTTTTTTAGCCGGCCTTTTCATTTTCGGTTCCGGTTTGGTTTCTTTTTCAGTTTCCGGCTGGTCGGCCACTTCTTCTTTGCGGCTTACATAGACTGTGAATTCACGACCGAACTGGTCTGCTGTTTTCATTTTTGCAACTTCGAAAGTGGCGTAAGTTTCGCCGTTAAACTGGTAAGAGAGACCGTTCAGTTCATCCATGTTTACGGTTACTTTGATAATTTGGAGCCCTTCTACCTGTTTACCTTTTCCTACAAAATGTTTTTGAAACTTTTTCATGATACTTAATTTTAAGTGAAAATTATATGCAAGATTTTTCAAGGGTGTCATTGAAGGGCAGTCAAGAAACCGTGGAATACCGCAAAGATCCGTCAGTTGACGGAGACTTAGGATATGCCGCGAAAGTTCTTGAATGAGGGGACCGTTACCGGATGGGGCATTCTATCTTCGCGTTGAATTTGATTTAAAATATCAGTGAAATAGGATCAATCTACAGTTGGGAAAGGGTTAGGTTAAGGGATCATTTTAAAGTTACCTGTTGGATGAACTGCTCTCGGCAGAGGATAAGGGTGAACACAGCCCACGGTTGCAAATAAACAGATCACTTTGGGAATTGCCTGGATAAGTCGAAAAGGTGGTGACTAAACTGCTGAAAAATAACCGGAATTCGAAAACTGCCGGATAATAAGGGTTGCATTAAAGTTCGCTGATCCCTATCTGGAGAAAAAAGCAATCAGGGTTTTAGTAAGGGAGATTTACCCCGGGAGATTTTGTGGAACAAAAAAATACCACTGTGCGGAGGAATATTTCCCTCCCACACAGCGGATAAAATTAATTCGCATAAGGATTACCACATCCATTATAAACATCTTCATCTGCGGCTGCAGAAAGGAATTGCCGGTAAGAAGTATCACCGCAGGTCATGCAGAATACTTCACGGGAAGATGGCCAATAGTAGATATTGCCACCTTTAACTAGTTTAGCCCTGCATTTTGAGCAACAAGAGGTAAACTTAGCTTTAATCATTCTTGGATCATTGGCATATCTTGACATTCGATTTACCGGTGCCCGTCGGATTTATTTTGGCTTCTGGCACGCCGTTGTTAGTATTAAATTCATTAGATAATCGTAAAAAATGTGTGTATTTATTTGAATTAAAACTTCTTAGAAGCTTAACCCATTCACCGGTTATTGTGATATTTGCTGAATAGCTTTCAACTGTTTTGTAAAAAGTGCTGTCATAATCCGGATTTTTGTTGATATACAGCTTCATATCCTTGATAATGAAACGGTGTAACCGTTCAAATCTGCGCTGATAAAAGGAGAGATCTTCCAGGAACTGATTTTCAGTCATTTATTTTGCCCCTTGCCCAGGGGACTTATTGTGGCATCAGTCGGTAGACTGACTTTGTCTGGCTCGCCGGTTAATTAATTGCTAATCTTCATCCGGAAATAGGATCGTGATAGCCGGGGATGGATCATCCAGGTCAAGTGGACCAATCAGTGCTTTAAGGGTGACTTCCCTGAGCAGCCGGTTCCCTTCGCAGACTTTCTCGTATTTGGTCCAATCACCAAGATCGGGAAGCAGGCAGCATAACCCAAACTTTAATTCATTCCCTGAGCATCTGCGGGCAGAGAGTGAAAACATATACAGGATATCCCACAGGCGACCTTCCTCACTCTGATCAGACATATCAAAGGGGACCAGTACATACTTGTCATAAACTCCTCGCGTCAGGAAAACAGGGAATTTAATACCGGCTTCTTTGACAATATCCGGACTAATAGGTACCTGAATTCCATCAGCAACAGCTTCCATCCGGGTGTAACTTGCAATAATCTTCCAATCGTTTAAATCCATAATTTTATTGCCTCCCGCCCGGAGGACTTATTTTGGCATCTGGCACGCCGGTTTGTGAATTTTAGTTTAAAGAATACCTTCATCAGCCATGGAATAATAGCCTTCAGAGGAGAGAATCAGATGATCAAGCAGGGGAATTTCAAGGATAAGACCGGCTTCTTTAAGATTCTGGGTAATCTTTCGATCTGCCGAACTGACTTCCAAATTACCCGACGGGTGGTTATGCGCAACGATAATTGAAGTAGCACAGGCTTTCAATGCAACCTGGAAAACAACCCGGATATCAATGATTGTTCCGGTCATTCCGCCTTTGGAAATCTGATGATATCCAAGAACCTGGTTCTGGCGGTTTAGCATGAGCATATACATGTATTCAATATGGTCATAAGCTGGCCAGAACAACTTGAAAGCGCAATAGGACTCCGTTGAGCCGGTAATTTTCATCCGATCACGCGCTTTAATAATGGAAGAATAAGAAATCTGAACTTCGGAGATAATCTCTGGAATCATACGTTTTGACCGGTGCCTTCCGGATTTATTAGGGCATCTGGCTCGCCGTTACAGTTAAATTAATGAGCTTACCCAATTGAGCCGGGCGGATTCTGTCAAGGGCGCATGTCTGGTTTTTTCGAGGTAGAAGTTGAAAGGCAGATGGCAGAATGAAAAAGCTGACCAAGCACGAAGTGCCGGGAGGGGCTATGTCAAAACGTGTCATACCAGGCGCCGGACGGCCCTTTACTTTTCCGCCCTGGCGATCAATATATTTGCTCACTAATTTGAGTGTAAAAGGAAACTTTCTCAAAAAAAACGATGAACAGCAGAGAATGAAAGGGCATAAAAAAAACCTCCGGAGAGGTTTTTAAAGAAGAAGAGAATTTAATTATTCTCATATTTTGAGAGAAGTTCCTGTGCCATCTTTTCTGTTATTTCAGGGTTTGAATCATATTCTTCATTTTCTGTATTCCAGGCTGTTATTGATGAATCGGTGTTGTTTGTGTTCCAGTAATTAGATACTTTTTCATTTTTCGTCCGGTCTGATTGAGTTAAAAAAGAAGTTTTCATGGTATAAAATTTAAGGGTAAAAATTATGTGCATGGTCTTTAGGGGTGCCACAGAGAGGCAGTCAAGAAACCGTGGAATACCGGAATAAGCATAGGGTGTGAGGATATGCCGCGAAAGTTCTTTACTGAAGAGACTGGTACGTGATGGGGTGCCCCACCTTCGCAGGGAATTTTCCTTATATGCTATTACCTGAAAGACTTTGGGTGTTTATCAGACAGTGGTAAAAAATCAGAATCTAATCATGGAATAAAAAACGGGGATGCAGGAACTGGAAAAGGTAAAAATGATAAGATGATTTACCGGTATGGCAATCAATTAATTGCAAAAGGAAAGATGGTACAAAAAATCAAAATATGAGCTTTAATAATATCTGCCAGAATGTTATGAAAAAAGTAATTGGAAATTTTCCCTAAGGCTATTCCTCTCATTATGATTATTTTGAAAACGTATAAAACAAAAGGTTTATTTGGACAATAGAACAGCGGGAAATAAGGAATAAATGAAATTTATCATATTAAAAGATATTAATTTGAATAAATTTGCAATTATCTTAATCCTAAATCTTTATCAAAATGAAATCAATTTTTTTAATTGCAGTTAGTCTGCTCCTTTTTTCCTGCGCAACAATGGTCTGGATATCTGTATCAACTCCAAAAGATGAAGACATTATAGATGCCAAGGGTTCAAAAAATGAACTTTATATAAGGTCTAATCAATGGATGGTTCGGAATTTTAACAATGCAAAAAGTGTCATCCAGTTTCAAGATAAAGAAGATGGTAAAATCCTGGGGAAATATTTAATGAACTCTGAAACTTATATTGGCGAATCAGGCATATACCGATCCCCTTTACCTCCTATTGACGTGTATTCCTTAATTTCAATTACGGTGAAAGATAATACAGCAAAAATTGAGATTGAACCCATGGGGGAGTGGAAATATGATCGGTCCAACACCTATCTGCTGAATTACAGCCCTGAAAGGGCAAAAAGCGACATTAAATTATTAATTGAGAGTTATCGAAAATATATTGCCTCAATTGAAGATGTTTGGAAAAGACCAGAAACCAAAGTAAGTTCCGAAGGTATTTCAGAAATGGGGATCGCTTTTTATAAAGCCGGAGCAGCAAAATTCTGGAACCAGGATTATTCCGGAGCAATAGCTGATTTTAACAAAGCAATAGAAGATAATCCGAATTATATGAAAGCCCTTTATTACAGAGGACTTGCAGAACTTCAAACAGGTCAGAAAAATGATGCGTGCTCAGATTTAAGTAAAGCCGGCTTTTTAGGCTCGGCTGAGGCGATTGAACAGATGAAAAAAAGCTGTAAGAATTAAAAATTAAAATCACCAATAACATTTAATTTCTGCAGGGCAATATCAGGTTAGTTCTTTGTTTTCGGGGTTTTTATCTAATCCTTTTGCATTAATTTTTGATACAATTTTTTTACCGGTTTTTGCCTCAATTTCCTTTCGGGTATTACCGGCAATAGTTCCACCCTGTTTGGCTATCTTTCTGTTTTGGGGAAATGTTTTTGGTTTCTTTTCCTTCGAGATTTCGGTAGTTGTGGCTTCAGCCAGCATATTAAGCACCAATTCAAGATTGGTCATATGGTCACGAAGGTTTTCTTTTTTCAGATCTTTGAATTGCTTATACTGCTTAGTTGTAAGCCCACTCCAGGCACTGGTGATATCATCCGTGAGAATTGCAAATTCCTTTCCTTTTTGAACTCCACGATTTTCCCATTCGTCGGTCAGTTCTTTCCGGATTTCGATACTTTTAAGCCGCTGATTGATCCATTCTTTGGAGTATCCCTTTCGCAAATAGGTTTCCATCAATCTGTCGATACCAATTTCCGGATCTTCTATCTCATCAATGCGTTCGCGGGCAACACTGGCTATCCATACTTTAAGGGGCTCTGCTTTTGGTGAAGGGATACTTTGTATAAGTCTGAATAACTGTTCAGTATCGGCTACATCGGTCATACGCATTTTCCCATCGGATGCAACCATTTTCAAACCGTGACAATTCGTCACGGTTTCATTTCCTTCTTCCCTGAGCCGTTGTTTCAATTTGCGCCAGTATGCTTGTGGATCAACACTTTCCGAAAGTACCCCTACCACATCGACAATCGAAAAATACCATTTTTCCTGCTCATAATCCCAGACCGAACGGACTTGCTTTTGCTCAAAAAGCTTAATTGATGTCTCTTTACTCATCTTATACCTCTATTTATCTGAACCTTTAATTATAATTGATTCGAATGATTTACATTAATAGCGCAAAGCCGCTTCTGGGGTCAAAAACAACTTGAAGTGCTTTGGAAATATGTATTCAAATTTACCAGGATTAACAAGAATAAAGTAGGCTTAGATAATTTTTATTAAAGCAGCATAATAAAAATCTTAATACGAATAAAAAAGACCGAGAGGCGCCTTTCTTTATAAAACCATTTCGGCCACAGTAGTGGTTCAAGTTTCTGATTGATCATATAATTAATAGCATTCTGTTAATTAATAGCATTCTGTGCCTGAGCTGCTGCAAATACCAAAATCTTGGGATCATCTTTGAATGTTCTGATCCAGCTCTTGATATAGGCAGCGTTATTTTGAATAGTTTGCTGTTGAATTCCAGTTATTCCTCAAAGATAAGCTTCACCCATTTCAGCTGTCAATTCTTCCTGGTTATCCTAATTTTCCGATAAACAAAATTATCCATACCAAAAAATTATGTCCAACTTTTAGTGTAAATATTTTAGTTCACAGCATTTTAACACCACAAAACGTTGTGATAATATTTCATCAAGAAAGAAGGTAGTCAGAGATGGAACGATGGTTATATTCCGGCAGAAGATCATGCTCTTGAACGTTTCGCGGATTTGATGATTGAGCGCATGTAGCACCTCCAGCATGACTGGTGATGGTTTTACCCCTGAGGTTGTACATGTCGAGAATAAGGAGCAACCATTTGAAATAACAGAAGAGGTAGCTCCGTTTAAGTTCCGCAGGTAATCATCGAATAAGCAAAGATGACTCTACTATAGAGAGCCCTCTTTGTTCATTTTCAGGTGTTTATTCCTTAAGTCCAAGATACTCCAATAGGGCTTTCTCCTTGCGGAAATTCTTGCACTTTTTACCGGTGTCTTTTATATCATCGTCTTCAAGCGTTGGCAAGTCCTGATTCTTTTGCTCCGTAGAGACAAAAATATAGCGCAGGGTCGTGTTTATATCAGAATGCCCCATCAGTCTTTGGATGGCTACCATATTGAGATGTTACTCCAACCAATGACTGGCTCGTGCATGGCGTGGCTGATAGCAGTGCAGATTATCACCTCAGTTTTAAACAAAAGAAGTTACAAAGAACATGAACATTATATTCAATAAACAGATGTTTTGATTTAGGCAGAAAACTGTAAAAAAGACGAAAACAGTAAAAAAGGTTTTCCAGTTTATGAATCCATATTTATTTGATCCACTGAATACAAAAACAAAATTTCGCATGATATTTTTGTTGTTGTGTGAAAGGGGCCCCCCAATTGCCTGTGTCGGATGCAGAAGAAAAGGCAGAAATTTACAGGATATATGATATGATCATAATATTGTAAAATGTAATTATATGATAAATGGAAGAAAAAAGGAAGAACAAAAAATGCAGTCCTTAGGATAG